>DATJBM010000013.1:0-185844 GCA_035515295.1 Casimicrobiaceae bacterium | reverse complement strand
GCCGGCTCGCAAGCGCGGAAGCAGCGCTCTGAAGATGGCTCGAGTCTCTGGATTGAAGTGCGAAGCGTCGTCGACTACGAGATCGAGCGATTGTCCGCCAAGCTCGGCAGCGCAAATTCGATCCAGCGCGGCCCCGTCGGCTTGATTCACGCCATGCGCGACGAAGATGCTTCCATCGCGTTGACCGGCGGCGTATTCATCCAGAGAGGGCAGGCGGCTCGCCGAAAGCTCGATACCGGTCAGCTTCTTGGGGGAAAAGAGCTTGTGGTACAGAACGACACTGCCACCCCGCAGCACGCCGACGTCAACGATCCGCTCGACAAGCCGGCCGCGGATCTGCGCAAGATGCGCCTCGACGAGCTTCCTGTTCTTGCCCAGGACAAAGCGATTGCCTACGGTCCGCCGTTGCTACAGCAGGGGCGGCAAGCACAGCTCGATCTGCACGTCCCCGTAGTCGATCAAGTCATCGTCGATCCAGGGAATCTGGCACCGCGGCTCGAGGCGGTCTAGGGCTGGCATTTGTGCAGGCAACTTTGGGTGGAGAAAGCCTTGGATAGCAATGGCGGAAGCCTCACGCCCACTCGGGGATCGACGGAACGCGCATTCTCTCGACCTCCGGCAGATCGAATCCGAAGTGCTCGAGCAGCAGCGCGCGCAGCGCGGCGCGGTCGGCGAGCTGGGTCTGGCGAAGCTCGCTTCCACTCCACACGGTGACGTCGCGGTTCATCACGCCGACACGCCCGTTCTTCGTGAGCGCGCGCATCATGATGCGGTTGACGAATGTCGACGCCGGGTTAGTCGAGGTGTAATAGTTGCCGAGCTCGAAGTCGATCGGGTTGTCCAGGTCGAGCGTCGTGACCCACGCGTCGACCACCTTCTCGGCCGTGCGCGCCCGCAACACCCAGTAGCCCCCGTCGCGCGCCATCCAGTGCGAGAGCTGCGCTCGCGGCTCCGTCCCGGCGTCGACCAGCGGTACCGGCGTCGTCGGCGCCAGCGTGCCGAACCCCGGATCGACGACAAAGCGTCCTTCGGCCAATGGCACCACGAGAAACATGTGCGTGCGCGGCGAGGTCTCGCGGGTCGCGATCAGCACGACCCGCGCCGTATGGCGAGCCGGCCGGAATCCAAGACCTTCCAGCGCCGCCGCGAACAGCGTGCCGTGCTCGAAGCAGTAGCCGCCGCGCCGGCTCCGCACGAGCTTATCCTGGAGTCCCTCGAGATCGAGCCGCACGGGCCTGCCCAGCAGGACGTCCAGATTCTCGAAAGGGATCGCCGCCATGTGCGCGCGCAGGAGCCCCGCCAGCGTGTCGAACGTGGGGCTCATGCTTCCGCCCCATCCGATGCGAGCGAAGTAGGCGTCGAGATCGATCGATGTCGTCATGTCGGATGACGTTGCTAGATACGCCGCTTAAGGCTCGAACGCCGATGAAACGCCGTCAGCCCGGCCACTTCATCGACCTACTGGATCACCTCGTCCGCACGCAACAGAAGCGATTGCGGGATGGTGAGCCCGAGAGCCTTCGCCGCGCGCAGATTGATCACCAGGTCGAACTTCGTCGGCTCCTCCACAGGCAGATCGCTCGCCTTGACGCCCTTGAGAATCCTGTCGACATAGATCGCCGCCTGCGCATTCACGCTGGCGAAGCTTGTCTGGTAGGACATCAGACCGCCTACCTTCACGAACTCGGTCGCACCGTAGATCGCCGGAATCCGGTTTGCCGCCAAGAACTCCGTCAGCTCCTTCGCCCGCAGCGCGATAATGACGTCTTCGAGAACGACGGCGCCGTCGACACGATCGCGCGCGATCGACGCGAACAAGGCGTCGAAGTCCTCGGGGCGCCGAACCTCGAGAGTCCGAAGCTCCACCCCCGATGCCTTGGCCACGGCCGGCATCTCGCGCATGATCGCCGCATGCGAGGGGTTGCCCGGATTCCATAGCACGGCGATCCGGCCGATCGAGGGCATGGCTTCCTTCAGAAGCTGGATGCGCTTGCCCACGATCTCGACACCGCCGGAGATCGAAACGCCGGTCAGATTCCCGCGAGGGCGCGCCAGGTTGTCGACGAGTCCCTCAGCCACCGCATCGCCGACCAGTGTAAACACGACGGGAACGGTCGAGCTGGCCTGTCCGGCGGCTCGGGCCGCCGCCGGCCCCAAGGCGAGAATCACATCGACTTTCAGCCGAATCAATTCCGCGGCCAGTGCCGGCAGCCGCTCCGGCTGGCCGTCGGCGAAGCGGTACTCGACGGCGAGGTTGCGTCCCTCGACGTAGCCGAGCTGGGCGAGCCGCCCGAAGAACGGCTCCAGGATCGAAAACTGCGCCATCAGTTGCCGCGACCCTGCCGCGAGTATTCCGATGCGGGCGACTCGCCCGGGCTGGCGCACGCCGGCCGCGAAGACCATCTGGCACGCCAGAAGCCCCATAGCGATGCCGGTCGCAAGCGCGGCTCTCCGTCGCACGTCCCAGCTCCCAATAGAGGTTGGAGACGGCGAGTCTATCGCGCGCCGTCCAGCGTACGCACCACCTCGGCGATGTCCCGGCTCAGGCGCGCGACGCCGCGGCTGTGCGCAGCTGCCAGCGCGTCGTACCCGTTGCCGTCGACGCTCTCGCGCGCGCTGGTGCGTCCGGTCTCGGTCTTGCCGTCCCGCGTCCGGCGCACCGTCCAGACCGCGTCGAGCGCCGCGGATTTTCCGGGCACCGACTCGAAGCTCCTGATCTCGATCTGGACCCGATAGTCCGCCTCGGCCCCCAGCGTCTGCGGGAACAGCGTCACTCGGGGCGTGCCCAGCAGCGCGACCAGGTCCTCGGCGATCACGCGCGCAAGGTTGTCCTGCAGCGGCGAGGCCCAGCGGTTGAAGTCGTCGACGGTGACCTGGTTGGCGCTCGTGCTGACGACGATCTGCGGACGATCGACGGCCGCCGGTACCGAAACCGGCCCGACGGTGACCGCGACCTTCGACGAGGTCGCGCTCGCCGGGACGGTGGCGCTCAGCGTGTAGAAATGCTCGGGAGAGGACGCGCAGCCCACGAGGGCAACGAGCGCGAACACGATCGCGAGCGCGACCAGACGGTCCATCATCTTCCTCCACTCGAATCGGTCTTGCCGCGGATGACCGAGCTCGGCTGGCCTTCGAGCTGGTCGGCGAGAAGGCGCAGGCTCCGCGCCGCCTTCGCGAACTCCTGAAGCGCTTCGCGCAGCTCCTGCTGGGCAGGCGCGTTGGATCCCAGGAGTCCCGTATCGGCGCTGTTTGCCGCGCGCTCTACGGCACCGAGCGTGCGATGCAAATCTTCCAGCGCGGTCTTGAGCTCGGGCACCAGCTTGACGTCGGCGTCGCTGACCAGTCGCTCCGCGCTCTGCAGCGTCTGATCGAGGCTCTCCAGGTCTTTCTTGATGTCGCCGGCGATCGCCTCGAGCGGCAGCTTGTCGATCTTGTCCACCAGTCGGGTGAGCTTCTCCTCCAGCGCGACCAGCGTGCCCGGGACCACCGGCAGCTCCGGCTCCTCCTGACTCAAGTCGACCTTCGCCTTCGGTGCGTCCGGGTGAAAGTCGAAGGACACGTAGAGCTGCCCGGTCACCAGGCTCCCGCTCTTGAGCTGGCCGCGCAGGCCGCGCTCCTCGACGAGGCGCTTGAGAAAGCCGCCGCGCTCCGCGATCAGGCGCCGCAACATCTCGCGCCGCTTCTGCTCATCGGCCGGTAAGGCACTGGCGCTGCGGCCATCGGTTTTCGCCGTCGCGTAGGTCATGAGGCGTTCCGGGAAATAGGTGATCACCACCCGCGGCCGCACATTGGCCTTCGCCGCGTCGAACTCGAGACCCACGCTCGTGACCTCGCCCGCCGGCAATCCGAGGAAGGTCACCGGCGCGCCCACCGCGAGTCCGCGCAACGACTCGTTGAAATGAAGCACGTAGCGTCGCGCGATGGCGTCGGGGGCTTTCATTGCGGCGGTACGGTCACCGTACAGGGTGAAGACCGTGTTCGCCGGAGCAGGCGCCGACGGGGGCTCGAAGGGCGGAATGTCGAACGCCAGACCGCCGATGAGCAGCGCCACCAGCGACTCGGTCCTCACGTTCACGCCGTCCGCGCCAACCGAGACGTCGATCCCGCTCGCGTTCCAGAAGCGCGTCTCGGGGTACACGTACGTATCGTAGGGCGCCTTGATGAACACCTTGATCTCGACCGTGTTGCCATCGGGAGCGAGCTCATAGGCGATCACCTGGCCGACCGGCAGGCGGCGATAGTAGACCGGCGAACCGATGTCGAGCGATCCCAGATCGTTCGCCTTGAGCGCGAACGTGCCGCCGCGCTCGTCGGTGATGACCGGCGCCACCTCGAGGCCCGTGAAGGTGCTCTGGCTCTGGGTCGACTTCCCGGGACGGAAACCGATGTAGTTGCCGGAGAGCAGCGTCCCGAGCCCGGAGATGCCGCTCAGGCTCACGGTCGGCTGCACGATCCAGAAGCTCGCATCGTCCACCATCAGCCCGGCGGCATGCTTTTCGATCTTCGCCGTGACGCGCACCTTCGCGAAGTCGTTGGTCAGCTCCACCCTGGTCACACGGCCGATGACGACGTCCTTGTACTTGACCAGCGTCTTACCGGCTTCGATGCCTTCCGCGGCGCTGAAGATGATCTCGATGGTCGGTCCCTCACTGCGAATGCGCTGAACCGCGATCCCGAGGGCGACGATAGCGGCGACGATCGGGATGATCCAGATGACCGAGATGCGCCCGCGCTTGGGACGCTCGACGGTTGCCTCGGGCAGGCGCTCGGGAGCGCCGGGCTCAGCCATGCTGCGGCTCCGGCCTGTCCGCCGCATCCCAGATCAGGCGCGGATCGAAGGACTGCGCCGCGAGCATGGTGAGCACCACCACGGCCATGAAGAACACGACGCCCAGCCCGGGCTCGACGGACATGAGCGGCTGCAATTGCACGAGAGCGACGACGAAAGCATCGACGAACACGTCGAGCATCGACCATCGGCCGATGAACTCGACGAGGTCGTAGATCCGCGTGCGGTCATGGCTGTTGGCCACCGAGCCGCGCTGCACCGTCACCAGCAGGTAGGCCAGCGCGAGCAATTTGCCGAGCGGGATCATCACGCTCGCGACGAGCACGATGAGCGCGAGCGGCCAAGAACCCGACTCGTACAGGAAGATGACCCCGCCGATGATCGTGTCGGACTCGGTCGATCCGAACGCCGTGGTGCGCAGCACCGGCAGAATGTTCGCCGGTATGTAGCAGATCGCCCCGGCGATGATCAGCGCCCAGGTGTACTGCACCGAATGCCTGCGGCGCCACACGAGCGCCGTGCCGCAGCGCGGGCAGTACCCCGGTCTCGCAGGATCGGCTGGCCGTGACAATAGCCGGCAGGTGGTGCAGGAGACCAATCCGGCCCGAGCGGCGCTGACCGCAGCGGCATTCATCGCGCCGCCCCGCGATCAGATGCGGTATCGCGCATGTTAGGTGGCGCTTCTCCGTCGGCCCACGCAACCCGTTCCCAGACCTCGTGCGGATCGAAGCTCACCAGGATCGCCGCCATGAGCGCCACGAAAAGGCCCGCCGCATACATGCCGATGCCCGGAATGACAGTCGCGAGCTGTGCAATCTTGAACAGCGCGACCAGGATGCCGAGCATCATGACCTCGGTCATGGACCAGGGCTGCATGAAGTGCGCCAGCCTAAGCAGCTCGCCGACCCAGCGGGGCGCGGGCGGATAGCGCACGGCGAGCAGCACCACGAGCAGGAACAGGACGTGGGCCGCAGGCGCGATCACGGCACAGAAGGCGACGATTACGGCGGTGAGCTCGCTGCCCTGGAGCCACATTTCGTGGGCGCCGCCGATGATGGTCGTGCTCGATTCGCGCCCGACCGCCGAAAGCCCCATCAGCGGCATCGTGTTGGCGACGATAAGTGCGATGGCGGCCGCGATCGCAAGCGCGAGCGTGCGGTCGATCGGATCCGGTCGGCGCGTGACCAGCGTCTTGCTGCACCGGGCGCAGCGCGCCCTTCCGCCGACGGGAAGCGGCGGGATGCGCTGCAGCAGATCGCAGTCCGGACAGGCAATCGTTTCCACGGTCAGTCTCCCGGCCGGGACGCATTATACGCAGACCGTACGAGGGAGGGACTGGCGACGAAATTTGAGCCCCCAGGCGGCTCTGCGTCGTCTTCGAAATACGCCGGCCGCGGGCAATCCTTGTTGTCTTCGGTGCTCGTCAATGCGGCCGCCGCCGCAGGGCTTACGCGCCCACGGACATCAGGAATCGACCGGGTCCGATGGCGGTTGCAACCGAGCGCTGAGCAGCACGAGCGCCGTGGCGATGGCCATCCGCACCGGAAGGTCCCATTTCGGCGCTTCGGTCGACGCCGCGTCAGTCGCCGGCGAACCGATCATCCAAAGCGCTGCCGCGAGCGCCACGCACGAGATGACAATCAACGGCGGCGTCGCGAGCAGCTTGAAGAGCAGGACCGTCATGCGTTAGCGCGTTCGCGCGAGCAACCGGATCGTCGCGGTGCGGCGCGAGTAAAATAGTCCCGTTATGCCAAGTTGCCGCGAAGACAAAGGCTGCGACCTCGAGACCATGCGCGAGACGCACGGTCGCGTGCTGTGGGTCGTACTTTGCATCAACGCGCTGATGTTCCTGGTCGAAGGGACGGCGGGCCTCATGGCGCACTCCACCGCCCTCCTCGCCGATTCGCTCGATATGCTGGGCGATGCCCTGGTGTACGGTTTCAGTCTGTTCGCCCTGGCACGCTCGCTGCGCTGGCAATCGGGCGCAGCGCTGGCCAAAGGCGGCTTTATGCTCGCCTTCGGGCTGGGTGTTCTTTGGCAAGCCGGTTACAAGGTATTCCATCCTCTGATGCCGGCCACGGAAACAATGGGCATCGTCGGAGCACTGGCGCTTGGCGCTAACCTGAACTGCTTTGCATTGCTACACCGCCATCGCGGCGACAATCTCAACATGCGCTCCACCTGGTTGTGCTCGCGCAATGACTTGATCGCGAACGTCGGCGTGCTGCTGGCTGCCGCATCGAGCTACTTCTTAGGTCGCAATGGCCGGATATCGCCGTCGGCGTCGTGATCGCGACCTTATTCGTCGCTTCCGCCACCACCGTGCTGCGAGACGCGCTGCGGCAATGGCGCGGTTTGCCGGTTGCATCTCTCGGATGAAGACCGTGAGATCGCTCATTTCATCGAGCCGAAAGATGCGCGAGAGGCTGGCGTACATCGACGACCACCGCATCACGGACGTGACGTAGCCTCACCACCCTATGCAGCGCGGCAAGGTTCGCCGCGCGCGAGATCGGCTCCACGATGACTTCGGCCGAGCGACTTCGCCGGCCAAGTCAGCGCTTTCTCAGCGTGCGAGAATCGACGCCCGGGTCTTGACGGGTGCTGATATGACACTGGACCGCAGGCGACTGACGTTTGCGCTGCTGCTCTCGCTGCTGGTCCACGCGTCGCTGTTGAGCATTACCTTTGGCGACTGGGATTGGCTTCCGCGCTTTGGCTTCACTTGGCAGCATCGGCGGATCGAGGCACCGGATCTTCGCGTCGCGCTCGTTCCGGCGCCGGTCGCGGCCCCAGAGGCGGCGGTCACGCCAAGCGCGGAGCCTTCGCAGCAGGCAAGGGTCGAGCAGCCCGTGGTCAAAGGACCAACGCTAACGCCATCCGCACCTCCGGCGACCGACGTGCGGATTGCGCGAGCTGCCGTGCCGGAAGCCAATCCCGAGGCACAAGCCAATCCGAAGGCAGAAGCCAACCCGAAAGTACAAGCCAATCCGAAGACACAGGCCAATCCAACGAAAGCCGCCGCGACGCCCGCCGCCACTGCAAAAGCCCCCTTGCGCGCCGATCGGCCCCGTAACACGCCGCCGCAGATTTCCGCGCCGGCCGTGATCGCCTTGGAGCGGATCGACGAGAACACGTGGGTCGTCCCCGCCATTCGGGCGATGTCAGCGCCGGTCATCGTGGCGGCGCCAAGCGCCGCGATCGCTGAGCCGGCAATGTCGTCGCTGCCCGATGCCGGCGACGCAGCGCGAGCGCGAATCAACCAAGAGGCGCCGAACGTAGCCGTTGAACTGGGCAAGCTCGACACTTTGACTCAAGGGCACCAGCAGGCAGAGCAGCTGGAGGCGGCCCTACAAGCGGCCGCACGGGAGGCGGCAGCCCTGCAAGAGGCTGCGCGACAGGTCGCCGAACGGCAAGAAGCCGCGCTACAAGCAGCCGCACGGCAGGAGGCTCAACGCGGGGAGGCCGCACGGCAGGCAGCTGCTCGAGGAGAGGCTGCGCGACAAGAGACCGCGCGAGCGGATGCCGCACGGCGGGAGGCTGAACGTCAAGCGGCCGAAACGCTCGAAGCCGCGGAGACCGGAAGCCGGCAGGCCGTACGGCAGGCGACGGCCCTGCAAGAGGCTGCGCAACAGGCAACAGCACAACAGGAGGCCGCGCTACAAGAGGCCGCACGGCAGGCCGCAGCTCTGCAAGAGGCTGCGCGCCAAGAGGCCGCACAGCGTGAGGCCGAACGGATCGAGGCCGCGCGGCAGGAGGCCGAGCGCCAGGAAACCGCGCGACAGGAGACTGCACGGCAGGAAGCCGCGCGCGTCGAGGCCGCTCGACAGGAGGCCGTGCAGCGCGAGGCCGTACAGCGGGAAGCTGAACGCCAGGAGGCCACACGCATCGAGGCGCAAGAAGCCGAGGCAAGACGCGAAGCGAGGCTTCGAGCGATAGGACGAGAGCTCGACGAGGAAGCTGCCCAGCGTGAAGCAATGGCAGCGGCGCGCCCGTCACCCTCGCTGCCGCCACCGTCGTGGAGCCCCGCCCGCCGATACAGGCTGTTCGGGCGCACCGATCCGAACGAGGAGATCATCCTCTACGCGGAAGCCTGGGAACGGAAGATCGAACTGAACATGACGTTCGACATGATCAGCGAAGCGCTGAAGCAGCCTCACACCGATCCCATGGTGACGGTGGCTATTCGCAGCGACGGCTCGGTCGAGTCGGTGACGTTCGTTGCATCCAGCGGCGTGGCCGCCATCGACAACGCGATACGATTCATCATCGACAGCCAGAAGCCTTACCGAGCGTTCCCGCCGAACCTGTCTCGCGAGTGGGACGTGCTCGAGATCCGCCGAACCTGGCACTTCGACATGGCGATCCGGCTGTACTGATGGAACCGTGAGGAGTCAGGCGACCTTCGCTGGCCGACCTTCGCGAGGCTCGTTCAGGGCTTCGCCAGGAACGCCGCGACGGCCGATCCCTGCGCGCTCTTCAGCGCCGTGCACAAGCGGATCTGCTCCAGCGCCGTGGCGAGGTTGCGCGCGCCGCCGGCGTAGCGCGAGATCCGGTCGCGCCAGAATGCCTCGGCGTCGGCGTGATCGGCTTCGCTGCAGAGTCGCGCGGCGTATCTCGGCCAGTATCCCGGTGCGTCGCGGGAGACGCGTTTCGTGAGTGCGTCGAAGTTCGCGGCGATGAAGGCGTAGATCTCGCGCCGGGGCGGCGTGAAGCGCTCGCTTAAGTACAGCGCGGTCATCGATTCGCGGATATCGAACTCCGGATCGAGCAGAACGCGCAGGCCCTTCTCCGCCAGCGCCGGGTCGCCGAACGAGAGAAGAGCCAGCGTCAGATTGCGGCGATCGAGGCTGTCCGTTGTATGCCTCGCCTCGGCGAGAAAGCCGTCGAGCAGCGCTTCGTCTCCGGTCTGCGCGGCGGTGACGAGCACGACGTCGACCATGCCGGGATCGATCGCCTTGCGATGGTCGAGCCACGTCGTCGCGAGCCGACGCGCCTCGGCCGCGAGCTTGCCATCCACCGGCGCAACGAGCCCGATCAGCCATCGCCGCAGGAGCCCTTCATCGTCGCTTTCGCCGCGTCGCGGAGCGAAGCCCAGCCTGCGCGCGCGGCTGCCGAACGCTTCGCGCACGAACGCCGCGAATTGCCGGCGATCCTTGTCGTCGATCAGCGTGTCGCGGACGAAATTGGCGAGCGCGACGGCCGCCTCGACAACATGCCGGTCGGGCGAGGACGCCGCGCCGCGCACCCACTCCAGCGCCTCGGTCCCACTCACCGCTCCGGCGCGCACGAGCTCGCGCAGGTCGTAGAGAAGACCCGCGTACTCGGCCGGCGTGAGAGCGTGCCGATGCGCGGCCAGACTCCGCAGGAGCCCGTCGCGATAGTCGGCAACGTAGTAGCCGCGGCCCCCCGCGTTGGCGACGACGAAGTCGGGACATGCGCCGAGCGCGAGGCTCGCCGCCTTATCCGTGAGCAGCGTGCACGCTTCGCGCGTCGCGGCGCCGCTGCGGTAGCGGGCACAGACGGGAATCTGCCAGCGCTGATTCCGCGAATCGCTCTCGCCGAGTGGCGTCAATCGGCGCTGCTCGAGCTCGAGCTTCGCGCCGCTCGCCGAGCATTGCAGGCGGACGCCGACCTCCGGCACGCCGTTCTGGTCGAGAAACGTGGAGAAGGCCACGCCGATCGGCCGATCACCCGTGGTCCCGAGCGCCTCGAGAAAGTCCGCTGCGGTGGCGTTCGCGTCACGATGCGCCTCCAGATAGCGTCTCACCCCTCGGCGGAACGGCGCTTCGCCCATCCAGCCTTCGAACATGCCGATCACGCTCGCGCCCTTCTCATAGGTGATCGAGTCGAAGGCGTTGAAGACGTCGCCGCGCGAAACGATGGTCTCGCGAATCCGCCGCGCCGAGGCGAGCAGGTCCTCGTGGATCGCCTCGCCGCGCTCGCTCGCCCGCCCGGCGCCGTGCTCGTATCCAGGATTCCACGCGTCGACCATCTTGTCGGCGAGCCAGGTCGCAAAGGCTTCGTTCAGCCAGACGTCGTCCCACCAGGCCATCGTCACCAGGTTGCCGAACCACTGGTGCGCCATCTCGTGCGCGCCTACGGCCGCGGCGCGATGACGGAACGCGGGCGCGAGGGCATCCGGCTTGGCGAGGATGATCGTGGCCCCGTAGGTGATGAGACCGACGTTCTCCATCGCGAAGCCCACGGTGAGCGGAATGGCGACCTGGTCGAGCTTGGGGTACGCATGCGCGAGGCCGAACCAGCCTTCGAGCTTCTCGAAAATCCGAGGATACGCACGCGCGACGAACGCCGCCTCGGCGGTGCGCCCTTGCGCCACGACGATGCGCATCGGCGTGAGGTTCATTCCGACGCGGCCGGCGTCGACGGTCTCCCACGGCCCGACGGCGAAGGCGACGAGATACGAAGGAAGCGGACGCGTCTCGGCGAAGCGCACCGCTTTCATTCCGCCGCCCACGTCGGTCTCGGACTCGACCGGGGTGTTGGAGAGAGCGACGAGGTTCCGCGGTACGCGCAGGGTCAACCGCCACGGCACTTTGTAGCCGGGTTCGTCGAAGCAGGGGAAGGCTCTACGCGCCGAGAGCGCTTCGAACTGCGTCATCGCGTACCACGCTCCCGCGTCCCGCAGCGCGAAGATGCCCTGCGTCGAATTGCGCGTCTGCTTCGCCTCGAAATCGAGCGTCACGCGATGCCTGCCGGCGGCAAGCGCCGGCTCGAACGCGACGCCCACGAATTGATCGTCTCCGGCGACGATCTTGGCGCGCGTCGCCGGCTCGTCGCCCGAGGCCCGCGACACCGTCAGCTCGTCGGCGTTGAGCCACAGGATCGGGTGCGGCCGATCGAGCTCGACGTCGATCGCGACCTCGCCGCGCGCGGTCGCCTCGCCCGGCACGACGGTCAGCGTCAATTCGTAGCGCGTCGGACGCGCGCCGGCCGGAAGCCGCAGCGACGGCGGCGAGTACCCGCCTCCCGATGCGCCGGGCTCGGCGGCATGCGGCGTGCCGATCGAGACCGCGCCGGTCCCCAGCGAAGCGGCCAGCGCGGCGACCGCAGCGAGCGCTCTTGTCATGTGCGTGCGACTATAGGGCGAGTCCCGCGTCTCCGCAAACTGCTGGCCGCGTCGGCTTCGAGACGGGTACGGGCCCCACCGGAACTCGCTCCCCGCAGTGACGACTAATACGCGCGAGCATTCCGATGCGATTGCGGCCGGATCCCATCGTCACACCCGAAGATCTCGAGCGCGGAAAACGCGCGCTGGTGCGCGATGCAGCGTGGGCGACGCTCGCCGGGGCGCTGTACGGAGGAGTGATCCTCGTCGGCTTCGCCGTGCAGCTTGGCGCGAGCGCGACGCTCATCGGCGCCCTCGCCGCCATCCCGTTTCTGGCGCAGCTCTCGCAGGTCGGCGCGATGGCGCTGGTCGAGCGGGCGCGCCAGCGGCGCAGGATCACCGTGCTCGCCGTGAGCATCTCGCGCACGCTGATCCTCGGTCTGGCGCTGATTCCGTTCCTGGGAGAGAAGACTCTCCAACTGAGCCTGCTCCTCGCGGCCCAAATCGCCATCACCCTCTTCGGCGCCATCGCGGGATGCTCGTTCAACTCCTGGGTCCACCAGCTCGTGCCGCGTGAAGCGCTCGGGGCGCTGTTCTCGAGGCGCCTCTTCTGGTCCACCGTGCTCTCCTCGCTCGGCGCCCTCAGCGCCGGCTATCTGGTGCAGCGGTGGCCCGGCACGGACAAGATCCACGCCTATTCGATCGCCTTTGCCGCGGCCGGGGTCTCCGGGTTCATAAGCTCGTATTACCTCACGCGCGTACCGGAGCCCGCGATGGAGGCAAGCGCCGCGCGCGCCCCGATCCTGGAGCTGCTGCGCACGCCGTTCCTCGATCGCGACTTTCGAGCGGTCATCTTGTTCATGGCGTCCTGGAATCTCGCATCGAATCTCGCGGCGCCGTTCATAACGGTCTATCTGCTCCGCCAGATGGGATACGAGCTCGGGACCGTCACGATGCTCTGGATGGTGGGTCAGGTCGCGACGGCGCTGACAATGTACCTCTGGGGACGGCTCTCGGACCGGCTCACCAACAAGGCGATCCTCAGCGTGGCGCTGCCGGCCTATTTCGCGGGCCTGATCGGCCTCGCGTTCACCGCGTTCCCCCGGCTGCACGCGCTGACGCTGCCGCTCCTCTACCTCGTACACATCGTCATGGGCACTGCTTCAGGCGGCATCGGGCTCGCGACGGGCAACCTCGGGCTGAAGCTCGCGCCGCAGGGACGCGGGACCGCCTATCTCACCGCCGTAAGCCTCTCGGGTTCGATCGCCGCGGGCATCGCCGCGCTCGCCGGCGGCGTGCTCGCCGACTTCTTCGCCGCGCGGCAACTCTCCCTCACCTTCCAATGGGCTACGCCGGGGGCTGTGGAGCAGGTGACGGTGCTTCAGTTCAGGCACTGGGAATTCCTCTTCGCGATTTCCTTTGCGCTCGGCTTCTACGTGCTGCACCGGCTCTCGCGCATCCGCGAGGGCGAGGAACACAGTGAGCGCACCGTGGTACAGCAGTTCGTGATCGAGGCGGTGCGCTCGCTCGATCAGCTCTCGTCGATCGAGGGACTGCGCACGGTCATGCTGTTTCCGTTGGGGTTGCTGCGCGAGCGGCGTCTCAAGTCGCGCCCGCCGCCCTGATACCGCGGCGAACCGCTAAGGGAAGATGCTTCGAGGCCGACGATCTCGTCGGGGCGCGGCCAGCGGCGGGTAATGGAATTGTCTTGACCGGCACTCGCACCGCATCGATAAACGCCGCGAGAGCGGGCGAGGCCTGGCGGCGGCCCGGGTAGTAGAGAAAGAAGCCGGGAAACGGTGGACACCAATCGTCCAATACCCTGGTCAATGCGCCAGATTTGACCAGCGGCGTCACGTGGTCTTCGATCAGGAAGGCGAGGCCCAGGCCGGCCAGCGCGGCGTTGAGGACCATCTCTTCGTCGTCGAAGACGAGCGGTCCCTCGACGGCCACTTTGACCTTGCGCCGGCCCTTTTCGAACTCCCACTTGTAGAGCGTGCCCGCGGCAGGCAGCCTGAAGTTGGTGCAGCGTGTTTGCGCAGCTCCTGCGGCGTGGACGGCCTGCCACGCGATGCGAAGTATCGTGGCGCGCCCACGACCGCCATGCGCAGCTCACCGCTCACCGAAACCGCGACCACGTCTTTCTCGAGCGATTCTCCCAATCGAATGGCGGCGTCGAACCGTCCGGCCACGATGTCGGTGAGCGCCGGCTCGATCAGGACTTCGACGACGATGTCCGGATAGCGCGCGACGAATCGCGGCAGCCCGGGGGCGGTGACCATCTGGGCGGCGGTTCTCGATGCGGTGATCCGGACATTCCCCGAGGGTCGGCCGGCAACCCGTCCCGGATCCTCCACTGCGCCCGAGATCTCCTCGATCGCGGGGCGCAGACGCGCAAGCAACCGCTCGCCCGCATGCGTGGCGGAAACGCTCCGAGTGCTCCTCGCCAGCAGCTGGACATGCAGCCGCTCCTCGAGCCGCCGGATCGTATGGCTGAGCGCCGAGGGGGATACGCCGAGGCGCGCGGCCGCCCGCGTGAAGCTTCGTTCCTCCGCGACGATGTCGAACGCCCCGAGGCTGCCTCAGTCTTCCCTTTCCATTGTTGACAAGAATTCAATGCGTCATTCGGATTGTAGGCCTTTATCGGAGCACTCCGAAGGCGGATCATGATCCTCGTGACGAACGAGTTTTGCTTACAGGATTCATCGCCGGAGGCAACATGCAGAAGCGCACGCTAGGGAGTAGTGGTTTGCAGGTTTCGGCTATCGGACTCGGTTGCATGGGGCTGAGCTTCGGTTTCGGCCCACCGGTCGAAAGGAAGACGGGCATTGCGCTGATCCGCTCGGCCTTCGACCGCGGCGTCACTTTTTTCGACACGGCCGAGGTCTACGGACCGTACAAGAACGAGGAGCTCGTGGGCGAGGCGCTCGCCCCCGTGCGCGACAAGGTGGTGATCGCCACCAAGTTCGGCTTCGGGATCGATCCGTCGACGGGCCAGCAGCAGGGCCTGAACAGCCGGCCCGAGCACATCAAGGAGGTGGCCGAGGCGTCGCTCAAGCGCCTGAAGACCGACGTCATCGATCTGTTCTACCAGCACCGGGTCGATCCCGACGTGCCGATCGAGGAGGTCGCCGACGCGGTGAAGGATTTGATCCGCGAAGGCAAGGTGCGGCATTTCGGTCTTTCGGAGCCCGGCGTGCAGACGATCCGGCGGGCGCACGCGGTGCAGCCCCTGACCGCAATCCAGAGCGAATACTCGCTGTGGTGGAGAGAGCCGGAGCAGGAGGTGCTACCGACGCTCGAAGAGCTGGGCATCGGCTTCGTGCCGTTCAGCCCGCTCGGCAAGGGCTTCCTCACCGGAGCCATCGACGAGAACACGACGTTCACCAGCAACGACTTCCGCAACGTCGTTCCGCGGTTCACGGCGGAGGCGCGCCGGGCGAACCAGGCTCTCGTGCATCGGCTCGGTGAAATCGCCGCCGCGAAGAAGGTCACGCCGGCCCAGATCGCGCTCGCCTGGCTGCTGGCTCAGAAGCCATGGATCGTGCCGATCCCCGGCACCACCAAGCGGCATCGGTTGGAGGAGAACGTTGCTGCGGCCACTGTCGAGCTGTCAGCCAGGGACCTTCGTGAAATCGGGGACGAGCTCTCGAAGATACCTGTGCAGGGAGCCCGCTATCCGGAGCACCTGCAGCGGCTGGTGGGCCGCTGAGCAAACCGCCTCGAGCCCTGCGGGCAGCGGCATCTCGGGAAAGGCAAATGCCATGCGAATCGGCATCCTCGGATCAGGATTGATGGGCGGCAAGCTGGGAACGATCTTCGCGCGGACGGGACACGAAGTGGTCTTCAGCTATGCAACCCGCAGACAGGAGCTCCACAGGCTCGCACGGCAGGCCGGCGGCAAGGTGCGCTCCGGCACGCCGCGAGAGGCCGCACAGGATGCCGATGCGCTGCTCTTAGCCGTCCATTGGCTGCGCTTCGACGATGTGCTCGCGCAGGCTGGCGATCTGTCCGGAAAAGCGGTCATCACCTGCTCGCTTCCCATGAACAAGGAGAATACCGAGCTGGTCGTCGGCCGCACTTCGTCGGCGGCCGAGGAGCTGGCGAAGAAACTGCCGAAGGCTCGGATCGTCTCCGCGTTCAATACCGTTCCGAGCGAAGTGCTGTTCGGCGTGTACGAGGCCAGGCGCAGCACCCGCCGGCCGAGTCTCGTCTATTGCGGGGACCACGCACCGAGCAAGGAGCTCGCCGCCAGGCTCATCCGCGACGTGGGGTTCGAGCCGGTGGACGTCGGTCCCCTTCGAATCGCGCGCTACACCGAGCCGTTCGCGCTTCTCATGGGACAGATCGCGTACGAGGGGCAGGCAGGGCCTGAAGTGGCCTACCGCCTGGATTGGTTCCGAAATCCGTAGAGACGAGGTGAAAAATGGCCGAGCTCGCCGGGTGGGAGAGCTTCTACGTCATCGTCGGCGCCGCCGCCGCTGCGCTCATCGGCCTGCAGTTCGTCGTCGTTGCGCTCATCGCGGACCGACCGCCCGTCGACGCGCCGCGTGCCGGCGCGGCATTCGCGACGCCGACCATCGTGCACTTCGCGACCGCGCTGCTCTTGTCGGCACTGGCGCGCGCTCCCTGGCAGACGATCACGCCCCCGGCGGCGCTATGGGGACTCGCCGGCCTTGCCGGAGCCGTGTATTCGTTGGTCGTAGCCCGGCGCATGCGCGTGCAGACGGCATACCGCCCGGAGCCCGAGGACTGGCTTTTCCACGTCGTGCTGCCGCTGATCGCGTACGTGATATTGGTGGTGTCCGCATTGGCGGCTCCGAGCCATACCCGGGAGTGTCTTTTCGCAGTCAGCAGCTCAGCGTTGCCGCTGCTGTTCATCGGCATCCACAACGCCTGGGAGGCCGTTTCGTACCACGTGTTCGTCAACGTGCGGAAGACGAGGGATTGATCGGTCCGCGCCTCCTGCTTCGCGCCAGCGCCTCCGTCGTAGGCCGGTGGCAAGGTCCTCCGACGCCGTGGCCGGAGCGGGCTTCGGCAGCCAGCTCGTGTGGCGTGGATCGGGCACGGGATGCTTAAGCTATACTGCCCGCAGCGCGCTGCACCCGACCCTCAAAGTTCAACCATCGCCACCGCGCCCCGCCCATGCCTTCGCGTCGCAGGTTCCTCGTGAGTACGCTGCTCCTGAGCGCGCCTGTGGCCGTGCGAGCGCAGCAATCAAAGTCGTCCCGCAAGATCGGAGTCCTGGCCCAGGACCTGCAGCCAGGGTTGCTCGAGACATTTCGCGACGAGCTGAGCAAGCTCGGGTATGTCGAGGGAACCGGCATCCGCATCGAGCTGAGGAACGCGGAAGGACGCAACGAGCGGCTGCCGGCGCTTGTACAGGAGCTTCTGCGGCTCGATGTCGACGTGATCGTGGCGATCAATACGCCGGCAGCGAAAGCGGCGAAGAACGCCACGCGGACTACCCCGGTCGTCCTGATGCGGGTCGCCGATCCGGTGAAATCCGGCCTCGTGGCGAGCCTCGGCCGTCCGGGCGGCAACGTCACCGGGGTCAGCTTCATGCCCGATGCGCTCGGCCCGAAAGGCGTCGAGCTGCTCCACGAGGCCCTTCCAAAGATCTCCCGAATGGCGGCGCTCTATCAGGGCGACAACCCGGGAGCCGTCGTGATCGTCGACGAGGTCGAACGCAAAGGCGGACGACTCGGCCTGACGTTCACCCGTCTTCCCGTCCACGATCCCAGCGAATATGCAGGCGCGTTCGAAGCCGCATCGCGAGCACGGTCCGAAGCCCTATTCGTCATGGACGACGGCGCGATCACAAAACATCGCCGCGAAATCCTGGACCTCGCCGCGAAGCAATCGCTCCCGGTCGTGTCGATTTACAAGGACTTCGCGGAGGCCGGAGGTCTCATCGCCTACGGACCGAACCTGGACGCGGTCTATCGACGCGCTGCGGACTACGTAGACAGGATCCTCAAGGGTGCCAGCCCCGGCGAGCTGCCAGTGGAGCAGCCTACGAGCTTCGACTTGGTGATTAACTTAAAGACGGCCAAAAACTTGAATCTGACCATTCCCGTCTCGGTGCTGGCACGGGCGGACAACCTGATTCAATAATCTGCTGGCGCGTGGCTCAAGCCATGCCCTCCTTCGCCATGGTGTGCACGGGCTCGACCGCGGTATGGTTCAGCCATGGCAGGGAAGCCCTGCCGGGATCGGACTTCCGATGCTGCAATATGCCGCGTAGTCGCGGCGTTGAACTCGGCCGCATGTGTCAGCGGGTCCATATGACCCGCGCCTGGCATGACCACGAGACGCGCGGCGGGCATGAGCGCCTGCAAAAACTCTGCGATCAGGCGCATTGGCCCCGGCCCATGCTCGCCCCGCATGATCAAGGCGGGAAAACCGAGATCCGCGTATTCCCGGGCGGGTGTCGGTTCATCGATCAGTGCCCGGAAATCGAGCGGTGCCTTGGGCACCCAGCGTGCGAGCGCGGCCTGCACGGACGGTCGCAGCGCGGCCCATGCGCCTCGCCCTCCCCAGTAGTCGACAAACGAAATCGCCGCTCCGCGGTAATCGCCAGTGATCACTCCCCGGTCGATCTTGGCAGAGACGGCCAGAATTTCCGCGAGCGCGACCGCTCCGCGAGAGCCGATTGTCTTGAGAAGGTGAAAGGACGAAGGCTCATAGAGGGTGAGACTGGCGATACGGTCGCGCCTTTCGACAGCCGCGCGCAGTGCGACGCCTCCCCTGTAGGAGTGATCGACGAGATGCACCTTGCCATGGGCGCGATCGATGATTTCGATCGTCACCGCAGCCTCGTCCGCAAGCGTGAGTGCGTGCGTGCCTTCCCATGGACCCACGCTCTCGCAGCCGTAATGCTCGGGGGCGATCAAGTCGTAGCGTGAGCCGAGGGCGTCGCCGAGCTGGCGCCATTGCCCGGCACCCGCCCCCGAGCAATGCAATGCGATCACCGGTCTAGGGTCCGCCGCCGCAGGCCCCGGCTGCTGCACGCGCATGACTGGCTCCATGTCCAACGGCTCGAATCGCGCAGGCTCACGGCACTACGAACGCTGCCTGACGGTAAGCGAACCTACCGGCTCGCTTGTCTGCTCTGTGCGAGGGCCGTCCACTCCCTCGCCTCGACACGCAGTACGGGAGTGCGGGTAGTGTCGAAGCTCTCCGGTTTGAACAGCAGGCTCTCGCTCTCCTTGATATCCGCCCACGTCTTGCCGAACGCGTCTGCGATATTGGTCTTGTGAGTAACGATCAGCATATTCGTGTGGAACATTGGTCGAGTAGCAGCCAGTTGACGCAATGCCGCCGCGTAGCGCCGGTTGCCGGTGACCGCCGAGCCCGCCATCGCCGAAGCCGATCCCATGCCGCTATCGTTCCGCTCTTCCACCAGACCACGTCCTTGCCGGCGACGAGGCGGCCGGTCTCGACGGCGCGATTGAGGCGGCTGGTAAAGACTCTGCCGATTGGAATCCCGAGCCCGCGAAGCGCGTAGCCGATTTGGCGAGCAACTTCTCTGCCCTGCTCACTCAACTGCCTCTGCTTCGTCATGTCGTCGTAGTTGAGCGGATAGACATCCTCCTGGCGGGGATCCGTGGCGCCGTGGCGCACCACGATGACGTAGCCGCCCTGCTGCAACGAAGGCAACAGCGCATCGAGCTTCTACGTCGGCCAGCGCGGATCCGGCGAGCAAGGTACCCGCGCAGGCGGCGATGCTTCGCCTAAACTTCCCTGTTCGTGGTCGCCAACTCACTTCGATCTCCCAACGTGCCGCGCTTATCGGATCGCCGAAGAAGCCGGCGAGCGTTGTCCATTCGGTCCCGGAAACTCTCGAGATCGGCATGCGCAGCGGGTTACTGCACGGAGAACCTAGCTGGGAGATGCGGCAAGCAAATTTCGCCTGCACGTCAATGGCATTTCGTTTGTTTCAATTCGAGCTTCGGCGGCGCCGGGCGGATCCCGGAACGGACCGGTCACGAGGGAGGCAATTCGTTTAGTACGTACTCGATCGCCTGCTCGACGGTGATCGCGCGTCCTTCCATCCATGCCGCGTCGACGGCGGAATAGTCGCGCGCCGCTGCGCGGGCAGCCGCCACGTGTTCGTTGTATTCCAGTCGATCGGCTTCGTGGACCGGAGCATCGATTTCTTCACGCAGCAGCTCCCTCCGGCCCCAGATGCGCGCCGCGTGGACGGGCTCTGCCACTGCACATGCCACGTACCCGATTGCCAGGAGCGACAACGACATCGTGCTAAGGTCTCGCAAATCGCGTTGGATCAGCAGAGCGCGTTTCAGAAAGCTCAGTGCGCTCGAGTAGTCTCCCTCGACCTCTGCGCGTCCTCCCAAATTGGTGAAGCACAGGGCGATGCCGCCACTGGTTGCCGAGCTCAACATAGATCGCCAGCGCCTTTGGCGCCCTTGAGGATCTTGTCGACGTATCTGGTTGAAACGCATCGCCGCCGCGAAGATCACCGGGTCGTGAAGCCAAAGACGCCGTCCCAGTCGGCGGCGGGCGGGCTCGCGCGGAAGTGGGCGACGCGCTCGCCGTAGACTCGGTAGAGCTTCACTCCAGGCGCGGCGGCGGCGAGCTCCTCGAGCAGCGCTTCGGCCTCGTCCCAGCGCTGCCCGCGGAAGTGCGCCAGTGCCTGGTGGAAACGGGCAATCTCCAAAAGCGTGTCGCGGCGGACCTCGCCTTGGGCGCCGATGGGCTCGAAAATCGCCACACCCTCCTGCCTGCCCTTCACCCGCACCTTGTCCACTTCCCGGTAGACGAAGTCCTGCACCGCTCGCACGATGTTCTCGGAGACGAGGATGCCCACGCCGTATTCCTTGGTAAGATCTTCGAGGCGCGAGGCGAGGTTCACCGCGTCGCCCATCACCGTGTAGGAACGTCGAAAGTGCGAGCCCATGTCGCCGACGCTCATCGTGCCGCAATTGACACCGACGCCAATGCGCAGCATGGGCCAACGCTTCTTCGCGAACAGCGGATCCAGCTCGCGCAACGCCTTCTGCATCGCGACCGCGCATTCGAGCGCGCGCCGGGCATGGTCGGCATCGCGCACCGGCGCCCCCCAGAAGGCCATGATCGCGTCGCCGATGTACTTGTCGACGGTCCCGCGCTTGTCCTGGATGCAGGCGGTCATCCTCGTGAAGTAGGTGTTGATCAGGTCCTTCAGGTCCTGGGGCGTGCGGGTCTCCGCGATCGAGGTGAAATCGCGAATGTCGGCGAAAAGCACGGTCATGTCGAGGCTCTGGCCGTGCATCGAATACTCATCCGGATCCTCCGCCATCTCGGCGACGATTTCCTTCGGGACGTAGGTTCCGAACAGGTCGGTCAGCAGCCGCCGGTGACGGGTTTCGGCGAAGAAACCCCACACGACGTCAAGAAAATAGAGTCCGGCCAGCATCACCAGCGGGCCGGCCAGCGGCAGCACCAGATTGCGCACCTGCCACGCCCCCGCATTCACGCCAAACAAGACGGCAAGCAGGCCCGCCACAACGAGCGTCGCGGCCAACGCCGAAAGCCTGGGCAGGAGCACTGCGAGCGGAATGCCCACGAGCAGGATGGTGAGCATGGCAATGGCGAGCGTCTCCGTGGGCCGGGATTTCACGGCGTGGTCGAGCGCGCCGGAGATGAGGCTCGCGTGGATCTCCACACCCGGGAGGTCCTCCCGCGTCGGCGTGGCGCGGACGTCGACGAGCCCCCGGGCCGAGGTGCCGACAAGGACGATCCGGTCCTTCAGCTCGTCGGCGCCGACCGTGCCCCGTATCACGTCGGTCGCCGAGACGTAGCGATAGCTCCCCTCGCCGCGGAACGGGATGAGCGCCGCCATCCTTTCGTCGAGCGGAATGCGCACAGCGTCGCCGATGTTCACGGTGCGCATCCACCCCAGCTTCCGTCCACCCGAGTCGACGATGGTCCTCTCGAGCTTGATCGGGGCGTTGCCGAGGTAGACGCGAAGGACGGCCAGCGACATCGCTTCGAAGAAGTCGTCTCCGACCTGCATGAACATCGGCACGCTGCGCGTGACGCCGTCCGAGTCGAGCGCCGCGTACAGATGTCCCGCGGCGGTGGCGGCCGCCTGCAGCGGCGCGATGTTGCCGCTGTAGCCGGGGGCACTGAAATAGGTGTACTCCGCGCCGGCGAGAGCGCTCGCCGCAAACGCCGGTGGCGGCAAGGCGCCCGATCGCTCTGCCTGCGCGCTCACCAGGAAACCGAGCACTACGGGATGCTTCTGGATCTCGTCGGCGAAGAGACGGTCGTGATCGAGCGAGGGGCGCATTCGCTCGAAAAAAGCCTTAAACGCCGCGTCGTCGCGCAATTCGCCGCTGGCGGCCGCTTCGAGAACCGGCAGGCTGGAATTCGTGTCGGCTTCGGAAAAGGCAGTGTCGAAGCCAACGACTCGGACCCGGTAGCGCGCGAAGAGCTGATGCAGCATGAGCGCGAGCTTGTCGCGAGGCCAGGGCCAGTGCCCCTCGGCACTGAGGCTTCTTTCGTCGATGTCGACGATCACGATGCGCGGGTCGCGCGTCCGCGGAAGGAACAGACCGACCCTCGCGTCGTAGGCCCAGCGTTCGAGCTGGGTCAGCGCACGGATCTCGATCCAGCCCGCGGCGTCGGCCAGCAGAAAAGCGACCAGCGCCAGCCCGATCCCAACGCGGACGAGGGCGCTCAGCGAGAACTTCGGCATCCAGCGGACGATGGTCGCCACGGCGCTATGCTGTCAGAACGGGAAGCATAGGGGATGCTCTGCGACTTGAGGAGGCGGTCTGAAACCTGGGGCCGAGTTGGTGCGTCTGATGGCGTGGCGCAAACCGATGGCCCGGCAGCTACCGTGAATTTTCCGGATCGTGCTAGCGCACTCTCCGCTTTGACCGAGACCGGTAGCGGGCCCAGAATGGCTAATTGACTTCATGCGAGCGCAACGATGAATTGGAATGAGAATATCGAAGACCCGCGGCGGCGCCTTCTGGTCAAGGCGCTTGCGGCGGGGCTCTTCTCGACCGCGATCGGAAGCCGCGAGGTCGGCGCGCAGGCACTGGGCAGCAGGCCGGCGCCCTTACCCCCCGGGAAATCGATCTACCGGATCGAAGGGCAGGTGCTGGTCGACGGCCAGCCGGCCACGCCCGACACCCCGATCGCCGCAAACTCGACCGTCCAGACCGGCAAGGACAGCGAAGTGATCTACGCCGTGGGCCAGACCGCCCACCTCCAGCGCAGCGAGAGCCAGGTGACGCTGGAAACAAAGGAACCCGATTCGATGATCGTATCGGGCCTCCGGGTGCTGACCGGGAAGATCCTCTCGGTGTTCCCGAGCGGTCGGCCCGTGCGCATGACGACGAGGAATGCCTCCATCGGCATCCGCGGAACGGGCACCTACATGGAGTCGGATCCGGAGCAGACCTACTTCTGCACGTGTTACGGAACCGCCGACATCGCCGCGGCGAGCGATCCGACGAGCCGCGAGACGGTGGTATCGCGCCATCACAATCGGCCGCTGTACATTCTGACCGGGCAGCAGGCCGGGCAGAACATCCGCCTTGCGCCGTTCATCCATCACACCGACCAGGAGCTGATGCTCATCGAGGCGCTGGTGGGCCGCACGCCGCCCTTCGTGTTTCCGAGGGACGACTACAGGCAACCGCGGCGGCGCACTTATTGACCCCGCGGAGGCACGCTATTGCGGCGCGCCGTTGAGGATCCAATTCAGGAAAAGATCGTACTTGGCGCGCCCCGGTTGCCCGGGCGCGAGACTCGTGTCGAAGCCCGGACCCAGCCCGCCGAAGTGATGCTGCCCTGAGGGCTTCTGCAGCAGCGGGCTGGCGGCGATCTCCGCGAAGTTGATGCGGCTCCTTACCTCGGCATAGAACCAGGCGTCGTCCGTCGGCGTGACCCCACCATCGCCATTGCGGTCATAGCTGGTGAAATCGATCGGCGCCTTCAGCGGAGTAACCCGATTGTGGCAGCCCTGGCACTCGGTCCCGTCCTGCAGTGCCGCCTTGATGTCGGCAAAACGGATGGCGTCGGGCGCCGGGGTCAACGCGTTCTGGACCACCAGCGTCAGCGATTGCGGCGCACTCCGGGCGGAGGCGTTGCTCGCGACGAGGCTGAGAACGTAGGTCCCGTCGGTGGTTGCATTGAACGTGGGTTGCGCGGTGTTGGCATCCGTCAGCGACGCGCCGCTGGGCGGAACGGTGCCGTTCGGGCCCGAGACGATCGACCAGGCATAGGTATCGGCAAACAGACTGTTGGTGGCCGAGAGTCGAGTCGCGCCCTGCCGGACGACGCGATCCGGCCCCGGATCGGCGATCGGACGCCCGGGTTGCAGCACGGCACCGCCGGCGTCGCGCGCCGGCAAACCCTGGTCGACGAGGAAATCCGCGAGCGCGGCTTCACCGGCGGAAGCGTGGAACGTGTCGTACAGGAGCTGCGCGAGCGGCATGTTGCCGCGATCGATGACGGTGGCGAAGATTCGCTCCGCATAGGGTTGGAATTTCTCGTAGGTCGTGAAGTCGATGTCCGACTGCCTCCCCGTTCCGCGCAGCTGGTGGCAGACGCGGCACGCGGGTGCGACCACCGTCTCATACAGCGAGGTCTGTCCCGCCGCCGCCCACGAAGCCGGCGTGGACGGTTCCACATAGGTCGGGTCGGGAAGGCCATCGCCCCCGTAGGCCGCCTTGATGAGCGCCGCGGCCGTGCCTTGCCATTCGCCCGAGCTCGCCGGGCGCCGGCAGGCGTCTTCCGGAGACGGCGACGGCGCCGGGAGCGGGTACGAGCACAGGACCCACATGTTCATCGTCTTGAGCATGGGTTCCTGCTCGGCGCGGGTGAAACCGGGTGTTTCGGAGAACTGGAAGGTGCTCACCTCGAACGGGGGCAATTGTCCGAGGACGTCGCCGCGAGCGCCCGAGACCGCGTTCAGCAGCAAGTTGAAGCGCGGGTTGCCCGAGGCGTCGGGTGGCGTCAGCGCATCGGCGCGGCCGCCGTGACAAGCGATGCACGGTCCCGGCATCGCCTTGTCGCCACGGCCGTCGATGTCCGCCATGTTCTCCCGCACGCCAGTGACGACGTCGAAGTTGAAGTATTTCGCGAAGCTGACGCCGCCCGCCGGGCCCGGGCTGAACTCGATGCCAGCGACGTACACCAGCGCGTTCGGGTCGCGCACGATCGCGGCCTCGAGGTTGACCGGGGAAAAGGCGTACGCTCCCCCGGTCTTGACGAGGTAGTTCTCGACGTAGAAGGCAAGTGTGCCGTCGGGGTTCTGCCGCGCCGTCATCCGGCGCCCGAAGCCCAGATCGCGCGCATCGCCGAAGACGACGGTCACCTGCGTACCGGTCCCGGTATCGAAGCCGTTGGCGGCCCGCCACTTGGCAACCGTGTCCTTCGTGTTGTGCGGATCGATGGCGGCGTAGTAGGCCTGCGCGTAGGCATCCGTGTTGGTTTGCAGGGAACCGTCCGGCTGCACCTGCGGGTTGGGAAACAGCAGAAATTCGTTCGGCTGGCCCGGCACGATGGTGATCTCGGTTCCCGGGTGAACGTCGCCAGGGCTCCCTCCGCCACCGCATGCGGCCAGGACGAGGGCCGCAGCCGCCGCGAAGATCCAGCCGATAGGACGCGCGAGTGCCATGATGGTGGAATCGCCTAGAAGAGCTTCAGCAAAACGATGGAGTACTGATTGTCGACGTAGCGCAGCGACCCCTGCACGTCGAAGTCCAGGTGCGCGGTTGGCGTCGACTGTACGCGCCGCCAGGAGATGTCGAGCGATGTCCGCTCACCGAGCGGCAGGTTGTATCCGACGGTGCTGATCCAGGTGCGAGCCTCGGAGCGATAGGCGAACCATTGCTCGTCGGGGAACGCGTCGTCGAGCACGAAGACCTTCGCCAGGCTCACGTTCACGAGCGTGGCGTGACCGTCCGATACAACGTCGCCGCGCCGGTACTCGCCGTTGAGATACAGCGTCCCGCTGCGGCCCAGCGAATAGTCGAGGTTCAGAAGCGCGGAATAGTCGGTCAGGTCCCACACTTCGCTCTGCGCATGGCGCCGGTTCCATGCCAGCTCTCCGGAGAGGCCGATCCGGTCGGTCAGGGCGCCACGCGCGTTGACTCCGATCGAAAAATGGCTGCCGTCGCGCAGGTGCGACGCGTAGTTGTCGAGCCAGCCACGGGCGAAGGCCGCGAACGTGATCGCATCGAATGCGCCGGACTGCCGGTATTGAAGCTCCGCGTTGAGGCCGCCCGAAAGGTTCGAAAGGCCGTCGTATCTGCTGAACTTCTCGCCGCTCAACAGGCCGGTCACGACCAGCCGTGCGTGATCGCCGATGCGCAAGGCGCGGCTTGCACTCGCGTCGAGCGCGAGCGACTGGTCCCATAGGATCTCGTCGTGGGCACGGCCCAGGGTGACGTTGTCGTCGTAGGCGTAGCCCAGATCGATCTGCACGCTATCGAGCAACGGCCGGGTCGGCGCGGGCTGCGGGGCTGAGGCGGGACCATTGGGCAGCACGCTCTGCGCCGTCGACGCCGTCGGTGTGGCGAGATCGAGGAGCGCCGCGACGAGGGCGGCGACGGCCCAGCGGGCGGGGCGCGTCCGGGGAAACAGGGGCTGCCGGTGGCTCTGGGAAAGCCGAGAGACAATCGCGCAGAAACTCACGAGGACTCCGAGCCCGATCATAGGACGCTGCGCTGCGCATATTACCCTACGGCAGCCCGGCCAAGCCGAGCGCGCGAACGCCTGCCGGGCCAGCGATGACTCGAGAGCCCGTCCGCCGATCGGGGCGGTTGGCGGCGCGGGCGCCCTTCAAATCTGGTATAATGCTGCTGCGGCGTTCGTCCGTCCCTCGGCCGCATTCAAATTCGACTCTCTGCAGGCTGTTCCCGCGATTGACGGCGCCAATTTCGGAGCGGCCGGTACCTTTTGACGGACGAGCCGGATGCGAGCGTCAGCGCGCAGCCGGTGTTCACACAGCGCAGACCGTGGCGGGCGTAGCGCCAACGCCCAGCGCGGAGAGCAGAGGCGTTCTCGAGGAGAGATGCATGACTGAAATTTTGGAGTGTCTGACGAAACACGGGCAGCGGCTCGACTCGGAGATCGCCAAGGAGATCGGCTTGCCGTTGGCGAAGGTTCGCGAGCGGCTCGCGAGGCTTGCAGCAAGCGGTGAGATCATCACCTGCAACCTCACGCGCTTCGAGAAGGATGGCAAGCGCATCGAGGCGCTGCAATGCCGCATCTCCGGTTACGTTCCACCGCTTGCGCCGGGCCGAAAGGCCAAGCCCACGACCACGTCCGGACCCGTGCGGTAAGCAAACAACAGCGAGATGACCGACGAAAGGATCCAGGTGCGCGTCACCACCACCGGCCAGACGCTCGACGTGGTCGTGTTGTCCAAGCGCCTGGAAATGATCCAGATCGTACTCGGCGAAGGGGTCCACAGCGTCCGATGCAACCTGACCCCGACCCGCAACGGCTCCGCCTATGTCGGCAACGCCCTGGGGCGCGAGATCGTCTACGAGCGCAGCCGGGAAGAAGTAAAGGCGGACCTCGCCCGCGTCGCCGGCTTTCGAGACTTCAAGCGCTGAGGGTTGTCGCTCCGCCGGTACGTGCCTGTATGCCTCGAGATCGGATCGGCCTATAATAGGCGCCGTCGAATTCCGATCCGGGCTGGTCGCACATCCTCGCCGCCGCCCACGCCTCATTTTCACCCATCGCCAATTTGATGCTTCGCGCACTCCCGCGCGAGGCGATCCTGCATTCTGGAGCACAAGATGATCACAGGCACCGTAAAGTTCTTCAATAGCGCCAAAGGCTTCGGTTTCATTCAGCCTGACGATGGATCGAAGGATGTATTCGTCCACATCTCTGCCGTCGAACGCGCTGGTCTCACCACGTTGAGCGAGAATCAGAAGGTAACGTTTGAGCTGGAGCGTGGCGCCAATGGCAAGGTGTCCGCAACCAAGCTGGCCACGATCTGACGGCTGCGGCGAGCAAGGCTCGCCGCAGCCAGAGTCCCGCGCGTAGCCCCCGGCCGGCCCCAAAATCTCGTCCGGGCTTGCCGCACGCGTCCCGCCGATCGGCAGATAGCGGCATGGCCCGGCCCATCCCCGCATCAAGGCGCTGCTCGCTGCAGCCGAGCAGCGCCCGGAGCGACAGCCGTGAGCCCGTCGCCGCGGAGTGACTTATGCCGGCTGCCCGACTTCTCGCATTGCCGACTCGTTTTCCCGTCGCACGAGAATTCGGAAAGCGAGTCCATGCGTGATCAGCAGCAGCGGCACGACGGCAGTCGGAATGAAGTACATCGCTCCCAATTGTCCCGGCATCAGCCCGGCATGACTGGCCTGGTAGAACGCGTTCAGCAGGTCCAGCGTACCCCACAGATTGAAAATCCACGCGACGACCACACCCGCGTAGCGTGGCAGCAGTAGCAGCGAAAGCAGGGCCAGTGCCGCCGCAACGACGTCCCCGTACGCCGCAGATTGCGCGAAGACGGAGGGCAGATCGGGCGACACGACGCCTGGCACCAAGAATGCGAGGCCTATGAAACGGAAACTGTGAAGGATGAGCAGAGGCCGCAATGCGCCGAAACGTGGCAGGGCGCGGAGCGCAGGCCAGACATACCGCGCAGTGAGGGTTCCCCACGCGATGAGGCTGAAAGCGATGCTCAGGAAAAATGTCGACTGGGGCAGCATGGATCTCTCCGTGATCAGTGATAGTACACAGCGGTACCGACCAGTACCAGGCGCCGAAGATGGTACCAATGTCAATGGGGAAGATCATGGCGAGGAGATCCGTGTCGACACGCAGCCTCGACAACCGCGATGAGACCGCCGTGCACGGGCGCATCCTGGCGGCGGCCTTCGCTGCCTTCATGAGAAACGGCTTCGCGGCGACCAGCACGCTCGAGATCGCCACACGCGCGCGTGTTTCGAAGCGCGAGCTTTATGCGCTAGTGGGCAACAAGCAGGAAATGCTCATCGCTTGCATCACCGAGCGCGCCAGGCGATTTCAGGCGCCTGCCGACTTGCCCGTGCCGCGCGACCGCGAGAGCCTCGCGCACGTGCTCGCCTCGTTCGGGGCGCAGCTCCTCCGGGAGGTCAGCGATCCAGCCGTCATTGCGATGTTCCGTCTGGCTATCGCCGAAGCGGTCCAGGCTCCGGACGTGGCGCGGACGCTCGACTCCATGGGGCGCGAGGCCGGCCGTGCCGCCTTGCGTGAGATGATGCAACAAGCCGAAGCGTCCGAGCTGATCGATGGCCACCCCGCAGAACTGGCCGAACAATTCAGGGCGCTGCTCTGGGGTGATTTGATGGTGAGTCTGCTGCTCGGCGTCGCCGAGCGGCCGAACCCGCGCGAGATCGCGACCCGTGCCCGCGACGCTGCCGCCGCATTTCTGCAGCTTCATCGGCGCTCGAGCGCGCACGGACCTAGAACTCCAGCCGGTAAAGACTGACCCAAAGGTCCGGTTCGCTTCGCCCGTCCTTCTTGACGTTGAAGCGGTTGCTGCCGTTGCTGCCGTCGATTTCCGTGGTGCGCCACAGCGAAGGTCGCTTGGAGAGCTCCTGCCGGAACTCCTCCGTGGCCCAGATCTGGCCTGGCACGACATGGGGCTCGACCCGAGTCGCGTAGAGAATCGCGTCCCCGCCCGCTACCGTCGCCGGCTGGTCGCCGACGCTCGGTTGCATCTCCACCGGTCCGTAGTGCAACGCCATGCGCAGGCGAGGCTGGCCGGTGGCCTGGTACACGTCGTCCATGATGTGGCGCGCGATTTGAGCGAGCGCCACAGGTTCTTCGTGCGCGATCAACAGGGAATCGCCGGCCCCGGTCTGTGCGACCGTCGCGCCGCGCGTCCAGCGGCTGACAGCCTCCTCCAGAGCCTGTCGCACCGGGCCGTGCGCCCCGGCGTGCATGAGTCCGCCGAATCCGTGGACGTCACCCTTGAGCACGCAGAGACTCTGCACCTGCGTGGAGCTCGTGGAGCTCTCCGTTTCGCGCCACGGCCGCGCGTAACCGATGATGTTCGCGCGGCTGACGTTCTGCAGATACGCCGGATTGAGCCTTCCAATGACGTCCGACAAAACGGGGTGAAGCAGATATTGCGTGGCCGCCGGCACCGCTCCATCGGCCTCGAAGGTCATGTCACCCGGCCGCAGAAACCGCTGCGTCCATTCTCCGCGCACCCCGTCGTATTGGACCCACCCGAGGAGGCCTACCCGGTAGAGCGCAGAGAACACGTGCTTTTCCTCGCCGCCCGTGGCCAGGCTGTGCTCGAGAAACAGCGTTTCGATTTCCTGGCGCGTCAACACGTTTCTCGGGAGGATGCGCAGAAGCTGCTCGAGCTCCAGATCTCCGATGTGCGGAGCGATCTCCGCGAGGTACTCGTGGGCGATTTCGGTCGCACCCTGATGCACGACCTCCTTGAAGCGCAGCTCGCTCCGGCGCTCCTCCGGTCGGAGCGCCGCCAGGCGTTCGCCGATGGTCATCAAATCTCGCGGTCGGAGCAGCGTATGGCGGCAGATGTATTCGAAGACCTCTTCCTGGTCGCGCGTGTACGCGTCGATCACCGTGGTCCGGCCCAGAAAGGCAACGAGCGGATCGGTCCGCAGCCGGTCCGAGGTCACCAGCATGTCGCTCTTCACGAGGCGGATGTTGTTGACGAAGATCTCGCGCAGGCCCTGCATGGAATACGCAATGTCGACGGCGCTGCCACGGTACTGCTGCGCCATGGCGGTCGTCGTGGCGAGACGCCCGTACGCTTCCTTGCGCACGGCGGCGAAGACCTTGATGTGATGGTTGATCCTGCGGAGCTGATAGGCGACCTCGACGAGCCCGAGCTGGGCGAAGTGCCAGATATTCGGAGACAGCTCGCCGGTCACACTGGGGCTATGGTGGACCCCTTCGACGTGCTTGTTGAAGTACTCGTCGACGCCATCGATGAAGATCGCCACCGACGAGCTGACCGCGCGCAGGCGCGGCACGAGGTGACCGTCCGTGTCCGTGCCGCAGCGCTGAAGCTCGCTCGGCGTGAAATCAAGCAGGCGCACGAAATAATCGATGACGCCATGGAGCTGGTCGTCGTCTACCAGGCCGGCCAGGCTCGGACCGACCTTGAGGTCGTGCACCGCGTCAACATGCTTGAGCGTTGCCAGGGCGATCGCCGTGAGCCAGATCTTTGCCCACGGCAAGGAAGAGACGACGAAGAAGGCCAGCAGCTCCCGGCTGAAGATCTTGTCCCCGATCGGCTTGTCGAGAAGAACGCCGGTCGGAAGGCAGGTCGCCTTGCCTTCGCGCTGGTAGAGGATCCGCTTGGCCTTGAGCAGCAGGGTCTTGCCGAAACCCTTGGTGCCGATCACGATGAACTTGTCGTCCCGGTCCGAGCGCAGGAAAGCGTCGATCTCGGGCGTGCGGTGCAGCAGAGACTCGTTGAAATCTTCGGCGACGCGGATGTCGTCAGCGTCAACGGTCCATGCGCGCATGCTCACTCCGGGAGGGGCGTTCGGATCGATCCAAGTCCAAGCTACGCCGTGGCTTTCGCGAGGTCAAGAATGGCGTACGAAGTCGTTTCCGGGCCTCGCCGGGACCGGCCCGCACGAGGCCATCCCGTAGGCTAGGATTTGATCCAACAGCTCGCCGGCCGCCGGGCGGAAGCCATACCGTCGGTGCGGTCGAGGCGGCGAAAGTGAGGACCGGTTCCATGCATTCTTCCCGGCTATGCGCCGTGCTTATCGATTGCAATACACCTGATGTCGACGCGGCCGCCCGGTTCTGGGCCAAGGCTCTGCGCCGTGAAGTGGACCCAACCTGGTCTGGAAAGGCGTGTGGGGATACTAATTTAGTAGTTGTAACTGACGCCCGTCGCGTTACCGCCCGGGTGTGCGAAGCTTTGCACGAGATGGAGCCTCACCGGGTTCTCCCGGCACGCCGAAAACGATAGGGATATCCGACGTCGCGGCCTTCGCCGCGAGCGCGGCGCCGCTGTGCCCAGGGACGGCGATGACGTCCACGCGGCGAGGCACCAGTTCGGCGGCGAAGTTCGCGAAGCGCTCGAAGCGTCCCTCCGCCCAACGGTATTCGATCGTGACGTTCCGGTTCTCGACAAGCCCATGCTCGCCCAATCCTCCCCGGAACGCAGCCATGTGAGTCGCCTGCGAGTCGGGCGAGGCGCCGTGGATGAATCCGATGACCGGAACGACTGTCCGAGTCTGCGCGCACCGCACGCGTCATCGCGAGGACCCCGCCGGCAAGCGCCGAGACGAATCGTCGTCGGTCCATGGCGGTGACCTTCAGCTTCGCCGCGATTGCGTCGATGCGAACCCGGTCGGTATTGCGCGCAGCGGCTAGGAGCGCCGCGCCTTACAGTGGCAGGCTGCGTCCCTGACGCACTTGTTGGAGTTCCAGCTGTAGAGGGCCTCGCTGCACACGGCCCTTTGACCTTCCTCGCACGCTATGGCGCAGCCCTTGCAGGTGCCCAGCGCTGCCTTGCGACACGAATTGCCAGGAGCCTGCGCTGCCGAGCGCGGCTGAGAAGCGTCGCCGCCGGGACGCGTCTTTGCACCGCTGGCCGCGCCGGATGTCGCCGACGGCGCGACGCTGCCTGGCGGCGTGTCGGCGAGCGCTGTCGCGGACATGAGCAGCAGAACCGTTGCCAGGATGAACAATTTCATATTGAGCCTCCCGCCGGATGGTGCAGCCTCGCGGGCTGCATGGATGAAGCCCCTCGATAGGTCCGAGCGGACGCGCGCTCCTCACGCCAGCGTCTTGTACAACGCGACGAGCTTGCTCGATGCGCGCTCGGCCTGCGCCTGGTCGTAGATCGGGGCGCCGTCCTCGATCGGCATGTCGGGCACGCACCAGCCGTGCTTCGCCGGACAGACCTCGACTTCCTGGAACGCCAGCCTGCGTGAAGCTCGCGTCGGGCTGCCGCCGATCGTCGTTCGCCGCGACGCCAAAGTACACGACCTGCGCAATCCCAACGCGTCGGGCCAGACGATCACGCCGGGGTACGCACCCGGTGCCGGATAAATGAACGCGGCGTCGCAGATACCGTCCGGCGTCTTCACCGTCACTTCGGTTTCGACGATCGCAAGCGTCGCCGCGAAGGATTGGCCGGTCGCAGCGACCAGTCCCGCCACCATCAAGCGGGGGATGAAGTCACGCCGCGACACGTTCGCCGCCTGCGCACCTTCCGGATCGTGCTTGTCGGTTGTCATCGTGGTGCTCTCCCAGGCTGCGGATGGCGAATTATGGCGTATCCGCGAGCCGGTCGCTCTTCGGCGGTCGAGCACCTGTGGTCCGAAATGTCGCTCCAGATCGGGAAAGACCGTTGGCGGGCGGCCGACGCAATGCACCCCTTCGGGCGTAGACTGCGTCAAGGGTAATGAAGGGAGGAGCTATGACAAAGAACCGGCCGCGAGCAGTTCCCGATCACTGCTCGCTGCCCCACTTTGCCGACGCGAACGTGGTCAATTATCAGCGGGCGGATGCAGACGAGCAACTCCTTCTCGTGCTCGACAACATGCCGGGCGCGTTCGTCTACACCGATGACGATCTAAGAATCGTCGTCTGCAATGACCGCTTCAAAGAGATGTACATCGTCCCGCACGAATTGCTGTAACCCGGCTGCCCCTACGCCGATTTTCTGCGCTATCTGGCCGCGAACGGATACTACGGCGAGGGCGACGTCGATGCGCTGGTCGCGAAGCGCCTGGAGAGTCTGCGCAATCCCACGGGGAGGAGCTTCGAGGATCACACGCCAGACGGACGGTGGTATCGCATTCTCCGCCGCCGGGTGGAAGAACAGGCCGCCCAGCTCGCTGAATGGAACGCACGCTGGAAACGCGCGTTACCGAGCAGGTGGCGAAGATCGGCCAAATGTCCAAGCTCACACGGTTTCTCTCGCCCAAGATCAGCGACTTCATGTCGGGCGATGCAGCCGAATCGCTAAAGGCGCGTCGAACGGAGATCACGGTGGTGTTCGTGGATTTGCGCGGCTTCACGGGGCTCACAGAAACGGCGGAGCGCCGCCGCCCACGAACGTAAAGTGCACCCTGCGCTCGAGCTCGGACTCGGTGAGCCGAGCGCTCCGGGCGATGTACCAGTCGTCAAGCGCGCGCTGCTTGCGCGAGAGCTCGTCCAGCGCCGGCCAGTCCGCCGTGTTGTGCGCGCTGAAGCCGTGCTCGCGCCGCTCGAGATGCGCCCGGAACATGAGGTCGATCACGTAGACGTGATTTCAGCGTGTGGACGATGTTCTTGAACACGCTGCGCCGGGGCTTCGTCGCTTCGCCCTCGGGCAAGGTGGCGACGGCATCGAAAATCTTGTCGTTGGCCCACGCCATGCAGCGCGTGAGCGTGCGGACGTTGCGGAGAATCGTCACGGCGTTACGGGTTGACGGCGCGCTGTGAAGGCGGCGATCTCCCATTCGTCCGTTACTTCATCGTGTCGAAGGACGTAAGTGTGGCCGTCGTCGGCGTCGACTCTGAACCAGCGCTGCGTGGGCGAGTACCAGCGGTCGAGGATGGCTTTGACATCCAAGCGGCGGTCGCCGAGCCAGAAGGCGAGCGGCTCCTGGGAGGAGCGGTAGCCGGAGTAGGAGGAAACGCGGAGGGGCATGGAAGCGATGGTACCAGCCGCCTCAGACGCGCGTACATCCGGCACCTATTGTTCGAACCCCGCTCAAAAAAGGCCTGCGAATGACCGCTATCGGGTCGAAAGCGGGCACCACGACCAGGGGTCGGCCGAGGACTGCCGCGCCGATAGCTACATGCTCCTCCGATACTCCCCGCCCACCTCGAACAGCGCCTTCGTGATCTGACCGAGCGAGCACACCCGCACCGTCTTTATAAGCTCCGCAAACACGTTGCCGTTTTCAATCACGACGCGCTTCAGCCGTTCCAAAGCCACGGGCGACGCCTTCGCGTTGCGCGCATGGAAGTCCGCCAGCCGTTTTAGCTGCGACTGCTTCTCTTCTTCCGTCGACCGCGCCAGCTCCAGCTTCTTCGGCACGGCGTCGCCATGCGGATTGCGGAACGTGTTCACGCCGACGATCGGATAGCTGCCGTCGTGCTTCTTGTGCTCGTAGTAGAGCGATTCTTCCTGGATCTTGCTGCGCTGGTACCCGGTCTCCATCGCGCCCAGCACGCCGCCGCGTTCGCTGATCGCGGCGAACTCCTTGAGCACCGCTTCCTCGACGAGATCGGTCAGCTCCTCGATGATGAAGCTGCCCTGGTTCGGGTTCTCGTTCTTGCCGAGGCCCCATTCGCGGTTGATGATCAACTGTATCGCCATCGCCCGGCGCACGCTCTCCTCGGTCGGCGTGGTGATCGCCTCGTCGTAGGCGTTGGTGTGCAGCGAATTGGTGTTGTCGTAGCTCGAGATCAGCGCCTGGAGCGTGGTGCGGATGTCGTTGAACGAGATCTCCTGCGCGTGCAAACTCCGCCCGCTTGTTTGTGAATGAAACTTGAGCTTCTGCGAGCGCTCGTTCGCGCCGTAGCGCTCGCGCATCGCCACCGCCCAGATGCGGCGCGCGACGCGGCCGATCACCGAATACTCCGGATCCATGCCGTAGCTGAAGAAGAACGACAGGTTCGGCGCGAAGTCGTCGATGTGCATGCCGCGCGCGAGATACGCCTCGACGAAAGTGAAGCCGTTCGAGAGCGTGAACGCGAGTTGGCTGATCGGGTTCGCGCCGGCCTCGGCGATGTGATAGCCGGAGATCGACACCGAGTAGAAGTTCCTGACGTCGTGCTGGACGAAGTACTCCTGGATGTCGCCCATCACCTTGAGGCTGAACTCGGTGGAGAAGATGCAGGTGTTCTGGCCCTGGTCCTCTTTCAGGATGTCGGCCTGCACGGTGCCGCGCACGGTGGAGAGCGTCCATTCCCGGATCTTCTCCGCCTCGTCGTCGGTCGGCTCGCGCGTGTTGTCGGCTCGGAAGCGGTCGAGCTGCTGATCGATCGCGGTGTTCATAAAGAACGCCAGGATCGTCGGCGCCGGACCGTTGATCGTCATCGACACCGAGTTGTTCGGCGCGCACAGATCGAAGCCCGAGTAGAGCACCTTCATGTCGTCGAGCGTGGCGATCGACACGCCCGAGTTGCCGACCTTGCCGTAGATGTCGGGGCGCAGGTCCGGATCGTTGCCGTAGAGCGTGACCGAGTCGAACGCAGTCGAGAGCCGCTTCGCCGGCATGCCGTCGGCGAGCATGTGGAAGCGCTTGTTGGTGCGGAACGCGTCGCCTTCGCCCGCGAACATGCGCGTGGGATCCTCGTTCTCCCGCTTGAAGGCGAACACCCCTGCGGTGAACGGGAACGATCCGGGTACGTTCTCGCGGAGCTGCCAGCGCAGGATCTCCCCGTCGTCCTCGAATTTCGGCAGCGCGACCTTCGGCACGTGCGTGCCGGAGAGCGAGACGGTCGTGAGCGCGGTGCGGATCTCCTTGCCGCGGATCTTCACCACGTATTCGTCCCCGGTGTAGGCGGCCTTGGTCTGCGGCCACATGGCCAGCAGCTTGACGCAGCGCGGATCGAGCTTGGCGTCGCGCTCGGCCGCGAGCGCGTCCAGGAGCCCCTCGGCGCTGTCGGTCGTCGCCGCGAGCTGGCGCGCGGCTTCGGCGTCGGCGACGTGACCGCTCGCCATCAGCGTGTTGCGGTAGGCGAGTCCCTCGTCGACCATCGCCTTCGCTGCCTTGAGCTGCTGGCGCTCGCGGGCGATCTTCGACTGCTCCTTCGCCCAGGCGTGGTAGCCGCGCACGGTCTCGGCAATCTCGGCGAGGTAGCGCACGCGCGCCGGCGGGACGATGACATTCTGGTGCGTGGAGAATCGGGTCTTCGCCGTGGGAAGCTTGCCCTCGGCTAGCTGCAAGCCTTCCTGGGTCAGCCGCGCGCACAGCGCCTGGTACAGCCCCGTCACGCCATCGTCGTTAAAGCGCGCGGCGATGGTGCCGTACACCGGCATCTCGTCGGGGGAAGTCGAGAAGAGCTCGCGGTTGCGCTGGTACTGCTTGCGTACGTCCCTGAGCGCGTCCTGCGCGCCCTTGCGGTCGAACTTGTTGATGGCGACGAAGTCGGCGAAGTCGAGCATGTCGATCTTCTCGAGCTGGCTCGCCGCGCCGAACTCCGGCGTCATCACGTAGAGCGTGCAGTCGGCGAGCGGCACGATCGCCGCGTCGCCCTGGCCGATGCCGGAGGTCTCGACCACCACCAGGTCGAAGCCGGCGACCTTGCACGCCGCGATCGCGTCGGGAAGCGCCTTGCTGATCTCGGTGCCCGTCGCCCGCGTCGCCATCGAACGCATGTAGATATTGGCGTGCTGGATGGCGTTCATGCGGATCCGGTCGCCGAGCAGCGCGCCGCCGGACTTCCGCCGCGACGGGTCGATCGAGACGATCGCGATCTTGAGCCGGTCGTCCTGATCGAGGCGGAAGCGCCGGATCAGCTCGTCGGTGAGCGAGGACTTGCCCGCGCCGCCCGTGCCGGTGATGCCGAGCACCGGCGCCTTCGAGGATTCCGCCTCGTGCAGCAGCTCGTCGCGGAGCTTCTTCGGAACGCTTTCAGCTTCGAGCCCCGTGACGAAGCGCGCGAGCGCCCTCGTACGCAACTGAGTGTCGCCGGCGCGCAGCGCGGAGAGATCGTTCGGCAGATCGGCCGCGAGATCGACGTCGCACGCGGTGACGATCTCGTTGATCATCCCCTGCAAGCCCAGCCGCGCGCCGTCCTCGGGCGAGAAGATGCGCGCGACACCGTAGCGCTGCAGCTCCTCGATCTCCGCAGGGATGATCACGCCGCCGCCGCCGCCGAACACCTTGATGTTCGCCCCGCCGCGCTCACGCAAGCTGTCGAGCATGTACTTGAAGAACTCGATGTGCCCGCCCTGGTACGACGACACGGCGATGCCGTGCGCGTCCTCCTGGAGCGCCGCGGTGACGATCTCGTCGACCGAGCGGTTGTGTCCGAGATGGATCACCTCGCAGCCGGTCGCCTGCAGGATCCGGCGCATGATGTTGATCGACGCGTCGTGGCCGTCGAACAGGCTCGCGGCGGTGACGAAGCGCACCTTGTGGGTGAGCCTGGCGATCGGTGGCTTCTTGGCCACAGTGACGTCGTTCATGGCGAGGTGCGGACGAGCGCTGAGGATCACGAACAGCTTACTCCGCGGCTCGTGGGGACCACATTATCTGGCGTTTACGTAAACGTCAATGTAGAGCCGCGCTATACTCGATCCGCCCCTTGCTGCGGCGTTGCGAGGGCGCCGCGAACCCGAACGGGAGGAGACACAAATGAAACGCAAACTGCGCTGGCTGACGATGACGGCCACGGCTCTTGCGCTCGCCGCCTGCGTCGTCTACGAGCCCATGGTCGTGCCCGGATCGACGGTTCAGCAGCGCTACGATCGCGCCTGGTCCGCCGCGCTCGGCGCCATGTACGACCAGGGCGTTTCCGTCTCGGTGCAGGACCGCGGCGCCGGCGTCATTCGCGGCGAGCGAGGCGGCATGACGATCACGGGGACGCTGCAGGCGATGCCCGATGGCAGCGTCCAGGTGAAGTTCACCTCCAGCGGGCCGAAGAGCGCCGACCCCGATCTCATCCATCGGGTCTCCGACAGCTACGATCGACGCATGGGGATGTGAGGCAGGCGAGCGAACGAACCGCTTCGACCGCGGTCGTAGTAGCGGGCCGGTTTTGCTCCGGCCCGGCAGAGGGGCGGCACGGCGTGCCGGTTGCGCCAACAACAACAATCTCTCGACGCATGAACCTCTCGAGAAGAAGAACCATCTCGCTGGTCCTGGGCAGCGGCGGAGCACGCGGCATTGCGCACATCGGCGCCATCCGCTGGCTGACGGACAACGGTTACCTCGTCCGCTCGATCGCGGGCTCGTCGATCGGAGCGCTCGTCGGCGGCTGCTACGCCGCCGGAAAGCTCGACGCGTTGGCCGAGTGGATGCTGAGCTGCGAGAAACTCAACCTGCTGCGGCTTCTCGATCCGACGTTCGGACGTGCCGGCCTCTTCAAGGGCGAGCGCATCGTCCGCTTGCTCCGGAGGGGCATGGGTGATGTCGCGATCGAAGACCTGCCGCTCGCGTTCACCGCGGTCGCGACCGATTGCGCCTCCGGCGAGGAGGTATGGCTACGCCGCGGCAATCTGGTCGACGCCATCCGGGCCTCGATGGCCACGCCGCTCATCTTCACGCCGTTCGAGGGCGGCGAGCGGAAGCTGCTCGACGGCGGCCTGGTGAATCCGGTTCCCATCGCGCCCACGCTCGACGACAAGACGGATCTCACGGTGGCCGTCGACGTGTTCGGGCCGCCGGATCCGGCGCTTTGCGGCGCTTCGGCCGCTCGCGGAATCGTCAACGTGGCGATCGCTGCGATGGACGCCATGCAGACCGCCATCGCCCGGCTTCGGCTCGCCACCTGCCCGCCCGATGTGCTGGTCGAGGTGCCACGTACGGCGTGCGGGTACCACGAGCTGTGGCGGGCGGAGAAGCTGATCGCGCTCGGCCGTGAGCGGACGGCGCAGGCGTTTGCGGCGGCCCGGGAACGCGCCCGCGAGAAGTCGGCGGAGCAACTCGCACCGCAGGTCGTCGCCGCGTAGTCACGACGACTCGAGGGCGATCCTCATCACCGGACTCGCCCGGGCTTCGGCTAAGGCGCTACGGCAACGCGGCGCTCTTCTTCGGGTTCTTCCGCCTCGCTCGCGACGCTCATGAAGCGGTCGCGACCTTCCGACTTCGCGCGGTAGAGCGCGGCGTCGGCGAGGGCGATCCAGCGCTCGACGTCGTCGTCGTTCGGCGCCTCGGCCGCGCCGAAGCTCACGGCGCAGCGCCAGTCGGGCGCGCTGGCGAGCTCGGTGGCCGCGAGCCGCTCGCGGATGCGCTTGGCCAGCTCTTCGGCTCCCCGCACCTCCGTTTCGGGCAACACCAGCAGGAACTCGTCGCCCGCGTAGCGCGCCGCGGTGTCGGTCGCGCGCGCGCAGCGTTGCAGCGCCTCGCCTACGGCCTGGAGCAACTCGTCGCCGGCGGGGTGGCCGTAGCGGTCGTTCACCGTCTTGAGATGGTCGACGTCGATCATCACGACGGTCGCCGGCCCGCCTTTGCGCCGCCGCGCCGAGAGCGCCCGCTCGGCGGCGGCGAGGCCGTGGCGACGGTTGCCGAGCTCGGTCAGCTCGTCGGTGGCGCTCAACCGTGCGAGGCGCCTGTTCTGGTGCGCGAACTTCGTACCCAGGCGGTGCAGCACCGCGCTGAGCGACACCGGGTACACGATCAGCAGAGGTAAGCAGGCGGTCACGACGCTCATCGGCGAGTCGATGGATACCGCGAAGCCGCCGAGCGCCGACGTCGCCGCGCACGCGAGGATCATCGCCGCCACGCTGCGCAGCGCGTAGCGCGTTCCGGCGGCGGCCATCTTGTCGGCGGTGAGCATGCTGGCGAGCAGCACGCTGGGAAGCAGGTTGAACTGCATGAGCGCGATCCAGGTCCCGCCAAGGACCGAGTCGATCAGCAGACTGCGAAACTCAGAGCGCACCGGATCCGCGCTCGAGTGCGCGAGCCACCAGGCGACATGCGGCCAGACGAACGCATTGAGCGCCGCCGCCGCCCACATCCAGGCGGGCGCGTCGTGCAGGCGCAGCACCGAGGCGACGCACAGGAAGCCGAGCCCGAGTCCGAGGGTGCGCAGGCGATGGACGCGCCGGACGAAGCGCTGCCCCGGCGCCGCCCTCGCTGGCACGGGCACGTCGGAGGCGCGGTAGCCGTCGAGCGGCTCAGGCGTGGCGAGCTGAAAGGTCGGGTCGGTCATCGTGTTCGCGGGTTGACCACGCTCCGGGCGGACCGACGCTTCCGGGCGGCATTAGCCCCTAAGGGTCAATGCATTGCCGGCAGCGCAGCCCCCAGGGGGCTTGATGGCTCCGTCCGCAATAACCATACCACCAGCTCGGTCTCAAACTTGCCGCGAGGGGTACCAGTTGGGGCTCTCACTCTGATGCTTGTGAGTACTCGCACTCACGTAGAAGCCGGTGGATCTGTGAATCGAAAAACGCCTCCCGAGGCTGGAACCAACGGCCCCGTCGAGGCTCCATTGCTTGCCGCCGGCGCGCTTCTTTCAGGCTAGACTTCCGTCCGGACGCCGGTCTCGGCGTCCGCGTTACGCTTTGCTCTCGGTCCGTCGCAACCCCAGATTTCAGTGATGATCTCCGCCCGCTCCCTCGTCCGCCTCGCCCTGCCCCTCGCCCTCGTCTCCACCACTGCCGGCGCCACGCTGCCCAGCGGCGTCGTCCAGGGACCGACAGTCGAGGGAGTCACCCAGTACAGCCTTCCCAATGGGCTCAGGGTGCTGCTCTTCCCTGACGCCACCCAGCCGAAGACTACGGTCAGCGTGACCTATCTCGTCGGCTCGCACATGGAGAACTACGGCGAGACGGGGATGGCGCACCTGCTCGAGCACCTCATGTTCAAGGGCACGAGGACCCGCGGCAACCTCATGACCGAGATGGGCCGGCGCGGCATGGACTTCAACGGTTCGACCTGGTTCGACCGCACCAACTATCACGAGACGTTCCCGGCTTCGCCCGAGAGCCTCGAGTGGGCGCTCTCGATGGAGGCCGACCGGATGGTGAACTCGCGCATCGCCAGGAGCGACCTTGACAGCGAGATGACGGTCGTGCGCAACGAGATGGAGAACGGCGAGAACAATCCGCACTCGATCCTCGTGCAGCGGATGCTCGCGAGCGCGTTCGAGTGGCACAACTACGGCAAGGAGCCGATCGGCGCGCGCACCGACGTCGAGCGCGTGAGCATCGACCGGCTGCAGGCGTTCTACCGGCAGTACTATCAGCCCGACAACGCGGTGCTGATCGTCGCCGGCGCGTTCGATCCCGAAGGGACGTTGGGTAGCATCGCGAAGCACTTCGGACCGATCCCCCGGCCGTTGCGAAAGCTGCCGGCGCTGTATACCGACGAGCCGGTGCAGGACGGCGAGCGCCAGGTGGTGCTGCGGCGGGTGGGCGACGCGCAGATCGTGGGCGCGCTCTACCACACCGTGCCGCAGGCGAGCCCCGACTACGTCGCGCTCGATGCGCTCACCGAGATCATGACCATCCAGCCGGCGGGCCGGCTCTATCGCGCGCTGGTCGACACCAGGCTTTCCAGTACCGTCGAGGGCGACAACTGGGGCATGCACGATCCGGGCGTGGCGATGTTCTTCGCCAACGTGTCGGGCGAGGATTCGCTGCCCAAGGCGCGCGAGGCGCTGCTCGCCACCCTGGAGAACGTGAAGCAACACCCGATAACCGACGAGGAGCTGGAGCGGGTCAAGGCGCGGGCCGAGAACGACTACGACCGCGTGCTCTCCAACCCGCAGCAGTTCGCCTCGGCGCTCTCCGAATCGATCGCCAGCGGCGACTGGCGGCTGTTCTTCCTCGAGCGCGACCGCTGGCGCAACGTCACCGTCGCGGACGTGCAGCGCGTCGCCGAGGAGTATCTCAAGCGCTCCAACCGGACCATCGGGGAGTTCATTCCCGACGCCAAGCCGGATCGCGCGCCGGCGCAGACGGCAGTCGACGTCGAGGCGATGGTCAAGGACTATCACGGCGAGCCGCCGATCGCCGCCGGCGAGGCGTTCGATCCCACGCCCGCCAACCTCGACGCGCGCACCCAGCGCTTCACGCTCGCCAGCGGCATGAAGGTGGCGCTGCTACCGAAGCGCACGCGCGGCGCCACCGTGCAGTTCATGCTGCGCATGCATCACGGCGACGAGCACGCGCTCGTCGGCAAGGACACCGAGGCCTCGCTCGCCGCGTCGCTGCTGCAGCGCGGGACGCTCAAGCGGACGCGCCAGCAGATCCAGGACGCCCTGGACATCGACCGCGCGCGGGTATCGATCTCGGGCGACGCGACCCGCACCGACGTGCGCGGCCATACCGTGCACGATAAGCTCCCCGACACGCTCAGGCTCCTCGCCGAGGTGCTGCGCGAGCCGGCTTTTCCCGCGGACGAGTTCGTGAAGCTGCAGCGCGAGCGCACCACGGACATCGAGGGTCGGCGCAGCGATCCCGAGGACGTGGCCTCGCGCGCGCTGGCCCGGTACGAGAATCCGTACCCGGAAGGCGACGTGCGCTACATGCCGACGGTCGATGAGGAGGTTTCCGAAATCGATTCGACGAAGCTCGACGACGTCAAGGACTTCTACAGGCGCTTCGCCGGCGGCAGCTACGCCGAGCTGGCGATCGTCGGCGACTTCGACGCGGCGAGGATCCGGCCGCTGCTCGCCGGGCTCTTCGGCGACTGGCGCTCGGCCGAGCCGTTCACCCGCGTGCCCAACCCGCTGCTGGTCAAGCGGGCGATGGAGATCCACGAGGAGACGCCGGACAAGGCCAACGCAGTGCTCGCCGGCGAGCTGGCGCTGCCGATCACCGACACGAGCGACGACTATTCGGCGCTCAAGGTCGCCAACTACATCCTCGGCGGCTCGCCCAGCTCCCGCCTCTGGGAGCGGATCCGCCAGCGCGAGGGGCTCTCCTACGGGGTGTACTCCACGCTCGAGGCCAGCAGCTTCGAGCCCAACACGTCGCTCGCGGTGGAGGCGATCTTCGCGCCGGAGAATCTCTCCCGGTTCAAGAAGGCACTCGCCGAAGAGCTGAGCCGCGCCGTGAAGGACGGTTTCACCGCGCAGGAAGTCGCGGACGCGAAGAAGGCGCTCCTGCAGGAGCGCGCCCTCGCCCGGGCCCAGGACAGCGGCCTCGCCCGCGAGCTGGCGCGGCAGGCGTACCTGGGCCGCACCTTCGCCGATAACGCGGCGCTCGACGCGAGGATCGCGGCGGCGATGCCCGACCAGGTCAACGCGGCGCTGCGCAAGTACGTGCGCCCCGACGCCTTCGTCGAGGTGTACGCCGGCGATTTCGCGAAGAAGGCGACGCCGTAGGTCGGGGATTTATGCCGATGTACGATACGCTTCGCTCGTCGTACGTGGTGTGCGAACGAATTCGCACCTACTTGCCGGTCCGTCGCAAGAACCGCCCGGCCCGGTTCCCCGTGACCGCGCCGCGCGCGTAGGCGAGGGTCCCCGCCACGACGACGTAGTCGATGCCTTCCGCCGGACGCGTCGGCTCGTCGAACGTCGCGCGATCGATGATGCGCTGCGCATCGAAGACGACGAGATCGGCGTGCTTGCCCGGCGCGATCTGGCCGCGGTCGCGCAAGCCAAACCGCTGTGCCGGCAGCCCCGTCATCCGCCGGACCGCTTCCTCGAAAGAAAAGAGCCCGACCTCGCGCGCGTAGTGCCCCAGCACGCGCGGGAACGTTCCCCACAGCCGCGGGTGCGGATGCCGGTCGTGCGGCAGCCCGTCCGAGCCGATCATCGTGGCGGGGTAGGCGAGCACGCGCCGCACGTCGTCCTCGCGCATGCTGAAGTAGATGGCGCCGCCGGGCTCCAGCCGCTCGCACGCTTCACGCAGCGTGCAGCCCCATTCGCGGGCGATGTCCGCGAGCATGCGCCCGCTCGTCTCCGGATACGGCGTCGACCAGGCGACCAGGATGTCGATCGCGCCGTCGGCCATCTCTGGACGCAATATGGTCGATGCGGCCGCATACGGATACGCGTCCAGCCCGATCGGCTGGCGACGTCGCGCCGCGTCGATGTGCGCCAGCGTCTCGACCGAGCGTCCCCAGTTCTCCGGGCCCGAGCACTTGTGATGCGAGATCGTCACCGGCAGGCCGGCATCGCGGGCCGCCGTGAACGCCTCGTCGAGAGAGGGGATCACGTCCCTGCCCTCGTCGCGGATGTGCGTGGAGTAGACGCCGCCCGCTTCCGCCGCGACGCGGGCGAGCATGGTGACTTCCGCGACGTCGGCAGCCGCGTTGGTCGGATAGTAGAGGCCGGTGCTGAAGCCGATCGCGCCGGCGTCCATCGCCTCGCGGGCGAGCGCCGCCATCGCCGATTGCTCGGTCGGCGTGGCTTCGCGATACGGATCCTTCATCGTCGCGACGCGCAGCGTCGAGTGGCCGAAGAGCGCCGCGACGTTGACCGCGGGACGCGCCGCGTCGACCGCTTCGGCGTAGGCGCGCATCGTCGGAAAGACGTGCTTCCCCCGACCACCGAGCAGATTGAGCGGCGGCGGCACGTCGGGATGCACCAGCGGCGCGAGGCTGATGCCGCAGTTGCCGACGACGACCGTGGTCACGCCCTGGCTGAGCTTCGGCAGCGACTGCGGCGACGACAGCACATACTGGTCGTCGTGCGTGTGCACGTCGATGAAGCCGGGAGCGATCACGCGCCCGGACACGTCGATGCCCGTCGCGCCGCGAGCCTCGAGGTCCGGGCCGACCTCGGCGAGGCGATCCTCCTCCAGCCGTACGTCGGCGCGATAGCCTGGCGCGCCGGTACCGTCGATCACCATGCCGCCGCGGAGCAGGAGATGCGCGCTCGCCATCACGCCCTTCGAAAGAAGATCCGCATCTACCAAGCGCCGACGATCTTGCGCAGCGCCTCGCCGATCCCCTTCGCGGCGCCGAGCACGGCCGCCGGCACGAGCATGCCGTCCGGTCCCGGGAACGGCGCCGTGTAGCCGCCGGCCTCCTCGATCAGCAGCAGCCCGGCCATCGCGTCCCAGGCGTTGAGCGAAAGCTCGATGAAGCCGTCGAGTCGCCCGGCCGCGACGTAGGCGAGCTGCAGGGCGCCCGCGCCCATGTTGCGGGTCGCCACGCCGGCGTCCATCAGCGCGTGGCGCAACGCGAGCACGCGCGGATCGGGCCGGCGGTCGTTGTGGCCGACGCCGACGAAGGCTTGCGACAGTTCGGCGCAGTCGCTCGCCTTGAGTCGCACGTCGCCGCCCGTGCGCTCGACCCATGCGCCCTCGCCGCGCCGCCCGTGGAAGAGCTCGTCGTGCTCCGGATCGTAGATCACGCCGATCTCGCGCACGCCGTTCTCGAGGTAGGCGATGGAGACGCAGTAGTAGCGCACGCCGCGGAGGAAGTTGTGCGTGCCGTCGATCGGGTCGACGACCCAGACATGATTGAGATCGCCGGCGAACGCGGCCGATGTCTCCTCGCCGAAGAAGGCGTCGCTCGGAAACGCCGCGGCGAGGTGGCCGCGGATCAGCTCTTCGACCGCCCGGTCGGCGCGGCTCACGAGGTCCTGCGCGCCCTTGTGTTCGACCTCCAGGACTTCGCGCTGAGCGAAGAAGCTGCGGGCGAGCGCGCCGGCCTTGCGGGCGATGTCGAGCGCGGCGATGTAGCGGGCGGACAAGGGCACGGTACGTCCTTCGGATCGATCGCTCAAGGATACACAAACCGGAGCTTCCCTCGGTTGCCTTGAGTGGCGAACTGCGACAGAATTTCGGGTCCGCACACCCGTCGCGCTCGCCTGAAAGGGTGCTCGGGGCCAGGGCCGCGAAGCTGCTGCCGCCCGCACGTGCGACGGAGCCACCCTATTTCCCTCGCCGGCCCGATGCGCAACACCACGCCCTTCGCCACCGGCCGGCCACTCGACGTCGTCTGCCTGGGCCGATTCGCGGCCGACTTTTACGCGCAGCAGATCGGCGCCCGGCTCGAGGACGTGACGAGCTTCGCCAAGTATCTCGGCGGCTCGTCGGCCAACACCGCGTTCGGTTGCGCGCGCCTGGGGCTGAAAGCGGGGCTGATCTCGCGCATCGGCGACGACGGCCTCGGCCACTTCCTGGTCGAGACGATCGCCCGGGAAGGCTGCGACGTGTCGCACGTTTCGGTCGACCCGACGCGGCTCACCGGTGCGGTCGTGCTGGGCATCAAGGATCGCAGCAGTTTCCCGCTCATCTTCCTGCGCGAGAACTGCGCCGACATGGCGATCGCGGAAGCCGACGTCGAGGAAGCCTATATTGCGAGCGCGAAGACGCTCCTCATCACCGGCACCCATCTCTCGACCGAGTACATCAACCGCATCAGCTCGCTCGCGCTGGAGCGCGCGCGCCGGAACGACGTGCGCACCGTGCTCGACATCGACTATCGGCCGGTGCTGTGGGGGCTCACCCGACGCGGCGACGGCGAGACGCGCTACATCCGCTCGGACAACGTCACCGCGCACATCCAGCGCATGCTGCCGGAGTTCGATCTCATCATCGGCACCATCGAGGAATTCAACATCGCTGGCGGCAGCGGCGACATCATGGCGTCGCTCCGAGCCATTCGCGGCGTCACGCCGGCGACTCTCGTAGTCAAGCGCGGGCCGCTGGGCTGCGCCGTGATCGACGGCGCGATCCCGCGCTCGCTCGACGACGCCTTCAACGGCAAGGGTGTGACGGTCGAGGTGCTCAACGTACTCGGCGCCGGGGACGCCTTCTCCGCCGGCTTTCTCTCCGGTTGGGTGCGCGGCGAGGATTACGACGCCTGCTGCCGCTACGCCAACGCCTGCGGCGCGCTGGTCGTCTCGCGCCACGGCTGCGCGCCGGCGATGCCCACGCGCATCGAGCTCGATTACTATCTCGAGCAGGCGCACGCGATCCCGCGCCCCGATCAGGACGCGACGCTCACCCGACTGCACCGCGTCACCACTCCGCGGGCGCCGCGGCATGAGGTTCTCGCCTTCGCCTTCGATCACCGGCCGCAGTTCTTCGAGCTGGCGCGCGAAGCCGGCGCGGCCGAGACCCGGCTCCCGAAGCTGAAGCGGCTCTTCGTCGACGCGGTGGCGGCGACGGAGAAGAGGTTGGGACTGGAAGGAAGCGTCGGTCTCCTCTGCGACGACCGCTACGGCCAGGACGCGCTCAACGCCGCGACGGGACGCGGCTGGTGGATCGGCCGGCCGGTCGAGCTGCCCGGATCGAATCCGCTCGTCTTCGATCAAGGGCGCTCGGTCGGCACGACGCTCCTCTCGTGGCCCGCCGAGCACGTCGTGAAGTGCCTCGTGCGCTATCACCCGGACGATTCCATCGACGCGCGGCTCGAGAACGAGGCGCAGGTGCGCACGCTCTACGATGCCGTGCAGGCGAGCGGGCACGAGCTGCTGCTCGAGATCATCCCGCCGTCGACACTGCCGCGCGCGGCGGACACGGTCTATCGCGCGCTCAAGCGCTTCTACAATCTCGGCGTCTATCCGGAGTGGTGGAAGCTCGAGTCGATGCCCCCGGCCGAGTGGCGGGCGATCGACGCGCTTATCGCCGAGCGTGATCCATATTGCCGCGGCGTGGTGCTGCTCGGACTCAACGCGCCGGCCGACGAGCTCGCGGCGGCTTTCGGCGAGGCGCGCGCGAGCCGGACATGCCGGGGCTTCGCCGTGGGACGCACGATCTTCCACGAGCCGTCGCGCGCGTGGCTCGCGGGCGAGATCGACGATGCGGCTCTGGTAGAGCGCGCGAGCGCCGGCTTCGAGAAGCTCATCCGTGCGTGGCGCGACGCGCGCGGCCAACGTATCGAACGCGCCGCGTGAGGAGGATCCCGTGAACGAGACTCAGCGCAGCGCGATCCGAACGGCGAACTCGACTGGGACGGTTCGCCTCACCGTGGCGCAGGCGCTCGTGCGCTATCTCGTGGCCCTCGCCGCCGACACGGGATTGCCCGGCGTGGGCACCGCGCCGCTCTTCGGGGGCGTGTTCGCGATCTTCGGTCACGGCAACGTCGCCGGCGTCGGCGAGGCGCTCTACGGGCATCGCGCCCAGCTGCCGACCTACCGGGCACACAACGAGCAGGCGATGGCGCACGCGGCGATCGCCTACGCCAAGGCGCACATGCGCCGCCGCATGATGGCGTGCACGACCTCGATCGGACCCGGCGCCACGAACATGGTCACGGCGGCTGCGCTGGCGCACGTAAATCGGTTGCCCGTTCTCCTCTTGCCCGGCGACATCTTCGTCTCTCGAGCGCCCGACCCGGTGCTGCAGCAGGTGGAGGATTTCCACGACGGCAACGTGTCGGCCAACGACTGCTTCAGGCCGGTGTCACGCTACTTCGAGCGCATCATGCATCCGGAGCAGCTTCTGAGCGTGCTGCCGCGGGCGATCCGCGTGCTGACCGATCCCGCCTTGTGCGGACCGGTGACGCTGGCGCTGCCCCAGGACGTGCAGACGATGGCGTTCGACGTTCCGGAGAGCTTCTTCGCGCCCGACACGATTCTCTTCGCTGCGCCCCCGCCCGACGAAGCGGCGCTCTCCCGCGCCGTAGCGCTGCTGCGCGCATCGAAACGGCCGCTGGTCATCGCCGGCGGCGGCGTGCTCTATGGGCTCGCGACCGATGCGCTGCGCACCTTCGCGGACGCGCACGGCGTTCCGGTCGCGGAGACGCAGGCCGGCAAAGGCGCGTTGCCCTGGGACCATCCGCTCCAGCAGGGCGCGATCGGCGTCACGGGCTCGCCGGCGGCGAATACGCTCGCGCGCGAGGCCGACGTGGTGCTCGCGATCGGCACGCGGCTGCAGGATTTCGTGACCGGATCGCATTCGCTCTTTCCGAAGGCGAAGCTCGTCTCGCTCAACGTCAACGCGTTCGACGCGCTCAAGTGGCATGCGACCGAGCTCGTCGCCGACGCCGGGGCGGGGCTCACCGTCCTCACGCGCGCGCTCGAGACGTGGCGCTCCGACGCTGCGTGGGAAGCCGATGCGAAGAAGCGCGCCGATGCGTGGCGCGCGGACATCGCGCGCATCACCGGCGGGCGCGACATGAAGCTGCCGTACGAGGGCGAGGTGATCGGGGCGGTGCAGCGCTCGGCTGCCGATTCGCCTAAGGACGACATCGTCGTCTGCGCCGCCGGGACGCTTCCCGGAGATCTGCACAAGCTCTGGCGCACCGGTGTGCCGGGCGGCTATCACGTCGAGTACGGCTATTCATGCATGGGCTACGAGATCGCCGGCGGGCTGGGTGTGAAGATGGCGCATCCGGACCGCGAGGTGGTCGTGATCCTGGGCGACGGCAGCTATCTCATGCTCAACTCGGAGATTGCGACCTCGCTCCTGCTGGACCAGAAGCTCGTCATCGTCGTGCTCGACAACCACGGCTTCGGGTGCATCCACCGCCTGCAGCAGGCGTGCGGCGGGGCGCCATTCAACAATCTCTTCGCCGACAGCGTGCAGGGCGCGAACGGCAGGCCGAAGATCGACTTCGCCGCGCACGCCGCATCGCTCGGCGCGCAGGCCGAGAACGTGAAGACCATTCCCGACCTCGAGGCGGCGCTCAAGCGTGCCCGCGCCGCGGAGCGCACGAGCGTGGTCTGCATCGAGACCGATCCGAACCGGGCGACCGAGGAAGGCGGCTGGTGGTGGGAAGTAGCGGTGCCCGAAGTCTCGGAGCGCGAGCAGGTGCGCACGGCGCGGGTGGCATACGAGGAAGGGAAGAAGAAGCAGAGACCATGATGCCGGACACTCGCGATCGTCGTTGCGATGCAGGCGCGAATTCATTCGCGCGCCGTCCGGATAGATCCGGACCTATGGCGGGAATGACGAGCCATGCCTGACGCCTTCTCGGTCAAGATCGGCATTAACCCGATTTCCTGGACCAACGACGATCTGCCTTGGCTCGGGGGCGAGACGCCGCTCGAGGTCGCGCTTTCCGAGGGCAAGGCGATCGGCTACCAAGGCTTCGAGCTCGGCAACAAGTTTCCGCGCGACCCCGAAGCGCTCGAGCGCGTGCTGGCGAAGCACGGGCTGGAGCTCGTCTCCGGCTGGTACTCCGGACGGCTGGCGCACCGTTCGGTGGAAGAGGAAATCGCCGCGGTCGCTTCCCATCTCGAGCTTCTCGCCGCCAACGGCGCGGGCGTCATGGTTTACGGCGAAGTCGCCGACAGCGTCCAGGGCGCGGCGGTGCCGCTGTACAAGCGCCCGCGCTTCCGCTCCGATGGCGAGTGGCGCGCCTACGCCGACCGGCTCACTGCCTTCGCGCGGCACACGCTGGCGCGCGGCGTGCGCGTCGCCTACCACCATCACATGGGCACGTACGTGCAGGAGCCCGCCGATGTCGATCGCCTCATGGGCCTCGTCGGGGACGAGGTCGGACTGCTCTTCGACACCGGCCACATGGCCTTCGCCGGCGGCGATCCCGTGGCGATGCTCGCGAAACACCTGGGGCGCGTTTGCCACGTGCACTGCAAGGACGTGCGTCCGGCCGTGATCGCTATGGCGCGCAATCGCGCGTGGAGCTTCCTCGAGGCAGTGATCAACGGCGTGTTCACCGTCCCGGGGGACGGCGCAATCGACTTCCCCGGCGTCGTCGCGCTGCTTCGCGACCACGGCTATCGCGGCTGGCTAGTGGTGGAAGCGGAGCAGGACCCGGTGGTCGCACCGAGCTATGCGTATGCCGAGGAGGGATACAGGCACCTTCGGCAGCTCGTTGATCCGCTGCCCAAAGTGTGTGCGCGCGCAGCGCCAAGCGAGAACCGGAGAGCGTCGCCATGAGCCTGCTCGTCAAGGCGCGGCGAGACGGACGCAGCATCGTCGAAGTCACGCCGAAGACGGCGGGATGGAAGTACGTCGGCTTCGCCGCGTATCGGCTCGAAGGCGGCGGGACCCTGGCGCTCGCCTCCGACGCGCTGGAGCGCTGTCTCGTCGTGCTGCAAGGCACGGTCACGGTGCGCGCCGGCGACCAGACGTGGCGCGAGATCGGCGAGCGCGCAAGCGTGTTCGAGGACCGCTCGCCGTACGCGGTCTACGTGCCGCCCGGCACGCCCGCATCGATCGCCGCGCATACCGACGCGGAAGTCGCGGTGGCCAGCGCTCCGGGCGCGAGCGCCGATTCGCCGCGGCTGATCGAGCCCGCGCGCATGAAGCGCTTCTCTCGCGGCGTCGGCGCGAACACGCGCTACGTGTGCGACATCCTGCCGGAGACGGAGCCCGCCGATCGCCTGCTCGTGGTCGAGGTGCGCACACCGAGCGGGCACTCGTCGAGCTATCCGCCGCACAAGCACGACACCGACCGTCCGCCCGACGAGACCTCGCTCGAGGAGACCTATTACCATCGCCTCAATCCGGCGCAGGGGTTCGTCTTCCAGCGCGTCTACACCGCCGATCGCTCGCTCGACGAGTCGATGGCGGTCGAGGATCGCGACGTGGTGATGGTGCCGCGCGGCTACCATCCGGTAGTCGTGCCCTACGGCTACGAGTCCTACTACCTCAACGTGATGGCCGGCCCGAAACGCGCCTGGCACTTCCACAACGATCCGGCGCACGAATGGATGCTCCGTTAGATGCGAATTCATTCGCACGGTGGACAAGCACGAATTCATTCGAACGTAGGTGCGAGTTCATTCGCACGATGGAGATCGCATGACTGACGTCGCACTCTTCGGCGCCGGACGCATCGGCAAGATCCACGCGGGCAACCTCGCGCGCCAGCCCGGCGTGAATCTCAAGTACGTCGTCGACGTGAACGCCGCGGCGGCCGCGGAGCTGGCGCAGAAGTACGGCGCGGCGACCGCAAGCGCCGATCAGGTTTTCGGCGACGCGGCGGTGCGCGCGGTGGTGATCGGCTCGTCCACCGATACGCATGCCGAGCTGATTCACCGCGCTGCCGCCGCGAAGAAGGCCATTTTCTGCGAGAAGCCGGTCGATCTGTCGCTCGGCCGGGCGCGCGAGTGCCGCGCGGCGGTTGTCGAGGCGGGCGTGCCGTGCCTCATCGGCTTTCAGCGCCGCTACGATCCGACCTTTGCCGCGCTCAAGTCACGGCTCGACGCCGGAGAGATCGGCGAGCCGGAGATGCTGGTCGTCACCAGTCGCGATCCCGGTGCACCGCCGGTCGAGTACATCAAGGTGTCGGGCGGCATCTTCAGGGACATGCTGATCCACGACTTCGACATCTTCCGCTGGATCCTCGGCGACGAGGCAGCGAACGTGTACGCGACGGGAAGCTGCCTCACCGATCCGGCGGTCGGCCAGGCCGGCGACATCGACTCCACCGCCGTGGCGATCCGCACGCGGAAGGGCCGGCTCGCGCTCATCAATACCTCGCGCCGCGCCGCGTACGGCTACGACCAGCGTTTCGAGGTGCTGGGCAGCAGGGGCATGCTGCAGGCCGGAAACCACACGCCTACGGAAGTCGTCGCCTCTACCGCCGCGAGCGTCAGCCGCGACAAGCCCGAGCATTTCTTCCTCGAGCGCTACCGCGTGGCCTACGCCAACGAGATGGGGCATTTCTTCGATGCCCTCGCCAAGGGCTCGCCGCTGCGCACGTCGATCGACGACGGCGTGAAGGCGCTCGAGCTCGCGGAGGCGGCCACCACGTCGTGGCGCGAGAAGCGCATCGTCGAGCTGTAGCTCGGGACTCATCCCGACGTGCCAGGCTGAATCGACTCGGCCCAACGGAGAGCTCATGACGGCATCTTCTTCCCTGCGCGTCGGCATCGCGGGCCTGGGTCGGCTCGGCAAGCGCCACGCCCGGAATCTGGCACAGCGCGTGCCGGGGGCGAGGCTCGTGGCCGCGTGCAGTCCCGTCGCCGAGGAGCGTGAATGGGCGAAGAGCGCGCTCGGCGTCGAGGCGCCGCACGCCCACTATCGCGACCTCCTCGCCCGAAGCGACGTCGACGCGGTGTTCCTGGTCACGCCCACGGCGCTGCATCCGCAGCAGATCGTCGAGGCGCTGCAGGCGGGCAAGCACGTGTTCTGCGAGAAGCCGCTCGCGCTCGACCTCGACGATTGCCGCCGCGTCGAAGCGGAAGCGGCCCGGCATCCGAAACTCAAGGTGATGATCGGCTATGGGCGGCGCTTCGATCCCAGCTACGCCGACGCCTACGCCAAGGTGCGCTCCGGCGCGATCGGCACCGCGTTCCTGGTGCGCTCGCAGAACCTGGACATGAACGATCCGTCCGGATTCTTCGTGCGCTTCGCGCCCACGAGCGGCGGCATCTTTCTCGACTGCAGCGTGCACGACATCGATCTCGCCCGCTGGTTTCTCGGCTCGCCGAAGCCGCTGCGCGCGTTCGCGGCCGGCACCATCGCCCTGCACGAGGGTCTGCGCGAATTCGGCGACGTCGACAACGGCATCGCCACCTGCGAGTTCGAAGGCGGAAAGCTCGCCTGCTTTTACGCCTCGCGCACCATGGCGCACGGGCACGAGAGCGCGACGGAAGTCTTCGGAACGCACGGCAGGCTCTGGATCGGAGCCAATCCGCGATTGAACCGCGTCGAGATCTCCGACGCGCACGGCGTGCGCAACGAGTGCACGCCGACGTTCTACGAGCGCTTCGAGGAGGCGTTTCTCCGCGAGACGATCGAGTTCGTGCAAGCCGTCGCCGAGGACCGGGCCCCGGCGCTCACCCTGCGCGACGCGACCGAGGCCACGCGCATCGGTATCGCGCTGCGCGAGTCGCTCTCCAGCCGCAGGATCGTCGAGCTCTGACCGCGCGCCGGCTCAGCCCTCGTACTTCTCGACCACGTCCGCGGGCCGCACGTGCGCCCCGGACGGCGGTTGCCCGAACTCCTGCAGCGCTCGCCGCTGGCGCAGCAGATCCCAGCACTGGTCGAGGTCGATTTCGAGCGCCGCGAGCTGCTCCTTCTCGATCGGGCTCAATGACGGCTTGTTGCGCAGCGCGTGCTCGTCCGCGACCAGGCGTTGGATGCGGGCGAGCACGGGCGACTCCGAGCCTTGATCAGCCATGTCGATCCTCCCGCTTCGATCTCACGACGTCGCGTGCGACAGGAAGCGCTCCTTGGAAATGTCCTTGTTGGTGTAATCGGGAAGCAGCGCCGTGGACACGAGGCTCAGGACCGCGCAGCCGGCGATGTACCAGGCGATCGCGTAGCCGGTCTGGAAGTGCGCGAACAGCGCCGCGGCGATGAGGGGCGCGGGTCCGCCGGCGATCACCGAGGCGAGCTGATAGCCGAGCGAGGCGCCGCTGTAGCGAAGCCGCCCGGTGAACGCTTCGGCGATCAGCGCCGCCTGCGGCCCGTACATCATGTCGTGCGGGATGAGCGAGAGCACGATCGCGACGAAGATCCACAGCGGGTTTTCGGTGTAGAGCATGGCGAAGTACGCGAAGCCGAAGAACAGCATAACCGCCGCGCCGGAGAGGTACATGTTCTTGCGTCCGATCCGGTCGGACAGGTATCCGAAGAACGGGATGCTGAAGAACGACAGCACCGAAGCCGCCAGGACGGCGATCAGCAGGAAGTCGCGGCTCTGCTTGAGCGTTCCCGTGCCGTAGGAAAAGACGAAGGCGGTGAAGATGTAGAACGGCGCCTGCTCGGCCATGCGCAGGAGTGCGGACAGTAGGATCTCCTTGGGCTGACGCCGGATCACCTCCAGCGTCGGCGTGCGCTCGATGCGTCTCTCCTGGATCAGCTTCGAGAAGACCGGCGTCTCCAGGATGCGCAGCCGGATGTAGAGCCCGATACCCACCAGGATGATCGACAGCGCGAACGGCACGCGCCAGCCCCACGCCATGAACGCCTCGCCCGACATCTGGCTGAAGGCGAGCACGATCAGGTTGGCGATGAACAGCCCGGCCGGAACGCCGAACTGCGGCCACGACGCCGCGAAGCCGCGATGGGCGTTGGTCTTGGTCCACTCCATCGACATCAGCACCGAGCCGCCCCATTCGCCGCCCACGCCCACGCCCTGGATGAACCGCAGGATAGTGAGGATGACCGCGCCCCAGATGCCGATCTCGGTGTAGGTCGGCACGAAGGCGACGGCGAAGGTCGCGAGCCCCATGCAGAGCAGCGTGGCGATCAGGGTGGACTTGCGGCCGATCCGGTCGCCGTAGTGGCCGAAGATGGCCGCCCCGATCGGGCGGGCGACGAAACCCACGGCGTAGATTCCGAACGCCTCCAGCGTCCCGACCAGCGGATCGGAGTGGGGAAAGAAGAGCTTGGCGAAGACCAGGCCGGTGACGATGCTATAGAGAAAGAAGTCGTACCACTCGATGGTCGTGCCGACGGTGCTGGCGATGACCGCGCGGCGCAGCTGACGGCGCTGTTCGGTCGCGGGGAGCTCCGCCAGGCGGGCGCTCGATGTCGTCATGACAGCCTCCTGGGGCTTCTGCGATATATATCTTTGATGGGGCGATGGCCAAATTGTTGCGCGGCGTCACCCTCAAGCCGGCGGCGGCGCGTGCGGTATGCTCGCGGACGTGTTGATCTGCCAGCTCTCCGACCTGCACGTGCGCCGCCCCGGCGAGCTCGCCTATCGGCGCGTCGACACGGAGTCCTACGTCCGCCGCTGTGTGTCCGACATCGCCCGGCTGGAGCCTCGGCCGGATGCGATCGTCATCACCGGCGATCTCGTCGACCGCGGCTCCGAGGAGGAATACGCGCACGCCCGGACGCTGCTCGCGCCGCTCGCGGTGCCGATCTACGTCATCCCGGGCAATCACGACGACCGCGCGGCGCTGCGACGGGCGTTCCCGGACGCCGCGCCCGTCGACGACGGAGCCGGTTTCGTGCAGTACGCGACGAGCGTGGGGCCGATGCGTCTGATCGCGCTCGACACGCTGCTGCCGGGCGAAGGCGGCGGCCGGCTGTGCGAGGCGCGGCTCGCCTGGCTCGAGGAGGCGCTCGTCTACGCCTCGCCGGCGCCGGTGGTTATCCTGATGCACCATCCTCCGTTCGCCACGGGGATCGAATACATGGACGTCGTCGGGCTCGAAACGGCGCATCCCCTGGAGCCGATCATCCGCCGCCATCCCAACGTGGAGCGCATCCTGTGCGGCCATGTGCACCGCACCATCGTCCAGCGCTTCGGCGGGACGCTCGCCGTCACCTGCCCGAGCCCCGCGCATCAGGTCGCCCTGGACTTCGCCGCCGGTGCGCCGGCCTCCTTCGTGATGGAGCCGCCCGGCTATCTGCTGCACCGCTGGAGCGAGGGCGAGGGTTTCACGACGTATGCCGCCGTGCTGGGGGACTACGACGGTCCGTATCGCTTCTACGAGCCTGGCGCGACGCCGGGCTGATGCGGCGCCAGCGCCGGGCTAAGGCGCGCTATGCCTCGACGAGGATCGCGGCGAACTCCATGAGGTCGCGCGGCGGAGGCGGGGGCTGGAACGGCGGTTGCTCGGGTATTCCACCGATGCGCAGGATGCTCCGACCCTCGCACTCGACGTAAAGCGCGCGGTCATGCGGGTCCGTCAGCGGATCGAAGAATCCGGACTCCGGCCGGCCGGGCAGCGCGAAGGAGTTGAGCAGGGTGTACCACTGCACGCCCAGGTCCGCCGTCCAGAACACACCCGCGGTGCCCAAGGCGAAGCGCGTCGCCCGCTCGCCCCGCATGAACAGCATGTCCTGGAGGGTCGACTTGCCGATTCTGAGCTTGCCGCCCGCGGTCGCGACATAGCTGAGCCAGAAATCGGCCGGGAAGCTCTCGCCGCCGTCGACCGATACCTTCACTCCGCCGTAGTCGAGGACGTAGACATTGTCCGGATCGAACGGATCGACGAACCAGCGCAGCGCTCCGGTACAGATCTCGTCCCAGGCCGATTCGTCCGAGCTGAGCTTGTACACGGTCCCCGATGAATCGCCGACGTAGAACGCCGTGACGAGGTGCCCTCCGGAGGGCTGGACGATGTCGACGTTCTTCGGCAGCTGTGGGCCGATCTTGGTGGCGCTCGCCGGATTGATCCAGTCGTCGACCGTCGCGATCGACGAGATCGCCATCGTTCGCACCACGTTCGACTCGCCGTCGAGCGTTTGGTGGATGAATACGTAGTCGCCGCCGGGCATGGGTAGCTCGGTGGCGAGCGTGCGGATCAGCGGGCGAAGGCCGCGCAGCACCAGTCCCGAGGTGGCGTACGGCACCAGCTTGTCCGAACGGGCGGCGCGGCAGTCGGATCGCCCGGGACGAGCTTGCGCGGCGACGGCACGTAGATTTTCTGGGCGCGCAGGCTCGGATCGGGATACTTCGCGGGGTCGGGATTCGTGATCACCGAGATGGATCCAGGGCTCCGCCGCGGCAGGAATTGCATGACCTGGTTCGTTTGCGCGACGTCGGCGAACCAGCAGTCGCAGTCGCCGCAACCCTCTCGCGGATCGCCCCAGTTCGCGCCGCCGTCGAGGCTGAAGAATTCGTCGTTGTCGCCGCAGCCGAAATACAGCGCCGGTGTTGCGCCCCCGAACAATCCCGCGATGTTGACCGGGTCGAGCGTCGCCAGGCCGAGCGCCAGGTTGAAGCTCTGGCCGCCGTCCTCGCTCCACTGGACGCCGCCGTCGTTGGCCAGCCAGATCGTTCCGGCGACGAACTGCTGCAGCAGCGCGTTCTGGTCATAGGGCGGATCGGGCGCGGCCGATTCAAGCGCGATCTCGAAGTCGGGCGTGAACGCGATCCCGTGAGGGTCGACGTGCACAAGCTGATTGCCGTGGCCCGCCTGATGCGTCGTGGAGATGTCCCAGCCGTCGAGCCGATGCCACGACTTCGCGCCCGTCGGCACGCCCGCCGCGACGTGCAGGTGGCTGTTGTCGGAAAAGAACACGAGAAAGCCCGAGCTCGTCGCCTTCGAGGCCACGAACGTGTTGCCGCTCGCCGTCGTGTCGGCGGGATCGGCGGGTCCGGCAGCGACGTCCATTGCGCCGCGCCGGTAGATTCGAAGTCGCTGAAGTCGCCGCGCCACAGGCTCGCTTCGCCCGCGAGCCGGGCGCAGGTCGTGTTGCAGAGCGTGCCGTCCGGCACGCCCGACGTGAAGAAGCTCGGTCCGTTGGCGCCGCCTTCGGTGGCAAGGTAGACGATCTCGGGATTGCCACCCTCGACCGCGAGGGTTGGTCCCGCCGCTCCGGCAGGCGCCAGCGCTATCTCAGCCAGGCGGCCACGGTCCGGTCGTATTCCCCGGTCGCCTTCGCGAGGTGCAGCCACTGGTCCACCCAGGCCTTGAACGTGGCGTCGCCGCGCGGAATGAGATACGCCATCTCCCCGTACTGCAGCGGCTTGTCGGGATTGACGGCGCAGAGCCCGGGATGCAGCTTCGACTGCACGATGGCCTCGACCGATTCCGAAATCATCACGTCGGCGTTGCCCTTGAGGATCTCGTCGAAGATCCTGGTGTTGTCGTCGAAGATCACGATCTTCGCCTGCTTGAAATTGGCACGGGCGAAGCGCTCGTTGCTGCCGCCGGGATTCTCGATCACCGTGACGCCGGGCTTGTCGATGTCGGCGATCGTCTGGAACTTCGCGGCGTTCTCGCATTTGGTGATCGGCGCCTTGCCGTTGACCATGTAGGGACTGGAGAAGAACGCGCGCTTCTGACGCTCGAGCGTGACCGAGATGCCGCCCACCGCGATGTCGCACTTGTCGACGAAGTCGTCCATGAGCTTAGGCCAGGTGGTCTTGACGAACTTCGCCTCCACGCCGAGCGACTTGGCGATCGACTGCACGAGATCGACGTCGAGGCCTTCGAACGTGCCGTCGGCCTTGGCAAGAGCGAACGGTTTGTAGTCGCCGGGCGTGCACACGCGCAACGCGCCGCGCTTGGCAACGTCATCGAGCCGGGAGTCCTGGGCCTGAGCCGCCTGCGCGGCGACAAGGGCGAGCGAGACCACGATGACGCGCACGAGCATGGGAATCCTCCGGGATGGTACGCGCCATGATAAAGGAATTCGGCGCACCGCTGGCCGGCGGCGCCCGGCCGGCGTCAGAGAAACGGCTTCGCGCGCTCGAGCAGCTCGGCGAGCCCCGGCTCGTCCGGGTTGCGCGGCGTGCCCGGATGGATGATCGCGACCTGGCACGCCTCCGCCGCCTCGACCAGCTCGCGGTACGTGCCGGCGGTGATGTCGGCGATGTAGGCCTGCTTGTTGTCGTTGTACTTGAACATCCGGTCGTTGATCGTCTGGCACTCGTTGCAGCTCGGGCAGCGCGCGGTCTCGATCCACGCTTCGTTCGGGTCGCGCGCGGGCTTCTCGTCGGCTGTCTGCGGCGGTGGGCTCGCCTGCGGCGGTGAAGCCGCGGCGGGCGTCGCGACCGTTGGCTCGACCCGCGCTGCGCTCGTCTTCGTCTCCTCGCGCTCCCGGGCGCGCTCCGCGTCCCACTTCGCTTTCTCGCGCGCCAGCAGGATCTCGGCATGCGAATTGTGGATCCCCCCTTGCTCCTGCAGGCGGTGCCAGAACGTGCGCACGCGCGCCGCCATCTGCATGAGCTTGGCGTCCACGATTACGCGCTGCAGGACGTCGTCGGCGTCGACGGCGAGCAGCATCGGCAGCGTCCGCGCCTGCTTTGCCGCATCGGCGGCAAGCCATTCGTCGGCCGGCACGAGCGCGCCGTTCCAGCGCTCGCGCGGAACGCGTGCGAAGTGTCGCGCGTAGCGCCCGTCGCACAGTGCGAAATCGGCCAGCGTGAACGCGGTATCCTCGATCCGGCGCTGCTGATTCTCGTCGGCGTATTCGAGCGCGCCCACGGGCCAATCGGCCTCGGCCTGCGGATTGTCGGCGAGCGCGAAGCGCGCCGCCTGGTTGTCGCCGGCGTAGGGATCGTAGACGAAGGCGGGATAGGCGCGCGCTTCCACCGCAGCCGCGGCGGTGAGATACGGTGCGATGCCGCTCGATCCTCCGCTTCCCGAATAGACGGCCAGCAGCGCCGCTCCGCGATGGGCGAACGCGCGCTCGAGCCGGTCGCGCAGCGCGTAGAGATGCGAGCCCGGCGCCTGGACGACGAACACGCCTCCGAGCCCCGTGGCGGTGTTGGCGAGGCGCGTGCTGCGCACTCCGAAGGCGAAGTGGCCGGCGCCGGCGGCAGCCTCCTCGAGCAGATCGGCGGACTCGACCAGCACCTTCACCGGCAGCCCGGCCGACAGGAGGTCCATCAGTCCCGCGTTCCCGGGCGCGTCGTTGCCGACCGAAGGAATGCAGACCAGATAGTCGGGGAAGAGCGCGAGGTCCTCGGCCGACAGGGCATGCGTGTCGAAGCCGTCGAAGAAGGCGTCGTGCTCGCGCTCGACGTAGCGGCCCTCCGCTTCGAGCTCGGCGATCGCCATGGCCTTGACGACTTCCGCGAGCTCCGGCAGACGAGCGCGGAACGCCTCCGCCGCCGCCGCGCAGGTGTCGAAGCGGAAACCGAAGGCTCGCTGCTCTTCGGCCGGCAGGCGCGGATCGGCGAAGAAGCGCTGCGATTTCAGCACCGCGAGCGTGCGCTCGATGCGCGCGCGGCGACCCGGCGCGAGCTCGTCCTTCGGCGCGTTGCGCCCGACAAGCCTCGACATCGCTGCGAAATCGAACGCGTCGCGATGCGAGCCGCCGAGTGCGGCGCGGAGCGCCTCGGGCCGCTGGCCGGCCTCCGAGTGCAGGAAAGCAGCCCGCAGGATGTCGGACAGCCGCACGACGAGCCGATCGACCGTGGCGCGGAGCGCAGCGCCTTGGCGCTGCTGCGCGGCCTGCCAGAGGTGCTCGGCGACCTGCCTCGCCGCCGCCGCGCCGCAGTCGATCACTTCTCCGTCGAGCGCGAGCTTTTCGGCAACGTGCGTGAGCACTTCCCTCGCGGCCGGATCGCCGGACGCGGGGACTCGGGCTGCCGCGTCGTTCCACATCTCCGAGAGCGCTCCGGAGTGCTCGGCCGCCATCGTGCGGATCTCGCGCTCGAGGCGCAGCACGTTCCGGCGCAGGCGCTCGCCTTCGAGTCCGCGCGGCGCGACCTCGGCGAGCAGCGCGTCGACCACCGACGACAGCGAGCGCAGCGTCCCGGCTTCTGCGCCCTTCGAAACCAGCACCACTGGGTAGTCGTAGCGCAGCCGCGTCAAATCGCGATAGCGGGCGAAGACCGCCGGCCGCAACCCGAGGCCGTCGACCGCGTCGAGACCGCCCCCGGTCAGGCGTCCGGTGGTGAAGAACAGTCTCTGCTCGGGAAACTGAAGTGTCATGTCCATTGCGGTCGCGTCGCGCCTGGATCCGTCGTCACGCCGCCCGCCGCTCGGAGCCTTCGGGCCACACGGTGAACTTGTCGAGCTCGGCTTCGAAGCCCGCGCGGATCTGCTCCGCGGTGCGCAGCCGGCCGGCGCCGCGCAGATCCTCGTAGCACGGAACGGCCGGATTGCGATATAGGATGCCGACCGGAATGGGGTCCTCGCAGGACGCGATTTCCCGGGCGCGGTCGATGCTCGCCGGATCGTGGGCGATCTGGTTGCGGTACGTGCGTGCGAGCTCGGGGCTGATCGCGAGCCCGTCCTGGTGCGCGAGCAGCAGCGTCTTGCCGGGATCGTGCAGCCACGGCTCGAACATCTTGGGCAGGAACTCGGGACAGCGCTGGATGATGCGCACGAACGAGAAGCCGCGATGCTGGTAGGCGAGGCGCAGGATGTCATACAGCAGCTCGGGAATCCAGTCCACGGCCTGCGCAACGAACGACACGTTGGTGATGCCGAGCGTCACGGTGAGCGGGTTGAGCGCGTTCAGCGACGCGCCGCGCGGCGTCGTGTTGCTCTTCATGCCCTGAGGCGAGGTCGGCGAGGCCTGCTTCTTGGTCAACCCGTACACGTGGTTGTCGTGCAGGATCGCCGTCATGTTCATGTTGTAGCGGATCGCGTGCACCCAGTGCGCTGCGCCGATCGAGCAGCAGTCGCCGTCACCGGTGTTGACGAACACCGCGAGGTCGGGCCGCGCCATCTTCACCCCTTCGGCGATCGGAAAGGCGCGGCCGTGAATGCCGTGGAAGCCGTAGGTCTTCATGTAGTGCGGAAAGCGCGACGAGCAGCCGATGCCGGAGACGAACACGGTGCGCTCCGGCGCGAGATCCTCGTCGCGGCACAGTCTCTGCACGGCCGCGAGAATCGCGTTGTCGCCGCAGCCGCTGCACCAGCGTGGCACGCCGCCCTGGTAGTCCTCGAGGTCGTGGTGCTCCTCGTAGAGCTTGAGCAGGCATTGCGTTACCGGCATCGTCATGGAGGTTCTCCCGATCAGGCGGCGACGGGTTGTTCGAGCTTCGCTCGCAGCGCTTGCACTACGGCGGCGGGCTTGATCGGCTGGCCGCGCGACTGGGTCCAGCAGTCCACGTCCACCAGATAGCGCGCGCGCAGCATCATCGCCAGCGCGGAATAGCGGCGGTTCTCGGCGTCGACCAGCGGCTCGTCGGTCCGATCGCTCCAGTTGCCCTCGATTGCGATCACGCGCTTGAAGCGTTTCAGGATCTCGCCGATGCCCGACGGCATCGGCTGGATGAACGTGACGTGCAGCGACGAGACGCGCTCGCCCTCGGCGCGCAGGCGCTCCACCGCTTCCTCGATCACGCCCTTGGTGCTCCCCCAGCCGACGACGAGAAGATCGCCCTCCGGATCGCCGAAGATTGGCGGGGTTTTCAGCGTCTTCTGCAAGGCCGCGAGCTTGAGGCTGCGGTGGCGCAACCCCTCCTCGTTGCTTACCGGATCGTAGGCGACCTTGCTCGCGCGATCGTGCGCGAGTCCGGTCAGCGTGTGCATGCCGTTCGGCTGTCCCGGGACGAAGCGGCGCGCGATCCCGGTCAACTGGTCCCAGTCGTAGGGCTTCAGGCCCTCGGGCACCGGCGTCTGGTCGAGCGGGGGCGCGAGCCAGTCCGGATCGAACGCCGGGCGCGGGAACGGCTGCTGGGCGGTGGCGAGGCTCGCGTCGGAGAGCACGACCACCACGGTGTTGAACGTCTCGGCGATCTTGCGCGCGGTGAGCACGGCGTAGAAGCAGTCCTCGATGTCGGACACGGCGAGGACCACCTTCGGCGCGTCGCCGTGGCTGCCGTAGATGGCGGTGAGGAGATCGCCCTGCTCGACCTTGGTCGGCTGCCCGGTCGAAGGGCCACCGCGCTGGACGTTGATCACCACCAGCGGGATCTCGGCCATCACCGCGAGCCCCAGGCCTTCCTGCTTGAGCGAATAGCCCGGTCCCGAGGTGATCGTCACCGCGCACCGGCCCGCGTAGGACGCGCCGATTGCGAACGCGCACGCCGCGATCTCGTCCTCGGCCTGGTGCACGATGCCGCCGACCTTCTCGAACACATCGGAGAGGTAGTGCGAGGCCGAGGTGGCCGGGGTGATGGGGTACATCGCGCAGATGTCCATCCCGGAGGCGAGCACGCCGAGCGCGAGCGCCGTGTTGCCGTTGACTACGATCTGCGGCTGCTTGCTCTTCACGGCCGGGATGCGGTACTTGAAGTCGAGGTTCTTCTCCGCCCAGGCGTAGCCAGCATCGAAGAGCCCCTGATTGACTTCGATGACTTTCTTGTCCTTCTTGCCGAAGGTGAGCGCGATCTGCTCGCGGCCGAGCTTCGGATCGAGGCTGTAGAGGTTGCAGAGCACGCCCAGCACGAACATGTTCTTGCCCTTGCGCGGATCGGCGACCAGCGCCCGGCACTCGCGCTCGAGCGGGATCTCGTAGACCCGGTAGCCCGAATCCTTGAGCATCTTCACCGTCTCGACGTACGAAGCGACGATCGCCGGATCTCGATGCTCGCGCCACATGTCCTCGAGGAGGATCTGTGCGCCGGCCTTGAGCTCGCCGGCCTTCACCCGTCCCAGAAGCACCTGCTCGTTGAAGGCGACGACCAGATCGGTCTCGTCGCCGCCGTTGGTGACGCGCTGGGCGCCAATGCGGATGCGGATGCCCGACGCGCCGGCGACGCTGCGTGCCGGCGGCTGGATCTCTGCCGGGATGATCTCGGTGGTCCAGATGCCGTTGCCGGTCTTGGCCGCGATCGCGCCCAGCGACTGGCCGCAGCGCTGGGCGCCCTCGCCCGAGTCGCTGATCACCTCGACGATGTGCTCGGTGAGCGTCTGCGCCTCGCGCGGCGGCGCGCTCTTCGGCTGGCGTGCGGCGGCGGCGGGAACAGGCGGGGCGGCGGTTTCGCTCATGGGCTTCCGTGGTGGATTCGTCTGTCGCGACGGTTCAACCGAGGTGCACGCGCGCGTAGCCGTGCTCGCCGGCCGCGAAACCGAAGCGCCGCTCGGAGGCGGGCGGCGCGGCATAGACCACGTCGCTGTCGCGGAGCCCCAGCCAGGCTTTCATCGCTCTTGCCGCCTTGCGGCCCGCGCCCATCGCTTCGATCACGGTCGCCGCGCCGGTGACGATGTCGCCGCCGGCCCAGACGCCGGCGATCGAGGCCGCGAGGTTCTCGTCGGTCGCGATGTAGCCGCGCTTGTCGAGCTTCAACTTGCTCGTCTGGCCGAGAATCGGATTAGCGTTGGTGCCGATCGCGTACACCACGCTGTCGCACTGGAACTCGAACTCGCTGCCCGGCATGGGGACCGGACGGCGGCGACCCGACGCATCGGGCTCGCCCAATTCCATCTTCTGGCAGCGAAGGCCGCGCACCTTCTTCCTGTCGTCGCCCAGCACTTCCACCGGGCTCGTGAGCCAGTGGAACCGGATGCCCTCCTCCTCGGCGTGGTGGATCTCCTCGGCCCGCGCCGGCGCTTCCGTCTTGCTGCGTCGGTAGATGCAGTGCACTTCGTCGGCGCCGAGCCGCAACGACACGCGCAGCGCGTCCATCGCCGTGTTGCCCGCGCCGATCACCGCTACGCGCCTGCCCGGCGCGAGAGGCGTGTCGAAGTTCGGAAAGTCCCGCGCGCGCATCAGGTTGCAGCGGGTGAGAAGCTCGTTCGCCGACAGCACGCCGTTGAGCGACTCGCCCGGGATGCCCATGAAGCTGGGGTAGCCGGCGCCGGTGCCGATGAACACGGCGTGAAAGCCCATCTCGGTCAGCATCTGCTCGATCGTGAACAGCCGTCCCACCAGCGTGTTGCACTCGAAGCGCACGCCGAGCGCGCGCAGCTTGTCGATTTCGACATCGACCACGGAATTGGGCAGGCGGAAGTCCGGAATGCCGTACTTCAATACGCCGCCGGGCTCGTGGAAGGCTTCGAAGACGACGACTTCACAGCCGGCCTTCGCCATGTCCGCCGCGCAGGCCATGCCCGAGGGACCCGACCCGACGATGCCGACCTTGAATCCGGAAGGCTCGACGTAGGGGCGGTTCACCCAGCCGTCGCGGATCGCCATGTCGCCGACGAACCGCTCCAGCCGCCCTATGGCCACCGGCTCGAGCGTATCGCCCACCGTGCACACGCCCTCGCACTGGCTCTCCTGCGGGCACACGCGGCCGCACACCGCGGGCAGCAGGTTGGTGTCGGTGATGACGTCGTACGCGCCGCGGTAGTGCTTGTCGGCGATCTTCTGGATGAATGCCGGGATGTCGATGCCCACGGGACAGCCGCGTACGCACGGCTCGTCTGGGCACTGGAGACAGCGCTCGGCCTCGCGCAGCGCGTCCTGCACCGAGTAGCCGATCGCGACCTCGTGGAAGTTGCAGGCGCGCTCGGCCGGCGCCTGCTCGGGCATCGCGGTCCGCTCCTGCGGAATCGTGCGAATGGTCTTCTTCTTCGCGGCGGCCATAAGCTTTCTTCAGTAGCGGTCGCTGGCCTCGGCCGCCGCGTGCAGACGGCAGCTTTCTTCCCATTTCCTGAGCGCTGCCTGCTCCTCGGGCCGGAAGCGGGCAAGCCTCGCCATGAGATCGTCGAAGTCGACCTGGTGGGCGTCGAAGTCCGGTCCGTCGACACAGGCGAACTTGATGCCCTCACCGATCTTCACCCGGCAGCCGCCGCACATGCCGGTGCCGTCGACCATGACGGGATTCAAGCTCACCATCGTGCGGATCTTGTGCGGGCGCGTGACTTCCGCACAGGCCTTCATCATGATGGGTGGGCCGATGGCGATCACTTCGTCGATGTCCGGATACCTGGCGATGGCCTGCTTGAGTCCTTCCGTGACCAGCCCCTTGATGCCCGCGGAGCCGTCGTCGGTGCAGACGATCACCTCGTCGCACACCGAGCGAAAGCGCTCGTCCCAGAAGACGAGATCGCGGTTGCGATAGCCCACCACGCCGACCACCGCCGTGCCGTTGCGCGCGTAGGCGCGTGCCTGCGGGAACACCGGCGCGACGCCCAGGCCGCCGCCGACGCACACGACGCGCCGCGCCTTGCCGATGTGGCTGGGGATGCCCATCGGTCCGGTCACCGCGTAGAGATGGGTGCCGACGCGACAGTTCTGCTGCATCTCGCGCGTCGTCTTCCCCACCGCCTGGATCACCAGCGTGATCGTGCCGGCTTCCGGGTCGAAGTCGGCCAGCGTGAGCGGGATGCGCTCGCCGTGCGGATGCTCCATGACGATGACGAACTGGCCGGCGCGGGCCGCCCTCGCCATCAGCGGGTGGCGAATCTCCAGCATGTAGGTGACGTCCGAGTAGTCGTCGCGGGCGACGATCTCGAACGGCCTTTCCGTAGGGGCGGCCATGGTGCTTTAACGCGATCCGAGCTACCGCCGCGGCGGCCAAGACCGTCGCCCCGGAGGCGGCTCCGATGCCAGGCCAGTGTAGGGTCGTGCGGGATGCCGGAATTGATCTATCGCAAACCGCGTGCGATTTGGCCCTGGGCAAAGCTTCGCCGCATCGACCAAGCGTTCGCGCACGCCGCGCAGTGGCCCGACGCTTCGGGGCGCCCCCGGCCGTGGCGCGCTATATTGATGCTGCAGCGGCTGTTGCGGCCGCCTCGTTTCACTCCGTCCCATCGGACATGCCATCGGAAACACGCGATTCCTCGATCCCGTCCGGAACCCTCCGCGCGGCTGCGTCCGATGCGGCCGCTTCGACGGCAGAGATCGTCTCGTTCCTACGCAGCGTCGGCCTGGTAGCCCCCGACAGCGTACCGAAGCTCACCGAGCTGACGGGGGGCGTCGCCTCCGACATATGGAAGGTCGAGACGGCCGATCGCGTCTTCGTCGTGAAGCGCGCGCGTGCCCGGTTGCGCGTCGCCCAGGAATGGACCGCGCCGGTCAGTCGCAATGCCAGCGAGGTCGCGTGGATGAGAACGGCCGGGGCCATCGTCCCCGGCGCCGTGCCGGCGATCCTGGCCGACGACGCGTCCGTCGGCGCCTTCGCGATGGAGTATCTCGATCCGGGCGCTTTCCCCGTGTGGAAATCGGAGCTTGCACGAGGCCGGGTCGATATCGGCTTTGCCGCTGCTGTGGGCCGCACCGTTGCGGCGATCCACGCCGCGACCGCTCACTCGGAACCCGTGGCGCGATCCTTTGCCAACGATGCCGTGTTTCACGCGATTCGACTCGAGCCGTATCTCGGAACGACGGCGCGCGCGCAGCCGGCGTGCGCTGAGTCACTCATGGCGTTGTCGCGCCAGACGCTCGCGACCAAGATCGCGCTGGTGCACGGCGACGTGAGCCCCAAGAACATCCTGGTGGGCGGACGAGATCCGATCCTTCTCGACGCCGAGTGCGCCTGGTTCGGCGACCCCGCATTCGATGTCGCCTTCTGCCTGAACCACCTGCTGCTCAAGTGCATCTGGGTGCCGGAGGCGACGGATCGATTTCTCGCCGCCTACGGTGCGCTCGAGGATGCGTACGTCGAACGACTCACCTGGGAGGCGCCCGACGTCTTCGAGCGGCGCGCGGCCCGGCTGCTGCCCGCGCTCATGCTCGGGCGCATCGACGGCAAGTCGCCGATCGAGTATGTCACGACCGAGCGCGACAAGTCGCGCGTGCGACGCGTCGCCACGGCGCTCATCGTCTCGCCTGTCGCATCCCTGGCCGATGTCCGCGACGCCTGGGCGAGGCAGCTTCGCGATGCCTGACACGCGCATCGACTCGGTGCACGCCCGCCGCGTGTGGGACTCGCGCGGCCGTCCGACGGTCGAGGTGGATGTCGCGCTCGCGTGCGGCGCGAGCGGACGTGCCATCGCACCGGCCGGCGCATCGATCGGTACGGGCGAGGCGGTCGACCTTCGCGACGGCGGTCAGGCTTTTGGCGGGTACGGGGTGGCACGCGCGCTCGCGGCGGTCAACGGCGAGATCGCCGCTGCGATGAAGGGACGCGACGCCAGCGATCAGGCCGCCATCGACGCGGTCCTAGCTCGCCTCGACGGAACGGATAACCGGAGCCGTCTCGGCGGCAACGCGATCGTGGCCACCTCGATGGCGGTGCTGCATGCCCGCGCCGCCGCTGACGCCGTTCCGCTGTGGCGGCATCTGGCCGGAAGCGCTCGCGTGCGGCTGCCGCTTCCCGAGGTCCAGATCTTCGGCGGCGGCGTCCACGCCGAAAGGCGAGTCGACATCCAGGACTTCATGGTCGTGTGCCCCGGCGCGCGCACGTTCTCCGAGGCGCTGGACTGGACTGCGGAGATCTATCGCGCCGCGGGATCGGCCTTGCGGCGAAGCGGCAAGCTGCAAGGTGTGGCCGACGAAGGCGGTTACTGGCCGGTCTTCGCGTCGAACGAAGAAGCGCTCGACGCGATCGTGCGAGCGATCGAAGAGGTCGGCTTCAAGGCCGGCAGCGAGGTGTGCCTGTCGCTCGACATCGCCGCATCGGAATTCGGTCGCCACGGCGAGTATGCGCTCGCCCTCGATGGCAAGCGGCTCGATACCGCGGCGATGATCGACATGCTGGCGCGCTGGATCGACGCCTATCCGATCGTGTCCCTCGAGGACCCGCTGGCCGAAGACGATGCCGCGGGGTTCCGCGCGTGCGTACAGCGCTTCGGCCGGCGCTGCCAGATCATCGGCGACGACTTCCTTGTCACCGACGCTGCGCGCGTCGCCAGGTCCGCCGCCGAGAAGACCGCAACCGCGGTGCTGATCAAGCCCAACCAGGCCGGGACGGTGACCGAGGCGCACGCGGCATTGCAGGCTGGCAAGGCCGCAGGCTTCGGAACGATCGTGTCGGCCCGCTCGGGTGAGACCGAAGACTTCACGATCGCGCACCTCGCGGTCGGCTGGGATGCGGGACAGCTCAAAGTCGGTTCGTTCTCGAGGTCGGAGCGCATGGCGAAGTGGAACGAGTGCCTGCGCATCGAAGAGGCGCTGGGCCGCGACGCCGTGTTTACCGGAAGGGCGGCGCTCGCGTTCGCCGACGGGGGAGAGCCCGTGTAACTTTCGCGCGCGCCGCCCGCGGTCGATGCGCAGCAGCGCCGACCAGATCTCGCGCCACACGAAGTAGCTGGTCGGATTGCCGTACGACTGGCATTCGCCCATCGCCACCACGACGCCCCGTTGTCGAGCGATCGCTGTGACCTCGGCCACCAGCCGCGACTTGCGAATGCCGGCTTCGCCCGAGACGGCGACGATCGCGCCGCGGCCGTCCAGCACTGCCTCGAGCCGGTCCACCATCGCGGCGAGCTCGGCGGTGCGACCGACCAGGGCGGACTCGTCGGAGGCGGCGGCACGGGCTGCCGCTCGCGGCGCTCCTACCAGCGCGTACACGGCTACCCTGTCCGTCTTGCCTTTCAGGGCGATGGCAGGGAGCGCTTCCCAGATGAAGGCCTCGCCGATCGCAGCGTGCACCGATTCCGCGACATAGATCTGCCCGGGCAGCGCTTCCGACATCAGCCGCGCGGCGAGGTTTACGGCGTCGCCCAGACGGGTGAACGCGAGCCGCCGCTCGTGGCCGTAGGTACCGCTGCGCAGACGCCCATGGGCGATGCCGATCCTGATGCCGGTGGCCGCGGTGGTGGCCGGCAACGCCCGCAACGCCAACGCGGCGTGAGCGGCGCGGGCCGCGTCGTCCTCGTGGGGGATCGGCGAGCCGAACACCGCGTAGAGGTACGCCCCCTTGTCGCCGAGCGTCAACTGCAGCAGGTTCCCGCCGTACGACCTGACGATCTTCTGTGCCTGCCGCACGAACGTGTCCAGCTTGCCGATCGCCTCTTCGTCTTGGTCGTAGTCGATTCCGCCGAAGTTGACGAACATGGGGTACGCCGGCCGAAGCTCCGCCAGGAATTCGCCGCGGCCGGCGACGAGGCGCTCGTAGACCTCGGGCAGGAGCCAGCCCTTCGCGACGTTCGGCGGCAGCGCGACGTCGTCGAGTCGGACGCCGGGTGGCCGATCGCCGTCTTCGGTCATCCTCGCGACAACCGCGCAGACGCCTCCGCCGGTCTCGTCGCTTCGAACCTCCCGGATCTGCGCTCGATCGCCGACGGATTCGAGCGCCGAGCGTTCGAGAACCACTTCGCCCCTTTCGGCGACGGCGAGCGCGTCGATCAATCTTCCCGCGAGGACGTCCATGAGCTGGATTTCCGGATCGCCGACGACGAAACGCCGCGCGTTGCCCGCCGCGATTGCCACCTTCATCGCCAGCCGCACGCGCGTCCCGCCCGGCGTGGCGATCTGGCCGAGGCGATCCATCGTTTCCTGCATCGCGAGCCCGCAAGCCGCCGCGCGTACGCCGTCGTCGCCGTCGATCCAGCACGTCACCGCGCCTCCGCTGCAGCAGATGACGTCGCCGCCCCGAGACTCGAGCTCCTCAACCAGGGCGTGGAACACGCGATTGAGATGATGGGTGAGCACCTCCGCGCCGCGTTGCGGCCCGAGCTCCTTCGCGAGGGCTTCGGTCAGCGCGGTGAAGCCGGAGATGTCGGCGAACAGCGCCGCCCCGCGGACGCGATCCGGCATGGCGACGCCGGAGGCGATCGATCGCCTGCGGCTGCGCGGAATGTAGGCTTCGAGGCTGGCGGTCACGTTCGAGGATCGAGCATCATTGCATCGCTCGCGCGATTCGCTCCGGCGTGAGCGGCAGGTCACGCACGCGCACGCCCAGCGCGTCGAAGAGCGCGTTGGCCACGGCCGCGGCCGTGGGCCCCGCCGCGCACTCGCCGGCGCCGAGCGCCGGCGCGTCGGGGCGGCTCACGATCGATACCTCGATCTCGGGCGTCTCGCCGAAGCGCAGGATCGGATAGCCCTCCCACGAGCGCGAGAGCACGCGCGCGCGATCGAAGCGCACCTGCTCGTGCAAGGTCCAGGAAATCGCCTGGACGATGCCGCCTTCGATCTGATTCTCCAGACCGTCCGGATTGATGACCTGGCCGGCATCCACCGCGGCGAAGACGCGCTTCACGCGCAGCGCCTGGGCGACTTCCACTTCGGCGATCACGGCGCAATAGGCGCTTGCGTTCTTGTACCGCGCGAAGCCGATTCCCCGACCGCGCGTGCCGTCGAGCTTTTCGCCGCTTGTCCACCGCGCGGCGCTGGCGGCCGACTCGATCACCGCGCGGGCGCGCGCGTCGGTCAGATGGCGGAGCCTGAACTCGATGGGGTCGGCGCCGGCGGCAGCCGCCAGCTCGTCCATGAACGACTCGATCGCGAACACGTTGGCGTACGCGCCGAGCGCGCGCAGCGCCGAGACGCGCAGCGGCCGTTCGGCGATGAAGTTGTAGGCGATCTCCTGTGAAGGGAAGTCGTAGAGCGGGATGGCGTTGCGGTCCGCGCCTCCCGTGGGCTGTGGCACGTCCCTGGGCAGCGGCACGGGCAGCGGCGGATCCATGTGCCACGCAGCCAGCAAGTTGACGCCTTCGCCCCATCCGGGGCGGGCGATGTGCGTATGGCTCCAGATCTCGTGCTCCCAATCGACGACGCGGCCCTCCGCGTCGAGTGCCGCCGCGATGCGTACCACCATCGCCGAGCCGTAGGGCGACCAGGCGAGCTCGTCCTCGCGCGTCCACTGCACGAGCACCGGACGGCCGCAGGCGCGTGCGAGCAGCGCGGCATCGAGCGCGACGTCGTCGGCGCCGCTGTGGCCGTAGCAGCCGGCGCCGTCCCTGTGAATGACGTCCACGGCAGTGGGCTCGATCCCGAGCGCCTTGGCGAGCTGGCGCTGGAGGTGATGCGGTCCCTGCGTGTGCGACCAGACGGTGAACCGTCCGCGTTCCAGACGCGCCAGCGCGCACGACGGGCCGATCGAGGCGTGGGCGACGTAGGGTTTCGAGTAGCTGGCCTCGAAGCGCCGCAGCGACCGCGCGGGGCGCTCGCCGCGCCGGTGCACGATCGAGCGCACGCTCGGCAGGTGCGGAAGAAAGTCGCGTGCTTCGGTCGTGTCGGGAAGCGCAGAGCCTTCGTCCCACACTGCGGCGCGCCGCGCCGCCTCCAGCGCTGCGACGGCCTGCTCCTCGCGCTCGGCGCACAGCCCGACGAAGCTGCCGCTCACCAGCACCTCCGCGACGTCCGACAACGCGCGAATCGCGTTCGAGTCAAGCGCGCGCAGCTTCGCGCCGTACGACGGCGGCCGGAGCACGCGGCCGAAGACCATCCTAGGGAGCTCGAGATCGTGGACGAACGCCGCGCCGGTGACCTTGGCGACGAGGTCGCGCCGCGGCGCGCTCGTACCGACGAGTGCGTGCTGAGACACCGGCTTCGGCGCGACGGCGCCGGTCGCATCGCGCGCCAGATCGACGCGCGACGCGAGATCCCAGTACGTCGTTCGCAGATCCGTACCCGGCAAGCCGATCGTTCCGTCGCGCACGGAGAGCTCCGCGACGTTGACCTCCAGCTCGCGCGCCGCCGCCTCAAGGAACAGGCTTCTCACTTCCGCGCAGGCGAGGCGCATCGCCGCGCCGCCGACCTCGATCGACTGGCTGCCGGACGTGTACAGCTCGTCGGGCGATCGGGTCGTGTCGCCGGCGACTAGAGCGAGCCGCTCGAGCGGCACGTCCAGCTCCTCGGCCGCGATCTGCGCAATGGCCGTCTCGATCCCCTGGCCGATCTCCACTTTGCCGCTGAACACCGTCACGGTGCGGTCGGCATTGAAGCGGACCCAGCGATCCAGGCGCGGCGTGCTCCTGAGGCTCTGCGGGAGCGTCACGGCTTCGCTTCGCGCATCGCCCGCGCCGCCGCGCGGATCGCGCGCAGGATGCGCACGTGCGTGCCGCAGCGGCACAGGTGCCGGTCGAGCGCCGCGGCGATCGCCTCGTCGCTTGGGCTCGGATCGCGCCGCAGCAGCGCCACCGCGGCCAGGATGATGCCGTCGATGCAGTAGCCGCACTGGATCGCCTGCGCTTCGACGAACGCCTGCTGCACCGGATGTAGCGCGCCCGCGCGGCCAAGCCCTTCGATCGTGATGATCTCGTGATCGGGGGCCGACCACAGCGGCGTGTCGCACGACGTGACCGGATTCCCGTCGAGCAGCACGGTGCAGGCGCCGCACTGGCCCTCGCCGCAGCCGAAGCGCGCGCCCTTGAGCTTGAGGTCGTTGCGCAGCACGTACAGCAGCGGCGTAGCGGGTTCCGCCCGCACCTCGCAATCGCGGCCGTTGACGCGCAATGCAAACGTTTCAGGCATTCATCGACTCACGGTGAACAGGCTCGTCGCCACGGTCGGTCCTCGCGACGCGAGCGCCTGCGTCGTTCCTGTGGTCCGTCCAAAGGGACGCAGGCCAACGATAGCAAATCGGTCTCCGCGGTCAACCGGCATGCGGCGATTCGAAGCTTGGCGCCCGCCGATCGGTGGTGGTCTAATAGTCGACCGATTTCATGGAAGGCGAGCAGAGAGATGGCGAATTTCGGCATCGCGGGGCTGGACTGGCAGGAGCGCGTCAACTGGGACCGGCTGCGCAAGTACCGGCTCGACCGGGCGCGGGAGCGCATGAAGGCGCACCGCTTAGGCGCGATGCTGTGCATGTACGACGAGAACGTGCGCTACTTGACCGGCACGCTCACGCCGGGCTGGAATCGTTTGAAGCCAGGGCTGCGCTACGCGCTTCTGTGCGGCGACGATCCGCCCGTGCTCTTCGAGCAGGGCGACCTGGGCGCGCACATCGCCCGTCACTCTCCCTGGATACCGAAGGAGAACATCCGCTGGTCGTACGCCTGGATCAAGGGCGCAGCGGGGCCCGCGTCGCTCCAGCAGGTCAACAAGTTCACCAAGGCGATCCAGCAGGAGATGAAGAAGAGCGGCGTCGACGGTCAGACGCTGGGCGTCGACTTCGTCGACATCAACATCATCCAGGTGTTCAAGGAGGCCAAGATCAAGTGGGCCGACGGCATGACGCCGATGATGGAGGCGCGGGCGATCAAGAACGCCGACGAGCAGGAGTGCATGCGCATGATCGGCGCGATCGGCGACGCCGCGCACTGGGAGTGCATGAAGTTCCTGAAGCCCGGCCTGACCGAGAACAAGGTCACCGCGCACATCATGGAGTTCCTGTACTCGATCCCGGGCATGGAGGACGTCGAGGACGTGATCGTCTCCTCGGGGCCGAATACCTGGCCCAACTGGCGGAACTTCTCCGACCGCATCATCAAGCCGGGCGACATCGTCTTCATGGATTTGGCCGCGCTGACCTGGAACGGCTACAAGTCCTGCTACTACCGCACCTACTGCGTGGGCAAGGAGCCGACGCGGGAGCAGAAGGACTACTACGCCACCGCGCTCAAGTGGCTCTACGACTCCATCGAGGCGGTGAAGGTCGGCACGACCACGCGCGAGATCGCCTCCAAATGGCCGTCGGCGAAGGAGGCCTGGGGCTACGAAGAGGAGGACCAGGCGGCGGCCAACCTCTGGGGCCACGGCCTCGGGCTCGCGCAGTACGATCCGCCGGTGATCTCGCGCATCTGGTCGCTCGACCATCCGGTGGAGATCAAGGAAGGGATGGTGTTCGCGCTGGAGACCCAGCACGGCAAGACGCACCAGTGGGGCGTGCGCATCGAAGAGATGTTGATCGTCCACAAGGATCGCGTGGAGATCATCTCCAACTTTCCGGTCGAGCAGATCACGGTGGTCGATCCGATGCCGGGGTATTCGAGCTATGGGAAGGGATGAGCGCCGTACCGGCGCAAGCCGGAATGTAGGCACGAATCTATTCGCGCGCGGCGATGATCGGATAGATCCGACACTGCAGATCCCCGTTTTCGCGGGGATGACGGACTAGACGTCATGGCTCTCGTTGTCCCCATCACCTCGCCCGAAGCCGCCGATGCCGAGCGCTTCGGGCCGAAGGCGGCCAACCTCGCGTGCCTGGGACACGCCGGCCTGCCGATCCCGGACGGGTTCTGCGTCGACGCTGAGATGTATCGAGTGCAAATGACCGCGCTCGGGCTCGCGTCCCGTGCGGCTCGCGTGAGCTCGCCCGAGCCGGGCGAGGCGCGCCGCGCGGCGCTGGCGATGAAACTCGGTTTCTTCGATCAGCCGATCGTCGCCGACGTGCTCGAGCCACTGCTCGAAGCGTGGCGCAAACTCGCCGCGAAAAGCGCAAGCCCCACTGTCGTGCGCTCCTCGGCGCTGGTCGAAGACCGCTTCGGCTCGAGCTTCGCCGGCCAGTTCGAAAGCTATCTCGGGCTCGAAACCGAAGACGAGTTCGTCACGGCCGTTCGGTCCTGCTGGGCCGCCCTATGGTCCACGCGGGTGCTGCGCTACATGGCCACGCACAGCTCGACTCCAGCTGATACAGCCATGGCGGTCCTCGTGCAGTCTCTGATCGCGGCTCGGTCCGCCGGCGGAGGATTGAGCCGCACGCCGAAAGGCGACATGGTCATCACCGCGACGCCGGGACCTGGCGCCGCGATCGCGCAAGGCGAAGTTGTGCCGGATCGCTTCGTCCTCTCGCGCTCCGGCGCATTGCGCCACGCGAGCGTCGGCCGCGTCGATCACCGGATCGGCTGCGCCCACGTGCCGCGCCGCACCCGCCGTGGGCGGATCCCTCAGCCCGCGCTCTCCGGCGCGCAAGTGCTCTCGCTCGGCCGCCTGCTGCAGCGGGCGGAAGAGGTCATCGCCATGCCGGTCGAAATCGAATGGGCGCTCGACACGGCGGGATTCAAGCTGCTGCAGGCGCGGCCGCTGTATGTCGAGGAAGCGCCGCCCGCCCGGGCCACGGAAGAGATCTGGCTGCGCCATCCTCGTCTCAACGGCCACCCGGCGGGCATCGGCTGGAGCACGGGACGCGCCTGCATCGTCCAATGCGAGTGCGAGCTCGCGCGCGTGGGACCGGGCGACATTCTCGTCACGCGCGTCGCCGGTCCGTCGTTGAGCCAGATCCTGCCGCGCGTCGCCGGCATCGTCGCCGAGCTCGGCGGCAGCACGTCGCACCTAGCCTCGCTCGCCCGCGAGCGCGGCATTCCCGCGGTGTTCGGCGTGCTCGATGCAACGGCGCGCATTCCCGACGGCGTGCAGCTCGCGGTCGACGGCGTGGCGGGCGTGGTGCGCTGGATGGGCTGATGCGCCTGCAACGCGTCTTCATCACACAACCGATTCCGGCGCGCCCGCTGGAAAGGTTGCAGGCTCTCGCCGACGTCGACTGGAACCGCAGCGACGTACGCATCCTGACCAAGCCGGAGCTGGTCGACGCGGTGCGCGGACACGACATCCTGTTCTGCCTGCTTTCCGATCGGATCGACGCCGAGGTAATCGCAGCCAATCCGCGACTGCGCATGGTCGCGAGCATGAAGATCACGCCCTCCGACATCGACGTTGCCGCGGCGAGCGCGCGGCGGATTCCCGTCACCGTCGTGCCGCCCATCGTCACCGAGGCGACCGCGGACCTGCACTTCGCGATCCTGCTCGCCGTGGCGCGGCGCGTGGTCGAAGCCGATAGGCTCCTGCGGCGGGGCATGTTTCCGGGCGGGCAGTCGATGCACCTCGTCGGCGCCGGCGTATGGGGCAAGACCATCGGGCTCGTCGGCGGCGGTGGGCGGATCGGCCGCGCGGTCGCGCGGCGTGCGGGAGGATTCGGCATGCGCGCGCTCTACTGGGGCCCGCGCCGGATTCCCGAGGCCGACGAGCGCGCCTCCGGACTCGAGTACGTTGCACTCGATCGGCTTTTGAGCGAATCGGATTTCGTTTCGCTGCACGCTCCGCTCAAGCCGGAGACGGTGCATCTCATCGGCGCGCGCGAGCTCGCGCTAATGAAGCCGGGCGCATTCCTGGTGAATACGGCCCGCGGGCCAATCGTCGACGAGAAGGCACTGGTCGACGCACTCGCCGCGAAGCGCATCGCCGGCGCGGCGCTCGACGTGTTCGAGCGCGAACCGCAGGTCGAACAGGGGCTTCTCGCCATGTCCAACGTCGTGCTAACGCCGCACCTCGGGAGCGCCGTGGCGGAAACGCGGGAGGCGTTGGCTAACGCGGTTGTAGACAACATCGCGGCGGTGCTTGCGGGGAAGCGCCCGCCCAACTGCTGGAACGCCGAGATCTACGAAGACCCCTCATCGTCCGCCGGCACGCAGCAAGGTCGCGCGCCTTAGGCTGGGCAATCCGTCATGGCAGGCAAAGCGAAAGTCGTCATCACCGACTACGTCTGGGAATCGCTGGATGTGGAGAGAAACCTCCTTGGTAGGCTGGCGGACCTGGTGCCGCTCAAGACCAAGGCGCCGGACGAGTTCATCGCCGAGGCCGCCGACTGCGACGCGCTGCTCAACACCTACGCCGGGCCGATCACCGCCGAGGTGATGTCACGCATGCCCAGGTGCCGCATCATCGCCCGCTACGGCATCGGCGTCGACACGATCGACCTCGACGCGGCCACGAAGGCCGGCATCATCGTCACCAACAACCCGACCTACTGCATCGACGAAGTGGCGGAGCACACGCTCGCGCTCATCCTCGCGTGCGCCCGCAAGGTTGCGCTCTACGATCGGCTGGTGCGCGCTGGCCGCTGGGAGGTGCCGCCGGGCAAGCCCATGTCCAGGCTATCCGGCAAGACGCTGGGGCTCATCGGCTTCGGCAACATCGCGCGCCGGGTGGCCGTGCGCGCGGCCGCTTTCGGCATGCGTGTGGTATATGCCGATCCGTTCGTGCAGGACGCGCCGTTATCGCCCCCGGCGCGGAAGGTCGATTTGGCCGAGCTGCTGCGCGAAGCGGATTTCGTCTCGCTGCATCCGCCGCTCACCCCGCAGACGCGCCGGATGATCGACGACTCGGCGCTCTCGCGCATGAAACGCACCGCGTTTCTCATCAACTGCGCGCGCGGGCCCATCGTCGACACCGCGGCCCTCGTTCGCGCGCTCGACGCCGGGGCGATCGCCGGCTGCGCGCTCGACACCGTCGACCCGGAGCCGCTCCCCGAGGCGCATCCGCTGCGCGGTCGCGACAACGTGCTCGTCACCCCGCACGTCGCCTGGTACAGCGAGCAGGCGCTGGTCGGACTGCAGGCGGGCGCGCCCGGCGAAGTGCGCCGGGTGCTGATCGGCGAATGGCCGATCAACGTCGTCAACCGCGCCGTGAAGGGAAGGAACCGCGCCGGACTCTGATCAATCCGATCTCGATCCCCGACGACCGCGGCCCGCGGCGAGCGGTCGTCGGGACTAGCCCCCGCGCGACGTCCGCCGACCGAAGCGGACCGCGTCGCCCCACGCCGTTGCGTCCACCCGTTTCGGCACGACGTTCTGTGCGTGCAAAGAGAGCGTCATGAGTTCGCGCAGCACATCCGGAGGGAAGCCGCGGCGGTTTCCGCGCCGGTCGGTGAGCAGCGAATCCATGTAGGCGGCAAGCGCCTTGGGATCGGTCCAGTTCGCGGCGATGACATTGGCGATCCGCGCGTAGCTCGCCATCAGCGCGGCGGGCTTGAGATCGGTCGGCAGACTCGCGAACCAGCTGCGCGTTGCGGGAAGCGGCGTGTTGACCGGCTGGTTCCGGCGCAAGTGCCGGTATTGCTCTTCGGATGCTTCCGTCGGTCGCGACACCGCCGCGCTCTTCACGGCGTTCGGCGTGCGCAGGTCGTCCGGCCGGTAGCGATTTTCGCGATAGATCGACATCCATCCCCCTTCGTGGATTCGAGCTTCGTAGCGCGCATCCTACATGAGTTCGGGCGGATCGCTAAGCGGGCGGTATCGCAGAGGCCAACGTAGGACAGCCTCCTATGGCTGCGACGATTTTGTCGTTTCGTGTGGCGGCGGCATGGCGATGGAACCGAGCACCGAGTCGCGGTGAAGCGCCCGTCGCCCGCCGGGCGGCCAGCCGCGATGGCGGCGTCATCGGATCGCGTTGCTGCACCTGCGAAACTTTCATCCGCCGGTCGAGTCACAACGGACTCCCCACGTTTCGCAGGACATAGGTTACGGGGAGCCATTGAATCGAAAGGCAACGGAAGAAGGATCGAGTCATGAACGGAAATGTGGCACACGATTATCAACGCAGTAACGACCATGCCCGCAGGATGACGGAAATCGCCTTGCGCGGCACAGCGCTGCTATGGGACCTCCAGGCCGACACCGCGCGCAGCCTCCTCGAGATGCAGGCCAACGGCGCGACGCTGTTCGGCGCGCCCGATATCACGCCGGTGTTCCACGTCGGCAACGGGCGCACCAAGGGCATGTTCAGCATGACCCTGGAGCAGGCGCTCAGCTCGCTGCGGCAGATCAACGACACGGTGAGCGAGGTGCAATGGCAGCTCACGCGCGCGGCCGAGCAGCAGACCGCGGGTATCGCCGATCGCATTCAGCAAAGCATCGAGGAGCTCGGCCGGCGGTCGCAGGAAGGTCTCCAGGAGATTCGCCGGCTGGCCGACGAGGAGGTGGCGGAGTTTCGCCAAGCGGCCCGTGAGGCAAACGGCGGTAACGGCACTCGCCGGCAGCGTCGGTCGCGGCGGTTGGGCGGCACGAACGCGCACGAATCGCGGCAAACCGCGCCGCGGATGGAAGCGAAGGCCAACACCGAGACGAACGAATCGGCAGGGACGAGGAGCGCGGGACGGCAGAGAAGCCGCCGGCGTCGCTCGCAGCGACGCGCCGCGGCCTGACAATCCGACCGATTGGTAGTCGGCCCCGCTTCGCGCGGGGGTTTTTTGTTTCGCAGCGATTTGCGGACGCGCGGATCGCTCGGCGGTCCCGCCGCTTCGACGGCAGCGCTCAGTGCCGCGTGCCGCTGCGGCCGGGGGATTTCGCTTTGGTCGAGACAGCCTCCACCGTCAAGGTGAAGGTGCGCTGCTCGTTCGGATGGATCGCGCCCACGCCGATCAGCTTGTGCGCGATCTCCTCGTCGCGATCGTTGCGGATCGACACCACGACCGTATACTCCCACGGCTCGCCGTCCACCGGATGGCGGATACTGCCCTCGATGCGCAGCGGCGTGAGCGCAGGCTCCGGCGCCGCCTCGGCCATGGGCTCGAAGCGCAGATAATGCCGGCACGACGGACAGACGGCCGCACTCTCGAGAACCGTCTCCCGACAGTGCGGACATTCGCGCGTCGCCCCCGGCATGCTGGGGCGAGCGTTGCTCATTTCAGGACGTACTTGCGAGGCCGTTGCCCTTGCCGGTCCTCGTACCGCTGTCCTCCCACCCGAAGTCGGCATGGCCCCGCATGCGCGCCCCCGCGGCGACGGTGAGTGAGCCGGCCTTCAGATCGCCGGTCACCACACCGGTCTGCTGCAACTCGACACGGGAGGATTGCTCGATGTTGCCCTCGAGCTCGCCGGCGATCGTGACCTTGTCGGCGCGCACGCTTCCCGTGAGCTTCGCTCCGGCCTCGATCGTGAGGTCGCCCTGGACGTTGACGTCGCCCTTGAACTTGCCCGCGACACGGACGCTGCCGCCGCCTTCGATCTTGCCCTCGATCGTGATGTCCGGCGCGATCAACGATTCCTTGCGCGGCACGTTGGGATCCGGACGGGCCACCGGAGCGGCAGCGGCCACGGGTGTGTATGGCTTCGGGGGCTCGACCCGGAGCGACTCCTTCGGCTCCGGTGCGGGGACAGGGCTCGGCCGTGGGGCCGTGTTGTCTTTCCACATGGACATGGCTTCTCGCGCCTCGATGACAAAGGGGGCCTTGAGGCTAGCGCTAATCCGGGGTCAATGCAATCGTCATAAATGGCGAGAAATGCCGGACGGCGGTCCGGCGCCGCCGAAAGGACATGCCGTCGCGTTGCATCAGCCGCGCCGCCGCAGGCCCCCCCAGCGTTCGAGAACCGCGCACACGGCCGCGGTATCGCTTTGCTCGAAGCCGAGCGCCATCGCCGCGTTGTAGATCGGCGCCGTGGCGGCGAACAGTGGGGTCGGACAGTCGAGCCCGCGGGCAAATTCGCCGATGATCCGCATGTCTTTCTGCCACACGCCCACTTTCATCGCGGCGGCGGAGTAGTCGCCTTCTACCATCATCGGCCCGCGTACCTGCAGCATGCGCGAAGACCCGGCGCCGTCGCTCAGGACCCGGACCATGGTGGCCGGATCGAGCCCGGCTTTCATTCCCAGAACGAGCGCCTCCGCGGCCGAGACGTTGTGGATCGCCACCAGCAGGTTGGCGACGAACTTCATCCGAGACCCGGCGCCGAACGCACCGAGAAAGTGATGCGCGCGGGCAAAGGCCTCGAAAACGGGGACGGAGCGCCGATAGGCCGACCGATCGCCGCTCGCGAAGACGACGAGATCCTTCACCCTCGCCTGCGCGCCTGTGCCGGAGAGCGGGCAGTCGAGCAGCGTGACGCCGCGGCGCGCAACCACCTCGCGCGCTTCTTCCTTGATGTTTATGGGCAGCGTGCTGGTTTCGATGACGACCTGCCCGCGCCGGCCGAAGCGGGAGAGCTCGGCCGCCACCTCGAGCAGCGCTTCCGCCGTCGGGAGCGACGTGATGGCCACCGGAGCGCGGCGCGCGACTTCGCCCGCATTGCGCGTCGCCCGACCGCCCGACGCCGTCAATGCGGATCGCCGCTTCGGCAGCACGTCGTAGCCGACGACTGGGAACCCGGCAGCCGCGATGTTGGCCGCCATGGCGGAGCCCATGATGCCCAGCCCGATGACGCCGACCGGATCGCGCTTCGCGGTGGCCGGTCCCCGCAGCGCTCGGTTTCGCCGGCCGCTTCGCGTCGGAACGACCTTCATCGGGACCTCTAAGCCCGGCCACGGCGCAGCCAGTACACCGGCAGCATGGTCGCGTCCTTCGCGCCGAAACCGTTGCGCGCCGCCTCGTCGTAGCGCTCCAGCGCCTGCGCGGTGAGCGGCATCTCGACGCCGAGCGCGGTCGCCTCTTCGAGCATGGTCCGCAGGTCCTTGCGGATGAGATCGACATCGAAGGTAACGGGCGTAGTTTCCTTGCCCTGGAGCGTGGCCGCGATCGCCGCGCCGCGCACCTTCAGCATGTTCGGGCCGCCGGAGGTGTCGGCGAAGATGTCGATCAGCCGCTGCGGATCGACGTCGACGGAGCGGCATAGCGACAGCGCCTCGCCGAGGGCCTGGTAATAGACGAGGAGCGGCAGGTTGATCGCCAGCTTGACGCTGGCGCCGGCGCCGACGGGCCCGACGTGCTCCACCCGCCGGCACAGATCGTCGAGCACCGGGCGCGCCCGCTCGACGTCCGCAGCGGCGCCGCCCACGAAGCCGAAGAGCCTGCCCTCCTTCGCCGGACCGACGGTCCCGCCGACGGGACATTCGATGAGTGCGGCACCGCGGGCGGAGACGCTCGCGGCGAGCGCTCTCTGCACTTCGGGACGAACGGTGCTCATTTCGATGAAGAGCTTGCCTCGGACTTCGCCGTCGAGAAGCCCCTCCCTGCCGCGATACGTCGCGTCGATCGCCGAGGCATCGGTGAGCATGGTGATAACGACCTCGCTCGCGGTCGGAAGCTCGCGCGCCGTGGCCGCCACCGAGGCGCCGGCCGCGACCAGCGCCTGCGCCTTTTCTCGGGTCCGGTTCCACAGTGTGACGGAATGCCGACGCTCGAGGAGCCTCGATGCCATCGCCACGCCCATGCGTCCGGTGCCCGCGATACCGATTCTCAATGCCGCCTCCTTCGCCTGCGCTCTCGACTCGCCTTACGTTGACACGTGCAGGACCAAGGCGTCAAATGTGCGGCGACAACGAGAACGAATCGCAGCGTTCGCTGCGGTCTCGCACGATAGCCTTAGGAGGAGGTCCATGGAGTCGCCGGCGGCCGGCGTCATGCGCGTGGACTGCGACGTGCCCATTCCGATGGACGACGGCGTCGTGCTCCGCGCCGACGTCTTCGGGGCCACCGGTCCTGGCCGCTACCCGGTCCTCATGACCTACGGCCCGTATGCGAAGGGGCTCGCTTTCCAGGACGGCTATCCCAGCGCCTGGCAGCGCATGGTCGCCGAGCATCCGGACGTCGCGTACGGCTCCTCCAATCGCTACCAGAACTGGGAAGTCGTCGATCCGGAGAAATGGGTGCCGGACGGCTACGTCTGCGTGCGCGTCGACTCCCGGGGCGCCGGGCGCTCCCCCGGCTACATCGACCACTTCTCGCCGCGCGAGACGCGCGACTTGCACGACTGCATCGAGTGGGCCGCCGCGCAGCCGTGGTCGACCGGAAAGATCGGGCTCAACGGAATCTCCTACTACGGCATCAACCAGTGGCACGTCGCGTCGCTCGAACCGCCGCACCTTGCCGCGATGTGCATCTGGGAGGGCGCCGCCGACTGGTATCGCGACATGACGCACCATGGCGGGATCCTCTGCACGTTCTGGGCCAACTGGTACGACATGCAGGTCACCACCGTGCAGTACGGTCGCGGCGAGCGCGGACCGAAGAGCCGGGTCACGGGCAAGCCGGTGTGCGGCGACGAGACACTCTCGGATCGTGAGCTCCGCCGCAATCGCTGCGACTTCGGCGAGGAGATTCGCGCGCATCCCCTTGACGACGAGTACCACCGCGCCCGGTCGCCACGTTGGGACCGGATCAAGGTGCCGTTTCTTTCCGCGGCGAACTGGGGCGGCCAGGGGCTGCACCCGCGCGGCAACTTCGAAGGCTTCGTGCGCGCCGCATCCACGCACAAGTGGCTCGAGGCGCACGGGCTCGAGCACTGGACGCACTTCTACACCGACTACGGCGTCGGGTTGCAGAAGCGCTTCTTCGACTGCTTCCTGAAAGGCGCGGACAACGGCTGGACGCGCCAGCCGCGCGTGCAGCTGCAGATCCGCCACCTCGATGGCTTCGTCGAGCGGCACGAGGACGAGTGGCCGATCGCGCGCACGCGCTGGACGCGGCTCTACCTCGACGGCTCCGGCTATCGCCTCGGGCTCGAGCCCCCGGCCCAAGCTTCGGTCGTGAGCTTCGACGCGCGGGGCGACGGCGTGACCTTCGTCTCGGCGCCGCTCGAGCACGAGACCGAGATCACCGGACCGCTCGCGGCGCGGCTCTTCGTCTCGTCCTCCACGGCGGACGCCGATCTCTTCGTCGTCTTCCGAGTGTTCACGCCGGACCTCCGCGAGGTCGTCTTCATGGGCGCGATCGATCCGCACACGCCCGTGGCGCAAGGGTGGCTGCGCGCCTCTCATCGCAAGCTGGATCCTGCGCTCTCGACCGACTATCGGCCGTACCATGCGCACGACACGCCGCAGCCGCTCAAGCCCGGCGAGGCAGTGCCGCTCGACGTCGAGCTGTGGCCGACGTCGGTCGTGGTTCCGCCAGGGCACAGGGTCGCATTGACGGTGCGCGGGCGCGACTACGAGTGGCAGCGCGCGACTGGCGCGAGGCTATCCAATTTCAAGAACGAGCTTCGTGGCTGCGGCCCGTTCCTGCACGACGACCCGCGCGACCGGCCCGCGGCCATCTTCGGCGGACGAACGAGCCTGCACATCGGTCCGGCGCAGCGAGCGTACGTGCTCGTGCCCATCGTGCCGTCGAAGAACGAAGCACAGTAGCGATTCAAACCATGAAACTCTACGGATTCTGGCGCTCGCTCGCCACCTACCGCGTCCGCACTGCGCTCGCCTACAAGGGCGTCGCCGCGCCGGAAGTTTCCATCAATCTGCTTAAGGGCGCGCAGCACGCCCGCGACTACAAGGCGATCAATCCGCAGAGCGTGGTGCCGGCGCTCGTCGTCGACGATCGACCGCCGCTGTTCCAGTCGCTGGCGATCCTCGAATACCTCGAGGAGACGCATCCGCAGCCGCCGCTGCTGCCGCCCGATCCGCGCGGCCGCGCCCGGGTGCGCGGGCTCGCGCTCGTCGTGGCCTGCGACGCCCATCCGCTGATCGTGCCGCGCATCCGGGATTATCTGGAGCGCGAGATGCATCTGGACGAGGCGGCGCGCAACCGCTGGCTGCAGCACTGGACGCGGCTCGGACTGGAGACGCTCGAGGCGCATCTCGCCCGGGAACCGGAGACGGGACGCTTCTGCCACGGCGACGCGCCGAGCTTGGCCGATATCTGCCTCTGCGGCCAGGTTTTCGCCGGCGGCTACTTCGACGTGAACACCGACACCATGCCGGCCGTCGAGCGCATCTTCGCCGAGTGCATGAAGATCGAGGCGTTCGACCGCTCGCAGCCGCTCAAGCAACCCGACGCACCGAAGCATGCGGCCCACTAGACTTGAGGAGGAAGGACCATGCCGTTCACGCGCAGACGATTCGTCCAGTCGGCCGGCGGCGTTCTCGCCGCATCCGCGCTCGGAACATCCCTGTCGGTGCGAGCGCAGAGCGAAGCCATCCGGCTCGGCCTCATGACGGTGAAGACCGGGCCCCTCGCTTCCGGCGGCATCGATATGGAGCGCGCGCTCGTCCAGTTCCTGAAGGAGCACGGCAACACTCTGGCCGGCCGCAAGGTCGATCTTTTCGTGGGCGACAGCGCGGGGGTGCCCGCGCAGTCGCGGACCAAGCTGCAGGAGCTGGTCGAGCGCGACAAGATCCAGGTCATGATCGGGCCGCTCGATACCGCCTCGGCGCTCGCCTCCGACGACTACATCCGCCAGCAGGAGTTGCCCACGCTTTCGGTGGCCGCGGCCGAGGACATGACGCAGCGCAAGCCCAACCCCTGGTTCGTGCGCGCCACCTCGACCTCGTCGCAATGCGCCCAGCCGCTCGCCGATTACTGCGCCAAGACGCTCAAGTACAAGCGCATGGCGACCATCGCCGACGACATCGCCTACGGCCAGGAGATGTGCGCGGGCTTCCAGCGCGTGTTCGAAGACGCCGGGGGCAAGATCGTGCAGAAGATGTTCCCGCCGCTCACCGTGCCCGACTACGCGACCTACCTCGCGCAGCTCAAGACGGACATCGACGGCATCTTTCTCGGCTTCGCCGGGTCGAACGGCTTCCGCTGGTACAAGCAGTTCAACGAGTACGGGCTCAAGGGCAAGGTCAACGTCGTCGGCGGGATGACCGCCTTCGACGAGGCGGTGCTGCGCAACATGGGCGACGAGGTTCTCGGGACGATCACGTCGTGCTGGTATTCGGCTGAGCTCGACAATCCGATCAACAAGAAGTTCGTGGCCAGCTTCCGCAATGAATGGAAGTACGATCCCGGCTTCTACGCCGCGGCCACGTACACCGAGGGCGCCGTCCTGGAAGCGGGGCTCCAGGCGGTGAACGGCAAGATCGAGGACAAGCACGCATTCATGAAGGCGCTGCGCGGGATCAAGGTGGAAACGGCGCGCGGGCCGGTCTCGTTCGATCTGTACGGGAACATCGTAGGCAACGTCTACATCCGCAAGGTGGAGCGCAAGGAAGGGCGGCTGGTGAACTCGGTGATCTACACGTATCCAAACGTGAGCCAGTTCTGGACCTACGACCCGAGGGAGTTCCTGAAGAACCCGGTGTACTCGCGCGATTGGCCGCCGGCGAAGAACCTGGAGAATTGAGGTTGTCATCCCGCGAGAGCGGGAATGCGTGGAGCTGGATTTATCCGGCCGCTGCCGCACGCGAATGAATTCGCGCCTACCAGCATGCAGTTCTGGATCATCCAGGCGCTGAACAGCCTGTCGCTGGGCGGCCTGCTGTTTCTCCTGGCCGCGGGCTTTTCGCTCATCTTCGGGCTGATGCGCATCGCCAATCTCACTCACGGCTCGCTGTTCATGATCGGCGCCTATCTCGGCGTGACGATCCTCAGGCTCATACCCAATTTGTGGATCGCCGCGCTCGTCGCCGGCGTCGTTGTCGCAATGTTCGGAGGCCTCCTCGAGCGGCTGCTTCTGCGACCGCTGGCGGGCAATGCGCTGGGGCAGGTGCTGGTGACGCTCGGGGTGTCGTTCATCGTCGCCGACTTCTGCCTCATCGTCTGGGGCGGCGACCCCATCCCGCTGTCCGCGCCGAGCGCGCTCGAGCGACCGCTGCGTCTGGGCAGCATCGCTTTTCCTTCGTATCGCCTGGTCGTGCTAGCGATCGCCATCGTCACGGCGATCGCGCTCCACGCGCTGATGGACTGGACGCGGCTCGGCGCGATGATCAAGGCCGGCGTCGACGACATGCCCATGGCGCGCGCCGTGGGGATACCGGTGTCGCGCCTGTTCACGTTCGTGTTCTGCCTCGGCGCCGCGCTGGCGGGCGCGGGCGGCGTCATCGCCGGACCGATCATGTCCGCCTATCCCGGCCTCGACGCGGATATGCTGCCGCTCGCGCTGATCGTGGTGATCCTGGGCGGGGTCGGGAGCCTGCTCGGCGCCTTCGTCGGCAGTTTCATCATCGCCTTCATCTATACCTTCGGCTCCGCGCTGTTCCCCGACCTCGCGTACGTCATCCTGTTCCTGCCGATGATCGCCGTCATCGCCTACCGCCCCCGTGGATTGTTCGGAAGGCAAGGCGCGTGAAGTGGCTCGCGTGGACGGCTTTGGGCGCGTTGCTCGCGGGCTTCCCTCTCTTCGGCGGCGAGTTCTACGTGAATCTCGCGAGCCAGATCTTCATCGCCGCGCTGTTCGCTGCGAGCCTGAATCTGCTGGTCGGGTACGGCGGCCTCGTCTCGCTCGGTCACGCGGCCTGGATCGGGCTCGCCGCCTATACCTCGGCATGGCTCTATCTGCGGCTCGGCCTGCCGCATCTCGCGAGCGCGCCGCTCGCGCTGCTCTTCACCACGCTCATCGCGGCGCTGTTCGGCTGGATCGCGCTGCACGCGTCGGGCCTAGGATTCCTCATGATCACGCTCGCGCTTACCCAGGTGCTGTGGGGCACGGCGTACCGCTGGGCCGCCGTGACCAACGGCGACAACGGGCTTTCCGGGCTGACGCGCCCGGCCCCCTTCGGCGTGAGTCTGGACCGGCCGGCCACGTTCTACTATTTCTCGCTCGCGATCACGATCCTCGCGCTGTGGCTGATGGCGAAGTTCGTCGCCTCGCCCTTCGGCGCAGCGCTGCGCGGCACGCGCGACGAGCCCCGGCGCATGGCGACCCTCGGCCACAACGTGTGGCTGGTGCGCTGGATCACCTTCGTCTATTCGGGCTTCTGGGGCGCGGTCGCGGGACTGCTCTTCGTCTATTACAACAAGTACATTCACCCGACGACGCTTTCGCTGACCGCGTCGGCCGAGGCCCTCCTCGGCGTCATCGCCGGCGGCGCCGGAACGCTCGCCGGGCCGGTGGTGGGTGCGGCGATCGTGCTGATCCTCAAGAATTACGTCTCCGCGTATTTCGAGCGCTGGAACATGCTGCTGGGCTTCGTGTTCGTGGTGATCGTGATCTTCATGCCGGACGGCGTCGTACCGGGTGTGAAGCGCTGGTGGGGTCGATGGGCGAAGCCATGACGCCGGCGCTGCGGCTGGAAGGGCTCAGGAAATCCTTCGGGGGGTTGCCGGCGACCAGCAACGTCTCGCTCGAGGTTTCGGCGGGCGAGCGGCGCCTGATCATCGGCCCGAATGGCGCGGGCAAGACGACCCTGTTCAATCTCGTCACCGGCACGCTCAAGGCCGACGCCGGATCGGTGCGCTTGTTCGGCGAGGAGATCTCGCGCCTGAAGCCGCACCAGCGCGCGCATCGCGGACTTGCGCGCACGTACCAGGTCATCACGCTGTTCCCCAGGGATTCGCTGGAGCACAACGTGATCCTGTCGCTGCTCGGCCTGTCGCGCGCCCGCTGGGATGCTTTTCGTCCGCTCGCACGCCGCTCGGCCCTGCGCGAGGAGGCCCGGCGCGTGCTGGGCCTGGTCGGGCTCGAGGACCGGGCGACGCGGCCGATCGGCGAAGTTTCCTACGGGGAGAAGCGCCGCGTCGAGATCGCCATGGCGCTCGCGCAGCGCCCGAAGCTGCTGCTCCTCGACGAGCCGCTGGCGGGCCTGTCGCGCGAGGAGCGGGCGGGGATCAAGGCGCTGATCAACGGCATAGCGCGCGACGTCACGGTGGTCATGATCGAGCACGACATGGACACCGCGCTGGATCTGGCGCAACGCGTCACGCTGCTGCACTACGGGCAGGTGATCGTCGAGGGCACGCGCAGCGAGGTGGTTGCCGATCCGCGGACGCGCGAAGTCTACCTGGGCGATCGGGGCGGCGATGGCGGTGGCCACTGAGGCGCCACTCCGACCGGCAGCCGGGCCGCTCGGCGCGGGCTCGGAAGCGCTCAGCCTCTCCGGCGTGGACGCGCTGTACGGAGAGAGCCACGTCTTGCACGGCGTCTCCTTCACGCTGCGCGCCGGGCGCGTGCTGGCGCTGCTCGGGCGCAACGGCGCCGGGAAGACGACCTGCCTCAATGCGATCATCGGCTTCCTCGCCCCGCGCGGCGGCGACATCCGGCTGCACGGCGAGCCGATCGCCCGGCTTTCGCCGCAGGCCATCTCGCGCCGTGGCGTGGGCTTCGTGCCGCAAGGCCGGCGCGTTTTCGCGAGCCTCACCGTCCGGGAGAACCTCGTGGTCGCGCGGCAGAACCGGCCTGGCGTCGAGCGCCCCTGGACGCTGGAGCGCGTGCTCGAGCTTTTTCCCGCGCTCGGCCGCCGGCAGCGCCAGGACGCGGGATCGCTTTCCGGCGGCGAGCAGCAAATGCTGGCGATCGGTCGCGCGCTCATGGGCAATCCACGCGTCCTTCTGCTGGACGAGCCCTCGGAAGGCCTGGCGCCGGTGATCGTGACCGAGCTCGGCCGAACCATCGCCAGGCTCAAGCAGGAGGGTCAGTCGATCTTGCTGGTGGAGCAGAACGTGAATCTCGCCTTCTCGCTCGCCGACGACGTCGTGCTGCTCAACACCGGCCGTGTCGTGTTCGCCGGTCCGGCCGAGGAGGCGCGCGGGGACCACGCGCTGGTCGCCCAGCACTTGGGCGTGTCATAGCTCGGATCGAGCGAGAGCACATCGCGGCATCCGCGAACTGGGAAAGGACCGACGTCATGATGTTCACCTGCGCGGTACCCGGCTGCATCGACGGCGCCCATCGCCACGCCGCGCCGAGGCGGCGCCGCAGCGGCGCCGCGCCAGCGGCCAAGCCGCGCTCGATCAAAACCGTGCGCGACGCCCGCGGCCGGAGGCTCCGGGTCGACATCCATTGCCACTATCTCAACGCGTCCGTGGCCGCCAGGGTCGCGCCGCTCGACCCCGCGCAGTACGATCCGCAGGTGCAGTTCGCCAACGCACTCACCCGGGAAGTCAACGTGAAGCAGATCCGCGACCGCGGCCCGAAGTTGAGCGACGTCGAGACGCGGCTCGCGGACATGGATCGAATGGGCATCGACGTTCAGGCGGTTTCGCCGGCCCCCAACCAGACCTATTACTGGACCGATCCGGAGCTCGGGATCGAGCTCGCTCGCGCCATCAACGACCGGCTGGCCGAGATCGTCGCCGCGTGGCCCGACCGCTTCGTCGCCCTGGGAACCGTGCCGCTGCAGCACGCGGAGCGCGCGGTCGACGAGCTCACCCGCTGCGTAAGAGAGCTGGGATTGCGCGGCGTCGAGATCAACCCGAGCGTGAACGGCATGGACTTGACCGACCCGGCGCTCGGACTGGAGAGCTTCTTTGCCAAGGCGCAGGAGCTCGACGCGGTTATTTTCATGCACCCGATCGGCTTCACCCACGGCACCCGGCTGCTGGACCATTATTTCAACAACGTCATCGGTAACCCGCTGGAGACCACGATCGCGGCCAGCCGTCTTATCTTCGACGGAGTGCTGCAGCGCCATCCGCGGCTCAAGGTGATCCTGCCGCACGCGGGAGGCTATCTCGCGCACTACTGGGCACGCATGGATCACGCCTGGCGGGTGCGTCCCGATTGCCGCACCGTCGTGAAGCGCCCGCCCTCGACGTACCTCCGCAAGATGTACTTCGACACGATCGCGTTCGATCCGGCGATGCTGCGGCAGATGGTCGACCAGTACGGCGCAGATCACATCTTGCTCGGCTCCGACTATCCTTACGACATGGGCGTCGAAGATCCGGTCGGCTTCGTGGCTTCCGTGCCGGGACTCGGGCGCGGCGAGCGCGCGGCGATCGAAGGCGGCAACGCGGCGCGGCTGCTCAAGATCCGACGCTGACGCGGAAACCGCTCGACGAGGAAAGCCGCCGACGCGATGAACAATAGGAACCTCCTGAAAGGCCTGTTCCTGATCGCGATCGCGCTCGCCTTCGGGCTGGGATCGTTGCGTTACCCGATGGGCACGTTCGCCCGCGCGGGCCCCGGGTTGTTCCCGCTGCTGGTGAGCTTGCTCCTGGTCCTCGTAGGCCTGACCATCGTGGTGCGCTCGCTGCTGAGCGAGCGCGTCGCCATGGCGTTCACCGTGCGCAACATCGCGCTCGTCACCGCGAGCCTCGTGGGCTTCGCGCTGATCTCGGAATACGTCGACATGATCGCCGGGATCGTCTTCATGGTCTTCTGCGCTTCGCTTGCCGGAACCTCGTACTCCATCGCGCGCAACCTGAAGATCGTCGCCGTCCTCGTCGCGGTGGCGCTGATCTTCGAGAAGTTCCTCGGGCTGCAGCTGCCGCTCTACTGATGGAGATCCTGCACAACCTCGCCTTCGGCTTCGAGCACGCGCTAACGCTGCAGAACGTGATGTTCTGCGCGCTGGGCTGCTTCGTGGGCACCCTCGTCGGCCTGCTGCCGGGACTGGGCCCGCTCGCCACGATCAGCCTGCTGCTGCCGCTCACCTATTCGATACCCCTGAACGGGGCGCTGATCATGCTGGCGGGCATCTACTACGGCGCTCAGTACGGCGACAGCGTGAGCGCGATCACGATGCGCATTCCGCACGCGAGCAGCATCGTCGCCTGCATCGACGGCTACCAGCTGACGCTCAAGAACAGGACCGGGCTGGCGCTGTTCACGGCCGGCGTTTCCAGCTTCATCGGCGGCACGGTGGCGATCGTGGTGCTCGCCGCGCTCGCGCCGGCACTCGGCGAGGTGGCGCTCCTGTTCGGGCCGACGGACTATTGCGCGCTCATGCTGCTCGGTTTCGTGTGCGTGAGCTTCGTCACCACCGGGAGCCTCTTGAATGGGCTGGCGATGTGCCTGGTGGGCGTGCTGCTCGGTCAGGTGGGAACGGACGTCAACAGCGGCATGCAGCGCTTTACCCTCGACCTGCCGTACCTGACCGACGGCATCGGCTTGATCAGCATCGCGCTGGGTTGCTTTGGCATCGCCGAAATCACCAAGAACCTCGACAGCCGCGAGGACCGATCGCCCTTCAAGGGCAAGATCCATCTCATTCCGACCTGGGAGGAGTTCAAGCGGATCATCCCCAGCGCTTTGCGCGGCAGCGCCGTAGGCTCCTTCCTCGGCATCCTGCCCGGCGGCGGACCGGTGATCGCCCAGTTCGCCGCCTACGCGCTGGACAAGAAGGTGAGCAAGTACAAGCACGAAATCGGCTCGGGCGCGGTCGAAGGCGTTGCCGGGCAGGCCGCGGCCGACGAAGCGGCGGCGCGCACCAGCTTCATTCCGCTGATGAGCATCGGCATCCCCGAGAATGCCGTCATGGCGCTGATGATGGCCGCCTTCATCATCAAGGGTATCCAGCCGGGGCCGAACATGATCGCCGACCATCCCGAGCTGTTCTGGGGACTGGTCGCCAGCATGTGGGTAGGTAACTGCTTCCTCGTCATTCTGAACGTGCCGATGGTCCGCTACTGGCTGTCGGTGTTCAAGATTCCGTACAACGTGCTCTTTCCCGCAATCCTGTTTTTCATCTGCATCGGCACGTACAGCGTCAACAATAGCCTGCAGGACGTCCTCGTGACGACCGCGTTCGGTGTCGTGGGCTATCTGTTCAGCCGCCTCGACCTCGATCCGCCTCCCCTGATCCTGGGCTTCATTCTCGGGCCGATGCTGGAAGAGAATTTCCGCCGCGCGCTGCTCCTCTCCCGCGGCAGCTTCACGACCTTCGTCACGCGGCCGATCAGCGGTACGCTGCTCGGCCTGATCGCCATCCTCATCGTGTGGCAGATGGTGGCCTTCGTGCTCCAGGCGCAGCGCGCCGCGGCGCTACGCGCGCGATCGGCCTGACGCTCCGAGCGCCGCAGCGACACCGCTCCGCGATGCGAACTCCGCGACTCGAGCAAGCGCCTCGGCCACGGTCCCACGCGCGGCAGCGATGCCGTTTCCTCGTCGGCGTGGACATCGGCGGCACGTTCACCGACTGCGTGGTGCTCGACCGAAGCGGCCGGATCACCGCGACCAAGTGTCCGTCGACGCCGGAGAACTTCGCCGACGGCATGCTGGCCGCGCTGCGTCTCGCCGCCGAGCGGCTCGGTCTCTCCTTCGACGACTTCTGCGCCGGTGTGACGGTGCTCACCCACGGCACGACCGTGGGGACCAACGCGCTGCTACAGCGCAAGGGCGCCCGCGTCGGCCTCATCACCACGCGCGGGCACGAGGACGCGATCCACATCATGCGCGGCTCGCGCGGCCTTACCACGCGCGACATCCGCAAGGTGGTTCACTTCCCGGAAAGCCGCAAGCCCGATCCGATCGTGCCGAAGCGACTCATCGAAGGGGTGTCCGAGCGCGTCGACTGCTTCGGAGAGGTAGTGGTCGCTCTCAACGAAGCGGAGGCCGAAGCCGCCATCCGGCGGCTCGTCGAACGCGACGTGGAAGCGATCGGCGTGTGTTTCCTCTGGTCGTTCAAGAACCCGCGGCACGAGCTTCGGGTGAAGGAGATGATCCGTGTCCTCGCTCCGCATGTGTTCGTCTCGTGCTCGGTCGAGCTGGCGCCTAAGTGGGGCGAGTACGAGCGGATCAGCGCCACCGCGCTCAACGCCTACATCGGCCCGGTGATGGCGAACTACCTCGGCAACCTCGACCGCCGGCTCAAGGCGTCGGGCTACGCGCAGCCGCTGCAGATCACCCAGTGCGCCGGCGGCTCGGTGTCGGTCGACAAGGCGATGGCCTCGCCGCTGCTGACGCTCGATTCGGGCCCCGTGTCCGGCGTCACCGGGTCGCAGTACCTGGGCCGCATCATGGGCTGCCCCAACATCATCACCACCGACATGGGCGGCACGTCGTTCGACGTCGGCATCGTCTTCGCGAACGAGCCGGCGTACTCGTTCGTCTCCAACGTCGCGCAGTACGAATACTTCCTGCCCAAGGTCGACATCCACGCGATCGGCTCGGGCGGCGGCTCGCTGGCGCGGGTGGACGGCGCGTCGCGCACGCTGTCCGTCGGACCGGAATCGGCCGGAGCGGATCCCGGGCCCGCGTGCTACGGCAAGGGCGCGACGACCGCGACCGTGACGGACGCCGACGTCGTCCTCGGTACGATCAACCCAGACAACTTCCTCGGCGGCCGGATCCGGCTGGACCGCGCCAAAGCCGTCGCGGCCGTCGAGGAAATCGCCGCCGCGCTCGGCCTTTCGCTCATGGAAGGCGCGGCGGGCATCGCGCGGATCGCCGAATTCAAGATGTCGGACATCATCCGCAAAATGACGGTCGAGAAAGGCTACGATCCGCGCGATTTCGTGCTCTTCGCCTTCGGTGGCGCCGGACCCGCCCACGCCGGCGTGTTCGCGTACGAGCTGGGCGTCGAGAAGGTGGTCGTCCCGCAGAAGGAGATAGCTTCTTCGTGGTGCGCGTTCGGCGCAGCCTCGGCCGACATCCTGCACGTCTACGAGCAGGTCGACATCCAGGCGAGCCCGTTCGACTCCACGCGCGTGAATCGCACGCTCGAAACGCTGGAGAAGAAGGCGCACGCGCAGCTGAGTCGCGACGGCGTCGCGGCGGCGCGCCGGCGCTTCCACTTCTCGCTCGACATGCGTCATCGCGGCCAGATCAACGAGGTGGAGGTGCCGCTTCCCGAGAAGCGATTGAAGGCCGGCTTCGATGACGCGCTGCGCCGCCGCTTCGCCGCGCGCTACGAGCAGCTCTACGGCCGCGGCTCGTCCTACGCCGACGCCCGAACCGAGATCGTCACGCTGCGGCTGCGCGCTTCCGCGACGACGCCGCGGCCGCGCCTCGCCAAGGCGGCGAAGCGCTCGCCCATCGGCGCCGGTGCGCTGCTCGGGAAACGCTCCATCCATTGGGCCGATCTCCGACGCTCGATGTCCACGCCCGTCTACGACGGCGCGCGGCTCGTTTCCGGCAACCGTATCGCGGGACCAGCGGTGGTCGAGACCACGGATACGACCGTGGTGGTGCATCCGCGACGCTCGCTCGCCGTGGACGCGTTCGGGAACTTCGAGATAATGTTCGGGAGACGAGCTTGACAGCCGGCGTCAAGAAATCGTCGCCCGGGCGCAGGCCGGAGCTCAGGCGCGAATTCATCCGCGCGGCGGCGAATCGGGATAGATTCCGACCTGCCAGGAATGACGCTGCTGTCATCGCGCCCAGGAATCCCTTCGACGGCAAGCGGACCGGCTACATTCCGCCGAAGAGGCTTTCCATCTCAGCGCGACTCAGGCTGCAACGCAGCCGGGCGCGCAGCATCGACCCGATCACCTACGAGGTCATCCGCCACGCGCTGTGGCACGTCAACGAGGAGCACGGCGCGACCATCCAGCGGCTCTCCGGCTCGCCGGTCGCGATGTACGCGCTCGACCTCAATCCCTCGATCCTCACCGAGGACGGCGAGTTCGTCTACTTCGGCCCGTACATGCAGTACATGTCGGGAGTGACCGACACGCAGGTGAAGTGGATCCTCGAATACCGCAGCGACAACCCGGGCATCCGCGACGGTGACATGTTCCTCGCCAACGATCCGTGGGTGGGTGCGGCGCACCAGCAGGACGTGATGCTCATCTGCCCGGTGTTCTGGAAGGACGAGCTGTTCTGCTGGGTGACCAACTGCCTGCACCAGTACGATCTCGGCGGCATCACGCCGTCGTCGTTCTGCGGCTCGGCCGAGAACGCCTACGAGGAGGGGATCTGCATTCCGCCGGTGAAGATCGTCGAGGGCAACACCATCCGCCGCGACATCGAGGAGGTGTACCTGCGCTCATCGCGCAAACCGGAGGCCGTCGCGCTCGACTTCCGGGCTCAGCTCGCGGGCAACATCACCGCGCGCGATCGCATCCTCGCGCTGGTCCGGCGCTACGGACCCGAGGTCGTGAAGGGCGTGATGAAGAAGGTAATCGACAACGCCGAGACCGCGTTCCTCACGAAGCTCGGCCGACTGCCGGATGGCGTGTGGCGCGAGCGCTCGTACGTCGAATGCTGCCGTCCCGGGGACCGCGGGACGTACCGGGTGATGCTCACCTTGCGCAAGACCGGCACGAACCTCGTCTTCGAGAACGAGGGCACGGCGCCGCAGGGCGGCGCGATGAACGCCACCTACTCCGGCTGGCGCGGCGCGATCATGGTCGCGCTGAACGAACTGCTGTGCTGGGACCAGTATTTCTGCATCGGCGGAGCGCTGCGCCATGTCGAGTTCAACCCAACGCCCGGGACTTTCAACTGCGCCGACTTCCCCGCCTCGGTCTCCACCGCGCCGATCCAGGCCATGGAGATCTCGGTCTACCCCGCGTACAACGTGCTCTCGAAGATGATCCACTCCGATCCGGAGCTGCGCCGCGACATCATGTGCATCGGCGGCACCAGCCAGTGGCCGGCGACGATCTTCCGCGGGATCGATCAATGGGGCGAGCGCTACGGCTACATCCTGGTCGATCCGATCGGCGGCGCGATCGGCGCCTTCGCCACCGGCGACGGCATCTCGACCGGGGGACAATCGCGCACGCCGATCTGCAAGCTGCCCAACGTCGAGCACACCGAGCAGACGTTTCCGCTGCTTTTCCTCTACCGCAAGGAAGTCGTCGACTCGGGCGGCGCGGGACGCTGGCGCGGCGGGCTCTCGGCCGAGTCGTGCTTCATTCCCCACCGCACCGACGCGATCACGCAGGACACGCTGTCGTCGGGGAACGCGATTCCCACTTCGCCCGGCCTCATGGGCGGCTACCCCGGCGCGCCGAACGTCTACGCCTTCAAGCGCGACACCGGCGTGCTCGAGCGTTTCGCGCGGCGCGAGATGCCCGGCGACATCGCGGAGCTCGATGGCACCGACGTCACGCTCGCGCTGCGCCAGGAGAACTTCGTGCAGGCGCCGACCGATGTCTATTCGGTCATCTGGTCGGCCGCCGGCGGATTCGGCGATCCGCTCGAGCGCGATCCGGAATGGGTGCGCGCGGACGTCGCCGACCGCAACGTCTCGCCGGCCGCGGCCAGAGCAATCTACGGCGTCGTTCTCGGCGGCAGCCAACGCGTCGATACAGATGCTACGGCGAAGCTCCGGGCGGCGCGGCGCGAAGCGAACCGCAGAAAGGACGGCGAGGTTCCGCGGCTGGACGGCGAGGTGGTCGCGCATCTCACCGCCGCGCTCGATCTGCGCCGGGACGCGCGCGGCACGCGCATCGCGTGCGGGCGCTGCCGCGCGGATCTGGGCGCGCCCTCCGGCAACTACAAGGACAGTTGCGTGCGCCGCGACGCGGACATCACGGCGGCCAACCCGAACATCGGCGACTACCGCCGCTACATAGACGACCGGCCGGTGTTCCGGCAGTTCTTCTGTCCCGGCTGCGGGTCGCTGGTCGAAAACGAAGTGGCGCGGGAGAACGATCCGGTGCTGCAAGACATCGAGCTACGCATCGGGTCGTCCTCGCGGAAGCGGAGACGCGGGCGCGAATTGGTTCGCGCGCAGCCGGGTCCGGATAAATCCAGACCCGCCGACGAATCATGAACGGTCCCCGCACGCCGCGCGAGCGTGTTCCCTACTCGGCGATCGTCGATCGGCCGGCGCTCACGCTTCCTGGCGACGCGCGCATGGTCGTGTGGACCATCGTCAACGTCGAGGACTGGAGCATCGAGCGGGCGATGCCGCGCACGGTGCTGCCGCCGCCGATGGGCCAGCCGCTGCTGCCCGATCTGCCGAACTGGGCGTGGCACGAGTACGGCATGCGCGTGGGGTTCTGGCGCCTGTACGACTGCCTGCGCGAGCTCAAGGTTACGCCCACCCTCGCGCTCAACGGCATCGTATGCGGAAACTATCCGCGCGTCGCGCGCGCGGCCATGGACGCTGGCTGGGAATTCCTCGGCCACGGCTGGGTCCAGCAGCCGATGCATAGGCTCGACGATCAGCGCAGCGCGATCCGGCAAACGGTCGAATCGATCCGCGCCTTCACCGGCGCCCCGCCGCGCGGCTGGGAAAGCCCCGGGCTGACCGAGACGTTCGACACGATCGATCATCTCGCCGAGGCCGGGATTGAGTACGTGGCCGACTGGGTGCTCGACGATCAACCGGTCTACGTCTCGACCGCGCACGGGCCGATGGTCTCCGTCCCCTATACCGTGGAGATCAACGACATCGTCATGATGCTCATCCAGCACCATCCCGCCGAAGAGATGCTGCGCCGCGGTCGGGACCAGTTCGATCGCCTGTACCGGGACAGCGCCGTTTCGCCGCGGGTGATGGCGATCAGCGTGCATCCCTATATCTCCGGAGTCCCGCATCGCATCCGCTACGTCGAGGAGCTGTACCGCCACGTGCTGGCGCAGCCGGGCGTCGTGCACTGGACCGGCGCCGAGATCGCGGACTGGTATCGATCACAGGTTCCGGCGCCCGCGCGCTGAGCCATGTAGCGCCGTTGCCGGGAAAGTAGGCGTGAATTCATTCGCGCGGCTGACCGGACAAATCCGGCCCTACAGATCCCCCTTTCGCGGTGACGACGAGCGTTGACGCGCCGAAACCGCTGTGTAAGCATCCAAAGCTCCTTAGGAGGAGGACGTTATCATGAGCAGACTCAAGAGCTGGCTCGCAACCGGCCTCGTCGCGCTGGCGCTCACCGCCGCCGCGCAGGCGCAAGCCCCGCTGAAGATCGGTCTCGGCATGAGCCTCACCGGACCGCTCGCCGGCAACGGCAAAGCGGCGCTGATCTCGATGCAGATCTGGGCCGAGGATGTCAACGCCAAGGGCGGTCTTCTGGGCCGGAAGGTGGAGCTCGTCTATTACGACGACCAGACCAACCCGTCCACCGTGCCCGGCATCTACAACAAGCTGCTCGACGTGGACAAGGTCGATCTCGTCGTCTCCGGTTATGGCACCAACGTCATTGCGCCGGCGATGCCGATCATGATGCAGCGGAACATGGTGTTCATGTCGCTGTTCGGGCTGAACGTGAATTCCAAGTTCAACTACGACCGCTACTTTCAGATCATGCCGGCGGGGCCCGAGCCCGCGGTCGACTGGTCGCGCGGCTTCTTCGACGTGGCGGCCTCGCTCAATCCGAAGCCCCAGACTGTGGCGCTGGTCGGCGCCGACGCCGAATATCCCGCGCTCGCTCTCGACGGGGCGCGCGCGAACGTAAAGCGGGTTGGATTGAAGGTCGTCTACGACAAGAGCTATCCGCCCAACACCGTAGACTTCTCTCCGATCGTGCGGGCGATCCAGGCGACCAATCCCGACATCGTGTTCCTCGCTTCCTATCCTCCGGACTCGGCCGGCATGGTGCGCGCGGTGAACGAAGTTGGCCTGAAGACGCGCATCTTCGGCGGCGGCCTGGTCGGCCCGCAATTCGCCTCGTTGAGAACGCAGCTCGGGCCGCTGCTGAATGGCATCGTCAACTACGAGTCGTACACGCCCGAGGTGTCCGCGAAATATCCGTTCCTGGAGCAGTTCCTCGCTAAATACCAGGGGCGCGCGGTCAAGGAAGGCGTCGACCCGCTCGGCTTCTATCTGCCGCCCTACGCCTACGCGATGATGCAGGTGCTCGAGCAGGCCATCAAGGCGACAGGATCGCTCGACCAGGGCCAGCTCGCCGATTACATGCACAAGTACGAGTTCGACACCTTCGTGGGCAAGGTGCGCTTCGCAAAGAACGGCGAATGGTCGATGCCGCGCATGCTGACGGTGCAATATCACGACGTCGCGGGCAACGACCTCGAGCAATGGATGAAGCCGGGACACGTCACCGTTCTGTATCCGTCCGCCTATAAAACGGGCGACGTGAAAGTACCGTACCAGGGCGGCGCAAAGCACTAGATTTCCGCCGACTGCCGCCGGGAATTCGCGGACGCTGCAATCGCCATGGAATTCCCGACGGCGTTGGTGCTCAACGCCATCGTCGCCGGGGTCCTCCTCGGCGGCTTCTACGCGGCGGTATCCGTCGGCATCTCGATCTCCTTCGGAATGCTCGACGTAGTCAACATCGCCCATCCGGCGTTCATCATCGTCGGCTCGTACGTCGCCTACATCGTCAACGACCGCACCGGATTCGATCCCATCGCAGTGGCAGTCGTGGCCTCGCCGCTGTACTTCGCGCTCGGCCTCGTGATCTACCGCGTCTATTACCTGTGCTTCGAGCGGCGGGGCCAGGAGTCATTGCGCGGGCTCGCCTTCTTCTTCGGGATCCTGTTCATCACCGAAGTCATACTGCTACTGGTCTTCGGCGTGGACTACCGCCTGGTCGAGACGCCGTACTCCTCGGTGACGCTGCGCCTGGGTGCGGTCGACTTTCCGCTGCGGCTGGTGGTGCCCTTCGCCGTGTCGATCGCGATGGTCGTGGGCGTGCAGCTCTTCCTGGCACGCACCTTCTTCGGCCGCGCCGTGCTGGCGGTCGCCCAGGATCAGCTCGCGCTGCGGCTGATGGCGATCAATCCGGTGCGGGTGAAGGAGTTCGCCTTCGCGCTGTCGATCGCTACCGCCGGCGTGGCCGGAGCCTTCCTTATCGTGATCCAGCCGGTGCAGCCCTCGATCGGACGCGAGTACATCGGCCTCGTGTTCGCGGTGTGCGTGCTCGGCGGCCTGGGCTCGATCTGGGGCACGCTGCTCGGCGCGCTGGTGCTGGGACTGGCGGAGTCGTTCACCGCCACGTTCCTCGGACCTTCGTGGGCACCGGCGATCTCCTTCGGCACGCTGCTCGCCGTGCTCGCCTTCAGGCCTTCGGGTCTCCTCGGACGATGAGGAACCGCACGTTCGCCGCGATCGTGGTCGCCGTCGCCGTCGTGCTCATGACGGCGAGCCGCTGGATCGCCAACGACTATTTCCTGTCAGCCGCGTACACGGTACTGCAATTCGTGATCCTCGCCACGGCGTGGAACGTGCTCGGCGGTTACACCGGCTACGTCAACTTCGGATCCGCGGCATTCTTCGCGGTGGGTGCCTACACGACCGTGTTCCTGCACAAGGCGCTGCAACTGCCTCTGCCGGTAATGGTTGTCGCCGGCACGCTAGTAGCAGGGTTGCTCGGGCTTGGCGTGGGCTACCTGACGCTGCGCATGCGCGGGGTGTTCTTCGCGATCGCCACGCTCGCGCTGTCGGTCGTGCTCTTCACGTTCGTGGTCAACTGGGACTACGTCGGCGGCGCCCGCGGCGCTTACATCATTCTGCCCCGCGACGTGCCGTTCGGCCTGCCGCGCTACATCCACCTGCTGTACTTCGCGATGGTCGCGATGGCGGCCTTCGCGCTGATCGCCGCGCGCGCGATCGAGACCTCGTTCATCGGGCGCGGGCTCGCCGCCATCCGCGACGACGAGACCGCAGCCGAGTGTGCTGGCGTGCCGACGTTGCGCTTGAAGCTCCTGTCGGCGACCGTGAGCGGCGCGCTGATGGGCATGGCGGGCACGACCTTGCCGTATTACCTATCGTACGTCGAGCCGAGCGCTGTGTTCAGTCTCTCGTACGCGGTCAACAGCATCGCCATGCCGTTGGTCGGCGGCATGACCAGCTGGGTGGGGCCGCTCGTCGGCGCGGTGCTGCTCGGCACCGTGCAGCAGGTGGTGCAGGTCACCGTCTCCTCGGCCTGGAACCTGCTAATCGTCGGCGTGCTGCTGGTGCTCTTCGTCACCCTGGCGCCGAACGGCATCATCGGTTGGGTCGAGGCGTGGCGGCGCCGGAAGATGAACCGATGAGCGAGCCGCTGCTACGTGTCTCCGGCCTTACCAAGCGCTTCGGCGGCTTCACCGCCGTCGACCGCGTGGACCTCGAGGTCGCGCCAGGCGAGCGCCTCGGCCTCATCGGGCCGAACGGCTCGGGCAAGAGCACGCTCGTGAACTGCCTCTCCGGGACGCTGCGAAACGACGCCGGCAGCATCCGCTTCGGCGGGCGCGACATCGACGGCGAGCCGCCGCATCGGCGCGTGCGCCTCGGACTCGCGCGCAGCTTCCAGATTCCCAAGCCCTTCGCCAGCATGTCGGTGCTCGACAACCTGCGCATTCCGCTTCAGTACGCCGCCCGCCGGCACGAGAAGCTGCCCGTGGACCGGATCGTCGACGAGGCGATGCACGTGCTCGAGCAGGTGGGACTCAAGGACAAGGCGCGTTCGGCGTCCGGAGGACTGACGCAGGTCGACATGCGCAAGCTCGAACTCGCGCGCGCGGTCGCCGCGAAGCCTTCGCTGCTGATCTCCGACGAGGCGATGGCGGGGCTTTCGGCGTCCGAGACCGACGACATCCTCGCGCTGCTGCTGGGGTTGAAGGACCAAGGCGTGGCCGTGATCATGATCGAGCACGTGATGCGCGCGGTCATGAAGTTCTCCGACCGGATCGCGGTGCTCGTCGCCGGGCGGAAGATCGCCGACGGCGAGCCGAGGTCGGTCATCGCCAACATGGAAGTGGTGACGGCCTACCTTGGCGAATAGCATCCGCGTGCACGAAGTCAGCGCGGGCTACGGCTCGGTGCAGGTGCTCGACCGTATCTCGCTCCAGGTAAACGACGCGGAGACGGTGGCGCTGCTCGGCACCAACGGCAACGGCAAGAGCACGCTCATGAAGTGCATCATGGGCATCGTCGTACCGAAGTCGGGCGGCATCGTCGCCACCATCGACGGCGTCGACCACGATCTCGTGGGCTTGAGGCCTGAGGAGATCGTCGATCTCGGCATCTCGCTCGTGCCGGAGGGAAGGAGGCTCTTCCCGCGCCTCGACGTCGAGGAGAATCTGCTGCTGGGCGCGCACCGCCGCTCCGCCCGCGCGCACCTCGCCCGCAATCTCGAGTTCTGCTTCGCGATGTTTCCGGTGCTCGCGCAGCGCCGGGGCCAGCTCGCCGGCAGCATGAGCGGCGGCGAGCAGCAGATGCTCACGCTCGCCCGCGCACTGATGACCGAGCCGCGGATCCTCCTGATCGACGAGCCCTCGGTGGGTCTCGCGCCGCTGCTCGTGATCCACACCATCGACAAGATTCGCGAGCTCAAGGCGGCACGAGCGCTCACCGTGCTCATGGCGGAGCAGAACTTCCACCAGGCGATCAAGATCGCCGACCGCGGGTACGTGATCGTGCACGGGCGCATCGCCTACGAGGGCGCGAGCCGCGACGAGCTCTCCGACAACGAGCTGGTGCGGAAGCTCTACCTCGGCATGTAGGGCGGAATTCATTCCGACCCGGCATGGCCGAAAGGAAATTCGGCCCTACAGCGTTGGATTGTCGCTCGCGAGCCCCAGCGCCACCCGCCCGAAGGTCGTCGCCTGCGGCTCCCAGATCATCGAGATGTGCGCGGTGGCGGCGTGCACGTCGCGGAACGCGCGCTGCAGGGGATGGGCGTCGAAGAGCGCCGCGCCGCCGGCGCACTTGAACAGCGCGTCGACCGCCCGCTCGCAAAGCCCCGCGGTGAAGGCGCCGTCGCGGCGCCATGCGACCTTGGTCGCGAGATCCGGAATCTCGTTGCGCTCGGCGAGGACTTCCGCCTCGTCGCAGCGCTTGCGCATGACGGTGCGCGCGGTCTCGATGCACGCCCCGGCCTCGGCGATGCGGACCTGGATCGCCGTCATGTCGGCGAGGCTCTTGCCCGAATAACGGGCGACGCGATCACGCATGCCGGCGAGGAACTCATCGTAGGCGCCCTGCGCGATGCCGAGCGCGATGCCGGTCAGCATATACGGAAAGGTGGCGAAGACCGGGATGCGGAAGATTGCCCCGCGGTTGATCTCGGCTCCCGGGTGCTTCGCCCCGCCGCGCGTCGCGTCCACCGCCAGCGTGCGCGCCTCGGGCACGAAGACGTCGCTCGCCTCGACGTCGTTGCTGCCCGTGCCGCGCAACCCCATCACGTGCCAGTTGTCGACGGTGCGGTAGTCCTCGCGCGGCAGGAGGAAGATGCGATACTCGGCTTGCTCGCCGTCGCGCAGGATGCCGCCCAGCATGTTCCACCGGGCCTGGTCGACTCCGCTCGAGAACGGCCAGCGCCCCGACAACCGATAGCCGCCCGGAGCGCGCGTAGCCTTCCCGGCCGGGAACACCACCGACGAGGCGATCAACATGTCCGGATCGGCGTCCCAGATCTCGTCCTGGCAGGCGACCGGCCAGAACGCGAGCATCCAATGGTGCACGGCGTAGTTGGCCCAGTTCCACGCCGTGGACGCGCACGCGGCCGCGAGCGCAGAGCCAATATCGACGAGCGACACCCAGGGAAGCTCGGAGCCGCCGACGCGGCGCGGCTGAATCACGCGCATCAGGCCGGACGCGCACAGCTCGAGCAGCGTCTCGTCGGGGATGCGACGCGACGCCTCGGCGACCGCGGCACGCGCTTTCAGCTTCGGCACGAGGGCCCGAACGCTGGCGAGCGCCTGCTCGAGCGTGAGCGGCGTGGACGGCGCGAGCGTGGCCAGCGTAGCCACCGAGGTCAGCGGAACGCTTCGGTGGTCGCCGGGTCTTTTTCCTTCGGCGCTTCGGAGGCCGGGAAGTTGAGCTCGATCATCACGCCGTTGGGATCCTTCAAGAACATCTGGTGCAGCCCCAGCGTCGGAACGCTGCGCTCGAAATACTTCAAACCCGCCTTCATGCAGCGCGCCACCATGCTCTCGCGGCCGGTGACCGAGAGCGCGATGTGATCGAGCGAGCCGGTGCCGCCTTGAAGGGTCTCAGGATCGACGTACCCGACCGTGTCGATGAGCCCTTGCGGCTCGTCGGGATCCACGCCCATGACGTGAACGATCCCATAGTTGCCGTTGGCGTGCTCGAGATCGCCCGGAGGCTCGCCGTTGTAGAGCCACAGGCCGGGAAACTTGAAGCCAGGGCGCGGCCCGACCGTGAGGCCGATGATCTCGGTGTAGAACCGGCGCGACGCGTCGACGTCCAGCGTGCGGATCGAGTAGTGGTCGATGCGCTTGATCTCCATGAGTCCTCCGCTGTTCGATCGGAGCCGGCGCTTCGCCGGACCGTTATGCCTTCAACCCCGCCGCTGCGAGGCCCGCGAGCGCGCACTCCTCGTCGCGGTCGGACGTGTCGCCGCTGATGCCCACTGCGCCGATGGTGTTGCGCTCCTCGTCGTAGAGCAGCACCGCGCCAGCGGCCGGGGCCATGCGCCCCTGCGCGACGGCAGCCAGCGCCCCAAAGAACGCCGGCGCCTTCTGCGCGCGCTCGGCGATCTCCCGGCTCGCGTAGCCCATGCCCAGCGCGCCCCAGGCCTTGGCGCGGGCGATGTCGGCGCGCAGGATCCCGGAGCGGTCCTGGCGTTGCACGGCGACCTCGTGTCCTCCCGCGTCGAGCACCACCACCGTGAGCGGCGCGCAGCGCAGCTCCGCGGCCTTGGCGAACGCTCCGTCGATGATGCGCAGCGCGAGCTGCAGAGTGAGCCGGGTCATTGCCGTGATCGGTCTGGGCCGTGCGCGCTCGATGGGATGCGACCGCCGCACGCGAATAGGCGCCCCCCCGCGAAGATGGATTGTAAACCCGCCCGGTTTAGACACCGAGCAGTTTCTTGCCCCGCGCCTGCATCGCCCGATAACCCTCCTCCCAGCGTCCCGAGCTCGGAACCGCGCGGACCAGCGTGCCCAAGAACGCTTCCAGCGCCCCGATCCGCTCGTGCGCCGCCTCGAGCGCAAAGCGCACCTCGGCGTAATCACGAGCGCTCACGAACTCCGCCTTGCGATCCTGGCACACGCCGATGCAATTCTGCGGCGCCTCGAGCCTCCCGCAGCCGATGCACTGCCAGGCGGTGATCGTCTCGGGCATTGGAATCTCAACGCAAGCTGTGACCATAACAGGTTGCTCCGACGCCATGCTTGGAGAACCTCGGGACATTCGTCGCTCAGGAGCAGGAAGTGCCCTTCGATGCGCAGCGACCAGCGCAGGTGGCCGCCGGCAAAGGATTACATGCCCTCCGGCTAGGAAGCCGATCCGGACTCTTGTCGCGGTCGACCATCTGCGCGGGCCTGTATCGTATACTGGATTTCGCGCGCTGACGCCCGCTCGTCCCACCGATCCGCGCCGCAGCCGCCCTGATGCCTGCTCGCAATCCTCAGATCGCCAAAGGAGGTTCCGTGGCCAGTTCCAGGACGCTCACCCATCTCTTCATTGCCTTGCTGCCGCTCGCCGTGGGTCCCGGCAACGGCGCCTACGCCGCCGAACGCAAGATCGAGATCACCTTCGCCAACTGGGCTGCCGCCGAAGGCACGACCAAGCCAGCGATCGAACGGGTCATCGCCGACTTCGAGAAGGCGCATCCCGACATCCACGTCAAGACCGAGGCGATCTCCTTCACGGAGATCGCGCGCCAGCTCGCTCTGCGGGTGAGGGCCGGCAACCCGCCAGACGTGGCGCAGCTCGCGGGCAACGACACGTTCGTGATCGCGGCAACGGGTAAGCTCGAGCCGCTGGGCGCGTATGTCGCAGCCCATCTCAAGGCCCAACTGAAGCCCGACGCGATCAGCGGGCTGCAGTACCAGGGCAAGCTCGTCGCGCTGCCGTGGACGCTCGCGCCCGCCGGGTTCTGGTACAACAAGGCGATCATGGCCAAAGCGGGCCTGGACCCGGACAAGCCGCCGCGCACCATCGAGGAACTGATGACTGCGCTCGCCGCGGTGAAGAAGAGCCAGCCCGACGTGATTCCGCTCGGGCTCGACACGACCAACCGGCCGTTTTCGCTGCAGTCGAACTGGCCCTGGATGGCCACCTTCGGCGCCATGCCGATCGGCGACAAGGGCCGCGCCGATTCGTCGGCGATGAAGCGCTATCTAGAGTGGATGCGCGATCTCGCCAAGAACCACTACATCGATCCCGGGCGAAAGATCGGCGAGTTCCGTCCGCTCGCCGCCCAGGACAAGGTGGCTTTCACCTGGGACCAGGTGCTGCTGCAGGGTGTGATCCAAGCCGCGAACAAGATGCCGGATGCCGACTTCTACAAGCGCTGGGGTGTGACGACGCAGCCGGTGGGTGCCGGCGGGAAAGCCTATTCGTTCGAAGGCGGCCATCAGCTCGTGATGTTCGCCGATAGCAAGCAGAAGAGGGCGGCGTGGACTTTCATGGAATATCTGGCTGCGTCGCCGGACGCGATCGGGGTCTACACGCTGGGACCGGGTGCCTCGCTGCCGCCGCTGAAGAGCCTGTCCAACCCCGAGCTAGCCGCGAAACTCGATACGCCGATCTACAAGAGCTTCATCGATCGCATCATCCCGACGGCCGCGACTCCCCCGTACGGAGCCGCCTTCGCGTCGGGCTCCTCGGCGATCATGGCCGGCGTCCAGCAGGCGGTGACGGGAAACGAACCGATCGACAAGATCGCAGCCTCGATTCAGCAGCAACTCGATCGGCGGTGACCGTCCGATCGCCATGACGCCGGCGAGATCGCGAGCGGCACGGATGGCGCCGCGCAGCGCAGAGTCGATGCCGTGGCTCGACCCGATGGTGCTGCCGACCCTCGCGCTGCTCGCGATCGTCATCGGCTATCCCGTCGTCGACACGCTGCTGCTTTCCGCGCAGGACTACAATCTCGTCGGCACGGAGCCGGCGCGCTTCGTCGGCGCCGCCAACTACTGGAAGCTGCTCGGCGATCCGACCTTTCGCGACGCGCTCGTCAATACCGCCGTCTATACGTTTGGCAGCGTCGGGGCGTCGTCCGTCCTGGGCCTCGTGCTCGCGCTCCTCACCGAGAATGTCGCCGGTCGTCGTGGCCGGCTCGCGCGCATGCTGCTGCTCACGCCCTGGGCGGTGCCCTTCGTGGTCGTCGCGTTCCTCTTCCGCTACATGTATCTGCAGAACGGCGGCGCCATCAACGCCGTGCTGCTCGCCTCCGGCCTCGTCAGCGCCCCGGTCTCCTGGCTCAACGTTTCCTCGCTCGCCATGCCGGCAGTCATGGTCGCCAACATCTGGGCGATGACGCCGTTCTTCTTTCTGCTTTTGAGCGCCGCACTGGCTGGCATTCCGGGCGAAGTCATCGAGTCCGCGCGAGTGGACCGGGCGCGTGGCCTCAGTATGATCTTCTCCATCAAGCTGCCGTTTCTGCGCAACGCGCTGGTCATCGGGAACCTCCTCATGATCATCGCTAACTTCAACGATTTCGCGAAGATTTGGGCGATGACGCAGGGCGGACCCGGCTACAGCACCACCACGCTGGTGATATACGTCTACCGCCAGGCATTCGAGAGCTTCTCCTTCGGTTACGCGTCGGCGATCGGCGTGGTCTGGCTGGTCCTGCTGCTCGCCTTCGCGCTCGCGTACCTGCGGGCCGTGCGCGCGAGCTAGAACACGGGACTGCTCATGGCTTCCGCTACGCGGGCTCGTGCTCGACGGATGCGACGGCGCACGGCGATGATCGTGCAGGGCGTCGCGATCGTCGTCGCGCTCGTGTGGAGCCTCGCCCCGGTCTACTGGATGGTCGCCACCTCGTTCAAGACCGAGCTGGAGGCCGCCCGCCTCGATCCGACGCTGTGGCCGCACGCCGCAACATCGGAGAACTATCGCAACCTATGGGGAGGATCGCTGCCGTTCGCGTCGTTCTTCGCGAACACGGCGATCGCCTGCCTCGCCACCGCCGTGCTCGCCGTCGCGATCGCCACACCCGCCGCCTACGCGCTGTCGCGCGGGGGGTTTCGGCTGCGCGGCGCCGTCGGTCACGCCATCCTGCTTTTCCGGATGCTGCCGCTGGTCGTGCTGCTCGCGCCGCTGTACCTGCTGCTGCTCCACGCCCGGTTGCTGGACTCTTCGGTCGGACTCGTCGTCGGCTTCACCACGTTCGGGCTGCCCTTCGCGGTCTGGATGCTGAAGACCTTCATCGACGCGGTTCCGATCGAGGTCGAGGAAGCCGCGCGGATCGACGGCTACCCTCGCTGGCAGATCCTCGCCCGGGTGGTCGTTCCGCTGATTCTGCCGGGGCTGGTCACTACCGGCACGTTCGTGTTCATGGAGGCGTGGAACAATCTGATCTACCCACTCACCTTCGTCACGACGCTGGAGAAGCAGACGCTGCCCGCCGCGCTGGTGCTCACGTTCACGGGCCAGTTCAAGACCGATTGGGGCGGGATGATGGCCGCCGCGACGCTCACTACGCTGCCGCTGATGATCGCCTTCTTCGCGGTGCAGCGCTCGCTCATCCGCGGCCTCACTTCAGGAGCCGTCGCCGGCGCCTGAGCGCGCCAGCGGAATGCCATGGCCAGCATCTGCCTGCGCCACGTCCAGAAGCGCTACGACGACGTGCATGCGCTCTCCGACTGCAATCTCGACATCGCGAACCACGAGTTCATGGTGCTCGTCGGCCCATCCGGATCGGGCAAGACGACGCTGCTGCGCATCATCGCCGGCTTGGAGCACGTGACGAGCGGCGAGCTGCGCTTCGACGGGGCCCGGGTCGACGACGTCGACGTTGCCGATCGGGACATCGCAATGGTGTTCCAGAACTACGGGCTGTATCCGCACATGTCGGTCTACGACAACATGGCCTTCGGCCTGCGGCGGCGCAAGATGGCCGCGGCAGAGATCGAAAGGCACGTTCGACGCACCGCGAAGATGCTCGACATCGAGTCGCTGCTCCATCGCCGGCCGCGGCAGCTCTCCGGCGGGCAGCGGCAACGGGTCGCGCTCGGACGCGCCATCGTCCGCGATCCAGCAGTGTTCCTGCTCGACGAGCCACTGTCGAATCTCGACGCGCACCTGCGCGTTCAGATGCGCGCCGAGATTCTCAAGGTGCATCGCGCCGTCACTGCCACGGCGGTGTACGTCACCCACGATCAAGTCGAGGCGCTCACGATGGGCGATCGGATCGCCGTGATGAACGAGGGTCGCATCCACCAGGTCGGCACGCCCGGCGAGCTCTACGATGCGCCGGTTGATCAGTTCGTCGCCTCGTTCATCGGCACGCCGGCGATGGGCTTCATCGCCTGCCGCGTACATCGCTCGCCCGAAAGCGTCGAGCTCTCCACGGGCTCCGTCCGGGTCCGGCTCGGCGACGCCCACGCCAACGCGTTGCGACGAAGCGACGCCGACACGGCCATCGTGGGAATCCGTCCCGAGCGTCTGACCGTGGCGTCCGAACGCGAAGCTTTGACCGCCGAAGTCGCGGTGCGCGGCACGGTCGAGGCGGTCGAAATGTTCGGCGCCGAGCAGTACGTTCACGTGCGCACCGACGGCGGGTCGATCACCGCGCGCGTGTCCAGGGACCGACCTATACGAGTGGACGAGACGCTAACCCTCGCCGCTTCGGCGCGTGATCTGCATCTGTTCGATCACGCGACCCGGGCGGCATTGCGCTGAAGGCTCTGCTCGGCGAAAGTGGCAGCTTTACGACCGCGAGCGCGACAACTCTGGAGGCACGATGGAAGCCCTCGACGCCCTCACCCAGCGCGTTTCCGGCAGCGGACTCGTCGAGCCCGCGCCGGATGAGCTGGAGCTGCACACCATCCTCTCCGCTGCGGCGCGCGCGCCCGACCATGGGCGACTGCGTCCGTGGCGATTCATCGTTCTGCGCGGCGCGGCGCGCAAGCGCCTGGGCCGGCTGATGGCGGACGCCTATCGCCAGCGATGGCCAAAGGCGACGCCGGCGCAACTGGACAAGGAAGCCGGCAAGCCGCTGCGCGCGCCGCTCGTCGTGGTCGTGGCCGCGAAGGTCGACGAGCAATCGCACATCCCGGCGATCGAGCAGATCCTCTCCGCAGGCGCGGCCGCGGAAAACATCATGCTGGCCGCTTACGCGATGGGTTACGGCTGCGCCTGGAAGACCGGCGACGCCGCCTACGATCCGGCGATCAAGGCCGTGTTCGATCTCGCGCCGAGCGACGCAATCGTCGGATTTCTCTACCTGGGAACCAATTCCGGAGTTGTCGCATCACCCGAGCCGTTGGATGTTTCGACTCACGTCATCGAATGGCCGGATAACGAGGCACCGTAGACTCTCGAAATTGGGCGACTAGCGCTCGGAAGCCGAGCCCGCAACGAAAACGGCGGCCCGCGAGCCGCCGTCCAGGAAAAATTGCGGGCGATCAGTTCGTCGCCGCGGCGACGTTTGCATCCCGTGGCGCGGGCTTCGCGGCAGCCGGTTTCGTCGTCTTGGAAAGCGTCACCTTCACGGGCTTGGCCGGCATCTTGGATGCCGCCGGCGGCGTGGAGGCCAGCTCCGCGGGTGGAGTCGCGGTCGCCATCGATTCGTTGTATTCGCCGCACGCCGCCGCGGTCAGCGGAACCAGGCCGAACGCGATGATTGCCGTTGCGGTCACCAAACGCTTCATTGCCAATCTCCTCGGGAGGTGGAGATGCACAATGTGCGCGTCGGCCGGACGCTTGTCAACACGAGGCCGGCCAGCCTCGCGGAATCCGACAGCCAAGCCGGCTGTTTTCGCGTAACGTTGTCAGGATGTGGCGTTGCGGCGCTCCGTCTCATCGCTGGATCCAGGTCGCCGCGGCCGCGACGCTTGCCCTGCCTGCCGCATGGGCGGCCGATCCGCAGCCCTACACGGTAACCATCGCTTCCGTCGGAGAACGCACGCTCGAGGCGGCGCTCACGGCCGGCTCCCAGCTCGAGTCGCTCAAGGGCGCAGGGGCGATCGCGCCGTTCGCGCTCGTAGGCCGCGCGCAGAACGATGTCGAGCGCCTGGAGACGGTACTCCACGGCTTCGGCTACTACCAGGGCAAGGTCACGGTGACGATCGACGAGCGACCGTTGGACGATCCGGGGCTCGTCGACGAGATCGAGTCGCGCCCCGCCGGCCAGAGCTCTGCGGTCAACGTTGCCGTGGAGCTCGGACCGCTCTATCGGCTGGGCAAGATCGCGCTCGAAGGCCAAGCGCCGGAGGGTACCTACGACAAGCTCGGTCTGTCACCAGGCCAACCGGCGATCGCCGCCAGCGTGCTCGACGCGCAGAAGCGCCTGCTCACCGCCCTCCAGGACGAAGGCTACGCGCTCGCGACGGTCGGTGCGCCGGTCGCCTACGAGGATCCGGCGGCGCACATCCTCGACGTCACCTACACCGTACACGCCGGGCCACAGGTCGACATCGGAGACATCCGCGTGACCGGCTTGCATGCGATCAACGAAAGCCTGGTGCGCCAGCGGCTGCTGGTGCACACCGGGGAGCGCTACAGCCCCAGCCGGATCGAGAGCGCGCGCCAGGACCTCTACGCGCTGGGCGTATTCTCCGGTGTCAGCGTGCACGCCGCCGAGCAGCTCGACGCGCAGGGGCGCATTCCGATCACCTTCGACCTCCAGGAGCGACCTCGTCACGTGGTCGCGCTGAGCGCGGCGTACTCGACCGACCTCGGCGTCAGCGGCAAGGCGAGCTGGTCGAACCGGAACCTCTTCGGCAACGCCGAGCAGCTCAACCTCGCGGCGAGCGTGGTGGACATCGGCGGCAGCGCCACCACCGGCGTGGGCTACAACGTCAGCGCGCAGTTCGTGAAGCCGGAGTTCATGCATCGCGACCAGCAGCTCGAGCTCAACGTCGGCGCGCTCAATCAGAGCCTCGAGGCGTACGACCAGAAGGCGGTGACGGCCGGCGCTTCCGTGCGCCGCAAGTTCTCCGAGCGGTGGAGCGGGAGCGTGGGCATCGCCGGGATCAAGGAGCGCATCGTCCAGGAAGGCGAGGCGCGCCGCTACACGCTGCTCTCCTTGCCGGTCAACGCCAAGTACGACAGCACGGGCATCACCAACCCGCTCGAGGATCCGTTGCGTGGTATCCGCGCCTCCGCCACGGTGACGCCGACCCAGTCGTTCGGGGCGAGCACCGCTAACTTCTTCATCATCCAGTGCAACGCGTCGGGCTATATCGACCTCGCGCCACTCGCGAAGAGCGCGCCGGGAGCGAGCGTCCTGGCCTGGCGCGCCCTCATCGGCACGGCGCAGGGCGCGTCGCTCTTCTCGCTTCCGCCCGATCAGCGCTTCTACGGCGGTGGCAGCGCGACGGTGCGCGGCTACAAATACCAGTCCATCGGCCCGCAGTTCCCCGACAACAAGCCGATCGGCGGCACATCGATCGACGCGGCGACGCTGGAGCTGCGGCAGCGGCTGCCCAACAACTTCGCTTTCGCGGCGTTCGTCGACGCGGGGCAGGTCGGTGCGACGAGCAAGCCGTTCACGGGAACGGTCCATGTCGGCGCCGGCCTTGGCGTTCGCTATTACACCGCGATCGGCCCGATCCGGCTCGACGTCGCCGTGCCGCTCAACAAGCTTCCCGACGGCGACCGGTTCGAGATCTACATCGGCCTCGGGCAGGTTTTTTGATGCGCACGACCGCGAAGGTGCTGACCTGGGGCGCGGGCGCGCTGCTCGTGCTCGTCGTCGCGATCGCCGCGCTGGCCGTCGCCGCCCTGCGCACCGACCGCGGACATCGCCTCATCGAGACCGCGGTCGCGCGGGCGACCGGCAACGACGTCGTCGTCTCGGAACTCTCCGGAAGCCTTCCCGACGACGTGCACGTCGGCCGGCTCGAGCTCAGGGACGCCGACGGACCGTGGATGACCGCCGACGACGTGACGCTGCACTGGACGGCATCGCAGCTTCTGCGCAAGGAGCTCGCGGTCGCGCTGCTCCGAGCGGCGCGCGTCGAGCTCTTGCGTCCGCCGCCGGTGAGCGGCGGCTCGCGTGGGCTTCCGGTACGCGTCGATATCGACCGTCTCGACCTCGAGCGCGTCGGAATCGCCGCACCTATCGCCGCCCCGACCGCTGCTGCATTGAAGGCGCAAGGCGAGCTTCACGCCGCCTCGCTCGAACAGCTCGACGCAACGCTCACCGTCACGCGGATCGATGCGCCGGGCGACTACCGACTGCGCGCGCGCAGCGACGCCTCGTCGATCGCCGCCGAGTTCAGCGTGGACGAGCCGGCGCTGGGTCTGCTCTCGGGACTGGCGAAGCTCCCCGATCTGGGCGCGGTATCGGCCCGCGTCTCGATCGCCGGACCGCGCAGCGCCGAAGCCGCGCGCTTTACGCTCGCGGCCGGAGAGCTTCGCGCCCGAGGCCAGGGCACGATCGATCTCGTCGACCAAACCGCCAACATCGACGTGACCGCCCGGGCCCCGGCCATGTCACCGCGGCCCGATCTCGCGTGGAAGGGCGTTGCGTTCGAGGGGCATGTGCACGGGCCGTTCACACGGCCCGACGCGGAAGGCCAGCTCCGCATCGACGAGCTTGAGGCGGGCGGCGTAGGGGTACGAACGATCCGCGCCGAGGTTCACGGCGATCGCGGCGCCGTGTCGCTCCGGGCGAGCGCGGAGCGGCTGCGCATTCCGGGACCGAACCCGCGATTGTTCGAAGCGGCGCCGCTCGAGCTTCGCGCCGATGCGCGCCTCGACGATCCCGCGCGACCCGTGACCTTCACCGCCGCGCACCCGCTGATCTCGGTGCAAGGCCGCGCGGAGACCGCCGGGGGGCTGCGCGGCAGCGCCACGATCACGGCGCCGTCGCTCGCGCCGCTCGCCGCGGCGGGCAACGTCGATCTCAAAGGTCGCGCGACGCTCGCGGTCCAGTGGAAGCGGCAGGGCGAGACCACGGATCTCCGTCTCGCCGGCACGATCGCGGTTACCGGCGGTGCGCAACCGCTGCCGGCGCTCCTCGGCGAGGCGGCCAAGGTCGACGTCGCCGCGACGCTGCGTGCCGACGAGATCGCGCTCGAGCGCGCCCGGATCGATGGCAAGGCGCTGCGCGTCTCGGCGCAAGGCTCGAGCCGGCGCGACCGGATCGACGTCGCGTGGACGGCCGGGGTGACGGATCTCGCCACGCTCTCTGAGAGCATCTCCGGCCGCCTAGACGCGCGCGGCCGCCTGCAGGGCCAGCCCGAAAATCTCGAGCTCGGCGCGGAGGCCAACGGCGAGCTCGCGACCCACGGCTTCCCGCGCAGGCCGGTGCGCGCCACGGTGCGGCTCGCCGGCGTGCCCGGGTCGCCCTCGGGGACGATCGCTGCGAGCGCGACCCTGGACGGCGCGCCGCTCGAGCTGGCCGTGGCGCTCCGGCGGCGCCGCGGCGGGACGCTCTCCGGCGCGATTCAGCACGCGGACTGGAAGAGCGCGCACGCGGAAGGCTCGGTCGAGCTCTCGCCCGGTGATCAGCTGCCGCAGGGACGCGTGGCGCTGCGCATCGGCCGCCTGGACGACCTCGCGCCGTGGCTCGGCCAGCCGCTGCAGGGAAGCCTCACCGCCGACGTCGACTTCATGCGCACCTCGGGCCGCGAGCGCAGCCGGATCGACATCGAAGCGCGCAGTCTCGATCTGGGCGGCACGCACGTCGAGCGCCTTGCAGTGACCGGCACCGTGGACCAGCCGACGACGGCCCCTGTGTTCGACATGAAGGCGACGGCCGACGGCATCGCGGTCCACGGCGTCACTGGCAACGCGCGCATCGACATCGCCGGTCGCGAGAAAGCGCTCAAGGTCGCGCTGTCATCCGAACTGCGCCATGCGGGCGCCGGCGACGTGCCGCTGCGCGCGACCGCGACGGTCGACATCCCCGCGCGCGCGGTGTCGCTCGCCACGCTTCAGGCGCAATACAAGGGTCGGCCGGTGACGCTTCTCGCCCCGGCGCATCTCTCGCTGGCCGAAGGCTTCGCCGTGGACCGGCTGCGCCTCGGCATGGAGCGGGCCGTCGTGGAAGTCTCCGGGCGCCTGTCGCCGAGCCTCGATCTCGCCGCTTCGCTCAGGAACGCGACGCCGGCGCTCGCCGGGGCGTTCGTCGAAGACGTCAATGCGCAGGGTACGCTCCAGGCCGATGCGCGCCTTACCGGAACGCTCGACGCACCGCGCGGTACGGTCAAAATCACCGGTTCGGGCCTGCGCATGCGCAGCGGCTCGGCACGCGCGCTTCCTGCGGCTGACGTCAGCGCGAGCGCCGAGCTGGAAGGACAATCCGCGCGCATCGAGGTGAAGCTCACCGCGGGGACTCGGGCCCGGCTCGACGCCGCAGGCCGGGTTCCGCTCGCCGCCGACGGAGCGTTCGACCTGCGGGCCCGCGGCACGATCGACGCGACGCTCGCCAATCCCATTCTGGAGGTGAACGGCCGCCGAGCGAAGGGCACGATCGCGCTGGACGCGGACGTCGACGGCTCGCTCGCGGAGCCGAGGATGCACGGCTCCCTGCGCGTCTCCGACGGCGAGCTGCAGGATTACACGCTCGGCGCGCAGCTGACCAAGATCGACGCTCTGCTCGAAGCGACAGGCGACACGGCGAGGATCGCTCGCTTCACCGCGCACGCCGGGGAAGGCACGGTATCGGCGACCGGGACCGTCGGCGTGTTCGCTCCGGGGCGCCCCGTCGACGTGAAGATCATCGCCCGCAATGCCAAGCCTTTCGCCACCGATCTGCTCACGGCCGCGCTCGACGCCGATCTTGTATTGAGCGGCGCTGTCGAGCGCCGTGTGGACGTCGCCGGCAGCGTTACGATTCACCGCGCCGAGATCACCATTCCGAAGGCGCTGCCCCCCGCGGTCGCGGTGCTGGACGTGCGCCGCGCGGGCGAAGCGCCACCGCCTCCCGCGACGCCGGGGCCTGTCCTGGGCCTCGACATCAAGGTCGATGCGCCGTCGGCTGTCTTCGTGCGTGGGCGCGGACTCGACGCGGAGACCGGCGGAGCGCTCCAGGTCACCGGCACGACGGCGGCGCCGCGCGTCGCCGGCGGCTTCGATCTTCGCCGCGGCACTTTCGACCTCGGCGGCGCGACGCTCAAGTTCACTTCGGGCCGGGTGTCCTTCGCTGGCACCGGCCTGTCGCAGAAGATCGATCCCACGCTCGACTTCGCGGCCGAGACCACCTACAACGACATCACCGCGCGCCTCGCCATCACCGGTTATGCCGACTCGCCGAGGATCGCGCTCACCAGCACGCCCGAGCTTCCGCAGGACGAGATCCTGGCGCGGCTCCTGTTCGGCGTGAGCGTCAAGCAGTTGACGCCGCTGCAGCTCGCGCAGATCGCCAACGCGGTCGCTACACTCACCGGCGTGGGCGGCGGCGGGTTCAATCCGCTCAACGCGGTTCAGAAAAGCCTGGGCCTCGATCGGCTCTCCGCGGGCAGCACGCCCACGGGCGGGACGACGGTCGAGGCTGGCCGCTACGTTTCCGACCGCGTTTACGTCGGCGCGAAGCAGAGCACGCAAGGCGGAACGCAGGCGCAGGTGCAGGTCGATCTCACCAAGAATCTCAAGCTGCAGGCCACGCTGGGCACCGGCGGCACCGTGCCCATTCAGGGCGCCACGCCGGACAACGATCCGGGGAGCAGCGTAGGACTTTCCTACCAGTTCGAGTACTAGCGGGCTGCGAGAAACGATCTCCTACAGCTTGATCAGCGGACGGCTGATTGAACGAACGCGGCCCGATCCGCTATCGTCGTTGTGGCCGCGCGGTCGGACGACATCCGTCGCCAAATCCCGTAGGGGCCGCACAACATGCTCGAAGCGATTCGCGACACCATCGACCGGCGACCGAGCGAGGGTTCGGGGGCGCTCAGGATTGCGCAGATTGCGCCGCTCATCGAGGCGGTGCCGCCGACCTTGTACGGCGGCACCGAGCGCGTGGTCGCGAACCTCGCCGACTCGCTGGTTGCCCTCGGCGAGGACGTGACGCTGTTCGCGAGCGGCGACACTCGGACCAAGGCAAAACTGGTGACGGTGCGGAAGCGGGCCATCCGCCTCGATCCGGCGCCGCTCAAGTCCGAGCTGGCGGCACATCTGTCGATGCTGCACGAGGTGCGGTGCAGGGCCGACGAGTTCGACCTGCTGCACTTCCACGTCGATCTGCTGCACTTTCCGCTGTTCGAGCACATCGCCCAGCGCACGCTCACCACGATCCACGGCCGTCTCGACCTGGTCGACCTCCCGGAAGCATACCGCCGCTGGCGCCAGTACCCTCTGGTATCGATCTCCTTCAGCCAGCGACGGCCGCTGCCGTTCGCCAACTGGACGGCCACGGTGCACCACGGCCTCCCGCCGGATCTGTTCGCATTCTCGCCGGCGCACCGCGGCTATCTCGCGTTCGTGGGGCGGATCTCGCCGGAGAAGCGCCTCGACCGGGCGATCCAGATCGCGCGGCGCGCCGGCCTGCCGCTCAAGATCGCTGCCAAGGTCGATCCGGTCGACGCCGCGTACTTCCGCCAGGACATCAAGCCTCTGCTCGCCGCGCCGGGTGTGGAGTTCCTCGGCGAGATCGACGACGCCGGCAAGAACGCGCTCCTTGGCGGCGCGATCGCGCTCCTCTTTCCGATCGACTGGCCCGAGCCCTTCGGACTGGTCATGATCGAAGCCATGGCGTGCGGGACGCCGGTCATCGCCTGGGACGCGGGCTCCGCCCGGGAAGTGATCGACGAGGGCGTGAGCGGCTTCATCGTCCATTCCATGGCCGAGGCGATCGAGGCGGTCACGCGGGCGCGGACGCTTGATCGTCTGCCGGTGCGCACGATGTTCGAGCGGCGCTTCACGGCAGCGACGATGTCGAGGAACTATCTTCGTCTCTATTCCCGTCTCGCCCGGTCGCGGCCGGTTGGGGAGCAGGCAGCGCCGAGCCCGCCGCCGCAGCGAGCCGCGGCCGCCCATGGGGCAATACGCGCTTAAGCACAACGAGCAGTTCGTCGTTGCCGATGCGCTGGGCGACATCAGCGGTGAGGGCGATGGCCTGTTCTTCCGCGACACGCGAGTGCTCTCGCGCTTCCGCCTCACGATCGGCGGCGCGACCCCGGCGCTGCTCTCGTCCGGCGTGAGCCACGACAACGTCTTCTTCCGGGCGGACTTGACCAATAAGCCGCTGCCGGAGCTCGGCGGCAGCGTGACGCCCGAAGGCGTGATCCACGTCGAGCGGGCGCGCTTCCTCTGGCAGAGCCGGATGTACGAGCGTCTCAGGCTGGCGCCCTACGGTACCCGATCCATCCCGGCGCCGCTCGGCATCGACTTCGCGGCGGACTTCGTCGACATCTTCGAGGTCCGCGGCTGGAAGCGTGCGGCGCGCGGCCGGATCCTCGAGCCGGACGTCGAACGCGATGCCGTGACGCTCGCCTATCGAGGCCTGGACGACGAGCTCCGCCGGTCGGTCGTCGCGTTCTCGCGCCCGCCCGACCGGCTGTCGGCTGACGCCGCGGAATTCAGCCTTGCGCTGGGGGAGCACGAATCATTCGAGCTCTACATCGAAGTCGGTGCCGAGCGCGATGCGGCGCCGGACCGCGATCGTTTCAGGCGCGCTGGCGCACGTGCCCGCGGCGCGATGCGCACCAAGCGCCGGCGCGGCGCGGCGCTGCAGGGCAATCGCGGCCCCTTCCAGAGCTGGCTCGAGAAGTCGCGCGCGGATCTGGCGCTCCTCACCGCGGACCTGCCGAGCGGACCGTATCCGTTCGCCGGCATCCCGTGGTTCGCCGCGCCGTTCGGCCGCGACGCGATCTGGACCGCGCTTGAGCTGCTGTGGATCGATCCCTCGCTCGCCCGCGGCGTGCTGCAATTCCTCGCCGACACTCAGGCGCACGGCGCATCGGCCACCGATGACGCCGCACCCGGCAAGATCCTGCACGAGATGCGCTCCGGCGAGATGGCGGCGCTGGGCGAAGTGCCGTTTCGCCGCTACTACGGCGCGGTGGACTCGACGCCGCTCTTCGTCCTGCTCGCCGGAGCGTATGCCCGGCGCACTGGCGACATGGCGCTCATCGGCCGGATCTGGGACGCGCTGGAGGGGGCGATGGCATGGATCGACGGCGCCGGAGACTCGAACCGCGATGGCTTCGTCGCTTATGCGCGCGCGACGTCCAAGGGCCTCGTCAACCAGGGATGGAAGGACAGCCGCGACTCGGTGTTCCACGCCGATGGCAAGCTCGCCGAGCCGCCGATCGCGCTGGTCGAGGTGCAGGGCTACGCCTATGCGGCGCTGGAAGCGATGGCCTGGCTGGCCGGACGGCGCGGCCAGCCCGAACAGGGACGAGCGTGGCGCTCGAGCGCGAAGCGGCTGCGCGCCGCGGTCGAACGCCGCTTCTGGCTCGCCGATCTCGGGTTCTACGCCATCGCGCTGGACGGCGCGGGCAAGCCGTGCCGGGTGCGCGCATCGAACCCGGGACATCTTCTTTATACGGGGCTACCATCGCCGCAGCGGGCGGCGCAGGTCGCCGAGCAGTTTCTCTCCGCGGCCTTCGACAACGGGTGGGGGCTGCGCACGCTCGCTTCCCAGCAGCCGCGGTTCAACCCGATGTCGTACCACAATGGCTCGGTGTGGCCGCACGATACGGCGATCTGCGCGGCGGGGATGGCCGCGTACGGGAACCATGGCGCGGCGGCGTCGCTGTTGAGCGAGCTCTTCGCGGCGGCCATGCATTTCGGAACGCGGCTGCCGGAACTCTTCTGCGGGTTCGGCCGGCGGCCGGGCGAGCCGCCCGTGGGCTATCCGGTCGCCTGCCTGCCGCAGGCATGGTCGTCCGGCGCCTGCTTCATGATGCTCCAGGCCTGTCTAGGCATCACCATCGACGGCATCAAGCGCCAGGTGCGCATCGATCGGCCGGAGCTGCCCGCCGAGCTCTCGCGGCTCTTGGTACGCGGCCTCACCGTCGGCGAGGAGCGCATCGACCTCGTCTTCGAGCGCACGGCGGATCGAGTGGCCGCCACGCCCTTGGGGCGTACCCCGAGCGCAACCGAAATCGTCGTGCGCGCCTAGCGCCTGGCAGAGCCTTACCGGGCCTGGCGGCAACAGCAGCGTCCTCGAAGACGCGCCCGGCAAGACGCCTCCGCCCAGGCGGTCTAGAATGTCGCCTCCGCGCTACCCGAACGGGCGCCTTGGACCTCCGACCGCTTTCCTGCCTGGAGAATTTCGCGATGAACCGACGCTTGTCTTCGCTCGTTCCGACGCTGGCCGCCGTCGGCGCATTCGTCATGCTGACTTTGTGCGGCGCCCCGACAGCGTGGGCGCAGGGCCAGAAGGTCCTGAAGTTCATTCCGCAAGCCGACCTCCGCATCCTGGACCCGATCACGACCACGGCCTACATCACCCGCAACCACGGGTACATGATCTACGACACGCTGTTCGCGACCGACGCGAAGTTCCAGGTGCAGCCGCAGATGGTCGACAAGTACGAGCTCTCCGCCGATAAGCTCACCTACACCTTCACACTGCGCGACGGGCTCAAGTTCCACGACGGACAGCCGGTGCGCTCCGCCGATTGCATCGCCTCGATCGAGCGCTGGGCGAAACGCGACGCGCTCGGCCAGAAGCTCGCCGAGGCGACCGACTCGTGGAAGGCGGTCAACGACAAGACGTTCACGCTCAAGCTGAAGCGCCCCTTCCCGCTTGCGCTGGAGGCGCTCGCCAAGCCCTCGTCCAACGTGCCGTTCATCATGCCAGAGCGCATCGCCAAGACCGACGCCTCGACCAACATCACCGAAGCGATCGGCTCCGGACCGTACAGGTTCGTCAAGGAGGAGTGGGTGCCCGGCAGCAAAGTGGTCTACGTCAAGAACACCGACTACGTGCCGCGCAAGGAGCCGCCGTCGTGGGCCGCGGGCGGCAAGGTGGTGAAGGTCGACCGCGTGGAGTGGATCTACATCCCCGATTCGGCCACGGCCGCGGCCGCACTCAACGCCGGCGAGGTCGACTGGTGGGAGCAGCTGCCGCCGGATTTGATTCCCGTGCTCGCCAGGAACAAGGACATCAAGGTCGAGAACATCGATCCGCTCGGATCGATGGGCATGATCCGCTTCAACTTCCTGAATCCGCCGTTCAACAACCCGAAGATGCGCGAGGCGCTGCTCTACGTCGTCGACCAGAACGACTACGTGCTCGGCATCGCCGGAGATCCGAAGAACGGCCACACCTGCTACTCGTACTTCACCTGCGGTACGCCGCTCGCGAGCGAAGTGGGCGCCGCGCCCATGAAAGGCAAGCGCGACTTCGCCAAGGCGAAAGAGCTCATCAAGGAGGCCGGCTACAAGGGCGAGAAGATCGTGATCATCGACGCGACCGACCAGCCGATCGTGCATTCGCAGACGCTGCTCACCGCCGAGACGCTCAAGAAACTGGGCTTGAACGTCGAGGTGCAGGCCGGCGACTGGGGGACGCTGATCACGCGGCGCACGTCCAAGGAGCCAATCGACAAGGGCGGGTGGTCGATTTTCCATACCTGGCTCGTCGGCCCCGACCTCACCACGCCGGCGGTCAACTTCGCCGTGCGCGGAAACGGGCTCAAAGGCTGGTTCGGCTGGGCCGACGACCCCAAGCTTGAGGAGCTGCGCGAGGCCTGGTTCAACGCGAGCGACGCCGCCGCTTCGAAGAAGGCGGCCGAGGCGGTGCAGGCGCGGGCCTTCGATTTCGTCCCGTACGTTCCGACCGCGCAGTTCATCCTGCCGACCGCGTATCGCACCAATCTGTCGGGCGTGATCATCGCGCCCATGACGCTCATGTGGAACGTCGAGAAGCGGTAACGATCCGTTGTCGTCCCCGCGCCAGCAGGGACCCAGCGTCGTGATTTGAAAGTCACTGGGTTCCCGCGTCCGCGGGAACGACAAATTGTGCCCGCATGGCCTGACTCGCGATGCTCGCCTACGTCGTTCGCCGGCTCGCCTCCACCGTCGTCGTGATGGCGGTGGTGGCGTTCGTGGTGTTTTCGCTGCTCTACCTGACGCCCGGCGATCCCGCGGCGGTCATCGCCGGCGACATCGCGACCGACGAGGACATCCGCCGCATCCACGCGCGGCTCGGCCTGGACGAGCCGTTCCTGGTGCAGTTCGGCCGCTGGCTGTGGGCGCTGTTCCACGGCGACCTCGGTACGTCGATCTTCACCAACCTGCCGGTCACGCAGCTGATCGCGCAGCGTGTCGAGCCCACGGTTTCCCTCACGCTTTGCACGCTGGTCGTGGCGATCCTGGTGGCGGTCCCGCTGGGCGTGGTGGCTGCCGCCCGGGCCGGCACCTGGGTCGACCGAGCGGTGATGTCGTTCTCCGTACTCGGCTTCTCGATTCCGGTGTTCGTCTTCGCCTACGTGCTTATCCTCACCTTCGCCGTGCAGCTCGACTGGCTACCGGTGCAGGGCTATCGCGATATTCGCGCCGGGGTCTGGGAATGGCTGCGCCATCTGATCCTGCCGAGCGTGGCGCTGGGCACGGTGTACGTCGCGCTGATCGCGCGCATGACCCGGGCCAGCATGCTCGACGTGCTGGCGCAGGACTACATCCGCACGGCCGCGGCCAAGGGCCTCGCGCCGCGAGACGTCCTGGTCGGCCACGCGCTCAAAAACGCGGCCATTCCGATCGTGACGATCATCGGCATCGGAGTGGCTTTGCTCATCAGCGGGGCGATCGTCACCGAAACGGTGTTCGCGCTGCCGGGCATCGGCCGGCTGACGGTCGACGCGATCCTGAGGCGCGACTACCCGGTCATCCAGGGCGTGATCCTCATTTTTTCCGCGGTGTATGTGCTGGTCAACCTGCTGGTCGATCTGTCGTACGTGCTGTTCGATCCGCGCATCCGCTACTGATGGCCACAGTCGCCGCCGCGCCGGTCGACGCCGGCCGCTCCGTTTCCCCGACCTGGCGCTGGTTCCGCGAGGCGTTCCGGCGTCATCCGACCGCGCTCATCGGCGGGGCGATCCTGCTCGCGATGGTGGCGATGGCGATCCTCGCGCCGTGGCTGGGAACGATCGACCCCGAGGCCGTCTCGCCGATCAAGCGGCTCAAGCCCCCGTCGGGCGCCTTCTGGCTCGGCACCGACATGCTCGGCCGCGACGTCTACAGCCGCGTCGTCTACGGCGCACGCGTGTCGCTCGTCGTCGGTCTCGCCGTCGCCGCTCTTTCCACGGCCCTCGGCCTCGCGATCGGTCTCGTCACCGGCTACGTGCGGCGGCTCGACGCGCCGGTGATGCGGGTGATGGACGGTTTGATGGCGATTCCCTCCGTGCTGCTCGCGATCGCGCTGATGGCGCTCACCAAGGCGAGCATCGGCAATGTCATCGTCGCCATCACGCTCGCGGAGGTGCCCCGCGTGGTCCGCCTGGTGCGAAGCCTCGTGCTCACACTGCGCGAGCAGCCGTACGTGGAGGCGGCGGTGGCCTCGGGCACGACCCTGCCGCTCATACTCTTGCGCCACGTGCTTCCCAACATCGTCGCCCCGCTCCTCGTCCAGGCCACCTACGTGTGCGGCTCGGCGATGATCACCGAGGCGATCCTGTCGTTCATCGGCGCCGGCACGCCGCCCAACATCCCGAGCTGGGGCAACATCATGGCCGAGGGCCGCAGCCTGGTGCAGATCGCGAGCTACTTGATCCTCTTTCCCGGCATCTTCCTCTCGCTCACCGTGCTGGCGGTGAACTTGCTCGGCGACGGGATGCGCGACGCGCTCGACCCCAGGCTCGCGCGGCGGATGTGACGATGGGCGCGAAAGTGCAAGCCACCGGCGACCAACCCGCAGTGGACCCGCGCAGTGGGCCGCTGCTCGAGGTCGAGGACCTGAAGACCTACTTCTTCACCCGCGACGGCGTCGTGCGCGCCGTCGACGGCGTATCCTTTTCGGTCGAGCGCGGCGAGACGCTCGCCATCGTCGGCGAGTCAGGCTGCGGCAAGAGCGTCACCTCGCTGTCGATCCTGCGGCTCATCGCCGCACCGCCCGGACGCACCGTCGGCGGCCGCGTACTGTTCGAAGGACGCGACCTGCTGGCGCTGCCCGAGGCCGAGATGCGCGCCATCCGCGGCGACGCGCTGTCGATGATCTTCCAGGAGCCGATGACGTCGCTCAATCCGGTGCTCACCATCGGTCGCCAGATCGCCGAAGTCCTCACCTTGCACCGCGGGCTCGGCCGCGACGACGCGCTGCGGCGGACGATCGAGCTGCTGCGGCTCGTGCACATCCCGGAGGCCGAGCGGCGCGTCGGCGAGTATCCGCACCAGCTCTCCGGCGGCATGCGCCAGCGCGTGATGATCGCCATGGCGCTCGCCTGCGAGCCCCGGCTCCTGATCGCCGACGAGCCCACGACCGCGCTCGACGTCACCATCCAGGCGCAGATCCTCGAGCTCATGCGCGAGCTGAAAGCACGCACCGGCGCGGCGATCGTGCTCATCACCCACGACCTCGGTGTGGTGGCCGAGATGGCGCAGCGCGTGGTGGTGATGTACGCCGGCCGCAAGGTCGAGGAGGCGCCGGTGAATGCGCTGTTCGCGCGGCCGCTCCATCCCTATACGCGCGGCCTGCTCGACTCCATCCCGAAGCTCGACGCGAACCGGAACGGCGGCTTGGCCGGCGGCAAGCGCCTGAGCGAGATCAGCGGCACGGTCCCCTCGCTGCTCGAGCCCATCGTCGGCTGCGCCTTCGCGCCGCGCTGCGCCTACGCCGCGGCACGCTGTCGCAGCGAGCGGCCTTCCCTCGAGGAGAAGGCGGCGGCGCACAGCGTCGCGTGCTGGGAATCCGATCGCCTGCTCGCGGGGGCCGCGTGAGCGCGAAGGCCGCGACCGCGCCGCTGCTAAAGGTGGCCGGGCTCACCAAGCATTATCCGGTGCGAAGCGGCGTTTTCGGCGGCACGCGCGCCGAGGTGCATGCGGTCGACGACGTGAGCTTCGCCATCGACGAGGGCGAGACGCTGGGCCTGGTCGGAGAGAGCGGCTGCGGCAAATCCACGCTCGGCAAGACGGTTCTGCGCCTCGTCGAGCCAACGGCCGGCACGATCGCCTTTCGCGGGACGCGGATCGACGCGCTCTCCGAGGGCGCCATGCGGCCGTACCGGCGCGAGCTGCAGGCCGTGTTCCAGGATCCGTACGCGTCGCTCAACCCGCGCATGCGCGCCGCGGACATCGTCGCCGAGCCGATCCGCAACTTCGAGCAGATCGATGCGGCGGACATTCGCGATCGCGTGCGCGGGCTCTTCGAGAAGGTGGGGCTGCGCCCCGATCAGCTGGCGCGCTATCCGTACGAGTTCTCCGGCGGCCAGCGGCAGCGGTTAGGGATAGCCCGAGCGCTCGCCCCGCGGCCCAAGCTCATCGTCTGCGACGAGCCGGTCTCCGCGCTCGACGTCTCGGTGCAGGCGCAGGTCATCAACCTGCTGGTCGATCTGCAGCGCGAGTTCGGGCTCTCGTATCTGTTCGTCGCTCACGACCTGGCGGTGGTCGAGCACATCAGCCACAAGGTCGCGGTGATGTATCTGGGCCGCATCGTGGAGCTCGCCGCGACGCGCGAGCTTTTCGACCGGCCGCTCCATCCCTATACCGAAGCGCTGCTCGCGGCGGTGCCGATCCCCGACCCCACGGTGCGGCGCAAACGGCTTATTCTCTCGGGGGACGTACCGAGTCCGATCCAGCCGCCGACCGGCTGTCGCTTCCACACCCGTTGCCCGTATGCTTTCGATCGCTGCCGGACCGAGGAGCCCGCGCTCCGGGAACCGGTATCCGGACACGGAGTCGCCTGCCACCTGCGCGAGACGCCGATCGTACCGCCCGACGCCTGGCGGCGACCGCAAGCTTGAGGGGAGCTCCTGTCATGAGTCGCTTCAACCGTCTGAGCGCGATGGCTGCCGCGCGAGCGCTCGCCGCGCGCGAGATCACCGCCGAGAAATTGCTGCGCCACTGCCTGGAGCGCATCGGCGAACGCGAGAGCGTCGTCCACGCCTGGACCTTCGTCGACGCCGACGGCGCGCTCCGCCGCGCGCGCGAGCTCGATGGGCAGGCCTCGCTCGGACCGCTGCACGGTCTGCCGATCGCGGTGAAGGATCTGATCGATACCGTGGACATGCCGACGGCCTACGGTTCGCCGATCTATCAGGGTCACCGGCCGGCAAGCGACGCGTCGTGCGTGGCGCTCGCGAAGGCGGCGGGCGCAATCGTCGTCGGCAAGACGGTGACTACCGAGTTCGCGACGTTCCATCCAGGGCCCACCTGCAACCCGCGCAACCCCGAGTACACGCCGGGCGGATCCTCGTCGGGCTCGGCGGCCGCGGTGGCCGACTGGATGGTGCCGCTCGCGTTCGGCACGCAGACCGCCGGCTCGATCATCCGTCCGGCCGCGTACTGCGGCGTCGTCGGCTACAAGCCGACTTATGGAACGCTCAACCGCGTGGGCGTGCGGATGATCTCCGACACGCTCGACACGCTGGGCGTTCTCGCCCGCAGCGTGCCGGACGCCGCGCTGTTCGTCGCGGCGCTCTCCGGCCGGCGCGAGCTTCGCATCGAGCGTTCCCGCGGCGAGGCTCCGCGTATCGGCATGTGCCGCACGTACGAATGGGACCGCGCGCAGCCGGAGATGGTCGCGGCATTCGAAGATGCCGCGACGCGGCTGCGCGCCGCGGGTGCGAGCATGCGCGACGTCGCGCTGCCGGCGGCGTTCGCCGGGCTGGCCGAAGCGCAGATCGCCATCATGGTCGCCGAAGTCGCGAAGTGCCTGGCGTACGAATGGCTCGCGCACCGCGACAAGCTGAGTGCCGAGATGGTGAAGATGGTCGAAGCCGGGCTCGCGATCACGCCGGAGCGCTTCGACGCGGCACAATCGCTCGCCCGAACCTGCCGTGCGCTTCTGCCGCAGGTCTTCGCCGACTTCGACGTGTTGATCGCGCCGAGCACTCAGGGCGAAGCGCCGGCGGGGATCCGGGCGACCGGCGATCCTCTGTTCAACCGCATCTGGACGCTGCTGCACACGCCGTGCGTGAACGTACCCGTGAGCACCGGGCCGCGCGGCCTGCCACTCGGCGTCACCGTCGCCGGCCCGATCGGCGCCGATCGCGCGACGCTGCTCGCCGCGGAGTGGATCCAGGCGAAGATCGGGCTCGGGCTGCAGTGAACCGACGTCGTAACGGAGCTTCGCCATGACCGCTGCATCTTCCGCTTCACGATCGGAGACCCGAGCCCTCCGCGTCCACGGCTCGCGCCTGTGGGGCTCGCTGATGGACCTGGCGAAAATCGGCGCCACGCCGAAAGGCGGCGTGCGCCGCCTCGCTCTCACCGATCTCGATCGGCAGGGACGCGATCTCGTCGTCGGCTGGCTGCGCGCAGCCGGCGCGGCGGTCGAGATCGACGGCGCCGGCAACATCTTCGCGACGCGCGCGGGCCGCGACAGCGACGAGCCGGTGGTGCTCACTGGCAGCCATGTCGACACGCAACCTTCGGGCGGCAAGTTCGACGGCAACTACGGCGTGCTCGCGGGCCTCGAAGTCCTGCGCACGCTCAACGACGCCGGCGTAACCACGAAGAAGCCGGTCGGCGTGGCCATCTGGACCAACGAGGAAGGCACGCGCTTCATTCCCACGATGGGCGGCTCGGGCGCGTTCGCGCGCGTGTTCCCGCTCGACTACCTGCTCGCGCAGCGCGACGCCGACGGCGTGTCGTTCGGTGACGCGCTGCGCGGCATCGGCTATGCCGGAAGCGCGCCGGTCGGCGGCCGCGCGGTCGACGCCTACTTCGAAGCCCACATCGAGCAGGGACCGATCCTCGAGCGCGAAGAGCGCGTGATCGGTGTCGTCACCGGCGCGCTCGGCCAGCGCTGGTACGACTGCGTGTGGACCGGCCAGGACGCGCACGCGGGGCCGACGCCGATGGAAGCGCGGCACGATGCGCTGCGCGGCGCGGCGCGGATGGTCGAGGCGGTGAACGCGACCGCACTGCGCCACGCACCGGACGGCCGCGCCACAGTCGGCTACATGCAGCTCCGGCCGAATTCGCGCAACGTGATCCCGGGCGAAGTTGCGATGAGCGTCGATGTGCGCCACCCGGACGATGCGGCGCTCGCGGCGATGGATCGGGAGCTGCGCGACGCCGCCGCCGCCATTGCCCGCGAGCTCAGGCTCGGCTGCGAGATGCACCAGGTGGTCGAGTTCCCGGCGTCGCGCTTCAACTCCGATTGCGTCGACTCGGTCGAGCGCGCGGCGGCAGGCTTCGGCTATCCCAGCCGCCGCATCGTGAGCGGCGCGGCGCACGACGCGGTCTACCTCTCTCGCGTCGCACCGACGGCGATGATCTTCGTGCCGTGCAAGGACGGCATCAGCCACAACGAAATCGAAGACGCCAAGCCCGAGCACCTCGAAGCTGGCGCCAACGTCCTGCTGCAAGCGGTGCTCGCCCGCGCCGGCATGGCCTGAGGAGCAGGACGGTGAGGCGACTCATCCTCGTTCGCCATGCCAAGTCGAGCCGCGACGACCCGACGCTCGCCGACCGGGATCGGCCGCTCAACGAGCGCGGCCTGCGCGATGCGCCTAGGATGGGCGAGCGGCTCGCCAAGCGCGCCATCCGCCCGGATCTCATCGTCTCGAGCCCGGCCGTCCGGGCTCTGACCACCGCACAGCTCATGGCTCAGAAGCTCGATTACCACCTGGACGCGATCGTGGTGGACGAGCGCGTTTACGCCGCGACGCCGGAGGCGCTGATCGAAGTGATGCGCGCGCTCGGCGACCGCCCGAAATGCGTGATGCTCGTCGGCCACAATCCCGAGATGAGCGAATTGGCCCGCCGCTGGTCGAAGGACCTCGAAGAGCTTCCCACCTGCGCGGTCGCCGACTTCCGCTTCGATATCAAGTCGTGGTCGAAGCTCGGCGCGCAGAGGCCGGTCGACATGACACTGTACGAGCCGAAGAGATCCTGAAGTCGCAGCCGCTTCGGTGCGGGCGGACCACCGCCTACCCGCCGATGCGCTGTTTTGTTGCCATGCTGAACCGTCCGTACGTTCGCGAATGAGCTCCGCGCCCGGCCGCTCGGCGCCCTGCGTCGTCTACCGCGCGCGCAGCGTGCTGACGATGAATCCGTCGGCCCCGCGCGCGGACGCCGTCGCGGTTCGGGACGGTAGGATCGCCGGCGTTGGCGAGGCCGGCGCACTGGCCGCCGCAGGCGCGACGATCGACGATCGCTATGCCGATCGGGTGCTCATGCCGGGCTTGGTCGAGGCGCACGCCCATCTGCTCGAAGGCGGCATCTGGGACTACCCCTACGTCGGCTTCTATCCGCGGCGCTCGCCGGCAGGAGCGCTCCACCCGGGTCTGAAGGACATCTCCGCCGTCGTCGCCGCGCTGCACATGGCCGAGGCGCGGCTCACAGATCCCGACGCGCCGCTCGTCGCCTGGGGTCTCGACCCGATCCTCTTCGGCGGCCCGCGCGTGGTCCTCGCGGACCTCGATCGCGCGTCGCCGCACCGGCCGATCGCGGTGATCCACGCCAACTTCCACGCGCTCAACGTGAACTCGGCGATGCTTGTGCGCGCCCGGATCACGCGCGACACCTACGTCGACGGCATCGTGCGCGACGCGGCGGGAGAGCCGACCGGAGAGCTCGCCGAGCTGGCAGCGATGTTCCCCGTCTTCCGGATCGTCGGCGATCCGTTCGCGCGGGGCCGCGGCGAGCGCGCCTTGTGGAGCTTCGCGCGCCTGGCGCAAGCCGCGGGCGTGACCACCGCGATCGACATCACCAACGACCTCTCCGACGAGAGCGTCGAGACGCTCGGCCGCGCGACCGCACGCGACGATTTTCCGCTGCGCCTGGTCGCTGCCCTCTTCGGCAACGGGCTCGATCCGCGGCTTGGCATCGAGCGCGTGCGCTCGCGAACGGCGATGAACACCGAGAAGCTCCGCTTCGGCCCGGCGAAGCTCATGACCGACGGCTCGATCCAGGGCTTCACCGCGCGGCTCAAGCCGCCCGGCTATCACGACGGCCATCCCAACGGATTGTGGAACATCGCGCCGTCCGAGCTCGACGCGGCGGTCGCCGCCTATCACGCCGCAGGACTGCAGCTCCACATTCACGTCAACGGCGACGAGGCGTCCGAAGTGGCGATCGATGCGCTCGAGCACGCGCTCGCGCGCCATCCGCGCGCCGATCATCGGCACACGCTGCAGCACTGTCAGATGGCCGACGCGGCGCAGCTCGAACGCATGCGCGCGCTCGGCTTGTGCGTGAACCTGTTCAGCAACCACATCTACTACTGGGGTGACGTGCACCGCAGCGTCACGATGGGGCCGGAGCGCGCCGAGCGCATGGACGCCGCCGGCACCGCACTCGCGCTCGGCGTCCCGTTCGCGATGCACTCCGATGCGCCGATCACCCCGATGGCGCCGTTGTTCACCGCCTGGTGCGCCGTCAATCGCAGGACCGCCTCGGGCCGCGTGCTGGGCGAGAGCGAGCGCATCGGCGTGGGCGAGGCGCTCCGCGCGATCACGCTCGGCGCGGCGTACACGCTGCGGCTCGAGGGCGAGATCGGCAGCATCGAGGTAGGAAAGCGGGCGGATTTCGCCGTGCTGGCGGACGATCCGAGCGCCGTGCCGCCGGAGGTGCTGAAGGACGTGCGCGTCGTTGGCACGATGGTGGGCGGCGTCCCGTTCGACCCCTCTGCCCAGCCGGGAGTAGCCTTGCATGCCCGGAGCTTCCCTGGCAGGCGATGACCGCGACGTGTCGACCCCGATTCCGCTCACCGTGATCGGCGGCTTCCTCGGCGCCGGCAAGACGTCGCTCGTCAACGCGGTGCTTTTGCAGTCCGAAGGGCGGCGGCTCGCCGTGCTGGTCAACGATTTCGGCGCGCTCGCGATCGATGCAGCGCTCGTTTCGGCGAAGAACGCGCGCACGGTCGCACTCCCCAACGGCTGCGTGTGCTGCACGCTGGTCAACGGTCTCGCGCAGGCACTGCTCGACGTGCTTGCGCTCGATCCTGCGCCCGACCACGTGCTGATCGAGGCGAGCGGCGTGAGCGATCCGCGGCGCATCGCCCAGGTGGCGCGCGCCGATACGGGGTTCGCGGAGGACGCGACGATCGTGGTCGCCGCGGCCGATCAGGTCGAGGCGCTCGCCGCCGATCGCTACGTCGCCGACACGGTCACGAGGCAGCTCGCGAGCGCGGACATCCTGGTGCTCAACAAACGCGACCTCGTGCGGCCGGAGGACCTTCTGCGCATCGGCGCGCGGTTGCGCTCGCTCGCGCCCCGCGCGCGAATCGTCGCGGCGGTCCGGGCCGCATTGCCTTGCGGCATCGTCCTGGGACCGCGCAGGCGCGGCGTCGCCGGGCAGGAGCGCGACATCGAGCGCCCCGACGGCGCGCCGCGAGGCCACGACCACGGCGACACGTTCGCGACCCGCGCGCTCTCCTCGGCGCAGCCGATCTCCGAACGCTCGCTGCGCGGCGCGCTCGCTGCGCTGCCCGACGCGGTGCTGCGCGCCAAGGGCCTGGTGCGCTTCGACGGGGCTCCGCGCCGCGTGCAGCTCGTTCAGGCCGTGGGCCGGCGCTGGAGCATCTCGCCGGCGCCGGCGCAGGCGGCAACGGACGCGTCGACGCTGGTCATCATCGGACCGGCGGAGGCTCTAGCCCGAGCCGACTTGAGCGCGCTCGAGGCGGCGTTTGCGCCTCCAGCTGCCCTTTGAGGCGGATTCAGAGACTCGCCGCGGGTGAGCCGCGGCGCCCGAGCTTGTCGCGTCCCGGCACCGCGGCGAAAAGCTCACGCGTATACGCGTGCCGCGGCGCGGCGAAGACCTCAGCGGTCGCTCCGTATTCGACGATCTCGCCGTGGCGCATCACCGCGATCGAGTCGCACACCTGCGCCGCCACGCGCAAGTCATGGGTGATGAAGAGCACCGTGAGCCCGAGCCGTTCCCGGATGTCGGCAAGAAGCCTCAAGACCTGCGCCTGCACCGACACGTCGAGGGCCGACACGGGCTCGTCGGCGATCAGCACTTCGGGCTCGAGCGCGAGCGCGCGGGCAAGACCGATGCGCTGCCGCTGGCCGCCCGAGAACTCGTGCGGATAGCGCCCGGCCGCCCGCCGCTCGATCCCTACCAGCTCCAGAAGCTCCAGTGTGCGAGCCCACGCCGCCGCCGGCGCCGTGCCGTGCACGATCGGTCCCTCGGCGATCAACTTGCCGACCGTGTGCCGCGGATCGAGCGAACCGTACGGATCCTGGAACACCATCTGCACGCGCCGGCGCGCGTCGCGCAGCGCGCGGCGGGCGAGCCGTCCGAAGTCGGTGTCGCCGACGCGGATCTCGCCCGCGTCGGCCTCGACCAGCCGCGCCACGCAGCGCGCGACCGTCGACTTGCCGGAGCCGGATTCGCCCACGATGCCGAGCGTCTCGCCGCGACGGATCTCGAATTCCACCGCCTTCGCCGCCTGGACCACTCGCGCCGAGGCGCCGAACAGCACGCCGCCGGTGCGATAGGTCTTCTCCAGCCCCGACACGCGCATCGCGACGCCCTCGCGCACGAAAGCCTTGCGCGGCGGCGCCGGCACGAGGTCTGGCACCGCCGCGATGAGCGCCCGGGTGTACGGCTCGCGCGGCGCGGCAAGAATCGCCTCGGCGCGGCCGTGCTCGACCAGCCTTCCCTGCTGCATCACAGCGATGCGGCTCGCGATCTCGGCGACCACGCCGAAGTCGTGCGTGATGAACAGCACTGCCATCCGCCGCGCGGCTTGTATCTCCCGGATGAGTGCGAGGATCTGCGCCTGGGTCGTCACGTCGAGCGCGGTCGTCGGCTCGTCGGCGATCAGCACCTCCGGCTGGAGCGTGAGCGCCATGGCGATCATCGCCCGCTGCCGCTGACCGCCGGAGATCTGGTGCGGATAGGCGTGATACATCCGCTCGGGCTCGGGCAGATGCACGGCCGAGAGCATCTCGAGCACGCGTCCTCGTCTCGCCTCGCGCCCGAGCGACCGGTGCACCTCGATCGCCTCTTCGATCTGACGGCCGATGGTGAGCACGGGATTGAGCGCCGTCATGGGCTCCTGGAAGATCATCGCGATGCGGCTGCCGCGAAGCGCGCGCAGACGCTCGGGCGGGGCCGCGAGCAGGTCCTCGCCTTCGAAGACGATGCGTCCGCCGCCGGGCTTCACGTGCCGCGAGGGAAACAGTCCCAGGATCGCGCGCGCCATCACCGACTTGCCCGACCCCGATTCGCCCACGACGCAGAGGATCTCGTCGTGCTTGAGATCGAGTGTGACGTCCTCCACGGCGTGCGGCCGGTCCGCCCACGGCGGCAGATCGACTGTCAGCCGCTCGATCGCGAGAACGGTCTCTTGGCCGCTCATACGGCCTCCGGTGCGCGCAGGGGATGCACCGCGTCGCGCGTCGGCCGCTCGGCATTCGCGCCGCGCCGAGCGCTTCGCGCCTTGACTTCGCGCGCGGCGCTCATACCCTCCGCAGCCGCGGGTTGAGCGCGTCGTTCAGGCCCTCGCCGACCAGGTTGATCGCCATGACGGTGACGAGGATCGCGATCCCGGGCACCGTGCATACCCACCACGCGCTGCGCAGCGCTGTCCTGCCTTCGCCGATAATGTAGCCCCAGCTCATCGCATTGGGGTCGGAGAGCCCGAGGAAGGAGAGCCCCGACTCGATCAGGATCGCGGTCGCGACCATGAGCGATCCGGTGACGATGATCGCGGAGAGCGTGTTGGGCAGGACGTGCCTGAGGATGATGCGCGCGTCGCTCATGCCCATCGAGACGCAGGCGAGCACGAACTCGCGGTTGCGCATCGCAAGGAACTCGCCGCGCACGAGGCGCGCCATCGGCGGCCACGACACCACCGCGATCGCGAGCGTCACGGTAGCGATCGTCGGCGCAAGGACCGTGACCAGCACGATCGCGAACAGGAAAAAGGGGATCGTCTGAAACATCTCGGTGAAGCGCATCAGCAGCGCGTCGAGTCGCCCGCCGTAGTAGCCGGCCAGTCCCCCGATCGCGGCGCCGAACAAGACCGCAATCGCCGTCGAGGTGAGCCCGATCAGGAGCGAAGTCCGCGCGCCGTGCACCACCTCGGCGGTGAGATCGCGCCCGAGTTGATCGGTGCCGAAGGCGTACCGGCCGAGAGGCGCCTGGAACGGCTGGCCGACCAGCGCGAACGGGCTTCCCGGATAGAGGATTGGCGCCAGCAGCGCGACCGCGATCACCGCCAGCAGGATCGCGAGACCCGCCAGCGCCGGACGGTTGCGGACGTAGCGGCGGGCGAATTCGCGCAAACGCCGTGTCCCTCGGCTAGAGCTCGATCCGCGGGTCGAGCAGCGAATACAAAAGGTCGACCGCGAGATTGACGACGACGACCAGGCAGCCGGAGATGAAGAAGATTCCCAGCAGCAGGTTGATGTCGCGGGCGAACAGCGACTCGTAGGCGAGAAAGCCCAGGCCCGGCCAGGCGAATACCGTCTCGACCACGACCGCGCCGCCGAGCAGCGCGCCGACCTGCACGCCGGCCATGGTCAGCACGGGCAGCATCGCGTTGCGCAGCACGTGCCGCCACGCGACCTGGCGCTCCGTGAGGCCCTTGGCGCGGGCGGTGACCACGTAGTCCATCGCGTACTGGTCGAGCACCGAGGCGCGCATGAGCCGGGTGTAGAGCGCGAGATAGAAGAGCGTGAGGGTGATCGCCGGCAGGACGAGGTGGCGCGCGATGTCGACGACGCGTGCCCAGCCTTCGTTGAACGCGGCGACCTCCTCCATCCCGCTCACCGGCAGCCAGGCGAGCTTGACCGAGAAGACGACGATGAGCATGAGCCCCGCCCAGAACACCGGCGTCGCGTACGCCAGCACCGCCAGAATCGAGATCAAGTTGTCGCGCCAGCGGTTGAGGTTGCGCGCCGCGACCGCTCCCAGCAGCACGCCGAAGCCCACCGAGAGCACGAACACGGTGAGCATCAGCAGCAGCGTGGGACCGAGACGCGTCGCGATGAGCTGCGACACGCCCGTGTTCTGCCGGAACGAGTACCCCAGGTCCAAGGTCAGCACGTGCTCGAGGTAGACGGCGAGCTGCACCTGCAGCGGCTTGTCCAGCCCGAACTTCTGCCGGAGCTGCGCCATGTACTCGGGCGTGGCCGATCCCGCCTCGCCGGCGAGCACGTCGGCCGCATCGCCGGGCGCGAGGTGGATCAGCGCGAAGTTGAGGACGACGATGGTGAGGATCGTCGGGACGGCGAGCGCCAGCCGGCGCGCGACGTACCGCAGACCCTTCGCGGTCACCGCTCGTCGTCCTGCGCCGCGCTACTTCGCGAGCCAGGCCTGGTCGAAGGACGAGTACAGGCCCAGCGGGCTCACCAGCCAGCCCTGCAGCTTCTTGTTGTAGACGGTGGTGAAGTCGAGCTCGAGCACCCAGACCAGCGGGCTCGCCTCGACCACCTTCTTCTGGAACTCGTGGTAGAGCGTTGCGCGCTTCTTCGGATCGGTCTCCACGGTCGCCTCGTCCATGAGCTTGTCGGTCTCGGCAGAGCTCCAGCGCGATTCGTTGACGAACACCGTGCCCTGCTTGATCGACTTCGAATGGTAGAGACGGTGGACGCCGATCACGGGGTCGGCGAGCGTCTGGATCCAGTTGCTGGTCAGCTCGAAGTCGTAGTTGGTGTAGACGCGGCGGAGCCACGTGGGCACGTCCTCGTAGCGCAAGCTGACCTTGATCCCGAGCTTGCCCAGCTGCTGCTGCACGTACTCGCCGAAGCGGCGCCACTCCTCGCCGTAGGGCGTCTCGTCGTGCACGATCGAGAACCGCGTGCCGTCGGCGCCGCGCTTGTAGCCCGCCTCGTCGAGGAGCTTGTTGGCCATCTCGACGCCGTCGGGGACGTTGTAGTTGCGTACGTCCGCGGTGTAGAGGCCGGTCGCCTTGAAGTTGGAGCTGATCGGGCCGGTCGCCGGCTTGCCGAAGCCGAACCAGATGTTGTCGATCACGAACTTGCGGTCGATCGCGTAGGCGATCGCCTGGCGCACCTTGACGTCGTCGAACGGCTTCTTCGTGGTGTTGAAGTCGAGCTCGACGATGGGCGACTGCATCTCGTAGCCCTTGGTCGTCACCCCGATGTGCGGCAGCTTCTCCAGGCGCTTCACGTCGAGCGGCAGCACGGCGCTGAAGCCGGCGATCTGCGCCTCCTGCGTCTCGAGCGTCGCGGCCCGCGTACTGCCGTCGGCAATGAAGCGGGCGACGATGCGGTCGAGGTAGGGCCGTCCCTTCTTCCAGTAGTCGGGATTGCGGTCGAAGCGCATGTACTGGCCCTTCTGCCATTCGACGAACTTGTACGGCCCGGTTCCGATCGGCTTGTTGGCGTTGGGGTGATTGGTGATGTCGCCGGTGCCGAAGATGTGCTTGGGGATCATCGGCGACTCGTAGCCGGAGAGCGCCATCAGCATGTAGGGAGCGGGCTCCGAGAGATGGAACACCGCGGTGAGCCGGTCGGGCGTGTCGATCGACTCGACCGCCTTGAAGGTGTTGATGCCGCGCGGATGCACCTTCTTGAGCACGTCGAGGATGCTGAACTTCACGTCCTCGCTGGTGAACGGCTGCCCGTCGTGGAACTTCACCCCCTCCTGGAGCTTGAAGGTGATGGTCTTGCCGTCGGGCGAGACGGTCCACGATTTGGCCAGCCCGGGAATCGGTTTCAGGTTGAAGTCGTACTCGAGCAGTCCTTCGTAGACCTTCGTGGACACTTGGCCAATCGGTCCGGCGGTGCTCTGGTAGGCCGCCAGCGTCGGCGGCTCCGGCTGCACCACCATCACCAGCGTGCCGCCGCGCTGTGGCGTTCCCTGTCCGAAAGTTGTCGTCGAAAGCACCGTGCCGCACACCGCCAGCACCAGACCCATGCCGCGCACCGCGGAGACGAGGCCAGTCATCATTCCTCCTTGCAAGCTGGGTTAGCGAACATGTTCTACCGGCTCATGCAGAGCGGTCCGCGATCAGCGGCTCAAAGCCCGGTCGGCAGGCTCGTCCTGCTGTTCGGCGAACGCCTGCTGGCGGAGCCACCGCTTCACCTCGGCCGCCAGCCGGACCACCGCCGGATCCGTGGGATCGCGCGGCCGCGGAAAATCGACCCGCTTGATGTCCTGCACGCGCCCGGGCCGCGGCCCCATGATGGCGATGCGGTCGGAGAGCTTGATCGCCTCGTCGATGCTGTGAGTGACGAAGATCACCGTCTTGGGCTCGCGCTGCCAGATCTTGAGCAGCTCGTCCTGCATGTACTCGCGCGTCTGCACGTCGAGGGAGGCGAACGGCTCGTCCATGAGCAGGATGAAGGGGTTCACCGCGAGCGCGCGGGCGATCGACACGCGCTGGCGCATGCCGCCGGAGAGCTCGCGCGGATAGCGCGACTCGAACCCGCGGAGTCCGACCAACCCGATGTAGTGGTCGACCAGCCGCCGCTGCTCGTCCGCCGGCAGGTGCTTGCGCTGCAGGCCGTAGCGCACGTTCTGGCGCACGGTGTACCAGGGAAAGAGCGCGTACTCCTGGAACACGACCGCGCGCTCCCATCCGGGCTCCCGGATAAGCTCGCCGCCGACCCGTAGCTCGCCGCGGCTCGGCTGCTCGAAGCCGGCGAGCAGGTTCAAGAGCGTCGTCTTGCCGCAGCCGCTCGGACCCACGATCGAGAAGAACTCGTTGTTCTCGACGCAGAAGGTGACGTCCTGCAGCGCGAGCAGCGGCTCGCCCTGCATCGAGAGGTGCACCTTGCTCACGTTCTCGACGCTGACCTGGGAGCTGCGCGCGCTCATCGTCCGCTACTTGCCGTGGTACCAGGGCATGACGAGGCGCATCGCCTGGCGCATCACGAAATCGAGCACGAGGCCGAGCGCGCCGATCAGCACCATGCCGAGCAGGATGTAGTCGCTGCGGAAGAGCGTCCGGGCGTTGTTGATCATGTAGCCCAGCCCACTCGGCGCGGCGACCAGCTCGCCGGCCACCAGCGCCATCCAGCCGATGCCCAGCCCGATGCGCACGCCGGTGAAGATGCTGGGCAACGCCGCCGGGAGTACCACGGTGGTGAACACGTCGCGCCGGCTCGCCCCGAGGCTCAAACCCGCCCGGACGAGATAGATGTCGACGTCGCGCGCGCCGGCGAGCGAGTTGAGCACGATGGGGAAGAACGCGGCGAGGAAGATGATGTAGACGATCTGCGCGTCGCCGATGCCGAACCACAGGATCGACAGCGGAATCCAGGCGAGCGGCGGGATCGGGCGGATGAACTCGAGCAGCGGATCCACCGCGGCCCGGAAGCGCTTCGACCAGCCCATCGCCAGCCCCAGCGGCACGCCGAGCACCGTGGCCGTCCCCACCGCCACCAGCACCCGATAGAGGCTGTCGAAGATGTGCGTGAAGAGCACGCCGCGCTTGAGCAATTCCGCGGCGGCAGAGATCACGGTGGTCGGCGCCGGCAGCATCACGTCGAGCTGCGGGTTGATCCGCTGGCCGTAGACGCTCGCGAGCTGCCAGACGACGAGGAACGCGGCGAGCAGCCAGAAGTTGCCCGCCCGCGCAAGCGCCCGGCGCCACGCGCGCGGGCGCGGCGGGGCGAGCGCCGCTGCGAGCCTTGCGGCCGACTCGGCGTCGGTCGTGCTCCCGAGTCTCGCTCCGGCCTGCGCCAGTGCCACCGCCGGGCCGGCGTCCGCCGAGCGGACCTCGACCCGCGCAGCCTCGCGCGCCTGCGCCTCGCTCACGGCTGGTACGTCTTGCCCTTGAAGCTCCATGCGCGCTTGAGCTCCCCGGGCTCGGGGAACGGCGCCGGACCGTTGAGGAGCGCCGCGCCGTACGGCTTGTACGGCAACTTGCCGACCCCGCCGAAGTCTTTGGGCAGGAACGGCGGCCGCTCGGGCACGCGCCAGCCGAGCTTCTCGAAGGTCGCATCCATGTAGCTCGTGCGCCGCACGTTCAGCCAGTCGGCGTTGGTCACCTTGTTCTTCGAGGCGCCCGTGTCGTAGGCCCACTCGCTGATGCGCGACTCTTCGGCCGGCCAGATGCCCTTCGGATCGGCGAACGGATAGTAGACCGTCGGCTTGGGCCAGAACATGTAGCGCTCGGACATCTTGGTGAGCAGCGGCCGCCCGAGGCGCCCGTACGCCGGCTTGTCGGCGAGCGAGGCGATCGCCTGGTCGGGATTGGCCTTGGACCATAGGACGGCCTCGATGAACGCGTCGGTCGCCGCGTGGATCACGTCCGGCGCGTTCTCCTCGATCTCCTGGCGCAGGTACGAGTAGCCGCTGTAGATGTAGTAGGGGTCGAGCGGTTCCAGGAGGCGCGTCACCTTCAGCACGTCGGTGGAATAGGAGACGTGCGGCTCCCAGATCGTGTAGACGTCCACCCCCTTGGGACCCGAGGCGAGATCGCCGGGCGGGGTGCTGCGCAGCGTGTAATCCTCGTCCTGCTTGAGTCCGAGGTAGTGCGCGGCGGCGATGAAGCCGAAATGGTTGGTCGAGCCCGTGGTCGTGCCGACGACGGCGGGGCGCTTGAGCACCTTCGCACCCTTGAGATCGGCGAGGCTCTTGAGCGGAGAGTCGAGCGGCACCGTCGCGGCGTGGGTGAGCGCCGGCGAGTGCACCGCGACCGCCCGCGCCGGCACCTTGTTGGACAGAAGCGCCAGCACGCCGAGCGCGCCAGTATTGGCGAGCTGGATGCGCCCCGGGATGAAGGCCTCGTTGGAGAAGCCGGCCGCGACGAAGGTCTGCCAGTTCATCTCGACGCCGCGCTTCTCGAGCAGCTTCTGGGTCTGCATCACGTCGCCGACCATCTCCTCGCCGGACCAGACGACGATCCAGCCGGCGTTGAGCGGCCACCAGCCCTTGCTCTGTAGCCACTGCTTCGACTTGGCCGAGATCTGCTCGTAGGGCAGCGGCCAGCCCCAGTCGGTGAACTTCTGCGACGTCACGGCGGGCGCCTGCGCGTCCGCGAGGCTCGGTGCGGCGAGATCCCCGAGCAGCAGTCCGCCGGCCGCGCCGGCGAGCTTGCCGAGGAAGTGCCGGCGTCCAGGTACCGTGGCAGCCGAGGGTTTCACGCTTTCGGGGTTGCCTTTCGAGCGGTCCATGCCTGTCCTCCTACGGATGTAGTTTTCGCTGGGGATCGGCGAGTCGGCGCCTCTCCGGCCCTTCCAACGTGCGCCGGGGCAGCGCGGCGGCCCCGGCAGCGCTTCGTCGCACTATAGCGCAATCGCCCCTCGCTGCCGGGGCGGGTCGACGTCCCCGCCTTCACGGCTCCGGCCCCTCGGCGCGCGCGGGCACGGCGCTCTTCATCACCGGAGCAGCCGGCCATTGGCGTCCGGGCACGCCGATGCACCTTCCATTTTTCGCGAATCTCGTTTCTGTATAATGGAATCGGCTTCCGCAGCCCGTCAAGCGCCCGAAGCCTCCGCATCCTGCAGATCGGGAGATCCCGTTCCATGGAAGAAAAGACCATCCGGTTCTCGAAAACCCACGCCGAGTTCCAGGCGCGCGACGCCCGCTCGGTGTTCGGCTGGCGGTTCACGCCGCGCATCATCTTCAAGGCGGGCAAGGGAACGAGGCTCGTCGACGTCGACGACAACGAGTACTACGACCTCACCTCGGGGATGATGTGCATGGTGCTCGGCCACTCGCACCCGGAGCTGACGGAAGTCATGCGCGAGATGGCCGGCAAGCTGGTGCATACCTCGTCGTGGTACTCCAACCCCTGGGTGATCGAGTTCGCGGAGCTCCTAGGGGCCACGCTGCCGGGCGACCTCAAGGTCGTGAACTTCGCGGTCACGGGCTCGGAGGCCAACGAGGTGGCGATGCGCATGGCGCTCGCCGCGACCGGCAAGTACGACATCGTGTCGATGATCCGCGGGCTGCACGGCGGCTCGCTCGCGGTAGAGGCGCTCACCACGGTCGGCGGCAACCGGCGCAAAAGCCTGGGCCCGCTCATGTTCCCCGCGAAGTCCAACTCGATCCTGCCGCCGTTCTGCTACCGCTGCCCGGTCAACAAAACGCCCGAGAGCTGCGACATCGACTGCCTCAAGCAGAGCGAGGAGATGCTGGAGTTCGTCACCAGCCAGAACATCGCCGCGATCCTGCAGGAGACGATCCCCGTCGCCGGCGGCATGATCGTTCCTCCCGACGCCTGGCTGCCGCGGCTGGCCGACATGGCGAAGCGCTGGGGCGCGCTGTTGATCCTCGACGAGGCCCAGCTCGCGCCCGCGCGCACGGGCAAGATGTGGGCGCTCGAGCACTACGGCGTGACACCCGACATCGTGACCTTCGGCAAGGGGCTCTCCGCCGGGCTCGCGGTGTGCGGCACGATCACTACGCGCGAGATCGCCGAGAAAGTGCGCGGCGACGCGGGCCTGCCGTGGGCGGGAACGTATTCCGGCGATCCGTTCCCCGCGGCGGTGGCGCTCAAGCAGCTCGAGATCGTGCTGCGCGACAAGCTGCCGGAGCGCGCGGAGAGGCTCGGCGCGCTGGCGATGCGCGAGCTCGAAACGCTGAAGGCCAAGTATCCGGTCGTCGGCGACATCCGCGGCAAGGGCCTGTACCGCATGCTCGACATCGTCCAGGACCCCAAGACCCGCGTGCCCGACCCGATCATGGCCGAGCGCATTCGCTACAATGCGCTGCTCGAGGGCGTGGCCACCATCGCGGTCAAGCATTACGTGCGCTTCTGTCCGCCGCTCATCGTCACGGAGGCGGAGATCAAGGACATCGTCGGCCGGCTGGACGAAGCGATCAAGCGCGCGATGGCCGGTTTTCCCAGGGACGTCGATTTCCGCCGGTCCGGATCGCTCGCGGTCGGCGATCGGCCGCTGGCCACCGAGCACGAGACGACGACCGCGTGAGCCCGTCGCGGCCGGCACGACATCTTTCGGCCCAAGAGGAGGAGAACATGAGCTCCAGGCGAGACTTCATCACCAAGGCTTCGGGCGCCGTCGCCGGCGCCGGACTGATCGTGGCGCAGGCGGGCCCCGCATCGGCCCAGGACAGCACGGGCGCGGCGGGCAAGTCCAAGCTCGACGAGGTCATGGCCCGCGGCAAGCTCATCGTCGGCGTCACCAGCGAAGCGCCGCCGTTCGGCTTCATCGACGACAAAGGCCAGCTCGTCGGCTTCGACATCGACATGGCGAAGATGATCGCCAAGGAGATGCTCGGCGACGAGAACAAGATCGAGCTCTACAAGCAGGGCTTCGCCGCGCGGTGGCCCAACGTCGAGAACGGGACGACCGACTTCGGCATCATGGTGACCACGGTCTACCCGGATCGCGCGCTGCGCGTGGCCTTCACCCGGCCGTACGTCGACAGCGGGATCGTGCTGGTGGTCAAGAAGGACAGCCCGATCAAGACCGTCGCCGACCTCAACAAGGAATCGAACACGGTCGCGCACCTCACCGCCCCGGTGCAGGAAGAGCGCGGCAAGCGGCTCTATCCCAAGGCCAAGTTCCTCACCTTCGACTCGATCTCGGCGCAGTTCAACGCGGTCAAGCTCGGGCGAGCGACCGCCGCGCAGCTCGACACACCGGTGGCGCTCTGGTACATCAAGGACAATCCCGACATCCGGATGCTCGAGCAGTGGCTGACCGACGTCACCGGGAACGCCATCTTCCTCAGGCAGAACGACTTCAAGTGGTGGCTATACCTCGACACCGTCGTGGCCGAATTCACCGGCGGCAGCCGCTTCAGCGAATACAAGGCGCTGTACAAGAAGTGGCTAGGCGTCGAGCCGCGCAGCACGCGGATCACGCAGTCGGGACGGTGACTGGCGAGCGCGCCCGCCGCGCCGCGCGCGGACGCGAGCCCGGACCGACGCCGCCCTCGGTCCGGCTCGCGCCGGCGAGCAATCGCTGAGCGGGGAAGAACTCGCGCCAGCGCCGCGGAACCGTCTTCGACTGCGCGATGGACTACGCCGCCCAGACCGCCGTCTTCCTGCTCGCGCAGTTCCCGAAGCTTTCCGCCGGCTTTCTCATCACCCTGGCGCTCTCGGTCGCGACCATTCCGCTCGCGCTGGCGCTCGGCCTCGTGCTGCTCGCGCCGCGGATGGCGAAGAGCGCGCTCGCTCGTGGGGCGACCATGGGCTACGTGGATCTCATGCGCAACACGCCGCTGCTCGTGCAGATCTATCTCATCTACTTCGGGTTGCCGGTCCTGGGCTTCTTTCCTTCCGAATTCAGCTGCGGCGTGGCCGGCATCGCGCTCCAGCACGGCGCCTTCCTGGTCGAGACCTACCGCGCGGGAATCGAGGCGGTGAGCGACCGGCAGCGCGAGGCGGCGCGCGCGCTCGGCATGGGGCGCCTCAAGGCGTTACGGCTGGTCATCCTGCCGCAGGCGCTGATGCGCATCCTGGGACCGCTCGGCAACCAGCTCATCGTGCTGATCAAGGACACCTCGCTCGTCTCCGCGATCGGCGTGATGGAGCTGACGATGACCGGGAAGGTAATCATCGAGCGCAGCGCCGCCTCCGCCGAGATCTTCGTCGCGGTCGGGCTGTTCTATCTCGTGCTCACCAGCGTCGTGGGCGCCGCGTTCCGGCTGGTCGAGCATCGCGTCGCGGAGCGGATGTAGTGTGCCGCTCCGCGACGTTCGCTCGATAACTGATGCTCCCCGTGCTCACCGGGAGTCTGCCGTACCTGCTCAAGGGCGCGGTCGTGACGCTGACGCTGTCCGCCGCGGTGGTGGGGCTGGGCACGCTTCTCGGCGTCGCGCTCGGGATCCTGGCCACCACCCGGTCGCGGCTGGCGGGAAGCTTCGTCACCGGGTATATCTTCGTGCTGCGCGGCATCCCGGTGCTGGTCGTCATGTTTCTAGGATACTATGCCTTTCCCGCCTTCGGCCTGCGCGTGAGCGCTTATGCCGCGGTCGGCCTGGCGCAGATCGTCTACGTCGGCGCCTTCGTCGCCGAGATCACGCGCAGCGCCATTCTCGCGGTGCCGGCAGGACAGATTGCCGCCGCGCGCAGCCTCGGTATGCGCCGCGCGGCGATCCTCTCCCAGGTGATCCTGCCACAAGCCGCGCGGATCGCGATCCCGCCGCTCCTCAACAGCGCGCTCACCGCCGTCAAGCAGACCTCGTATGCGTCGGTGGTCGGCGTGTGGGAGCTCACCTACGCGGCGCGCGAGGTCGTCGAGCGCACGCTCGCCGCGTTCCAGATCTTCCTTGGCGTGATGGCGATCTATTTCCTCATCTGCTACCCGCTGTCGCTCGCCGCGCGCTGGAGCGAGCGCAGGCTTGCGTTCGCGCATTAGGGCCTGTTAAGGCTATGGTCGTCTCCGCGCCGATGATCGATGTGCGCAACCTGCGCAAGTCCTACGGCACGCTGGAGGTGCTCAAGGACGTCACCTTCGGCGTCGGAAAGGGCGAGGTCGTGGTCGTGCTCGGGCCCAGCGGCTCGGGAAAGTCGACCCTGCTCCGCTGCATCAACCATCTCGAGGACTACGAGGGCGGGGAGATCCGCATCGACGGCGTCACCGCCGGCTACAAGATCGGCAGCAACGGCCGCAGAGCGCATTCCGAAGCGGTGAACGCGCGGCTGCGCGAGCAGGTCGGCATGGTGTTCCAGAGCTTCAACCTCTTCCCGCACCGGACCGCGCTCGAGAACGTCATGATGGGCCCGGTGCACGTGCGCCGCGTGCCCAGGGCCGAGGCGCGAGAGCTCGCGCGCGGCCTGCTCGCCAAGGTCGGGCTCGCGGCCAAGGCGGACCAGTATCCCGCCAAGCTCTCCGGCGGCCAGCAGCAGCGGGTGGCGATCGCCCGCGCGCTCGCCATGCAGCCCAAGGTGATGCTCTTCGACGAGGTCACCTCTGCGCTCGATCCGGAGCTCGTGGGGGAGGTCCTACGGGTGATCCGCCAGCTTGCGCAGGAGGGCATGACGATGATCATCGTCACGCACGAGATCCACTTCGCGCGCGACGTCGCCGACCGGATCATCTTCATGGACAACGGCGTGATCGTCGAAGAGGGTGCGCCCGAGCACATCCTCGCCAACGCCTCCTCGGATCGGCTGCGATTGTTCCTGCGCCGCTTCCAGGGCGATTACCTCGCGACTTAGCCGGCCAGTGGCTGCCACCGTCCCGTCCCGTGCGGATTCGCCGTCGGCCAGGATCCTCGCCGTGCTCGCCGCGGCCGCGCGGCTGCACGCCGCTTCGGTGTCGACCCTGTCCGAGCGGCTCCGCCTTCCGGTGGCGACGACGCACCGGATCTGCAGCGAAATGGAGCGGCTGGGCTATCTGCAGCGCGTCCCGGGGACGCGCCTGTGGACGGTGGCCCACAGACTCGTCGGGCTTGCGGCCGACGCGCTGACGGCGGCCGCCGGAAGCCTCACCACGACCGCTATCTTGAGGGAACTCACCGACCGGACGGGCGAAATGTCGAGCTTCGCGGTGCAGAGCGGCGAAGAAGTGCTCTACGTGGCGAGCGTCGAGTCGCCGCACGAGGTGACGCTCTCCTTCCGCGCCGGCCGGCGCGCGCCGCTGTTCTGCACGTCGAGCGGCCGGCTCTTTCTCGCGCGGCTCGACGAGGCCCCCCTCGTCCGCTACCTGTCGTCGGTGCGGCGGCGCGCCTTCACCCGCTACACGGTGACTGATGCGCGCACGCTTGTGGCGATCGTGCGCCAGGTTCGCAAGCAGGGCTACGCCATGACCAGCCAGGAATACGTGCTGCACGTGGTGGGCGCGGCCGTGCCGGTGGTCGGCGCCGACGGTACCTTCTTCGGCGCGGTATCGATCGCGGCGCCGGAGATCCGGAAAGGAAAGCGCGAGATGCGGCGGCTTTTGCCTGCGCTCAGGAGCGCGGCGGCGCGGCTCGCGCAGGCGCTGTCGCACGCGGCCGACGGTCGCGGGCGAGGAGGCCCGGCGACATGAGACGCAATCGAGGTTGATCCGGATCAAAGACGTTGCGTTTGCGGCTTGCCGCCGGACTCTGTCGCGCGACAAAATGAGAATCATTAGCAGCTGCCGATGAACCTCACGCTCGACCGCCTCCTGCCCGATCACTCCGCGGCGATCACCGCCGTGCATGCGAGCGGCATGGCGCGCGAGCGCATGGCGGCGCTCGGCCTCACGGTCGGGCGGCGCGTCACCGTCTTGCGCCGTGCGCCGTTCGGCGGCCCGCTGCACTTGCGGGTAGGGCCGACCGAGCTGATGATCCGGCGCGCCGAAGCGCGCGCCGTCGTGCTCGATCGGGTGCACCGGTGGAAGCCGAACCGCGCGTTCTGAACGGCGACCGCGCGCGGCGTGCAAACGTGCGCAGCGTGGCCGTGGTGGGGCCGCCCAACACCGGCAAGTCGACCTTCTTCAATCGTCTAACCGGCGCCTCGGCGCGCACCGCGAACTGGCCCGGGATGACGGTCGACCTGCTCGCGGCGCGCGTCCTCATCGGCGGCTCGCTGGTGCGGCTCGCGGATCTCCCCGGCATCTATTCGCTCGAAGGCCATTCCGACGACGAGGCGCTGGTGCAGCGCTTTCTCGCCGACGTGCCGCTCGACGCGATCGTCGCCGTGCTGAACGCGACGCGCATCGAGTTGCAGCTTCCGCTGGTGCTAGCGCTCAAAGCCACCGGCGTGCCGCTGCTGGTCGCGCTCAACATGGCGGATGAAGCGACCCATCTAGGTGTGGCGATCGACGCTGCGCGCCTCACCAAGGAGCTGGGCGTGCCCGTCGTCGCCGTCGCGGCGAAGTACGGCCACGGCTTGGAAGAAATGAAGCGTGCGCTCGCTGCGCTGCTCGATGCGCATGCGGGCCCAGGGATGGCCGATCTCGCCGCCGTCGCACCCCGTGAAGCGCGCGAAGACGAGGCGGCGCGGCTCTGTGCGCTGGCGGTGAAGATGCCGGCCGTGCTGCCCGCGCGCTTCACCGAGAAGCTCGACCGGGCGCTCCTTCACCCGTGGCTCGGCGTGCCGCTGTTCCTCGCCACGATGTTCCTCGTCTTCCAGGCGGTGTACGGGATCGGCGTGCCGCTGCAGGACGGCATGAAATGGCTGCTCGACGCCGCGAAGAGTCACCTCTTCGCGCCGGCGCTCGCCGCAGCGCCGCCGCTGGTTCGCAGCTTCGTCCTCGACGGCCTGGTCGACGGGGTCGGAACGGTGGTCACGTTCGTGCCGCTGATGGGGGTGTTCTTCGCGGCGATGGCGCTGATCGAGGATTCGGGCTATCTCGCCCGCGCGGCTTGGCTCATGGATGCGCTGATGGCGCGCCTCGGGCTCGACGGCCGCACCTTCGTCATGCAGCTCATGGGCTTCGGCTGCAACGTCCCGGCGCTGATGGCCACGCGCGTGCTGCGCAATCGCGCCACGCGGCTGCTTTCGATGCTGGTGATTCCGTTCTCGCTCTGCTCGGCGCGGCTGCAGGTGTTCCTGTTCCTGATCAGCGCGGTGTTCAGCCGGACCGCGGCGCCGATCGCGCTCTTCGCGCTCTACCTCTCGAGCTTCGCCGCGGCGTTCCTGACCGCGCTGGTGTGGCGCCGGCGCTACGCGAGCCACGAGCCGCTGATGATGGAGCTGCCGCCGTATCGCGTGCCGACGCTCTCCATGGTGGCCGGCGAAGCATGGCGCGCCACCTCGCACTTCCTGCGTCGCGCGAGCGGTTTCATCGTCGCCGGCGTGCTGGCGATCTGGGTGCTCACGCACCTGCCGCCGGGCGCCGCACCGGCCGGTCCCGACACGCCCGCCGGCTGGCTCGCCGCGACGCTCGCGCCGCTGTTCCGTCCGCTCGGCATCGACCCGCTGATGTCGATCGCGCTTATCTTCGGCTTCGTCGCCAAGGAGATCGTTCTCGGCGGGCTGGCGGTCGTGCTCGGCGCGGGCAGCGGCGAGCTGGCGAGCGCGCTCGCCGCGCGGCTCGACTGGGTCTCCGCCACCAGCTTCATGGTGTTCACCCTGATCTACACGCCCTGCCTGTCGGCAATCGCGACCCTGCGCGAGGAAGCGAAGAGCCTGCGCTTTACCGTGCTCGCGGTGGCGTGGCCGCTGTCGCTCGCCTGGCTCTCGAGCTTCGCGTTCTACCAGGCCGCACGGGCGTTGGGCTTCTGAAAGGATCGGAGCCACACGCCGCGCGCCACGCGGCGTAGACTAGCCATCGGCCACAAGTTCCCGTCGCGCAGCCAACATGCTTCCGCCGCGCGCTCCAGGAGGTCCTCCATGCTGAAGCTGAACGTCAACGGCCGCATTCACCGCGTCGATGTCGAGCCGGCGATGCCGCTCCTGTGGGTGCTGCGCGACGAACTGCGTCTCGCAGGCACCAAATACGGCTGCGGCGTGGGCCTATGCGGTGCGTGCACCGTGCACGTCGCCGGCGAGGCGACGCGCTCGTGTGTGCTCGCGGTCTCCGACGCGGTCGGCAAGAAGATCGTCACCATCGAAGGGCTCTCGGCGCGAGGGCTGCACCGCGTGCAGAAGGCCTGGATCGAGCACGAAGTGCCGCAGTGCGGCTACTGCCAGCCGGGCATGATGATGGCAGGCTCGGCGCTGCTGGCGAAGCATCCGAAGCCCAGCGACGCCGACATCGACGCCGGCATCACGAATCTATGCCGTTGCGGAACGTATGCGCGAGTGCGCAAAGCGATCCACGCGCTCGCCGAAAGCCCCGGCACGCCGGGCCCGAAGAGCGCTTGACAGAGGAACGGCCATGACCATCGCTCTTTCGCGGCGCGAATTCCTCAAGGTCTCCTCCGCGCTCGGCGGCGGACTCGCGCTGCAATTCAGCTTTCCGCTGGCCTCAGTCGCGGCCGGCGCCGACCAGGCCACCGAAGTCAACGCCTGGATCGTCATCCATTCCGACGACCGCGTGCTGATCCGCATCGCCCGCTCCGAGATGGGACAGGGCACGTCCACTGCGCTCGCGCAGCTCGTCGCCGACGAGCTCGACTGCGACTGGAGCAAAGTGGGCGCCGAATTCGCCTCGCCCAACGAGCACATCCGCCGCAACCGCATCTGGGGATCGATGTCCACGGGGGGGAGCCAGGGCGTGCGGGCGTCGCAGGACTACGTGCGCAAGGCGGGTGCGGCCGCGCGCACGATGCTCGTCGCCGCGGCGGCGCAGAAGTGGGACGTACCCGCCGCCGAATGCAGCGCCGACAAGGGCGTCATCACCCACACCGCCACGGGGCGAACGCTGCGCTATGGCGAAGTGGCCGCCGCCGCGGCGAAGCTCGAGCCGCCGAAAGAGATCGCCTTGCGCGATCCGGCGCAGTGGAAGATCGCCGGCCAGCCGGTGCACCGCCTCGACATCCCGGACAAGGTCCGCGGCAAGCCGGTGTTCGGCGTCGACGTGATGCTTCCGGGCATGCTCCACGCCTCGATCGCCCAGTGCCCGGTGTTCGGCGGCAAGGTCAGGAGCGTGGACGACGGAGCCGCGCTCGGGATGCGCGGCGTGAAGAAGGTCGTGCGCGAGGACGACTTCGTCGCCGTGGTCGCCGACAACTGGTGGCGCGCGAACCAGGCGCTGAAGGCGCTAGAGGTCGAGTGGGACTTCGGCGGGAAGGAGCACGCCGACAACGGCACCATCGAGGCTATGCTGCGCGAAGGCTTGGGCGACCCCAACCTGCCGCAGGCGCGCGCGATCGGCGACACGCAGGCAGCCTTCGGCGCCGCGGCCAAGGTGCTGGAGGCAGAGTACAGCTCGCCGTATCTCAACCACGCGACCATGGAGCCGCAGACCTGCACCGCGTGGCTCAAGCGCGACGGTTTCCTGGAGATCTGGACCTCCACGCAGAACGCGGAGGCTTCGATGGCGACGGCATCCGAAGTCGCCGGGCTGCCGCTCGAGAAGATCGAGGTGCACAAGATGATGCTCGGCGGTGGCTTCGGCCGCCGCGGCGGACCGCAGGACTTCATCCGCCAGGGCGTCGCGATTGCCAAGGCGATGCCCGGCGTGCCGGTGAAGATGATGTGGTCGCGCGAGGAGGACGTGCAGCACGACTTCTATCGGCCGGCGAGCATGGTGCGCATGAAGGCGGGACTCGATGCCGACGGAAAGTTGATCGCGCTGCGCACGCGGATCGCCTGCCCTTCGATCCTCAAGGTGCTGGCGCCGGCGATGCCAGTCAAGGACGGCATCGACTTTACCGCGGTGCGCAACTTCAGCGACATGCCCTACACCGTGCCGAACCAGCAGGTCGACTACGCGATGCGCAACGGCCACGTGCCGGTCGGATTCTGGCGGGCGCCGGGGCAGCAGAACCCGTACTACCGCGAATGCTTCCTCGACGAGCTGGCGCTCGCCGCCGGCAAGGATCCGGTCACCTTCCGGCTGGCGATGCTCGAGGAAGGCGACAAGAACCGCGGCGTGCTCGAGGCGGTCGCGAAAGCCGCCGGCTGGGGATCGCCACTGCCGGCGGGCGTGTTCCGCGGTGTCGCCGTCGCCGACGGCTTCGGCAGCTATTCGGCGATGGTTGCCGAGGTTTCGGTCAGCGACGCGGGTGAGCTCAAAGTCCACCGCATCGTGGTCGCGATCGACTCCGGATACGTGGTGAATCCCGATACCTGCCGCGCGCAGGCGGAGAGCAACGTCGTCTACGGCCTGGGCAGCATTCTCGATCAGGAGATCAACATCAAGGACGGGCGCGTCGTCGAATCCAACTTCCACGACTTCCCGCTGCCGAAGATAGGCGACATGCCGAAGGTCGAGACAGTGCTGGTGCCGACCGGCGGCTTCTGGGGCGGCCACGGTGAGCCCGCGATCCTCCCGCTCGCGCCCGCGGTGTGCAACGCGATCTTCGCGGCGACGGGCAAGCGCGTGCGCTCGCTGCCGCTCAAGCACGTCGATCTCAAGCGCGCCTGAGCGTCTTGCTCGAACCCGGGCACGTCGCGGCGCTGGACGTCACAAGAGCTCGCGCTTCGCGCGGAGGGCGAGCGCGGCGGCGACGAGCCCCACGGCGCACACGGCGATCGGCACGAAGGCGAGCACCGGAATGCGGCTCAAGTCCCACGCCGCGCCGCTCGCGATCGCGATCGCGACCGCGCCGCCGTAGCTCAGCGTGAACATGCCTGCCGAGGTGCGCGCGACGTCTTCGGGACGGCAGAGCAGCGGCGGCAGCGTGAGCCCCACGATGAGCGCGGAGGCGTCCGAGAATCCCAGCAGCCCCGCCCACAGCACCGTCGCCGGGCCCACCATCGTGACGAAGCCGATGATCGCCAGGAGCGAAAGCACACCCGAGAGCAGATACGGCCAGGCGCGGCGCTCGAGGCGTCCCGCGACGACCAGCAGCAGCAGCGAAGCCGGGATCTGGCCGAAGTTGAGCGCGGCGAGTGCCTCACCGATCAGATCGGAGCGCCCTGCGCTCGCGAGATAGATCGGGATGAAGGCGTTGGCGCTGAAGTAGATCGCGTTGATGCAGCAGAACAGCGCGGCGAGCCGCCACACCAGTCCCTTGTGCCAGTCGGGCAGCCATTTGCGCGGCAGCGACGCGTGGTCGCCGGCGAGCCGCGGCGCCCACAGCCAGGTCACCAGAGCGATGGCCGCCACCGGGATGGACCAGAAGACGAGCGTCCAGCGCCAGCTTCCACCGAGGAGCGGCAGAACCACCGGAATCGTGAGCAGCGTCGGGAAGACCTCGCCCGCGAGCAATCCGTTGGTGTAGATCGCGGTGCCGAGCCCGATGCGCCGCGGAAGCCACTGGCGCACGGTCGTCGGCATGACCGGCTGCATGATAGCCACGCCGGCCGACATGAGAGTCGTGGTGGCGAGCAGTGCGACATAGCCGACGCTCAAGCCGCGCAGCGCCGAGCCCGCGGCGACCAGAGCCAGCCCGCCGATCAGCGCCCCTTTCACGCCCAGGCGCGCAACGAGGAGCGAACCCACCAGCGCCGCGACGGCGAAGAGCGCCGGCGGAATGCTGGACAGCAGTCCCACCTGCGTAGCGCTCAGCGCGAACTCGTCGCGGATCATGGCGATCACCGGCGGCACGGCGAGAATCGTGATCCGCAGCGCGTTGCCGGCCAGCCAAAGCAGAGCGATGGCGAGCCAGGCCGGCGGCGAGACGCGTCGGGTCGGCACGATCGGTCAAGAATCCGGGGAAGGCCGGCATGCTATCGCGGGACGTCGCCGACGGCCAGCCACAAGCGACGGCGCACGGGCCTCGTTGCATCTCGCGATGCGCGCCTTCGGTCTGCGTCCGGACCTCCCGCACACGAGCGCCTGCCGCGCTATGCGCTCCCCCTTGACCTAGCGCAATGTCGACCTCCGGCGTCGGACCTAACATGGGTCGGCTGCTCGAGGCCGCCCGCGGCGTACGCGCCTTCCGCGGCTTCTCATCGCCCATCCAGCGCCATGGCCGGCGTCACCCTGAAGAACCTCGTCAAGCGGTTCGGCCCGCTCAAGGTGGTCGACGACCTGTCGATCGAAATCGCCGACGGGGAATTCGCGGTGCTCGTCGGTCCGTCGGGCTGCGGCAAGACGACGGTGCTGCGGATGATCGCCGGGCTGGAGACCGTCACCTCCGGCGAGATCCGCATCGCCGAGACGCGGGTCAACGATCTCGCGCCCAAGGACCGCGACATCGCGATGGTGTTCCAGAACTACGCACTGTATCCGCACCTGAGCATCCGCGACAACATGGGCTTCGGTCTGAGGATTCAGCGGCTGCCGAAGAGCGAAGTCGACGCGCGCGTGCACAAAGCCGCCGAGATCCTCGGCCTGACCGATCTGCTCGAGCGTCGCCCCAAGGAGCTCTCGGGCGGGCAGCGGCAGCGCGTGGCGGTGGGGCGCGCGATCGTGCGCAAGCCGAAGCTGTTCCTCTTCGACGAGCCGCTCTCGAACCTCGATGCGAAGCTGCGCGTGGCGATGCGCGCCGAGATCAGCAAGCTGCACCGCCGCCTCGGCGCCACGATCGTCTACGTCACGCACGACCAGGTCGAAGCGATGACCATGGCCGACCGGATCTTCATCATGAGCAAGGGCGTGCTGCAGCAGAGCGGCACGCCGATGGAGGTCTACGCCCGGCCGGCCAACCGCTTCGTCGCCGGCTTTATCGGCTCGCCGGCGATGAACTTCATCGACGCCACGCTCAAGCCGCGCGACGGCCGCTTGCTCCTCGACGCCGGCGATTTCCGGCTCGACGTCCCGGAGTCGTTCCAGCCGCGGCTGCAGCCGTACGCCGGCCGCCGCGTCGTGTTCGGCGTACGTCCCGAGGACATCGCGCCCGCGAACGGTGCCGGCAACGGGAGCATCGTGAGCACGCGCGCGGACGTCGTCGAGACGCTGGGCTCGGAGATCTTCGCCCACCTCGCCTGCGGCATGCACTCGATCGTCGCTCGGATGGACGTGCCGGAGACGCCGCTGCGCGTCGGCGACCCGCTCAAAGTCGATTTCAGGATGGCGAAGACGCACGTCTTCGACCCCGAGACGTCGCGAACCATCGTCTAGCGCGATGGCAGCGACTCAGTCGGATTTCTCGTCACATGAAGGAGGGAGTATGAAAACGATCATCAGAAACACGCTGTTGGCGCTGTCCTCGGTGTTCCTCGCCGCGACCGCCGCGGCGCAGGCGCCGGCGAAGGAGATTCGCGTGCTGCTCGCGAACCACCCGTACGGCGAGCTGCTCAAGTCGGCGATCCCCGAGTTCGAGAGCGCCACGGGGATCAAGGTCAACGCGGAAAGCCTGCAGGAGAGCCAGCTCACACAGAAGCTCACCACCGAGTTCGCGACCAGTTCCTCGTCGGTGGACGTGTTCATGACGCGCCCGCTGCAGGAAGGCAAGATGTTCTACAAGAACGGCTGGTACGAGCCGCTCGCGGGCTACGACTTCTCCGACTACCCGAAGAACGTCATGAGCGTCTCCACGTTCGGCGCGAAGTCCTACATCGTGCCGCTGGTGACCGAATGGCAGGTGCTCTACTACCGCAAGGATCTGCTCGCGAGCGCCGGGATCAGGGTTCCGACGACGTTCGCCGAGCTGGAGGCCGCGGCCGCGAAGCTGAATTCCGACGCGGTGGCCGGCATCGCCTCACGCGGCAAAGGTGCGGCTGCCGTCACGCAGCTCTCGAGCTACGTCTACAACTACGGCGGACTCTATCTCGACGAAGGCGTGGCGGTGTTCGACTCCAGGCCCGCGCTCGAGGCGGTCCGCTTCTACGGCAAGCTGCTCGGCAACTACGGTCCCAAGGGCGTCACCTCGATGTCGTGGGAAAACATAATGCCGCTGTTCCAGGCCGGGAAGGTGGCGATGTGGACCGACGCCTCGGTGTTCTACGGCCAGATCGTCGATCCCGCCAAGACGCAGCTCGGTGCGGACAAGGTCGGGATCGCGAATTTCCCGGCCGGGCCGAAGGCGAACTCGCCGTTCATCGTGACCTCGTGGGGCATGGCGGTCGCGAAGCAGTCGAAGAGGAAGGACCTGGCGATGAAGTTCATCGATTGGGCGACGAGCAAGGAGCTCGCGACCAGGGGCATGCTCGCCAACATCACGATGGCGCGTTCCTCCGTTTGGGAAGACAAAGCGGTGCTGGCCCAGATCAACCCGGGGCTCGTGGAGACGCGCGCCTTCGCCGCGAAGAACGGCTACCCGCTCGACCGTCCGTACATGAGCGCCGTCGGGGAGGCCCGCGATCTCATCGGCGAGCTCATCATCGAGTCGATCAACACCAAGGGGGCCTCGCCAAACCTCGACAAGATGGCCAAGGAGCGGGTCGCCAAGGTGAACGAGCTGCTGCAGGACACCGGCGAGTTCGGCAATCCGCAGAAGCTGAGCGCGAGGTAGGCGAGGCGTTCGCCCGCATCCGGGCTTGGCGATGTCTGCGCCCCGGCTGAGCGCACCGCCGGCCATCCGCGGACGCTTCGCGGATGGCCGGAAAGCGCTCGTTCTCCTGAAGCGCGTACGGCCGGAGACGGCGAAGATGCCGCTGCGATCGAGCTTCTGGGAGCGCAACCTGCCGCTCCTGTTTCCCCTGCCGGCGATCGTCTTCGTCGCGCTGCTGATGGTCTTTCCCGTTCTCTACACGTCGTACCTGAGCTTCACCAATTGGAACCTCACTTCCGGCATGCCGGCGAGCTTCGTTGGCTTCCGGAGCTACGACCGAGTCCTCATCGAGCCGCGCTTCCTGCACGCGGTCGGCAGAACCTTCGCCTTCACCTTCTTCGCCGTCGCGATCGAAGGCGTGCTCGGCGTCGTCGCGGCGCTCGTGCTGAACCGAGCCTTCGCGGGAAAGGGCCTCGCCAAGCTGCTGCTCCTGCTGCCGCTGGTCGCGACGCCGGTCGCGGTCGGCATCGTGTTCAACCTCTTCTACGATCCGACCATCGGGCTGGCCAACTTCGTCCTACAGGCCTTCGGGCTGCCTCCGGGCCTGTGGGTCTCCAGCGCCAAGGCGGTGATCCCGTCGTTGATCCTGGTCGATGTGTGGCAATGGACGCCGATGATCACGCTGATCGTGCTGGCGGGGCTGGCGGGCCTCTCGGACGAGCCGATGGAGGCCGCGCGCATCGACGGCGCGAGCGAATGGCAGATCATCCGCTGGGTGACGATTCCGATGGTCATGCCCGTGATCCTGACCGCACTCATCCTGCGCCTGATCGACGCGCTCAAGACCTTCGACATCATCTTCGCGATGACCGGCGGCGGACCGGGCTACGCCTCCGAGACCCTCAACATCATGGGCTTCAAGTACAGCTTCGAGTACTTCCGGATGGGCCAGTCGGCCGTCATCCTCGTGGTCCTGTTCGCGGTGGTCTTCGGCTGCAGCCTCGGGATCATGAAGCTGCGCGCCGCATCGGAGATCTAGCGCGGCCGAAGCGATGATGAGCGAACCCCGATGAGCAAGCGCTGCGCCTCCACCCTGGTTTTCTACGTCACCGTGGTGGCGATGGCCGTCGTCGTGCTCTTCCCGTTTCTCTGGATGCTGTCGTCGTCGTTCAAGACCCAGCTCGACATCATCGCCTGGCCGCCGAAGATCTTCTTCGCTCCGACGCTGCAGAACTACCGCAAGGTCTTCGAGGAGCAGGATTTCCTGAAGTACTTCGTGAACTCCACTGTCGTGGGGACCGCGGCGGTCGGCATGTCACTCGTCCTCGGGCTTCCCGCCGCGTACTCCATCGCGCGGTTCACACAGAGACGGCTCGCGGTCTTCATTCTCCTCGCGCGGCTGATGCCCGGCATCTCCTTCCTGATGCCCTGGTACATCGTTTTCTCGCGCCTGGGCCTCATGGACAGCTACACGGCGCTCATCCTTTCGCACATCCTGATCGCGCTCCCGATCGTGGTGTGGATCATGTCGAGCTACTTCGCGTCGATCCCGCGCGAGATGGAGGAGTCGGCGATGGTCGACGGTGCGACCCGCCAGTACGCCTTCTGGAAGATCATCCTGCCGCTGTCGGGGCCGGGCGTGATCACGGCGACCACGCTCGCCTTCATCTTCTCCTGGAACAACTTCATGTTCTCGCAGGTGCTGAGCATGGAGAAGACCAGGACGCTGCCGATCGCGGTGTACAACTTCGTCTCCTACGCCGAAGTGGACTGGGGCGGCGTGATGGCCGCCGCCGTCGCCATCATGGCGCCCGCGATCGTCCTGACGATGATCTTCCAGAAGTACGTGGTCAAGGGCCTCACCGTGGGGGCGGTCAAGGGCTGAGCAGCGCGGATCAGAGCTTGTAGCCGATCTGCCGCAGCAGGTTCTTGCGCCAGCGGATATCGTCCTCGCCCTCGACGCCTTTGGGCGGGAAGCCGTCGACCACGCCGAGGATGGCTCGTCCCTGGTCGGTTGCGGCGAGGATCACTTCGGTCGGATTGGCGGTGGCGCAGAAGATCCGGCATACCTCCGGTGCGGCCTTGATGGCGTTCAGTACGTTGATCGGGTAGAAGCCTTCGCCGAGGAAGACGACGAAGCAGTGTCCCGCGGCGATGCTGCGGGCGTTGTTGCGGGCGAGCTCGATCATCGCCGGATCGGTGCCGGAGCAGCGCACCAGGCACTTGCCGGACGCCTCGCAGAACGCGAGCCCGAACTTGATGCCGGGTACGGACGCGACCACCGCCTCGTGAATGTCCTCCACCGACTTGATGAAGTGCGTCTGGCCGAGGATGAAATTGATCGCCTCCGGCTTCTCGATGCGTACGCTGGTGAAGTCCATGTCGACCTCCGAAAGTCCGCTGCCGCCTGCCCCGCGTCCCTTCGGTGTGGCGCCGCGCGAGCGAGCCAATGTACCGCTTCGCTTCCTTCGCGTCGACCGATGCCCCCACCGCCCTGTGCAACAATGCGTGGGCATCGACTTGGGAACTCGGAGGCGACCCATGCCCCGCTTCGACGATCATCCTGACCGCTTGGCCGGACACGCGCCTTCGCGGCCCCGGCCCGAGCGCCGTTCGCCGCTGCCCGGACATCGACCCAAATCGGCCGCCGACGACGCCGAGGCGCCGCAACGCGTGCAACGGCTGCTGGAGAGCCCGAGCTACCGCCTGGCCGACGAGGACGTAGCCTTTCTCGCGCAGCCCGAGATGCGTGGCGTGCGATTGCAGCTCGACTTCTGGAAGACCGAGGACCTGCTTCAGGCGCACCGCGTGGAGCACACCGTCGTGGTGTTCGGCAGCACGCGCATCGCCGAGCCCGCGGAGGCGCGCCGGCGCCTGGAGGCGGCGCGGCGCGCGCTCGCTGCCGCGCCGGAAAATGCGGAGACAAGGCGCGCTCTGCGGATCGCCGAGCGCGCCCATGACAACAGCCGCTACTACGATGTCGCCCGCGCGTTCGGCCGCATCGTCGGCGAGGCCGGCGCCGACCATGCGCTGCGCCTCGTGGTGATGACGGGCGGCGGACCGGGGATCATGGAAGCGGCCAACCGCGGCGCCTTCGACGCAGAGGCGAAGACGGTCGGGCTCAACATCGCGCTGCCGCAGCCGCAGTTTCCCAACCCGTACATCAGCCCCGAGCTGTGCTTCCGCTTCCATTACTTCGCCATGCGCAAGCTCCACTTTCTGCAGCGAGCTCGCGCGCTGGTGGTCTTTCCCGGCGGTTACGGCACGATGGACGAGCTGTTCGAGACGCTGGCGCTCGTGCAGACGCGCAAGATCGCGCCGCTGCCGGTGGTTCTCGTCGGCGAGCGCTACTGGCGCCAGGCGGTGAACTTCGAGTTCCTGATCGAGGAAGGCACGATCGATCCCGAAGACGCGGAGCTGTTCTGGTTCGCGGAAGCCGCCGACGAGATCTGGGCCGGCATCAACGAATGGTATGCCGGCAAGGGCGAGGCACTGCTGGCGCCGACGGGCGGCCCCGCTCACCCATGATGCTTTCTTTCCACGGTGCCGACCAGGCGGTGACGGGCTCCTGCCATCGCCTGAGCGCCGGCGGGCTCGAGATTCTCGTCGACTGCGGCCTGTATCAGGGCAGTGGCGAGATCCGCGACGACAACGACGGGCCCTTCGGTTTCGAACCGGGCGGGATCGACGTGCTGCTCCTCACGCACGCCCACCTCGACCACTGCGGGCGGATCCCGCTGCTGGTGAAGCAGGGGTTCCGCGGGGGCATCGTCGCGACCGCCGCTACGCGAGAGCTCGCACGCCTCGTCCTGCTCGACGCGGCCCACATGCAGGAGGAGGAAGCGAAGCATGCGGGGCAGCGAGCGGGTCGCCGCGGCGCGGCGCCGCCCGAGCCGCTCTACACGATTGCGGACGCCACTTGGTGCTTCGATCGCTTAGGCCGGACGGTCGAGTACGGCAAGCCGCTGCCGCTCAACGACGCGGTCACCGCCACCTTCATCGATGCCGGGCACATCGTCGGCTCGGCGTCGATCGTCGTGGACGTCAAGGAAACGCAGGGACGTCGGCGCATCGTCTTCTCCGGCGACATCGGCAGCCCGGGCCATCCCATCGTGCGCGATCCCGTGCCGCCGCCGCCAGCCGACTACGTGGTCATGGAGACGACCTACGGCGATCGCGTCCACCGCAGCCTCCAGGATTCCGTGGACGAGCTTTGGCAGGCGGTCGCCGACGCCCTGCAGCGCGGCGGCAACGCGATCATTCCTACCTTCGCGCTGGAGCGCAGCCAGGAGGTCCTGTTCTTCCTGCGGCAGGGAATCGAGCGCGGGCGTCTTCCGCGCGGCCTGCCCGTGTTCGTCGACTCGCCGATGGCGATCTCGGCCACGGAGATCATGCGGCGCCACCCCGAATGTTTCGACGACGAAGCCCTGCGGGCGCTTGCCGCCGGCGATCCTTTCGCGGTGCCCGGCATGCGCTTCGTGCGCGAGACCAAGGATTCGATGGCGCTCAATCGAGTCGCCGGCGGAGCCGTGATCATGGCTGGCTCGGGCATGTGCACGGGTGGACGCGTCAGGCATCATCTGCGCCACAACCTGTGGCGGGCGCAGTCGAGCGTGATCTTCGTGGGCTATGCCGCCCAGGGAACCCTCGCGCGCCAGATCATCGACGGCGCCGGCACGGTGTACATCTTCGGCGAGCCGGTTCAGGTCAAGGCCCGGGTCCATACGATCAACGGCTTCTCCGCGCACGCCGATCGCGACGAACTTCTCGCCTGGCACGCCGCCACCGGGCGGCCGCGAACGACTTACCTCGTCCATGGCGATCCCGACCGCGGCATGAAAGCCATGGCCGAGCTCCTCGCGCAGCGCCAATGCTCGACCATGCAACCGACCCCGCAGCAGCGTGTCCTTCTGGACTGATTTCGTGGCCGCCTCGTCCGACCTCTCCGCTGCGGCGCAAGCCGGGCGCGAGCGTCCCCAAGGCGCGGCGGCGACCGAGCGCCCTTGGGTGAGGTTCTATGGCGCGGTGCCGGTATCGATCGACTATCCGCGCGTCACGCTGTACGAAGCCGTCGCGGCGACTGCGCGCCGCGTGCCCGATGCCATCGCCTGGAACTTCTTCGGCGCGACGGCGAGCTACCGCGAGCTGCTGCGCTCGATCGACGCTTTCGCCGACGCGCTCGCCGCGCTGGGACTTGCCTCCGGCGACCGGCTGCTGATCTCGATGCCCACCGCGCCACCGGGAATCGTCGCGTTCTATGCCGCGAACAAGCTCGGCGCCGTTCCCGCGCTCATCCACCCGCTTTCGACCGTGCCCGAGATCGAGCATTACCTCGACGCGAGCGGCGCCCGGATCGCGCTCACCCTGGACGCGTTCTACGGAGCGCTGGCGCAAGCGCGGCCGCGACAGCCGCTCACGCATATCGTGCTCGCCCGCCTGGGTGACGACCTCCCCGGCGTGAAGCGGCTCGGCTTCTGGCTCGTCCGAGGCCGCAAGATCCCTCGCGTTCCCTGCGATCCGCGCGTGCGCTGGTGGTCGAAGCTGATGGCCGTCGCGCATCCGTCCGCCGCACCCGCAGCGTCGAGCACCGACGACCCGGCCGCGATCCTGTTCTCCGGCGGCACCACCGGCTCTCCCAAGGCGATCGTGCTCTCCCATCGCAACTTCGTCGCCGAGGGCATGCAGGCGGCGGCGTGGGGCGGAATCGAGGCGGGCAGCGCGATCCTCGCCATCCTGCCGATCTTCCACGGCTTCGGCCTGGGCGTATGCGTGAACGCGATGTTCATGGCCGGCGGCACGGCGATCCTGGTGCCCCAGTTTTCCGCGAAGGCGGTCGCGAAGCTCGTTCGCACCAAGCGTCCGAGCATCCTGGTCGGCGTTCCGACGCTGTTCGAGGCGCTCGCCAGGGATCGCTCGCTCGCCCGGGTCGACCTCTCCTGTCTGCGAACGTGCTTCTGCGGCGCCGACACGCTGCCACGCGCGGTCAAGGAGCGCTTCGAGCGGCTGGTCGCGCAGCGCGGCGGCAACGCGCGCCTGCTCGAAGGTTACGGGCTGACCGAGGCGGTCACCGCCATCATCGCGATGCCGCAGAGCGAGTACCGCGAAGGCTCGATCGGGATTCCTTTCCCCGACATGGACGCCATGATCTGCCGGCTCGGCGCCACGGAGGCGGTGCCGCATGGCGAAGAAGGCGAGATCTGCGTCGCCGGACCGGCGGTGATGCTCGGGTATCTCGACGATCCCGAGGCCACGGCGACCGCGCTCAGGGTGCACGCGGACGGACGCACGTGGCTGCACACCGGCGACCTGGGCAGGCGCGACGCCGACGGCTTCTTCTACTTCACGGTGCGGGCGAAGCGGATGATCAAATCGTCGGGGTTCAACGTCTATCCCGGGCAGGTCGAGGCGGCTCTGCTCGAGCACCCGCGGGTGGCCGAGGCGTGCGTCATCGGCGTGCCGGACGAAAGCCAGGGCGAGCGCGTCGTCGCGGTCGTCGTGCTGAAGGACCGGGCGCACGAGAGCGACTCGACCGCGCGCGAGCTCATCGCCTTCTGCCGCGAGCGGCTCATCAAGTGGTCGTGCCCGCGGAAGATCGAATTCCGCGGCGAGCTGCCGAAGACTCGGATCGGCAAGGTGGACTTCAGGGCGCTCGCCGCCGAGCACGTCGCCCGGCATCGGAGCGAGAACCCATGAACGGCGGCGAGCGCGTGGCCGAGGCGCTGCGCGCGCACGGCGTGCCGTTCCTGTTCACGCTGTGCGGCGGCCACATCTCGCCGATCCTGGTGGCGGCGAAGGCGCGCGGGCTGCGCGTGGTCGACACGCGCGACGAGGCCACAGCCGTGTTCGCCGCCGACGCGGTCGCGCGCTTGACCGGCAAGCCGGGCGTGGCCGCGCTCACCGCCGGACCCGGGCTCACCAACGCGATCACCGCGCTCAAGAACGCGCAGCTCGCGCAGAGCCCGGTCGTGCTGCTGGGCGGCGCGGCGCCGACCGCGCTGCAGGGTCGCGGCGCGCTGCAGGACATCGACCAGCGCGCGCTGCTTGCGCCGCACGTGAAGCTCGTACGACAGGTGCAGCGGGTGCGCGATCTCGACACCGCCGTCGCGGAGGCGCTCGCGGTCGCGGCGAGCGGCGTGCCGGGCCCGGTGTTCGTCGAATGCGCCGTCGACCTTCTGTACGACGCGGCGACCGTGCGCCAGTGGTACGCCGAAGCAGCGGGCAAGGGGACTTCGCTCGGCGATCGGCTCCTTCGCTGGTACCTCGGGCGTCACGCAGAGCAGATGCTCGCGGGCAGCGATGAGGCGCTCGAGCATCGGATTCGCTCGATGCATCCGTCGCCTATTGCCGCGGCAGCCTCCTCCGCACGTGTTGCGCGGGCGGCCGACTTGCTCGCGCGCGCCAAGACTCCGCTGCTCCTCGTAGGCAGTCAGGCGCTGCTGCGCGCCGAGCGCGTGGACGAGATCGCGCGAGCGGCGGACCGCCTCGGCATCCCGGTCTACCTTTCGGGCATGGCACGCGGTCTCCTCGGGCGCGACCATCCGCTGCAGATGCGCCACGCGCGGCGCGCGGCGCTGCGCGAGTCGGACTGCGTCCTGCTCGCCGGCGTGCCCTGCGACTTCCGCCTCGACTATGGGAAGCAAATACGGCGCGTGGCGACGCTGATCGCGGCCAATCGCAGTGCGAAGGACGCGCGCCTCAATCGCCGGCCAACGCACGTCGCTCTGGGAGACGCCGGCCTGACGCTCGTCGCGCTCGCCGCGCGCCTCGGCGAGCGCGCGCGACGTGAGCCGTGGATCGCCAGCCTCCGCGAGCGCGACGCGGCGCGCCAGCGCGAGATCGACGCCGAGGCGGGTCGCACCGGCGAGCACGTCAATCCGCTCGCCCTGCTCCGCGCACTCGACGGCCTCGCCGGCGACGACGCGATCATGGTGGCCGACGGCGGCGACTTCGTGGCCACGGCGTCCTATGTGCTGCGGCCGCGCGCACCGCTTTCGTGGCTGGATCCCGGGGCGTTCGGGACGCTCGGCGTGGGAGCGGGGTTCGCGCTCGGCGCAGCCCTCGCGCGTCCGGCCTCGGAAGTGTGGTTGATCTGGGGCGACGGCGCGAGCGGCTACGGTCTCGCCGAATTCGATAGCTTCGTTCGCCATCGCGTTCCCGTCATCGCGGTGGTGGGCAACGACGCTCGCTGGTCGCAGATCGCGCGCGAGCAGGTGAAGCTGCTGCACGACGACGTCGCGACGACGCTCGCGCGCAGCGCGTATCACGAGGTCGCGCGCGGCTTCGGCGCGGCTGGCCTGGAGATAAGGAACGCGGGAGATATCGCCGCCGTGCTGCGCGAGGCGCGTGGCATCGCGCGCAGCGGCACGCCGGTGCTCGTCAATGCGTGGCTCGAGCCGACCGGCTTCCGCGAGGGGTCGATCTCGATGTAGGCGCGCGCCCCGGCAATACGAAGCACGCTCCGGATGGCGCCGCGATTCAGACACGAGCGGGCACGGCGACCGATTCCAGGAGCGCGAGCAGACCTCGGAGGAGGGCGAGCGGCGACGGCGGGCATCCCGCGATGTGCAAGTCGACAGGCACAACGTCGGCGACCCCGCCCGTGCAGGCATAGCTGCCACAAAAGATCCCGCCGTCTCGCGCGCAGTCGCCGACGGCGACCACCCACTTGGGTTCGGGCGTCGCATGGTACGTCCGCTCCAGCGCCTCACGCATATTGGTCGTGACGGGCCCGGTGACCAGCAGCACATCGGCATGCCGCGGCGAGGCGACGAAGCGAAGGCCGAAGCGCTCGAGATCGTAGACGACGTTGTTCAACGCGTGAATCTCGAGCTCGCAGCCGTTGCACGAGCCGGCGTCGATCTCGCGAATCGACAGCGTCCGGCCGAGTCGCGCTCGCGCGGCGCGCTCCACCTGCGCGGCCAACTCGGCGAGCGCGCCCTCGTCCGCGCGCGGCGGCGGCTCCGTCAGCGGGCCGTGAACGAGGCTCTTGAAAAGCATCCTGCGCATGGCGATCAGCGAGCGGTCAGGTCAGAGATCGTGGCCCGAATACGAGCAGTTGAACGACTTGTTGCACAGCGGGAAGTCGGCGACGATGTTGCCCTCGATCGCCGCTTCGAGCACGGGCCATTGGAACCACGACGGATCGCGCAGGTGGCAGCGCTCGACGTTGCCGTCGGCGCCGATCCTGAGCCACACCAGAACGTCGCCGCGGAAGCCTTCGATCAGCGCCATGCCTTCGCGTGCGTCCATCGTCGGAGATACGGTTAGCGAGTTGCCGACGCCTCCCGACGGCAGCTCGTCGAGGATCCGCTCGACCAGCTTGAGGCTCTGCTCGACTTCGCGAACGCGAATCCACACGCGCGCGTTCACGTCGCCCTCCTCCAGCACTGGCACTTCGAAAGACAGAGCGTCGTAAGGCGCATACCCCGGCGTGCGGCGCGCGTCGAACGACCGGCCGCTGGCGCGGCCGACGAACCCGCCGCAGGCGAAGCGGCGCGCGAGCGCGGGCGATAGGGTCCCAGTGCCGACCGTGCGGTCCTGCAGAGAGGCCGTGTTGTCGTAGAGCTCGACCAGCTCCGGGAAGCGCCTGCCGCATTCGCGCACCAAAGCACGAATCGTCTTGCCGCCGTCGCCGGGCAGGTCGCCGTGCACCCCGCCGGGCACGATCCGATCCATCATCAAGCGGTGTCCGAAGCAGTGCTCCGCCGCCCGCAGCACCTGCTCGCGCAGATGGCCGCAGTGCGCGTGCATCATCGCGAAGGCGGCATCGTTGCAGATCGCGCCGATGTCGCCGAAGTGATTGGCAAGCCGCTCGAGCTCGACCATCAGCGCACGTAGCCACACGGCGCGCGCGGGCACGTCCACCGCCAGCGCGGCTTCGACGGCGCGCGCGTAGGCCCAGGCGTAGGCCACGGTGCTGTCGCCCGACACGCGGCCGGCGAGCCGCGCTGCCCGCTCGATCGGAGAGCGCGCCATCAGCGCCTCGATGCCTTTGTGCACGTAGCCGAGTCGCGCCTCGAGGCGCACGACGGTCTCGCCGTTCGCGGTGAAGCGGAAGTGGCCCGGTTCGATGATGCCCGCGTGCACGGGGCCGACTGGGATCTGGTGCAGGCTTTCGCCCTCGACCGGCAGGAACTCGTAGCGCTCGGCGGCGCTCGCGGGCCCGGCCGAGTCGGACCGCGGCGCGCGCTGCCAGCGGCCGTGATCGAGCCAGGGACGCGCATCGTCGAGGCCTTCAGGCTGCAGCGCCCAAAGATCGCGCAGCGCGCGCTCCGACCGGATCGCCGGCGCGTGCACGCGGCCGACGGAGGGGAAGCGTCCGTCGGCGCAGGCGAGTGTCAGCACGCCGATCTCGTGCCGCGGCGCTTCGGCGAGCGCCATGTGGACGCGGTCGCGCTCTCCCCACAGGCCGAGCAGCGTCAATGCGCCGCTCGCCAGACCCTCGGCCGCCTGCGCCCATTGCTCGGCACCGACCAGCGCCCGCGGCCAGGGGCGATGCGCATGCGCGAGCCGCCCCGCACCGAGGAGCGCCTGCAGGCCGGGCGGAGGAGCGAGCTCGCTCATCCAGGGCCTACCGCAGCAGCTCCGCGACGTGCTGGAACCAGGCCACCAGCGGCGACGGGAGGAAGATGCCCGCGGCGAGCACCAGGCCCAGATGCGTGAACATCGGCACGAACGAGGCCTCGGCGCGCGCATCGCTGCCGTACGGCGCCCCGAAAGCCAGTCCGTTGAGCCGGTAGAGCAGTGCGCCCAGCGCCACCAGGAGCCCGAGACCCAGCGCGATGGCGAGCGCCGGCGCGCGGGCAAAGGTCGACGTGAGGATCAGGAACTCGCTCATGAAGACACCCATCGGCGGGAGCCCCACGATCGCGACCACGCCCAGCACCAGTCCCCAGCCGAGCACGGGGTGCGACACCGTCAACCCGCGAATGTCGGCCATCCGCTGCGTGCCCTTCACCTGCGCGATGTGGCCGACGGAGAAGAAGATTGCCGACTTGGTCAGGCTGTGCATGACCATGTGCAGCAGCCCGGCGAAGTTGGCGAGCGGGCCGCCCATGCCGAAGGCGAAGCTCACGATGCCCATGTGCTCGATGGAGGAGTAGGCGAACATCCGCTTGATGTCGTCGCGGCGGTAGAGCATGAAGGCTGCGAACACCACCGAGGCGAGGCCCAGGGTGACCATCAGTGGCCCCGGGGCGAGCGCGAGGGCGTTGGCCGCCATCACCATCTTGAAGCGCAGCAGCGCGAACAGCGCGACGTTGAGGAGCAGCCCGGAGAGCACGGCGGAGATCGGCGTCGGACCTTCCGCGTGCGCATCCGGAAGCCAGGCGTGCAGCGGAGCGAGGCCCACCTTGGTGCCGTAGCCGAGGAGCAGGAACACGAAGGCGAGGTTGAGCAGAGCGGGGTCGAACTCGGAGGCGCGGCGCACGAGCACGCTCCAGGCCATGGCGTCGAGACCCTCGCCCAGCACCGAGCTGGCGGCGAGGTACACCAGGATCGTGCCGAAGAGCGCCAGCGCAATCCCGACGCTGCCCAGGATGAAGTACTTCCACGCCGCCTCCAGCGCCTCGTGCGTGCGGTAGATCCCGACCATGAGCACCGTGGTCAGCGTGGCGAGCTCCACCGCCACCCACATCAGCCCCACGTTGTTCGCGAGCAGCGCCAGGTTCATCGCGAACATCAGCGTCTGGTACATGGCGTGATAGAAGCGCAGGTAGGCATGCGTGAGCCGACCGATCGCGAGCTCGTGCGCGATGTAGCTCGCGCTGAATACGCTGGTGGTGAAGCCGACGAACGTGCCGAGCACGATGAACACGACGTTCACGTCGTCGACGATCAGGAACGGCCCCGGCTCGGGGCGCACGGCGAACAGCGAGACGGCGCACGCGAGCGTGCCGAGCGCAGCCAGCGCGTTGAGCCGCGCCGTCGCGCGATCGTCGGGAAGGAAGGCGAGCAGCACCGCGCTCACCGCCGGGATGAGCAGGATCGCCTTCACGGCGAGCGCGCCCGGATCGGTCACGAACGCTTCCCCGCGCCCAGGGACGGCCCGGTCATATCCGCTCCACCCGGACCCGGTCGAGCGCGTGCACGTCGACCGAATCGAAGCGCTCGCGAATGCGGAACAGGAAGATGCCGATGACGATCAGCGCGATCAGAATGGAGAACGCGACGCTGATCTCCACCACCAGCGGCATGCCCTTGGCTCCGGTGGCGGCCAGGATGAGCCCGTTCTCGATCGACATGAAGCCGATCACCTGCCCGACCGCGTTGCGGCGCGACACCATCATCAGCAGTCCGAGCAGGATCACGGAGAGCGCGAAGGAAAGATCCTCGCGCACCAGCGTCCCGGCGTGGGCGGTGATCGGCAGCATGACCAGGATCGACAGCGCCACCAGCGCGATCCCGCCCAGCATGATCTGGCCGATGCCGACCACGGTCTCGATGTCGCGATGGATGCCGAGCCGCACGATGATGCGGTGGAGCGCCACTGGGATGACCATCGCCTTGACCACGAGCGCGATCGCCGCCGTGATGTAGAGATGCGGCGCGTCCTGGATGTGCGCCTGCCACGCCACCGAGGCCGAGACGATGAAGGCGTGCAGCGCGAACACGTTGAGCAGACTGAACATCCGGTCCTGGTAGAGCAGCATGAAGCTCACCAGCACCAAGCTGCCGGCGAAGAGGTGCGCGACGTCGAACGCGAGGCGGTCCATCAGATGCCCCGGGAGACGAAGAGCAGAAGCGTCGCGAGGAGGCCCAGCATCAGCGCGGCGCCGAGGAAGTCCGAGACGCGGAACACGCGCATCTTGGCGACCGCCGTTTCGAACACCGCAAGGAGAAAGCCCGCCACCGCGAGCTTGCCGGCGTAGACCAAGAGGCTCACCGCGTAGCTGCCGAAGCCCTCTCCGGCCACCGCGACGCCCCAGGGCACGAACACGCAGCCAATGACCGAGACGTAGAGCAGGAGCTTGAGCGAGGCCGCCGCCTCGATCACCGCCAGGTGGCGGCCGGAGTATTCGAGGATCATCGCCTCGTGCACCATGGTGAGCTCGAGGTGCGTGGCCGGATTGTCGATCGGAATGCGCGCGTTCTCGGCGATGGCGACCATCACCAGGGCGACCAACGCCATCGCCAGCGACACGCGCAGGCCTACGTCCGTGCTCTGCATGTAGGTGGCGACGGAAGAGAGCTGGGTCGAGCCCGCGAGCAGCGACAGGGTGAAGGCGATCATCAGCAGCGCGGGCTCCGCGAGCGAGGCGATCATCATCTCTCGGCTCGAGCCGATGCCCCCGAAGCTCGTGCCCACGTCCAGACCAGCCAGCGCCAGCATGAACCGCGCGCTGCCGAGCAGCGCCACGATCGCGATGAGGTCGCCGGCCGGCGAGAGCGCGAGGCCGGTGGCAAAGGTGGGCACCAGCACCGCCGCGACCCAGGTCGTGGCGAAGATGATGTACGGGGCGACGCGAAATACCCACGACGCGCTCTGCGCCAGCACGACTTCCTTGCGCAGCAACTTGAGCAGATCGCGGTACGGCTGGACGAGCGGCGGACCGCGGCGGCGCAGCAGGTGCGCCTTCACCTTGCGCACGTAACCGGTGAGAAGCGGCGCGAGCAGCAGAACGAGCGCCGCCTGCCCGAGCTGGACGAGGGCGTCGACGATCACTGCCATATGGCGAGCACCACGAGGAGCGCGACGAGCGCGCCCGCCACCAGGGTCAGATAACCGCGGATGGTGAGGTACTGGAGGCGATTGAGGAAATCGGCGGTCGCGCCCACGAGCTTGTCGACCGGCGCGTAGAGCGCGCCCCAGACGAGGTCGCGCAGGTGCACCTCGAATCGCGCCGGCCGGCGCTCGCCGGGCGCCGGCATGTCGACCCGCTCGCGCGCGTGGAAAACGAGGCTGCCGAACACGCGCCGGATCGGCTGCGCGAAGCTGCCCGCTGTGTACTGCGTGGCTGGCGCAGGATCGGGAAACCCGCAATCCCAGGCGGGCGCCCGGCGAAGGGCGTGCGACGCCCAGCGATGGATCACGTAGGAAGCCAGCCCCGCCGCCGCGGCGATGAGGACGAACAGAACGAGGCCGTTGTAGGAGCTGCGGCTCGCGGCGATCGGCACGATGGTGAGCCAGTCGAGGGCCGCCTGCCGCGGCATGTGCGCGCCCACCGCGAGCTGCGCGACCGGCGCCAGCGCATCGAGGAAGTATGCGGGAAGCACGCCCGCGACGAGACACAGCCCCACGAACGCCAGCATGGCGGCAAGCGAGAAGCGATCGGTCTCACGAGCGGATTCGGCGGCGGCAGAGCGCGGCCGGCCGAGAAAGCTGATGCCGAAGGCCTTCACGAAGCACGCTCCGGCGAGCGCCGCCGAGAGCGCGAGGAGCCCGCCGACGGCGGGTACGAGGAACTTGAGCAGCCACTGCGGAAGCTGCGGGCTCAGCAGGATCGCCTGGAACGTGAGCCACTCGGAAACGAAGCCGTTGAACGGCGGCAACGCGGAGATCGCCGCCGAGCCGATCAGGAAGGCGAGCGCGGTGACCGGCATACACCGCACGAGGCCACCGAGGCGCTCCATGTCGCGCTCGCCTGTCGCCGTGAGGACCGCGCCCGCGCCGAAGAACAGCAAGCTCTTGAACAGCGAATGGTTGAAGACATGGAACACCGCCGCCGTCATCGCAAGCGCGGCGGCGCCGAGCATCGCGTCGGCGCGGAAGGCGAGCGCGAGGCCGAGGCCGATGAAGATGATGCCGATGTTCTCGACGGTGTGATAGGCGAGCAGGCGCTTCAGATCGTGCTCCATCAGCGCGTGCAGCACGCCGAGCACGGCGGTGATTCCTCCAAGTAGCAGCACCAGCGCGCCCCACCACCACGCCGGCGGTCCCGTCAAGTCGAAGACGATGCGAATGAAGCCGTACACCGCGACCTTGGTCATCACTCCGCTCATGAGCGCGGACACGTGGCTCGGTGCCGCGGGGTGCGCGAGCGGCAGCCACACATGCAGCGGCGCGAGACCGGCCTTGGATCCCGCGCCCAGAAGCGCCAGCGCGAGAAGCACGCCGCCAAGGACCGGCGAAAGCGACTGGCCGCGCATCGCGGCGAAGGCGTAAGCGCCGCCGGGGCCCGCGAGCAGACCGAAGCAAAGCAGCAGCGCCAGCGTGCCGAAGCTGGCCATCAGGAGATAGATGTAGCCGGCACGCGTATTGCCGGCTTCGCGGTGGCGAACCATGACCAGCGCCCACGAGGTGAGCGACATGAACTCCCAGCTCAGCAGGAACGTGAACGCGTCGTCGGCGAGCACGACCAGGTTCATGCCCGCAAGGAAGGCGAGGTAGAACGGCAGAACGCGCCGCGACTCCGGCTCGTGGCGGCCGTAGCCGAGCCCATACAGGCTCGCCGCCGCGCCACCGAGGTTGACCACCACGAGGAACGCCGCGGCGAGCGCATCGAGCCGGAAGTTCGCGCCGACCCATGGGAGCCCGAGAGGCAGGCGCAAGCTCTGGACAGTGCCCGCCTGCGCGAGCAGGAACGACAGTGCAGCGACGAGTGCGACGGAGGATACGAGCAGCGGCACCGCGTACGCGGGCGCACCCATGCGTGGCGCAACGACCACCGCGACGACGGCAGCGAGCAAGAGCGCCGCGATGCACCCGAGCAATATCTGGACTGTCACGCAGGCTCGTCCCGTGGTTGGTCGCGATCCGCAGCCAAGCGTTTCAACGAACCTTGAGCCGCACGCCGCGGCCGCCGCGCTCGCTCACAGCCCCGTCGCCGATGAGTTCGACGCCCGCGCCTTCGAGCGCCGCGATCAGCTTCATGAGCGAGTCCACGTTGCCCCTGATCACGCCCTCGCTTGCTTCCATGCGCTGGATCGTCGGCAGCGACAGCCCGGAGGCGGCGGCCAAGGCGCGCTGATCCATTCCCGCCAGCGCCCGGGCCGCTCGGAGTTGCGCAGCAGTAATCATGGTCCAGATATGATTATTGATGTTCTTGACATTAATATATAGACTTTCACCTTGCAAGCTCATCTAGGACGCCGCCCGTGGGGAGGGCGGCGGGTGCGCACGCGGCACCGAGGCCAGCGGCCGCGCTCGCGGCAGCGTAAGCGCCTGCGGAGGAATCGATGCAGCGACGCGATGTGGAAATCGGAATCGCGCAAGGACTCAATGCGCGGGCTTCCACCAGACTGGTGCAGGTCGCCGCGAGCTATTTGAGCAACGTTTCCGTGTCGCGCAGCGGACGCAAGGTGAACGCGAAGAGCCTGATGGGCGTGATGATGCTGGCCGCCGGTCCGGGCGCAAGGATCGTCGTTGAGACCGAAGGTCCCGACGAGACCCAGGCGCTCGAAGCCATCGTCGCGCTGCTGGAAAGCGGCGCGGCGCCGTGAGACCGGGCGTGGTGGACGGTGCCGCGCCGTACGAAGTCCGCGGCGCAGGCGCGTTGCGGCGCCAATGATGCAATCGAGCGGCGGTCGGCAAGGCCGCTTCCCGACTCACCGCGCGAAGACGAGCACGCTGTTGGCCGGCAGCGCGAGCGCGGCCGAAAATTCGAGGCCGTGCATCGGCTCCCCGTCCGCGAGGACGCGCCCGCCGTTGCCCACGACGTCCGGATTGACCCAGTTCTCGTAGACGTCGCTGTTGAAGACCTCGCGCCACTCCCCGCCGGCGGGAAAGCCGATCCGGTAGCCGAACCGGTTGAACGTCGAGAGGTGCGCGACGACGAGGACGTCGTGGCCCTCGGCTTCGACCCAGCGCTGAAAGGCGAGCACGCGGTTCGCGTCATGGACGTGCACGACGCGGAAGCCCTTTCCGCGCAAGCCCGGCGTGCGCCGGCGCAGCGCGATCAGCTCGCGGGTGAAACGCAGATGATCGAGCATCTGCTTGTCTGCCTTGTCGAGCCCCGCCCAGTAGAGCAGAAGGTCGGCGTGGAGCGCGAAATTGTCCGACCACTGCTTGTCCTCGAGGAACTCCTGGCCCATGAAGAGCATGGGAATGCCCGGCGCGGTGAGGCTGATCGCGGTCGCGACGCGCGATCGGCTCCGTCCGTACCAGGAGCGCGGATTGGAAGGATCGGACAGCCTCGCGATCCGCGGCTCGCGCCCGTCGTAGACGACATCGTGGTTCTCGGGACCCTGCACGAAACGCCATTGCTCGGCGAAGCTCGCAGGCCAGAGGCTCGCCGCGAGGCCCGGCATGTCGAGCGGGCGCTCGTCGGGGATGCTCGCCGCAGCGATCACGTTGCGCAGGCCGATGCGCAGGCCGTCCGTGAGCGAGGTGTCGAATCCGGCGCCCTCCGGCGGCGGCCATACGACGTACGGGTTGACCGCCCAGTATTCGGCCTTCTGGAGCGCGCTCGGCCGCTGGAAGCGCACCGTGGAACTGAGATCCTGGCAGAAGCTCCAGCCGTCGGGCGCGCCGTCGTGGTCGATCACGCTCACCTGATCGTAGCGAAATCCGTCGATCCGGTATTCGTTGAGAAAGAACTTCGCGTTCTGGATCAGGAAGTCCCGCACTTCCGGTTTGCCGAAGTCGAACACGAGCCCGCCGGCGTGCCCCTTGTCGGTGAAGTACAGCGAGTTGCGGTTGCCGCCTGCGGCGGGCTGGCGGTCGAAGAAGTACAGGCTCTCGTCGCCGAAGTCGCCGCCGGCGTGGTTGTACACGACGTCGAGCAGTACTGCGATGCCGTGAACGTGGCAGAGGTCGACGAGCGCCTTGAGCTGCGCCATCTCGCCGCGCAGATGGTCGAGCGCGTAGTGGGAGAGTCGTTGCGCGTCGAGCAGCGCGTTGAGACCGGCGAGATAGATGGGCAGATCGGCGTCGGCGACGCCGTAATCCATCTCCGGCGAGAAATAGTCGGTGCCGTTGTAGCCGAGGCTGAACTGGGTCTCGAATTCCTGGATCGGCAGCAGCTGCAGCGCGGTGACGCCGAGCTCGGCGAAGTAGGGAAGCTTGCGCGCGACATCGAGGAACGTCCCGCCCTTGCGCGGGAGATTGGGCGTGTAGAAGGTGCCAACGTGAAGCTGGTAGATCAGGAAGTCCTCGAATCGCGGCGTGCGGTATCCGGTCTCGTGCCAGGGGAAATCCGACGTGCGCACGATGCACACGCCCGGGAAGGGCGTCTCGAGCTCGCGCGCGTAGGGGTCGCGCTTCGGGCCCTCGCCGCCGTCGCCCACGACGTAGAACATATAGCGATCGCGATCGCGGACGCGGGGAAGGAAACCTCGCCAGTGTCCCTGATCGTCGCGCGGGAGAAGGCTTCGATCGTCGCGCGCCCAGGCGTTGAAGTCGCCCAGCACGTGCACGCTGCGCGCGTGCGGCGCCCAGACGCGAAACGTCGCGCCGTCGCCGATGAGCGTCGCGCCCATCGGCGTCGTGCTCACGACATGGTCGAGCGGGATCGGCATGGCTGTTCACCCGATGCGTCGACGCGGCTGCACGCGCAATGGCGCCGGCGGCGAAGTGTCTGGACTCCGGACCTTCCGTCCGATGCATCCGTGAGCCTAACCTTGCGTCGAGCGCGCTACAAGGCGAGCATTCACGCAAGGCGAGCCGCCGGTTCCGCGAACGGGCGCCCGTCGCCGCTCGCGAGCCGGGCCTTGGCCGCTTCGCGGTCGCCCGCGGCTGCGGCGCCGGGCATGCTAAGCTTCTTCCCGTAAGCCTTCCTTGCCGAGACCCGACCGTGACCAGCCTGCTGCCCGACGTCGACCCCGACGGACTGCTCGAATATTCGGTGGTGTTCACCGACCGCGCGCTCAATCACATGTCGCGCCGCTTCCAGGGCGTGATGCGCGACATCTCCGACACGCTCCAGCGCGTCTACCGGGCCCGCTCGGCGATCGTCGTGCCGGGCAGCGGTACCTTCGGGATGGAAGCGGTCGCGCGCCAGTTCGCGACCGGCAGGAAGTGCCTCGTCGTGCGCAACGGCTGGTTCAGCTTCCGCTGGACGCAGATTCTGGATGCGGGACGGATCGCGTCGGATGCGATCGTGCTCAAGGCGCGGCCGACCGCGACGGGCAAGCAGGCGCCCTACGCGCCGCCGCCCGTTGAAGAAGTCGTGGCCGCGATCCGCGAGCACCGGCCCCACGTCGTGTTCGCGCCGCACGTGGAGACCGCTTCCGGCATCATCCTTCCCGATGCCTACTTGCGCGCTGTCGGCGACGCGGTGCGCGAGGTGAACGGTCTGTTCGTGCTGGACTGCGTCGCCTCGGGCGCGATCTGGGTGGACATGGCCGCCGCGGGGGTCGATGTGCTGATCAGCGCCCCGCAGAAAGGCTGGAGCAGCACGCCGTGCTGCGGCCTGATCATGCTCAGCGCCCGCGCCCGCGAGCGGATCGACTCGACCACCAGCACGAGCTTCGCCTGCGACCTCCGCCAGTGGCTGCAGATCATGGAGGCCTACGAGCGCGGCGGGCACGCCTATTACGCGACGCTGCCGACCGACGCGCTCGCGCGGCTGCGCGACGCAATGGCGGATACCGAAGCCTTCGGTTGGCAGCGCGCCCGCGCCGCGCAGCAGGAGCTGGGCGACAAGGTGCGGCGCATGCTTGCCGCGCGCGGAATTGCCAGCGTGGCGGCGGAGGGCTTCGGCGCGCCGGGCGTGGTGGTGAGCTACACCCACGACCCCGAAATCCAGTCCGGCAAGGCGTTCGCCAGACTCGGCCTGCAGACCGCGGCCGGCGTGCCGCTGCGCTGCGACGAGCCGTCCGATTTCATGACCTTCCGCATCGGCCTGTTCGGTCTGGACAAGCTGCGGCACGTCGATCGCACGGTCGAGCGCCTCGAGCAGGCGCTGCAGAAGATCGGCGCGCGCGACGTGGCCGAGTCGCCGGCCGCCCGCTAGGGGACGCACGAGGAAAAGGTCCACAAGTTCGCCAACGTCGCAAGCATCCTGAAGCGGCGCATCGAGCTATTCGCGAACCTTCCAGTCGGCAAGCTCGACAGGCTCAAACTGCAGCAGCAACTGCGCGAGATCAGACGCGAATAACGGGCGGCTGTTCGCGACGGCATCGAACCGACAAGATCGGCGCGATCGAAGACGCCCGACTACGCCCGCTTGCGCCTGAGCTCGCGCCGCGGCGTGCAGGCGGTCTCGCCCTGGCAGCAGTTCTCGCTCAAGTACCCGAGCAGCTCGTTCATCTGCTCGTAGTTGGCGGAGTAGTAGACGAAGCGTCCGTCCTGCCGTGGCCCGATCATTCCGGCGTGGGTAAGCTCCTTCAGATGGAACGACAGCGTCGCCGCGGGAACGTCGAGGCGCTCGGCGATCGTGCCGGCCGGCAGTCCGGCGGGGCCCTGCTGGACCAGCAGCCTGTAGATCGCGAGCCGCGTGTCCTGGGCCAGCGCGGAGAGCGCCTTCACCGCGTCGGCTGTCTTCATCGTCGCAGGGAGTTTCCGGAGGTTCAGACCTTTTCCCTGAGCTGATTGAGGATGGCCGGATTCTCGAGCGTCGAGACGTCCTGGTTGATTTCCTCGTCCTTGGCGATCGAGCGCAGGAGCCGCCGCATGATCTTGCCCGAGCGCGTCTTCGGCAGATTGTCGCCGAAGCGGATCTCCTTCGGCTTCGCGATGGGCCCGATCTCCTTGCCCACCCAGTCGCGCAATTCGGTGGCGAGCGCGTGCGCGGCGTCGCCGGTCGGACGCGGCTGCTTGAGAACGACGAACGCGCACACCGCTTCGCCGGTTAGCTCGTCGGGCCGGCCGACGACCGCGGCCTCGGCGACCTTGGGGTTCGCCACCAGCGCCGACTCGATCTCCATCGTTCCCAGCCGGTGGCCCGACACGTTGAGCACGTCGTCGATCCGCCCCATGATCCAGTAATAGCCATCCAGGTCGCGATTCGCGCCGTCTCCCGCGAGGTAGAGCCTGCCGCCGAGCTCCTCCGGGTAGTACGACTTCTTATAGCGCTCGGGATCGCCCCAGATCGTGCGGATCATCGACGGCCAAGGCCGCTTGATGACCAGCATGCCGCCCTTGCCCTTCTCGACCTCGTGCCCGGTTTCGTCGACGATAGCCGGCTGGATGCCCGGCAGCGGCAAGGTGCAGGAACCGGGCTTGAGCGGTGTCGCGCCCGGCAGCGGCGAGATCATGTGGCAGCCGGTCTCGGTCTGCCACCACGTGTCGACGATCGGGCAGCGCGAGTTCCCCACCGTGGTGTAGTACCACATCCACGCTTCGGGGTTGATGGGCTCGCCCACCGTTCCCAGAATGCGCAGGCTGGAGAGATCAGAGCGCTTCGGAAGATCCGCGCCAGCCTTGATGAGCGAGCGGATCGCGGTCGGCGCGGTGTAGAACACGGTCACCTTGTGCCGCTCGATCATCTCCCAGAAGCGGCCCGCGGTCGGATAGGTCGGAACGCCCTCGAACATCACCTCGGTGACACCGCACGCGAGCGGGCCGTAGGCGATGTAGGTGTGCCCCGTGACCCAGCCGACGTCGGCGGTGCACCAGAAAACGTCGTTCGACTTGATGTCGAACACCCATTTCATGGATGTGATCGCGCCGAGAAGATATCCCGCGGTAGAGTGCTGGACGCCCTTCGGCCGTCCGGTCGAGCCGGACGTGTAGAGGATGTAGAGCGGGTGTTCCGCGCTGACCCATTCGGGCTCGCATTCGCCGGGCATGTCGGCCACCAGCTCGTGCCACCAGAGATCTCGCTTCGCGTTCCAGGCGACTCTCGATCCGGTGCGCCGGTACACGACGACGTGCCCGACCGACTCGCACTCGCCCATGCCGAGCGCCTCGTCGACAGCGGCTTTGAGCGGAATCTCGCGGCCGCCGCGGAACTGGCCGTCCGCGGTGATCACGACCTTTGCCTTGGCATCGGCGATACGCTCCTGCACGCTCTTGGCGGAGAAGCCTCCGAACACGACCGAATGCGGCGCCGCGATGCGGGCGCAGGCCTGCATCGCCACCACCGCTTCGATCGATCCCGGCAGGTAGATGAGCACGCGATCGCCCTTCTGCACGCCAAGCTTCCTGAGGCCGTTGGCGAACTGGCAGACCCGCTGATACAACTCCTTGTAGGTGACGCGCGTGACCTTCCCGTCGTCGGCTTCGAACGCGATCGCCGTGTGATTCGGGATCGTGTCGAGATGCCGGTCCAAGCAGTTGTACGAGGCGTTGATCAACCCGTCCTCGAACCACTTGTAGAACGGCGCATTGGATTCGTCGAGCGTCTTGGTGAAGGGCTTGCGCCATACCAGATTGTCGCGAGCGAGCTTGGCCCAGTAGCCGGCATAGTCCTTCTCGGCCCGGGCGACGAGCGCCTCGTAGTCCGCACGACTGACGTTGGCCGCAGCGACGAACTCGGGCGAAGGCTCGAAGACGCGAGTTTCACGCAGGACGGATTCGATATCGGCCATTGGGGTATCCCGTTCGTTGGTTTGCGGATCTGCAACACCGCAGGATGTGCCGGGCTGAGGCCTCGCGGTGCCCTGCCTACCGTAGCACCCGCTAGAGGCAAATGCAACTTCGGGCACGGGCATTGCCCTGTATCCGGGAAGGGATCACCGCCGGCCCCTACTGCTGGAAGCGAACGCCCACGAACGCGTTGGCGCGCGGCGTGTTGTAGTCCGCCACCAGCTCGTAGCGCTTGTCGAAGAGGTTGTTCACGCGCGCGAAGAACGTCCAGCTGCGAGCGAACGTGTACTCCAGCGTGAGGTTGGTGAGCGCGTATCCCCCCATGCGCCGCGTGTTCGCCGGATCGTCGAAGCGCGCCGACGAGGCCGTCTCCTCGACGCCGAGACGCCACCGCCCGAATGCATGCACGAGGAAGAGCGCTGCGTGCCGCCGCGCCCGCCGCGGCAGGAGCGCGCCGGTCGCGTCGTCCTCGGGCCGCTGCAGGTCCACGCTGACCTTGACCGAGGTGTCGCCCCACGTTCGGTCGTAACCGAGCCCCACCCCTTCGAGCGTGGCCCGGGCGACGTTCTGCGGCAGGCAGTTGAAGTTCTCGTCGCACTCGAACACGATCAGGTCGCGCACGCGGTTGCGATAGGCGACGATCCGCGCCTGCTGTTCCGGGGCCGTGTAATAGAGGCCCGCCTCGACGTTCCTCGACTTCTCCGTTTGCAGGCTGGGATTCGAGAAGCCGGGATAGTACAGGTCGTTGAAAGTCGGAATCTTGAACGCGGTTCCGGCGCTCACCATCGCTCGCCACGCCGGTGCGAAGCGGTAGCCGTAAGCGAGCGTTCCCGTGGTCTCGCCACCGAACTGCGAGCTCCGGTCGTAGCGCAGGACTGTCTCCACGTCGTGCGGTCCTTGGTGAAGCTGGTAGATCGCCCCCGCGGCGTTGGTCGTGCGCTCGGTCACCGCGAAGGCGGTGTCGCTGCTCACGCGCTCCTCGCGCCGCTCGGCGATGAGCTGCAGGACCCCGGCCGGCAGCGTGAGCTCGTTCTGCCACGTATAGAGGCGCTGCCGGGTACGGAAGATGCCGCCGAACGTCGACTGGCTGCTGTCGCTGTCGTCACGCGTCTGCGCCGCGCTCAGCCGGCTGGTCCACGCGGCCGTCCAGCGGTCGTGAAGTGCCAGCACGTAGCTGTCGACGGTCGTTATCGTGCGATCGTCGACGTTGGGCGATTCGTCGAACTGCGCGTCGAGGCGGCTGTCGAAGGCCTGCGCCCTCAGATCGTGGTCGGCGTTGATGTGCCACGTGGCGCTGGCCGAAACGTTCCCGTTGCGGTAGCCGTCGCGATCGGGGTTGTAGCTGAAGTTCTGCGGATTCCAGATCGCCGTGAAGCCCTGGGAGCGCGCCGCGCCCGCCTGCAGCGCATAGGTCCATGACGCTGCGCCGCCCGCCACTCCGGCGGAGACCTTCTCGGTGTCGTACGAACCGTAGCCGGCGCTGGCGTTGAAGCGCGCACCCTCCTGCTCGCCGCGCCGGGTGAAGATCTGGATCACGCCACCGATCGCATCCGGCCCGTAAAGGCTCGAGGCGGGGCCGCGCAGGATCTCGATGCGCTCGATCTGATCGACGGGAATCGCTTCCAGCGACGCCGTGCCGGTGGTCGACGAAGCGATGCGCACGCCGTCGAGCAGCACCACCGTGTGGTTGCCGTTGGCGCCGCGCAGGAACACCGCGGTCGAGCCCGCGGGTCCGCCGTTGGTGGAGATCTCCACGCCCGGCTGCCTCGCCAGGACGTCGGCGACGCCCGATTGACCGGCGCGGGCGATCTCCTCCGGACCGATGATCGTCACATCGGCAAGGACTTCCGATACCGGCTGCGCCAGCCGTGCGGCCGTGACGACGACCGGCTCGAACGCTGCGTCGGGAACAAGCGTCGGCAGACCTTGCGCGCTCGCGACCGCGACGCCGAGCGCCGCTGCGAGCGCTGCCATCCTCACCATCCCGGGACCAGACATGATCGTTTTCTTCCGCAAAGCCGCGCATCCCCGCACGACGGTGGATCGAAGCATCGCGGAATGGCCGACGCAGGCCGGCGGGCCGCTCGCGCGTGGTGGCGAGTGCCCGGTCAGTCCGTCATCGCTACCCCGCGACGCGCCTCAAGACCCGGAACGCGATTTCCTTGCGCGTGCCGGCGCAGGCCGGTCTCCGGGCTCATCGGTCTTGGTTCCCCGCCTTCCCATTCGCGGTGGAGCGAATAGTGGTCCGATGCGCCGTGGGTCCGGCACACCGTAGGGAACCCGCACCGATTCACCGTTGCGGGGGCAGCGCCGGGATTGCGGCGGAGTGTCTCCCTTCGCCGCGCACCGGCTTCCCGTTTCACCCGCCGGGCGAGACTCGCGCGGCGGACACCTGCTGGAGGGCGATCGTAGCCTGCGTCGCGCCTGGGAGACAAGTGGCGCGCAGACGCGTGGCGTGACGGCCGCGTCGCGGCCGCTAGAACAGGCCGACGACCTTCCCGTCGTCGGTCAGATCGATCTTCTCGGCGGAGGGCACCTTGGGCAATCCGGGCATGGTCAGGATGTCGCCGCAGACCATGACGATGAACTCGGCGCCCGCCGCCAGCCGCACGTCGCGGACGTTGACCGCATGTCCCGATGGCGCGCCGCGCAACAGCGGATCGGTCGAGAACGAATACTGGGTCTTCGCCACGCAGATGGGGTAATGCCCGTAGTCCTCCTGCAACTTCCTGATCTGGGCCCGGACCTTCGTGTCGGCTGTCACCTCCGAGGCGCCGTAGATCTTGGTCGCCACCGCCTTCATCTTCTCCCACAGAGGCAGCGAGTCTTCGTAGACGTAGCGGAAATCGGGCGGCGCGGCTTCGATAAGATCGACCACGGCGTGCGCGAGCTCCGTCGCGCCCTTGCCGCCTTCCGCCCAGTGCCGGCCGACGACGACCGGCACGGTGTGGTGTGCCATCTTCGTTTTCAGCAGCTCGATCTCCGCCGCGGTGTCGTTGGCGAAGTGGTTGACCGCCACCACGCACGGCAGCCCGTAGTGGTTGCGCACGTTGTTGACGTGACGCTCGAGGTTGGCGATGCCCGCCTCCAGCGCTCGCAGGTTCTCGGCGCCGAGCTCCTTCAGGTCCACGCCGCCGTGATATTTAAGCGCGCGCACGGTGGCGACGATCACCACCGCCGACGGACGCAATCCCGACTTGCGGCACTTGATGTCGACGAACTTCTCCGCCCCGAGATCGGCACCGAAGCCGGCCTCGGTGACGACGTACTCGGCGAGCTTCAGCGCCGTGCCGGTCGCAATCACCGAGTTGCAGCCATGGGCGATGTTGGCGAACGGGCCGCCATGGATGAACGCCGGGTTGTTCTCGAGCGTCTGCACGAGGTTCGGTTTCAGTGCATCTTTGAGTAGCACCGTCATCGCCCCGTGCGCCTTCAGGTCCTTGGCCTGGACCGGCTTGAGATCCTTGGTATAGCCGACCACGATGTTGGCCAGCCGCTGCTTCAAGTCCTTGAGCGACGTCGCCAGGCACAGGATCGCCATCACCTCGGACGCGACGACGATGTCGAAGCCGTCCTGGCGGGCGAATCCGTTCGCCGGTCCGCCGAGACCCACGGTGATCTCCCGCAGCGCGCGGTCGTTCATGTCCAGCACGCGGCGCCAGGTGATGCGACGGACGTCGATGCCGAGCGCGTTCCCGTGGTGAACGTGGTTGTCCAGCACGGCAGCGAGCAGGTTGTTGGCAAGCTGGATGGCGTTGAAGTCGCCCGTGAAATGCAGATTAATGTCCTCCATCGGCACGACCTGCGCGTAGCCGCCGCCCGCGGCGCCGCCCTTCATCCCGAACACCGGTCCGAGGCTCGGCTCGCGCAGGGCGATGATCGCGTTCTTGCCGATGCGATTGAGCGCGTCGCCCAGTCCCACGGTGGTCGTGGTCTTGCCCTCGCCGGCGGGCGTGGGGCTGATGGCCGTCACGAGTATGAGCTTCCCGTCGGGACGATTGCGCAGCGACTCGACGTACTCGAGCGACAGCTTCGCCTTGTAGTGCCCGATCGGCTCGAGATAGCGCTCGGGGATGTCGAGGCGGTCGCGCGCGATGTCGGCGATGCGCTTCATGGTTGCGCCTTGCGCGATTTCGATGTCGGGAAGCATGAGGGTCCTTGTTCGGAACTCGAGGCACCGCGCCGCGAGGTACGCACACGCTGGGCGCTGCCCGAATGGTAGCGGTAAGATGGAGAAGTGCAACCAATGGACCCTCAGGAGCTCAAGAGCTGGCGCAGGCGGCTCCGCGCGGATCTCATCGCCCGCCGCATGGCGGTCGAGCCTGAACGGCACGCCCGCTGGAGCGAGGCGATCGCCCTCGATCTGGGCACGCTGCTCGAAGGCGTTCCTTCGGGGCGTGTCATCGCATTCTGCTGGCCGTATCAGGCCGAGTTCGACGCGCGGCCCGTCGTCCGGCGCTGTCTCGAGCGCGGCGCGCGCGCCGCGCTGCCGGTGGTGGTGGCGCCCCGCCAGCCGATGGTGTTCCGACAATGGACGCCGGAAACCAAGATGGCGCCTGGCGTCTACGACATTCCGGCCCCTGTCGACTCGGAGGAGGTCGTCCCCGATGTCGCGCTCGCGCCCCTTGCCGGGTTCGACGAGCAGGGTTACCGGCTCGGCTACGGCGGCGGCTTTTTCGATCGCACGCTCGGCGCGATGACGCCGCGTCCGCTCGCGATCGGCGTGGGCTTCGAGCTCGGCCGCGTGCCGACCATCTATCCGCAGTGGCACGACGCGGCGATGGACTACGTGGTCACCGAGAAGGGAATCTACAAACGAGAGGAGAGCGGGCTCATTCCCGTGCGCGCCGACACGCTGCCGTTCGGCAGGCACTAGTGCCGAGGAGACTCGTCCTCGGCCTGGGCGTCACCCAGATCATCTCCTGGGGCGCGCTGATCTACGCCATCGCGGTCCTCGGCTCGCCCATGGCCGAGGAGCTGGGCGTATCGCGCACCGTCGTCTTCGGCGCGTTCTCGGCAAGCCTGGTAGTCTCGGGGCTCGCCGGCCCACGCGTGGGCAGGCTCATCGACCGCCGCGGCGGCCGCAACCTTCTCGCGCTCGGATCGATCGGGGCGGCGATCTCGCTGGCGCTTATCGCCTTCGCGCCCGGCGTCGCGTCCTTCTTCCTCGCCTGGCTCCTCGCCGGCATCGCGCGCGCCATGACGCTGTACGAGGCCGCTTTCGCGACGCTTAGCCAGCACACCGCGAAAGCGTTTCGCAATTCGGTTACGGCACTCACGCTTCTCGGCGGCCTCGCCGGAACGGTGTTCTTTCCGCTCTCGCTGTTCGGGCTGGAGCATCTGGGTTGGCGCGGCACGCTTCTCACCTACGCCGCCGCGGAGCTGCTGCTGTGCCTGCCGCTGCATCTGTGGTGCATTCCGCACGGTATCGAGCACCGAGTCGCCGAAACACAAGACGCGACGAGCGCCGCGGCGGCGAACCGCGCGCCGCGTCCGCCGGCGTCGTTCGCCGCGCTCTCCACCTCCTTCGCGCTGTCCGCCTTCATCACCTCGGCGATCTCGGTGCACGTGATCAACCTGCTGCAGGTGCGAGGACTCTCGGTCGGCACGGCGGTGTTCGTCGCCTCGCTCATCGGACCGATGCAGGTCGCGGGACGGCTCGTCGAGTTGGCCTTCGGGCGCCGGTTTCCCGCCGTCGCGATCGGCGCCGCGACGCTGGTGTTGCTCGTGCTCTCGTTGCTCAGCCTGTCCGCCGCCGGCGGGATGGCTATCGCGCTCGCGTTCGCGCTCAGCTACGGCTGCGCCAACGGGGTGCAGACGATCGTGCGCGGCACGGTGCCGGCGGAACTCTTCGGGCGCGAAGGTTACGGCCACACGGTGGGGCGGCTCGCCGCGCCGTCGTTCATCGCCCGCGCGGTCGCGCCGATCGGGCTCACGCTCGTCGCGGCGCCGCAGCTCGGCGTCGACTTATCGGTGCCCGTGCTCGTCCTCGTCGCGGCGCTGGCGCTCGTCACGTATCTGGTCGCGGTGCGCCACTGGCTTCGGCCCGCGCGCGCGACCGCGGGCTGATCGCGCTCGGACAATTCGCGAGCGACGGCCGATGGCGAGTCAGACGATGCCGGGCACGAAGCGCTTGGTGCGCGCGCAGTACGCGGCGTACGCGGGATGCCGGGCCCGCATCCATCGCTCCTCGAGCTCGGCTTTCGCGGCGAGCACCGCGACGAGCGCGGCTTGCGCCAGCCACGCCTGCCATGATGCCGCGGCCCATGCCGCGGCGATTCCGCAGAGCATCACCGCGCTGTACATCGGATGGCGGATCCAGCGATACGGACCTTGCTCGATCAGCCGCCCGCCGGCACGCGGCAGTGGTCGGACGTTGAAGTTGCCCGGACGATTCCAGTACAGCGCCCAGGCGATGAGCGCGATTCCCGCGGCCGCGAAGATCCATGCGCCGGGTGGAGCGTGCCCGCGAAGCAGCGTCGGCGCGCCGAGCGCTGCGAGCACGGCGATGAGCAGCAGCTGCAACACCACCAGGGCATTGCCGACGAAGAGGGCGCGATGGTCGTTCGGCGTCATGGCGAGCGAACCCCTCGGGCCGCGGCGGATATCGACGCCGGGCTCGAGGCGCGGCGCGAACATCCCGCGAAGCTTACGGGGATTGTCGCGTCCGTTCCACGCCCCCATCTTGAAGGCATGACTGCCATCAACCTCACCCGCGCCAACTTCGACGAGGCGGTGCTGCGCGCTTCCGCGACCCGTCCGGTGCTGGTCGACTTCTGGGCGCCGTGGTGCGCCCCGTGCCGGGCGCTCGCGCCCATCCTGGAGCGCCTGGCCGCCGAATACGCCGACCGCTTCACGCTGGCCAAGCTCGACACCGACGAGGAGCCGGAGCTGGCGGCGCGCTACGGCGTGCGCGGCATCCCCAACTGCAAGCTCTTCGTCGACGGCGAAGTCGCGGACGAATTCACCGGCGCGCTGCCGGAAAGCGCGCTGCGCGCGTTCCTCGCCGCGGCGCTGCCTTCGCCCACCGCGCCGCTCGTCGCGAGGGCGAACTCCATGCTGGCCGGCGATGCGGCCGGTGCATTGGCCAAGCTCGACGAGGCGCTCGGCATCGACCCCCGCAACGAGGATGCTCGGCTCGCCCGCGTCGAAGCGCTGCTCGCGCTGCAGCGCGCGGCCGAGGCGAAAGCCGCACTCGAGGCCCTGGAGCGCGACATGCCGCGGGTGCGCGACGAGCGCCGGCTCGCCGCTCTCAAGGCACGCGCGACGTTCGTCGACCATGGCGACGCGGACCTCGCCGAGCTGTCCCGCAGAGCGTCCGCGACGCCGATCGACTGCGCGGCGAAGCTGGCCTACGCCCGCGCTCTCGCGGCGGCGGGCGACTACGAGGCCGCGCTTGCCGAGGCGCTCGCGGTGGTGCGCGCCGACCGCAGCTTCGACAACGACGCCGGCCGGCGCACCATGCTGATGGTGTTCGACGCGCTGCCTCGCGACAGCGATCTCGCGCGGCGCTATCGGCGCCAATTGGCCGCGGTCGTCTCGTAGGTCGGAATTATTGAGTTTTACTTAACCGTGTGACATCAGAACAGTTCAGCCTGTTGCCAGCACGAAGCGATGATGACGCTGCGTCGCTGAGCCGATCTGAGCTTGCCGCGGGTAGTGTGGCGCAGCTCGGCGAAGGTGTCGGGACAGAA
>DATJBM010000012.1:0-20235 GCA_035515295.1 Casimicrobiaceae bacterium | reverse complement strand
CATGCCTTACGGAGGCGTGAACGGCACGCTCGAAGCCCTCGACATGAACGTCCCCGTCGTCACGCTGGTCGGCCGCAGGCACGGCGAGCGCTCGACCTACAGCATTCTCGCCAACCTCGGCGTGATGCAGACAGTGGCTGCGAGCGGCAGCGAATACGTCGCGATCGCCGTGAGGCTCGCCACCGACCCGACCTTCAAGGCGGAGGTCAAGGCGGCGATCCGGGCGGGGCTCGAGCGCTCGCCATTGGTCGACATGGCGTCGCACACGCGGAACCTCGAGGACGCGTACGTGCGGGCCCTCGAGCAACGGTACCCGGAAGCGCTTGCGGATCCGGCGATGAGAGGATTCCCGGCCCGGGATCGGAATACAGGCTTGTAGTTTCATTTGCCTGACGGAAGCGAGCCGCCACCTGCAGGCGTGCTACGACCGCTTGCATGGTTTCGGCTCGCGTGCTCGCGCCAGACGCGCTCCATGGCCTGCGCGAAGTCGGTCGCGTAGGCAGCCATATCGAACAACGGGTGGGTCGAACGATTGGCGGCGAGCCGGTCGCGATAACCCTTGAGCAGGGCGGCTTGCGTCGCGAGCGCGAGGGCGAGGCGCTCGTAGTCGGCGAAGCTCTCGGTCACCAGCTCGGGAAGCCCGATGGCGTGGAGCTGGCTGCCGGCGATGCGGCTGGCGAGCGTGTCACCCGCGCAGGTCAGCACGGGTAACCCGGCCAACAGCGCATCGTTGGCGGTGGTGTGCGCACCGTAGGGATAGGTGTCGAGGAACAGATCGGCCGCGGCATTGCGCGCCACGTGCTCGCTCACCGGCGCCCGCGGGGCGAAGATCAACCGCTGCGGATCGATGCCCGCCTGCTGCGCTTCGCGGCTCAGGTTCGCCCTGGCCGCCGGCATGCTCTGCAGCAGCCACAAGACGCTCTCCGGCACGGCGCGCAGCAGCCGCATCCATATCGCGAACACTTCGGGCAGGATCTTGTAGGCGTTGTTGAAGCAACAGAAGACGAACCCGCGCTCGGGCAAACCGCACGCGGCACGCGTCGGCGACGGGCCGGCCGGCAGACGGGTCGTGTCGCTGGGGAAGGCCATGTGCGGCATGTACAGCGGCCGCTCGGTATAGAAGGGCGCCAGGCGGTCGGGAACGCTGAAGCGATCGGTAAAGATATAGTCGTACCATGGGGCGCCGAGCGTACCGGGAAAGCCTATGCAGTTCACCTGTACCGGCGCAGGGCGCCCCGCGAAAATGCGTGGGCGCGAGTGCGTTGTGAACCCATTGAGATCGAACAGGATGTCGATCCGATCGGCGTGAATGCGGTTAGCGATCTTCGCCGTGGTCTCCATGCTCACGTCGGAAAAATGCTCAAACGACTTCTGGATGCGCTCGCCCAGCGTGCCTGAATCAGGAGAGCGCAAGGCGTAGGCAAATGTTTCGATTCGAGTTCGATCCGTCCGCTCCCACCACTCCATGCACAGATAGGACATGGGGTGAGCTTTCAAATCGGACGAGACGAAGCCGATTCGCAGGCGCGCGACCGGCCTGGGCACGACCTCACGCGCATAGGACGGCGCCGCGGTTGCAACGTCGCCCGCCCAAAGCCTTGCACCGCGCGACTGGGCCTCGATGGAAAGCGGCATCGACAGAAGCGAGAACGGGTTGGGTCTGCGGTCGCGACGATCGAGCGCTTCTCCCGACTCCAAAAGGCGAGCAATCTGCGAGAAAAGGTTGTCGAGACCCCGCCATTCGCAGCGATGCTGGCGGCTTTGCGCCAGCATGGTTAGCGCATAGAGGTTGTCCGGCTCGAGCTCGAGCGCCCTCGACCAGGCTGGCTCGGCTTCTTCGTGTCGGCCCTCTTCGACGCACATCGTGCCGAGGTTGAGCTGGACGCTGCAGTCGTCAGGAGCCAGCCGCGCCGCTTCGCGGAAGCTCGCCTCCGCGACCGCGAGATTACCGATGCGCTGATGCGCGATCGCGCGATCCACCCACGCTGCAGCGGGCAGCTCGAACCGGAGCCCGATCAAACGATCGTAGGCCGACGCGCACTCCGCGAAGCGCTCGGTCGCGGCCAGCCGCCGGGCCAGGTTGCCCAATGCCGCCTCGTTGCGCGGATCGGCAACCAGGGCCTCGCGGTAGCATGCTTCCGCCTCTTCGCTTCGCCCGGTCGCCTCGAGCGCGAGGCCGAGGTTGTTGAGCACCGCGGGACTGCCTGGTCCAGCACGCAACGCTTCGCGGTAGTGGTCGATCGCCGCCGCGAACTCGCCTCGGCGCCGGAACACGTTCGCCAAGCGGAAGAGCTCTTCTGCGGCGCCGGCCCGGGGTCCCGGTCCCGGAGGGGCGGGCGGTTGGACACTGAGGGCGCCGTGGCACTCCTTATAGCGCTTTCCGCTGCCGCATGGGCACAAAGCCGTACGCTGCGATGGCGAAGGAGTCTTCACACGCAGCAGCGTGGATCGCAGCGGCCGCTGCGAAGCGGCTCACGGATGCGTCGCTTTGGGAAGCTTGCTTCGGCGCCGCCGAAACCGCGAGGCATGACGCCTGCGGGTCGCTCGAGTTGCTGGGTGAGCGAAATCCCGGTTGGCGAAGCTCGGACAGGGTCTGCGGGGCACATCAGCACGAGCGACGCGGCAGCAGTGCCACGGCACGCTGACACGAACGGACCGACCAGGCCTTAGCGGGGCTGCGTAACGGTGCGCAAGTAAGGCTTGTGCGTTCTATACCCCTGCGGGTACTTCTTCTTCGCTTCCTCGTCGGATATCGAGGTCGGAATGATGACGTCCTGGCCGGGTTTCCAGTTCACCGGCGTGGCGACGGCGTGCTTGGCATTGAGTTGCAGCGCATCGAGCAGCCGCAGCACTTCGTCGAAGTTGCGGCCGGCGCTCATGGGGTAGATGAGCATCGCCTTCACCTTTTTGTCGGGGCCGATGATGAATACGGTCCGCACCGTCGCGTTGTCCTGAGCCGTGCGTTTTCCGCCGCTCGCGTTGGGATGGATCATGTCGTAGGCCTTCGCGACGATGAGATCCGGATCGCCGATCATCGGATAGTTCACTGCCGCGCCCTGGGTATCCTCGATATCCTTGACCCACGCCTTGTGGTCGCTCACCGGATCGATCGAGAGCCCGATCACCTTCGTGTTGCGCTTGTCGAACTCGGGCTTCAGCTTGGCCATGTATCCCAGCTCGGTTGTGCAGACCGGGGTGAAATCCTTCGGATGCGAAAACAGGATCGCCCACTTGTCACCGATCCAATCGTGGAACCGGACGGTTCCTTCGGTCGTTTCGGCGGTGAAGTCAGGCGCTTCGTCACCAATACGTATTGGCATATTTGGCTCCATTGCTTGGGTTCGTGGCCCGTGCTCCGGCACCTACCGCCGGCGCCGTTGAGGCGGGCCGCGGGATTGTTCATTCCCGGGCGAACGCCACGAGGGGGTGATTATATTCCCTACGGTGTTCGAAGAGCGCGAGCCGACTAATAACGTTCCGCGATTAGGATACGTCGACGAGTTCTAGGCTGCATGCCGGATGCTACCGGAGCTTTCGATGTCGGCAATAACTCTTGAGAGGCTACGGTATTGGCAGATGTGTGGTTGGCTACGCAGCGACCCCGGGTGCTGCTTCGGCGCCTTCGGGTGGCTCGGATCCGAAAGCGGCTCAGTCGCGAGCATCGAGGGCCCGCTCGATACAGGCCCGAATTTGCGCCCCGGTTTCGACGACATGGCGGGTGATCGAAGAGTGATGATTGCCAGGGATGGTCTGGGTGTCGGCCACGGCGACGACGGAGGACCAGCCGAGACTGGGACGCAGATCTTTGGTCCGAGCCGATCGGAGCACTGCGGCGCGCAGCGGCAGTTGCTCGGGAGCGTAGCGCTCGATCGCGCGACGGTAGCGAACGAAGACATTGTTGCTCATGCCGGGCGCCGGCGGATCCGCAGGCGCGGTGCGGGGAGCTCGCGCGGGCGCCGGCGCCGATTCACCGATCGCGAATACGGGGGTCTGGCGCCACGGCGCCTTGGCATCGACGATGAGCACGAGGGGCACCGCTTCGCGTTGGGCGACGAGCTGCCGCGCGATCTCGACGGCGACCAGCGCGCCGTTGCAATGCCCACCGATCAAGTACGGCCCGTCCGGACGGGCCTTGCGAATCGGCTGGATCAAGTCCGCCGCCATGGCTTCGATCGAATCGGGCACGGCCGAGCCGCCGATTCCGTGCGGATGCACGGCGTAAAAGGGTTGCTGCATTCCCAGTTCGCGGGCCAGCGCGTGGCAGTAGAACCCCCCGCCGCTGAAGTCTCCATGCAGGAAGAACAGCGGCGGTCGCGAGCCTTCGGCGCGGACGACAACCACGGGCGAACCGGACGCGACGTGACCGCGCAGCGCGCGTGCAAGATGGGCAATCGTCGATTCGGTGAACAGGGTGGTCAACGGGAGCGCCACACCGCAGCACTTCTCCACTTCGTCCATCATCTGCGCCGCGAGGAGCGAGTGTCCGCCCAGATCGAAAAAACTGTCCTCCACACCGATCTCGCGCACCTCGAGCAGTCGCTCCCAGATCGACACCAGCAATTGCTCGAGCGGGTCACGCGGCGGCACCATGCCGGTACGCAATCCCGGGAACGCGGCGAGCTTGAACGGGTCAGGAAGCGCCGCGCGATCGACCTTTCCGTTCGGTGTGAGCGGGAACGACGGGAGGAGCACGATGCCGCTCGGCATCATGTATGCGGGCAGTGTCCGGCGCAGATCGCGCAGCAGATCGTTCGGCCGAGGCGCGAATGTTCCCCCGACCGTGACGTACGCGTCGAGCCTACGGGTCTCCGCCGTGTCACCACGCACAACGACCACCGCATCACGCACCTGGGGCAGCGCACGCAGCGCCGTCTCGACTTCGCCCGGTTCGACGCGATGCCCTCGGATCTTCACTTGGCGGTCCAGCCTGCCTAGGAATTCGATCGATCCGTCGCTGCGATAGCGCGCGCGATCGCCCGTGCGGTACAAGCGCGCGCCCGAACCGCGCGCCAGCCGATGGGACACGAAGCGCTCGGCGGTGATGTCGGGCCGGTCGAGGTAGCCTAGCGCGAGTCGCGGCCCGCCGATGTAGATCTCACCAGGCACGCCGAGTGCCACGGGCTCGCCGTTGCGGTCCAGCAGGTAGACCTCGGTGTTGGCGATGGGTCCGCCGATCGGAATACTCTGCGCGTCGACGTCCACCGCGCTCACTTCGTGCCAGGTAGCGAACGTCGTCGTCTCGGTAGGGCCATAGACGTGCAGCAGCCGCGCGGGCTTGCCGTCGGCAAGGGCGGCTGCCACCCAGCGCGGATTCGAAGCCTCTCCGCCAAACAGTACAGTCCGGCCTGTAAACGCCCGTGGCGCATCGCGCGCGACCAGGTTGAACAACGCCGTCGTCAGGAAAAACGTGGTAACGCCGTAGCGATCGAAGTTATCGGCGAGCTCCCTGGGCGAAAGTACCGCATCGCGCGCAATCACCCCCAGGCACGCGCCATTGAGCAGGGCTCCCCAGATCTCGAACGTGGCGGCATCGAAAGCGGGATTCGACAGGTGCGCTATCACGTCGCTGGCGCCGACGTGCACGTAGTCCGTATCACACACGAGCCCCACAATCGCTCGGTGAGGCACGACGACTCCCTTAGGCTCTCCGGTGGAGCCTGACGTGTAGATGACGTACGCCGGGCTTTCGCCGTCGACCGCGGGCCGACGATCGGGAGGCGCCGTTTCGGGGTCGGCGAGCGCTTTGGCACTGTCCAGCACGATGACCGGCCGCGTGCTTCCCGCCATCGACTGGGCGAGCGGGAGCTGTACATCTGCGGTCGTCACAACGGCGGCAGCGCCCGCATCCGTAAGCAACAAAGCGAGGCGCTCCGGCGGGTGCCAAGGATCGAGCGGTACGTACACGCCCCCGGCCTTCAGCACACCGAGCATCGCGATGATCTCCTCGAACGAGCGCTCGGTGCAGATGCCGACGCGCGCACCGGGAGCGACCCCGGCGTCGCGCAGCTCGTGCGCGAGCGCATCACCGCGCCGCTCGAGCTCGCCATAGGATAGCGTGCGATCGCCGCACCGCGCCGCGGGCGCTGTCGGGTTGCGCCGGACTTGAGCCGAGAACCGCACGACGAGCGAATCGTTGCCAGTCGGCAGCGGCGACGCTTGCTTCGTTGCGGGCAAGGCGACACCGGGCGCTTCCGCGCTCATCAGCGCCAGCCGCGAGATGGGTACATCGGGATTCTCGACGACGCTTTGGAGCAAAGTCAGGAATTGCCGGGCCAGTTGCTGCGCCCACGGAGCCGTGAACAGGTCGGTCGCGTATTCGATCGCGCCGAGAAGCTGCGGACCGTCCCGGACCAGCAGCAGACTGAGATCGACTTTCGACGTCCCCGTGTGGACGTCCAGAGGTACCGCTTCGGCGCCGTCGAGGGCCAGCGGTTTCGGGCAAGAGTCGAATGCGTCCTGCAGCGTGAACATCGTCTGGAAGAGCGGGTGCCGCCCGGCGTCGCGGCGCGGAGCCAGTGCTTCGATCAATCGTTCAAAGGGAAGATCCTGATGGGCGTAGACGTCGGTCGCGTTGTCGCGCGTGCGCCGGAGAAGGATACGGAACGTGGGGTCGCCCGCAAGATCACCGCGATGAACCACCGTGCTCGCAAAGCAGCCGATGATGCCATCGAATTCGGGACGGCTGCGGCCGGCAACCGGCGCGCCGACGAGAATATCGTCTCGATTCGCATAGCGCCCAAGCAGTATCTGATAGGCCGCCAGCATGGTCATGTGCAGGGTGGCGCCCTCCTCTCTGGCCAGGCTGCGGAGGGCCGCGACGCGCGCCGCATCGACCGTGAAATGCTCGCGGTCGCCAGCGTGACTTTCCAGCCTGGGCCGCGGCCTCTCGGTCGACAGGTCCAGCGTTGTGGGAGCACCGGCCAATCGCTCGCGCCAGAAGGCGACGAGGGCTTCGTACTGTGCGCCCCGGCAGTTGTCGCGCTGCCACTCGGCATAGTCCCGGTATTGCGCGACGGGTGGGATGGCGTCGGGCGCCTCGCCCTTCCGGAATGCGTTATAGGCGAGCGACAGCTCGCGGCAGAGGATCGCGGTCGAAGCACCGTCACGGATGGCGTGATGGAGGACCATGGCGAGCCAGTACTGGCTGTCTTCCGCGCTGAGCAGGAACGCTCGGAAGAGAGGGCAGCGAAGAAGGTCGAAGGATTGTCGTCCGGCGTCAGCGATGCGTCGCAGCGCTTCGCGCTCGCGCGTCGCGGGCTCCATTCCGGCAAGCGAAACCGTCGGCAGCGCGACATCGACGGCGTCCGTTATGCGCTGCCACGGCTGGCCGTCGCGGATGACGAGCGTTGTCCGCAGCGATTCGTGGCGCCGCACCAGCCAGCGCAACGCCTGCTCGAGGGCCCCGATGTCGAGGTGCCCTTGAATGCGCCAGGCGTGCACTGCGTTGTACACCGGTGAATCCGGCGCGAGCTGCTGCAGGAACCATAGCCCAGCCTGAGCGAATGAGCTGCGCACCAGGAGCTGCGAGCGCTCCTCCGCCGGCTCGCTGCCGCCTGCACCCGCATCTTCAGCCGGGTCCTTGTGTGGCGCTGCCGCGGCGATCTGCATCGCGTCGGCCGGACTCTCCGGGACGGGAGGCTGCGCCGGAACTTCGCTGACCCGGATGTTTCCGGCCTGGGCGATCACGCGGGCTCGCTCAACGTCTCGCATCAGTGGCAGCCGAGACACCGCAGCTTCGGGTTCGAGCACGATTCGGTCGAGCAGCGTCAGCCACTGTTGCGCCATCCGCTCGATCGTTTCCGCTGCGAACAAGTCGCGGGCGTAATCCATTCTCGCCCGCAACGCGCCCCCGACCTCGCGGATCGACAGCGTGAGATCGAAGCCCGTGTGCAGCGGAGCGATGCCGTCGAGCGGCTCCACTTGGATACCGGGCAAGCACCAATCGACAGGCTGGGTGTTCTGCAGAGCGAAAGCGGCCTGAAAGAGCGGGTTGCGCGACGGGTCGCGCCTCGGCGCGAGTTCTTCGACCACTTTTTCGAACGGCAAGTCCTGGTTCGAATATGCCGCCAGCGCGCGCTCGCGCACGCGTCCGACGTAGCTCCGGAACGAAGGGTCGCCCGACAGATCTCCGCGCAGAACGAGGGTGTTGACGAAAAAGCCGATGAGCCCTGCCACGTCTTGCCGCTGTCGGTTGGCGATCGGTACGCCCACAGCGATGTCGTCGTGTCCGGAATATCGGCCCAAGAGGATCTGATAGGCGGCAAGCAGCGCCATGAACAGCGTCGCGCTCTCCGCCCGCGCAAGCCCTTTCAATGCCCGCGTACGCTCGGCATCGACTTCGAACGTTACGCGTCCGGCTCGGTAGCTCGGGATCGCAGGGCGTGGCCGATCGGTCGGCAGCTCGAGGACTGGCAGATCGGCCAGAGCCGTACGCCAGTAATCAAGCTGCCGGGCCATGGTCTCCCCCTGCAGCCACCCCCGTTGCCAGATCGCGAAGTCCGAGTATTGCATCGGCAGCGCGGAAAGAGGGGAGGCTTCTCCACGGTGGAACGCCGCGTAGAGCGTCGAGACTTCGCGCGCCAGCACGGCCTGAGACCACGCGTCAGTGACGATGTGATGCATGGCCAGCACCAGCCAATGCTCGGTCGGGGTCAGGCGAAGCAGTCGGGCGCGAAAGAGCGGGCCCTGCCGCAAATCGAAGTCGGCTCGCGCTTCCTCCTCGGCTCGTCGCCGCGCCTCACTCTCGCGCTCCGGCATGGGAACGTGGGAGAGCTCCTCCGGCGTCAATGCAAGCACGACCTCGGGCAGGATTTCCTGGAAGGGCTCGCCGTCGACGACCGCAAAGCGCGTGCGCAGCGTTTCGTGCCGCTGGAGAACCTCGTTCAGCGCTCGGCGCAACGCGTCGACGTCGAGCTCTCCGGTGAGACGCCGTGCGCTGCACAGGTTGTAGACGGCCCGCACCGGCAATAGCCGATCGAGCAGCCAGAGGCGCCGCTGCGAAAAGGACGTCGGGGTGCGGAGCACCCGGCTCGCCTCGGAGCTACCTGCGGGGAGGGATGCCACGTCGGGCGACGCCAATGCGTCCCGGAAGGTATGGCCCATCGGCGTTGCTGATCACCTCGGCGGTGATTGCTTGAGCACCGTCTGCCCGACTCGGTAGCGGCGTTCTGTCAGAACTTTGTCAGAGGCGCAGTCTAATCTAATTTGGGTGGGGCGTGCGGTGCTGGGGAGGCAGGGTTCCTTAGCGCCTTGGCGAAGGCCGGGGCCGTGGCCGCGTGCGTCCGAAGGCTGCTATCCTCAGCCTCATGGGAGCTCCGCCCCAGCCCAGCGGAACGCCCCTGGCAGCGGCATCGGCCACCGGCGCGCAGGCCTTGCTCCGCCAGCGGGCGCTCTTCGTCAACTTCCTCCGCCGCGAGTTCGTTTCACGCTACCTCGGCAGCGTGACCGGCCTCGGATGGGCCTTCCTACACCCCTTGGCGCTGCTGGCCGTGTATCACTTCGTCTTCACGACCGTGTTCCGGGCGGGCCCGATGAACGGTGCCAGCTTTCTCCTGTTCGTCGCCATCGCGCTCTGGCCGTGGCTTGCGGCGCAGGAGGCCCTGCAACGGGGCACGGTTTCGATCGGCGGCTACGCGGGCTTGATCCGCAAGGTCGCGTTTCCGCACGAGCTTGTAGTCTACGCCTCGGTTGCCGCCACGCTCGGGCTCCAGTTTGGAGGTTATCTCGTGGTGCTGGTCGTCCTCTCTCTCATCGGCGAGCCGGTGCGTTTCGCCGGCCTTCCGCTCGCGATTCTGCTGTGGATCGTGATGGGGCTCGCGATAACCGGAGTCGCGCTTGCGCTTTCTTCGTTGCAGGTGTTCATCCGCGACATCGAGCACATCCTGCTCCCGGTGCTGATGATCCTGATGTACCTCACGCCGATCCTTTATCCGCTCTCGCTCGTTCCCGAAAGCGTACGGCCGTGGGTCGCAGCGAACCCTTTTGGTTATCTGGTTGACCGCTTGCGCGACGGGCTGCTCGAGGGGCGGGCCGCGCCATCGTGGGGCGACGCAATCGCAGCGCTCTCGGCTCTCGCACTGTTCTTTGGTGGACGGTGGTTTTTCCTGCGCTTGTCTCCCTACTTCGAGGACTTTGTCTGATGGCCGTGCCGCTCCTGCACCTGTCGGGCATCGGCAAGGACTACGCCAAACTCGAGGCCAACGCCGGACGCATCGGTCTCGTGCTGGACATACTCCTCGGCCGCGGGGTGACGCGCGCGTTTCGCGCCCTCGACGACGTATCGTTCGATCTTGCGGCAGGGGAGTCGCTCGGCATCGTGGGCGAGAACGGCGCGGGCAAATCGACGCTGCTGAAGGTAGTCGCCGGCGTGATCAGCCCCACGCGGGGACGCATCGACGTGCGCGGCCGTGTTGGAGCGCTCCTCGAGCTTGGCTCCGGGTTTCATCCGGAATATTCGGGGCTCGCCAACATCGACCTGGCGGCCGCGCTGCTGGGTCTGACGCCGGCCGAAATCGCCGCCAAGCGCGACGAGATAGTCGCTTTCGCCGACATCGGCGAGCACATCCATGATCCAATCAAGCACTACTCGTCGGGGATGGTCGTGCGCCTGGGCTTCGCGGTGGCGACCGCGCTGGAACCCGACATCCTTATCACGGACGAAGTCCTCGCGGTCGGCGACGAGTCTTTCCAGAAGAAATGCGTGGCTTGGATGGAGAACTATCTCACCAACGGAGGGACGCTTCTTCTCTGCTCGCACAGCATGTACCACGTGCAGAAGCTATGCCGCAACGCGCTTTGGCTCAAGGACGGGCGCACGGTGCGCCAAGGCCCCGCGGCGGAAGTGACGCAGGCCTATCTTGCGTATCACGAGGAGAAGGGCGCGAAGGCGAAACGTCCGATTCCTGCGCCGCAGGCGGCCGCGGAGGGTTATTACGCAATCCAGTCGCTCGAGCTCGATCCGCCCGAGCGCATCGCCGCGGGTGCGGGCCTCACCGTTCGCGGCGAAGTGTTTTCCCCCGATGAGCGGGTGCCCGTGGTCCTTGTCGGTCTGGTGCGCGCCGACGGAACGCCGGTGTACGGTATCGCTACGGATATGGACGGCGTTGCGCCGGTCCGGGCTGGGGCGCGGCGCTTCACCTTCTCACTGACCTTCCCGCGCTTGCCGCTCCTGCCAGGCAAGTACTTCGCTCGCGCGCACGCGCTCGATCCGGAAGGAGTAAGGCTCTTCGACAACGTAGAGCGGTCGTTTGTCGTCGATGGCGCCACGCGGGAGCTGGGACTGGTCCGCATCGACCATGGCTGGAACGGCGCCTCGGGGGGAGCACTGCCCGATGGCGCTCTCCCGCAGAGCGGTGTAGTGCGGCATCGGGTAAAATAACAGCTTTTTCGCCGTGCTCGTCGCCCGCGGCGGCACCCAGCGGCATGGCCGCCTCGCCTCCCGATTCCGCACTCTCGGCTCCCGGATTCACCGGCGAACGCTTTCTTCCCGGCTGCGCGGGTGAGATCGCCTACGAGCACTGGCACCGTTACGCGTTCGCGCGACGGTTCGTCGAGGGCAAGCGCGTCCTCGACGCGGCCTGCGGCGAAGGTTACGGCACGGCGCTGCTCGGCACCGTGGCCGCGAGCGCGATCGGTGTCGATATCGACATGGCGAGCATCGATCATGCCGTGGCTGCCTACGCACAGGGCAAGCGGATTCGGTTCATCGCCTCATCCTGCACCGGACTGCCGCTGCCCAGCGCATCGATCGACGTCGTTGTGTCGTTCGAGACCATCGAGCATCTGGCTGCCGGCGACCAACTCGCGATGCTGATCGAGTTCGCGCGCGTCCTGGCGCCTGGCGGGCTGCTGATCATGTCATCGCCGAACAAACGCCTCTACAGCGATGAGCGCCAGTACGTAAACAAGTATCACCTGCACGAGCTGTATCGCAGCGACTTGGCCCGGCTGCTCGCCACGCGGTTTCCGGCGCAGCGGTGGCATCATCAGCGACTGTCGTTCTGGTCCGGGATCTGGGCCGAGCGCGAGGCGGACATCCCGCTCGGCAGCGCTGAAGCCTGGGTCGGCGACGGACACGAAGTCGCGCCGTATCCGACACCCGAGGGAATGTACTTCATCGTACTCGCTGCCCGGAACTCCGACGCGCTGCCCCAAGAGGCGACGGGCGTGTCGCTTTTCACCGACGCTGACGAGAGCGAACTGAGACGCGCCGAAGCGAACGCGCGCGAGATCATGCGACTCGACGGGTTGCTCGGCGAGCACGAGGTTGCGTTCGCCCGGCATGGCGAGCACGTTCGGCACCTGGAAAAGCTCGTCGCCGAGCGGGAGCGCGTGATCGCGGAATTCGACACCGCGGTGCAGCGCCTTTCCGCGCATGTGCAGCATCTGGAGCGGCTCGTCATCGAGCGCGATAACGTCATCGTTGCGCGCGATCAGGCTCTGGCAGAAGCGAGCGCAGGCCGCGAAGGCGATCGGGCAAGGGTAGCCGCTATCGAAAACCAGATGATCTCGCTGGAAGTGGGACGCAGCAGGCTCGAATCGGAGCGCACGCAGCTTCAGGCGGCGCTGGCTGCGCAGGAACGCCTGATCGGCCAGCTCGAGGGCCTCCGAGGCTGGATCGGCTGGCCGTGGCGGCGGCTGAGGCGCTTGCGCGGTCCTGCTCGTTAGACCAGGCGCCATGACCCCGCCTCCTATCGACATCATCGTCCCCGTCTACAACGCGCCGCGCGATCTAGCGGCTTGCGTCGACAGCGTGCTCGAGCACAGCCGCGGCGACTTCCGGCTGTTGCTGATCGACGACGCGTCACCGGATCCGGATATCAGTGCCTACTTCGGGGCACTTCGAGCGCGGCGGCTCGAGCAGATCGTGCTGCTGAGGAACCCCTCCAATCTGGGCTTCACGCTGACGGCCAACCGGGGCATCGTCGAGGCGCGAAAGGTGGCGGATATCGTGCTCCTCAATTCGGATACCGTGGTGACCCGCGGCTGGCTCGATAAGCTCGCGCGCTGCGCCGCATCGGATGCGCGTATCGGCACCATCACGCCCTTCTCGAACAACGCGGAGATCTGTTCGCTGCCACGCTTCTGCGTCAACAATCCGTGGCCGCGCGATACGGAGGCCATGGTGTCGGCGTTGGAACGGGCAGCCGTGCCTACGTATCCGGACTTGCCGACGGGCGTCGGCTTTTGCCTCTACGTCCGCCGCACGTTGCTCGATGCCATCGGCGCCTTCGATCCCGCGTTCGACTTGGGCTACGGAGAAGAAAACGACCTGTGCCTGCGTGCGGCGGCGGCGGGCTATCGGAACGTGCTGTGCGAAGACGTGCTCGTCCTGCACCGCGGTGGAAGCTCTTTCGGGGACAAGCGCGCCGCGCTGTCCGAGCGCAACATGGTTCTCCTTGTCGAGCGCCATCCGGATTATCTGGACCTCGTGCACGAATACATCGCGGCCGACCCGCTGCGCCCGCTGCGCGAGCTTGCGCTTTCGCTCCATCGCATCCGGGGAGGTCCGCGGCATGCGATCCTGCACCTGCTCCACGGACACGGAGGAGGGACCGAGTATCACGTGCGGGCCTTGATCGCCGCGTCGTCGGAGGCCTTTCGCCACTATCTGTTGATCGCGGTTGGCGACAACTGGAGACTCGAGGACTACGTGAGCGGGGAGCTCGTAGCGTACGATTTCCAGCGCGCAGCCGGGGAGAGCTGGTCAGAATTCCTGGGTGGCATAGCGTCGAGATTCGAGATCGATCTTATCCATCTTCACAGCATCTCCGGCTGCCGTCAGGGATTGCAGAGCTCGCTCGTCGGCCTGGGGATACCTTATGGCTACACCGTGCACGACCTCAACTTCGCCTGCCCAACCATCACTTTCCTCGGCGCGGAGGGCCGGTACTGCGGCGCGATCACGGACACCGGTCGATGCCGGGTCTGTCTGGCCGCACACGCCGAATTTGCGCATATCGACATCGAGGCGTGGCGCGAAGCGCACCGCGGGCTGCTGGATCACGCGGCTTTCACAATAGCGCCGTCTCGCTGGGCGGCACAGACATTGTCGAAGTACTTTCCGCACCATTCTCCGGCGATCATAGAGCACGGCAGCGCCAGTGGCGCGGCCCGCGAGGACGCGGTTTACACGCGCATCGCTCTGCCGGACGACGGCATCCCCACCGTCGCCGTGATCGGCGCGATTGGTGCCGACAAAGGTGCCCGCCGCCTCGAACGCCTGGTCGCGATGACGCGGGAGCGCCGGCTTCGCCTGCGCTGGGTGCTAATCGGCTATCTCGATCGCGGGCGCGAACAGAGCCAGAGCGTGGACGCCGTGTTCACGCAGCATGGTCCATTCGATTCGCGCGAGATAGGTGCTCTGCTCGACCACTACCGGGTACGGCTCGTGGCGTATCCGTCCGTCTGCCCGGAGACCTTTAGTTTCACGCTGTCGGAAGCCTGGGCCGCAGGGCGGCCGGTCGTCGTGCCTCCCATCGGTGCGCTCGCCGAGCGCGTCCGCGCGAGCGGTGGCGGCTGGGTGCTCTCGGAGTCTGAGTGGCTCGACGACGAGCGAATGCTTGCTAGGATCGGCGCGCTCGTCGCGCCCGAGCACGCGGCGGCTTACGCTGCGGCGGCGAAGCATGCAGCGACGGCGCCGCAGTCCACACTCGAGGCCATGGCGGAGGCCACCATGGCGATCTGGCACGATGCTCTCGTCCGTGCTCCACGGAGAGCGACCGTGGCTCCCGTCTCTCCAGCCCGGTGCCTCGATGCGCTGCATTACAAGGCGTGGAGTCCCTCGACGTCGTGGGCGAGGCAGCCGGAACAGCACTCGAGCGCAGCTCAAGCAATACCTGCGAGCGCGACTCCACCGAAGCGCAACGCCGCGCTCGTCTCCATGGTGCGGGCGAGCTTGTCGATACGGCATACTTTTGCCGGGCGCCTGCTCTACCGGCTTGCCCCCCGGCGGCTGATCGACGCACTTCGGCAGCAACTGTGACCCGAACGGCTTCGCCCACCGGGCCTGCGGGCGAGTCTGCGCCGAACGTACCGCTACGCGGCTCTGCCTCTGCGTGAGGGTCGATGGGTGAGGCCACACCTCCGTCGCGCGTGGAGTCGGCGCGGCAACGATTGGCTGCCGGTGACATCGACGGCGCCCGCCGCGCATCGGAAGCGATCGTCGCCGAGGCGGCCACCGAGGCCGAGCGTGGCGCGGCGTATCTCGTCCTGTCCGCTTGCTTCCAGAAGGGCGGCTCGCCGGCTGCCGCGCTCGCGCACGCCAAGAGTGCTATCGCCTGCGCTCCCCGCAACGCAATGGCGCATTACGCGCATGCGGAGCTGCAGGAAGCGAACGGCGACAAGGCTGGAGCGATCGCTAGCTTGCGACGCGCCGTTGATCTGGAGCCGCGATTTGCCGCGGCGTTGCGCTACCTCGGCATCCTCCTGGGCGAATCCGGCGACACGGCGGGCGCGGTTGCCGCTTTGGAGGCGGCACTGCGCCTAGATTCCGGTCATGCCCGGGCTTGGAACAACCTGGGTAATGCCCAGCGCTCGCTGGGCCAACTCGACCTGGCCGAGAGCTCGTTCCGACGTGCGTTGAGCCTGCGTGCCGACTATGCGCTGGCGGCGGCCAATCTCGCCGAAGTGCAGCGCGATCAGGGCAAGGTCCTGGAAGCCGAGGCGACGCTGCGCTCCGCGCTCGAGCGCGAGACGGGTGCGCCGTTTCGGCCGCTCCTTGTCATGCTCGCCGGGCTGCTGCGAGAACGCGGCGCGCTCGACGAAGCCGAAAAGCTCTACCGCCAGGCAATCGACCTTTCGCCTCGGGAGTCCGGCGGCCAGTGGTTCAGCCTCGGCTCGATTCTCGCTCAGCGAGGAGAAGTGCAGCGGGCCAGGGAGGCGTACGAGCGCGCGTCGACTGCCGCCCCTCACGACCTGCGGCCGCGGTTCGGAAAGCACCTGACGCTGCCGATGATCTATGCCGATGCCGCCGACGTGGCCTCGGCGCGGTCCGCCTTCGGCGCCGGACTCGCTGCGCTGGAGTACGAGCTTCCTCGAGTCGTCCATGGCTTGAGCAGCGAGCAGGTGCTCGACGGCCTGCGGTGGAGTAATTTCTTTCTCGCCTATCAGGGAGAGGACGACCGCCCGCTGCAGGCCGGCTATGGGGCGCTGGTGGCGTCTGCAGTCGAGGCCGTGGCGCCCGATTGGCGCCTCCCGCTCGCGCCTCGCGGCGCGGGCGGCCGTCGCGTGCGCATCGGCTTCGCCTCCGCGTTCTTCCACGTGGGCACCTGTGGTCGATACTTCAAGAGCTGGATCACCGACCTGGATCCAGATCGCTTCGAAGTATTCGTCTATCACCTCTTCCCCGGAATGGACGACGTGGCGACGGCAATCGCGCATCGAGCAGACTGCTTCCGGACATTCGGGGGCGGCCGCGCGCGTCCTTCGATTGTCGCGCCAGCGATCAGGGATGACGCCCTTGACGTGCTGGTTTATCCGGAGCTCGGCATGGATGCATGCTCTTTCGGCCTGGCCGCGCTGCGACTCGCGCCACGTCAGTATGCGGGTTGGGGTCATCCGGTCACGACGGGCCAGGCGACGATCGACGCTTTTGTAAGCTGCGCCGAAATGGAGCCCGAAGGCGCCGCCCTGCACTATACGGAAGCCCTCGTCACGCTCCCCGGCATCGGCACGCGCTACGAGCGGCCGCGCGTGCCCGAGGACGCGAGCCGTGAGCAGTTCTCTCTGCCGCCGGACCGCACTCTCCTGCTGTGCCCGCAGTCCCTGTGGAAGATCCACCCCGACAACGACCGGCTGCTTGCGGAGGTGCTCGCGGCAAACCCGGATGCGGTACTCGTCGTGTTCTCGGGTCGACACCCCGCGATTACGTCGATGTTCATGCAGCGCCTCGAGGGCGTCTTTGCAGACCACGGCGTCGCAATCCGCGAACGCACCCGGGTCCTTCCGCAAGTCGGCCACGAAGACTACCTCCGCATCAATTCCCTATGCGACGTGCTCCTCGATACATTACGCTGGTCAGGCGGCAATACGAGCCTCGACGCGCTTGCCTGCGGATTGCCCGTTGTGACCCTGCCCGGGGCACACATGCGCGGCCGCCAGAGCGCGGGGATGCTAGCGATACTCGGCGTACCGGAGCTCATTGCCCGCGACGATGCGGAGTATAGGGGTCTTGTGACGCGTCTCATGCGGGATGCGGACTGGCGAAACGCGCTGCGTAAACGAATTCGTGATTCGCATTGCCGCCTGTTCGACACCTCGGACGCGCTGAAACCGCTGCAGAACTTGTTTCAGTTCGGCCTGCCCGCCACGTAGTCCTGCCATGCGATCCGGATAACGTGTTCGAAGTCCCGAGCGTAGCGGGCAAGGTCGAACAACGGCGAGCTGAAGCGAGCGGCGATGAGCCGATCCCGATAGAGCTTGAGCGTCGCCGGTTCGGTGGCGAGCCTGCTCGCGAGCGCTTCGTACTCCGAAAGTGAGCCGGTAACGAGTTCCGGGAGACCGGCCGCGCCTAGTTGACTACCCGCGATACGGCTGGCAAGCGTCCGGCCAGCCAAGGTGACGAGCGGCAGCCCCACCAGGAGGGCGTCATTCGCCGAGGCCGTCGCGCCGTAGGGATACGTATCGAGGAACAGGTCGGCGGCTGCATGGCGAGCCACGTGCAGTGCGAAGGGGAGCCTGGAGCCGAACACCAGCCGGGCCGGATCGATTCCCGCGGCAGATGCTTCCCCGCGTAGATTGCCCTCAGCTTCCGTGCCGGCTTCGAGCAGCCACAGCATGCCGCCGGGTACGGCAGCGAGAAGCCGCATCCATACTGCGAAAACATCGGGAAGTATCTTGTGGTTGTCGTTGAAGCAGCAGAATACGAAGGCTTCCTCCGGAAGGCCATGGGCGGAGCGCTCCCGGGAAGGATCGTGCGGCAAGGAGATAGGGTCGCCGGGTATCGCCGTGTAGGGCATGTACAGCGGCCGTTCGCTGTAGAACCGTTGCAGTCCTTCGGGCAGACTGAAACGGTCGGTCAGGATGTAGTCGTAGTGCTCGCTGCCCAGCGTGCCCGGAAAGCCGGGTCCGTTGACCTGTATCGGCGCCGGGCGGAGCGCGAACACGTTGTCGCGAGCGTTAGTCGTATACCCGTCGTGATCGATGAGGATCGCGATCCGATCGCGCTCGATTCGCTCTGCAATTTGCTGCACAGGCTGAGCGCTCATGTCGACGAAATGCTCGAAGTTCGGTTGGATTCTGCCGACGGACGCGCTTTCGTCTCGTCCTCCCAAACGGTACGCGAAGGTCTCCACCCTGGATCGGTCGATGCGGCCGAAGACTTCGACCCACAGGCCGGCGGTTCCGTGGTCTCGAAACTTCCGCGATACGAGCCCTACGCGCAGGCGCTTGTCCGAGCCCGGCACCACGCGCGGCGGCGCGGTGCGGCGGCCTGGGGCGAACTGACGAGCCCAGCGCCGGGCAATACGCAGTTGCGCCAGCGGCGAAAGGGACATCGACAGCGCCGGGAACGGCTCCATGAGCGCCGGACTGTCGCTACCCTCATCCGCCAGGATCGCTTCGAGCTGCGAGAAAAGACCGGTCAGGCCGCTCCAGGCGCATCGGTGTTGCTGCGCCTGCGCAAGCATCGACAGCGCGTACACGCTGCGGGGCGCGATCGCGAGACCTCGTTCGAGCGGTGCCTCGGACTCTGCGTAGCGCCGCGTGTGAACGTAGATCGCCCCCAGGTAGGTGTGCAACGTGGCATCGTCCGGCCACTTGCGCGTTGCCTCAAGCAACGTCGATTCGGCGCTACCGACGTCGCCCAAGCGCTCCTGCGCCAGGGCGCGCAGAAGGGCGAGTGGCGGGCGTCCTCCGTGTTGTGCAAGGCTGCCCTCGGTTGCCGCGACCACTCCGGCGTAATCGGTCTGTTGGAACAGAAGATTCGCCAGGTTGAACGCGGCGTCGGGATGGTCGGGATCCGCGGCGAGCACTGCGCGGTAGCACTCCGCAGCCCGCGCGTGGTCGCCAAGCGACTTGTAGCACAGCCCCAGGTTGTTGAGGGCGGCGCTGTATCGCGGAACTCTGTGCAGGGCGCGCTCGTAGTGAATTGCCGCTGCCCGGTATTGACCGTGCTCGAGACAGTGGTTGGCCAGCTGGAACGACGCACGAGCATTGCCGGGATCGAGCTCGAGCGCATGCCACCATGCCTCGCGCGCCGCGGCTTTGTCGCTTTGCTCGAGGCAGTCGCCCAGTAGATTCCAGGCGACGACGTCCTGTGGGTCTGATTCGAGCAGGTGGCGCACAGTGCCCTGAGCTTGCTCGATGCGTCCGGCGGCAAACGCGGTTCGCGCGTCCTGCAAGCGCAAGCCTCGATCGGCGTCTTGCGCGATGAGTGCCAGTGCTCCATGGCAAGCCTTGAAGCGCTTGCCGCTGCCGCAAGGACAGCGCGCTGTGCGGGAGACAACCGCGGGCGGAGCCAACGGATTCCCCCTACGAGCGCCGCGGACCCGGTCGATTTTCGGACACGGCCAGGAGGACCGCATCGAGCGCGCGAGCGAAGCGCGCCATGTCGAACAGCGGGTGAGTTTGGCGGTTGGCGGCGAGCCGGGTGCGCACGCTGAGGAGCCGCTCCCGATTGGTAGCGAGTTCGATTGCCAGTGCCTCGTACTCTTCCAGATCGCTGGTGATCAGCTCCGGCAGCCCGATCGCGGTGAGCTGACTGCCGGCGACCCGGCTCGCCATCGTCTGGCCCGAGCATGTCAACACCGGCACGCCCATGAACAGCGCGTCGTTGCAGGCCGCGCCGGCGTTGTACGGAGCAGTGTCGAGAAACAGATCCGCGTGGGCGTGCCGAGCGAGGTGCTCGGGCAGCGCAACGCGCGGCGCAAACACCAGGCGCTCCGGGTCGATTCCGCGCATCGCCGCTTCGCGGCGCAGGTTGCTTCGAGCCGTGTCGCTTTCGGGCGAGAGCCACAGGACGCTGCCCGGGACCGTGGCCAGCAGCCTCATCCAGAGCGAGAACATCTTGGGCAGGATCTTGTAGCTCTGATTGAAACAGCTGAACACGAAACCTCCTTCGGGCAAGCCGCATCCGGCTCGCGAGGGAACGACCGAGGCGATCGGACGCTTCGTGTCACTCGGGCAGTAGCAATCCGGCAGATACAGAAAGCTCTCCGTGAAGAAACGCTGGAGCTGCGGCGGAGCGACGAAGCGATCGGCGAGAACATAGTCGTACCAGGGGGCACCCAAGGTACC
>DATJBM010000011.1:0-92135 GCA_035515295.1 Casimicrobiaceae bacterium | reverse complement strand
GCCCTGCCAGTCCCACGGCTCGACGACGAGCAGCAGTCCCGCCGCAGCGAGCGCGACGGCGATCCACTGGCTGCCGCGTACGCGCTCGTGCAGCACGGGCCAGGCCAGGAGCAGCGTCCAGAACGGCATCGTGAACACGAGTACGGAGGTGCGCCCTGCGCCGCCGCCCGCGAGCGCCATCGTGGTCGAGCCGAAGTTGATCGTCGTCTGAAAGAATCCCGTCACGATCACCGCCGTCCATGATTCGGGCCTGAGCGACCGGCGCGCGCTGAACATGAACGCGAACAGCACGGCAATCGCGATGAGCGTGCGCTCGATGTTGTACGTCACCGGATGCGCGTAGGCCAGCCCGACCTTCATCACGATCCAGTTCAGGCCCCAGATCAGCGTGAGCGCGACGAGTGCGACGTAGGCGCCGCGCCGCGAGCGCGCGGCGAAGAGGACGTTCGCCACTTAAGCGAGGAAGGGCTCGATCGCCGCGGCGACCGCTTCCGGCGCTTCGAGATGCAGCATGTGCCCCGCCTTTTCGATGGCGACCAGCCGCCCATCGGGCACGCGCTCGAGGCGCGCGCGCACACTCGCCAGGCTATCGGTCGCCGCCTCGCCCTCGGGGTGACGGCCGAGCCACCGCGGGACAAACGACTCGGTCGCGGCGACCCACAGCACCGGGGCGCTGATCCGCTTCCAGATCGCGAACACCTCCTCCATGCGATAGACGATCGGGAACGGGAGCTTGTGGCGCGGATCCGAGGCGAGCCGGGCACTGCCGTCGCGCTCCGTCACGGCCCAGTGCGCCGCAAGGAACTCCGCACGTTCGCGCTCGAGGCGCGGGTTGTTCCTCTGCAGTTGATCGGCGACCGCGCCGAGGCTCGGATAAGGTCGGAAGCCGGGCGGCGTCTTGAGCGCCTCGAGCCAGCGCGCGTACTTGTCCGCGGCAGTCTCCGCCGATTCCGCCGGGATGCCGAAGCCCTCGAGCGAAACCACGCGCGCGACGCGGCGCGGCCGGACGCCGGCGTAGAGCATCAGGACGTTGCCCCCGAGGCTGTGACCGACGAGTCGCGCCGGTTCGTCCGGCGACAAGCGATCGAGCAGCGCATCGAGGTCCGCGAGGTAGTCGGCGAACCAGTAGCCCTCCCCGGCCCACGCCGAGCGGCCGAAGCCGCGCCAGTCGGGCGCGATGACGCGCCAGTTGCCCTGCAGAGCGTCGACCAGGAACTGGAACGATGCGCCCACGTCCATCCAGCCGTGCAGCATGAACAGTTTTGGAGCAGCCGCGTCGCCCCATGCGCGGACGTGATATTGCAGGCCCCGAATCGGAACACCGAGCGATTCCGACGGTTTCATCAATGCTTCTTGCAGATGGCGTTGCCGTCGACCCAGCCGTCGCGGTACTGGCTGTCGGCCTTGAAGCGCGCCGCATCCTTGCGCTCGCTGCCCGAGACGCTGGCGCAGCCGTCCGCGTAGCCCTGCCGATATTCCAGCGGGAAGCCCTGCAGATTGACGTTCGCCGGCGGATTGGGAGCGCCGCGCGGCTGCGCGGGCGTCGGCGTGCCATACGGTTTCGCCGGCGGCGGCCCGACCGGGCTCACGGTCGCGCAGCCGCAGGCCGCGAGAGCAAGCGCCATGACGAGGAGCCGGCGCGACGACGTAGCGATCGTGCGCCGGCTCGAAGCGCAGGGAAGATCGGCGGGGTTGAAAGCGTGCAAGCGGGTAAAATTGTACCCCATGAGCGCGCTCGACCTCCGGTCCGCAACCGCCGTGGCGGTGCACCGCGACGATGCGACGCTTGCCACCGCCACGCCGGCGCCATCGAGCCGGATCGTCGAGCCGGCCGCTCGGTTCGTTCATCTGCGGCTGCACAGCGAATACTCGATCGTCGACGGCACGGTGCGCATCGACGATGCAATCGCCGCGGCAATCGCCGACCGCATGCCCGCCATCGCGCTGACCGATCTCGGCAACGTGTTCGGCATGGTGAAGTTCTACATCGCCGCGCGCCGCCAGGGCGTGAAGCCGATCGTCGGCTGCGACGCCTGGATCACTCACGACGCCGAGCGCGACGCGCCGTACCGGCTGCTTCTTCTGTGCCAGTCGCGCGAGGGCTATTTGCGGCTCGCCGAGTGGCTCACCCGCGCCTATCGCAGCAATCAGCACCGTGGCCGGGCCGAGATCCGCCGCGAGTGGTTCGCGGAAGGCACCGAGGGATTGATCGCGCTGTCCGGCGGTCGCGACGGCGACGTCGGCGGCGCGCTCCTGCAGGGCAACGGCGCCGGGGCCGCGGCGCAGGCCGCGCAGCACGCGCAGCTCTTCCCGGGCCGCTATTACCTGGAAGTGCAGCGGGTCGGACACCCTGACGACGACGCGCTTACCGCCGCGACCGTCCGGCTCGCCGCCGATCTCGACCTTCCGGTCGTCGCCACGCACCCGGTGCAGTTTCTTGCGCGCGAAGAGTTTCGCGCCCACGAGGCGCGCGTGTGCATCGCCGAAGGCTACACGCTCGCCGATCCGCGGCGGCCCCGGCGCTTCACGCCCGAGCAATACTTCACCACGCAGGACGACATGGCGAAGCGCTTCGCCGATCTGCCGGGCGCGCTCGCCAATTCGGTGGCGATCGCGCAGCGCTGCAGCCTCGCGATCCCGCTCGGCAGGAACTATCTGCCGGATTTCCCGCTGCCGCCCGGCGTCACGATCGAGGAGCATCTGCGCAACGAGGCGGTCGCGGGCCTCGAGAAGCGGCTCGCTGCGCTCTATCCCGACCGCGCGCAGCGCGATCCGAAACGCCCCGAGTACCTCGCCCGCCTGGAGTTCGAGGCAAAGACCATCATCCAGATGGGCTACGCCGGTTACTTCCTGATCGTCGCCGACTTCATCAACTGGGCGAAGGCGAACGCCGTGCCGGTGGGACCCGGACGCGGCTCGGGCGCCGGCTCGCTCGTGGCCTACGCGCTGGGCATCACCGACCTCGATCCGCTGCGCTACGCTCTGCTCTTCGAGCGATTCCTGAATCCCGAGCGCGTGTCGATGCCCGACTTCGACATCGATTTCTGCCAGGATGGGCGCGACCGCGTGATCGAATACGTCAAGCAGAAGTACGGCGCGGAATCCGTGTCGCAGATCGCGACCTTCGGCACGCTGCAGGCGCGTGCCGTGGTGCGCGACGTGGGCCGCGTGCTCGACCTCCCCTACAGCTTCTGCGACGGCATCGCCAAGCTCATTCCCTTCCAGCCCGGGCGCACGGTGACGCTCAAGCGGCGCGCGCCGGGCGAAGCGCCAGCCAACGTCATCTACGCGCGCGAGGTCGAGCCGCAGTTGAATGAGCGGGAGACCGCCGAGGAGGAAGTGCGTGAGCTGCTCTCGCTCGCCGAGCAGCTCGAAGGGCTGCCGCGTAACGTCGGCATGCACGCCGGCGGCGTGCTGATCGCGCCGGGGAAGCTCACCGATTTCTGTCCGCTCTACACGCAGGCCGGCACCGACGCGCCGGTGTCGCAGTTCGACAAGGACGACGTCGAGCACGTGGGGCTGGTGAAGTTCGACTTCCTGGGACTTACCACGCTCACCGTCCTCGACTGGACGGTTCGCTACGTGCGCAGGCTCGATCCGGGGTCCACGGTCACGGTCGACAACATTCCGCTCGACGATCCTCGCACCTACGAAATATTCAAGACGGGCAGCACGGTCGGCGTGTTCCAGTTCGAATCGCGCGGCATGCGGGAGCTCCTGCTGCAGGCGCCGCCCAAGCGCTTCGACGACATCGTGGCCCTCGTGGCACTGTTCCGGCCCGGACCGATGGAGCTCATCCCGGATTACATACGCCGCAAGCAGGGCACGGAGCGGCCCGACTACTTCGATCCGCGGCTCGAGCCGATCCTGGCGCCGACATACGGGGTGATGGTGTACCAGGAGCAGGTGATGCAGATCGCGCAGGCGATCGGCGGCTACACGCTGGGCGCGGCCGATCTGCTCCGGCGGGCGATGGGCAAGAAGAAGCCCGAGGAGATGGCCAAGCATCGCGACGTGTTCATCGCCGGCGCGCAGAAGAACGGCCTCGCCAAGGCCAAGGCCACGCAGCTCTTCGATCTGATGGAGAAGTTCGCGGGCTATGGCTTCAACAAGTCCCACGCGGCGGCCTACGCCCTCATCGCCTATCAGACCGCGTACTTCAAGGCGCATCATCCGGCGGCGTTCATCGCCGCCAACCTCTCCGCGGTCATGGACGACACCGACAAGGTGCGGCATTTCCACGACGAAGCCGAAGCGCTCGGCTTGACGGTTCTGCCGCCCGACCTGAACGCCGGGCACTATCGCTTCGAGCCGGTCGACGAGAAGCGCATCCGCTACGGCCTGGGCGGCATCAAGGGCACGGGTCGATCCGCGATCGAGGCGATCGTCGAAGCGCGCAACGCGGGAGCGTTCACGGATCTCTTCGAGTTCTGCCGCCGCGTCGACAAGCGCGCGGTCAACCGGCGGGCGATCGAGGCGCTGGTGCGCGCCGGCGCCTTCGACGCGATCGACGCGCGGCGCGCGAGCCTGTTCGCCTCGGTGGGCGTGGCGCTCGACTTCGCGGAGAAGGCGGAGGCCTCCGCCGCGCAGGTCTCGCTCTTCAGCGGCGAGGCGGACGAGGGCGCCATCGCAAAGCCGAGGCTCCTCGACGCGCGGCCCTGGACCGACAACGAGCGCCTCACCCACGAGAAGGCGAGCCTGGGCTTCTACCTGTCGGGGCACCCCTACGACGAGCACGAGGGCGAGCTCGCCTCGCTGATCCAGTTGCCACTGAGCGCGATCAAGCCGACGACCGCGCCGGTGCGCATCGCCGGCGTGATCACCACGCTGCGCACGCAAGCCTCGCGCCGCGGCAAGATGGGCTTCGTGACCCTGGACGACGGCAAGGACGTGGTGGAGGTGGTGGTTTACAACGAGACCTTCGACGCCTGCCGGCACCTGCTGCGCGAGGACGTGCTTCTCGTCGCCGAGGTCCGTGTCCAGCAGCGCATGAACGAAGACGGGCAGATGCAGGGTTATCGGATCATCGCCGACGCGCTCTACGACCTGCCCGCGGCGCGGCGGAAATTCGCCCGCGGACTGCGGCTGTGCTGCAACGGCTCCGCATCCGGCGAGCGGCTGTTCCAGCTGCTCGAGCCCTACCGCAGCGGAACCTGTCCCATCGTGATCGACTACCGCAACGGTGAATCCGGCGGCGAGATCGAGCTGCCGGAGGCCTGGCGGGTGAAGCTCGACGAGCCGCTGCTCGCGAGCCTGCGCGAGTGGCTGCACGCTGAGAACGTGCGCGTAATGTATTAGGTATTGGCAACGCTGGCGTACGCGTACGTACGCCATGGCCTTCCAGTGAGCCGCGGCTTATCGTGACCAGAAAGCAAATCTACGATTCCGGAGTAATCAGGTGGTCGCCGCGGCAGATCGAGCCTTCAGGGACAACGCGTCCGGCCACCGGCACGGACGAGTCGCCGGGCGACCAGGCGGCTCCGGAAGCGCGTGGCCCGATGCCGGTCTTGGTCGGCTGCCCGCGCTCCGGAACCACCCTGCTCACGGTGATGCTGGACAGCCACCCGCAAATCGCCATGCCGCCCGAAACCGCCTTCTTGCCCGAATTGAAGCGGCTAGCGGGTAGAGAGGGGCCGTCTCTGCGGCGCGAATTCTTCGCTCTGCTCACGACCGATCAATGGGGTGTGTCGAATTGGGATGACATCGGCATCGACAAGGGCGAGTATTGGCGCCGGCTCTGCGCGCTGCGTTCATTTTCGATCACGGCCGGGCTGCGGGTCCTGCTAGGCATGTATGCCGACCGTCTCGGCAAGCCGCTCTTCGGCGAAAAGACGCCCGCCGACACGCACTGCATGCCGCAGATCGAGGAGTATTTGCCGGAAGCGCGCTTCATTCATGTCGTCCGCGACCCGCGGGACGTCGTCCTATCGCTCCGCAAGACCAGCGCCGGACTGCGACGGAGCATCGAGGAGATGTCCGGCATATGGGCTTCGATGGTCGGGATCGCCAAGTCCTCGGCCCAACGCGTCAGGCACTATCACGAGCTTCGGTACGAGGATCTCGTGCTCGACCCCGAAACCGAGTTGCGCAAGATCTGCGTCTTCCTGCACCTTGATTACGCCGACGAGATGCTGGATTACCGCGCCAGCGGCGCGAGGCACATCGGACACCTCGGCGATCGTCCAATAGCGAACGGGCGCGGCAAAGTGCCGCGCCAGCTGCGCGCCCGGCTGCACGAGAACCTCGTGCAGCCGCTCAGAAAGGATCGAGTGCACAACTGGCGACGCGAAATGAGCGCCGAGGACCGTGCGAAGGTAGAGACGATCACTGCGCCCCTGATGCGAGAACTTGGCTACGTGATCGAAGGTGGATCAAGATAGGTTGTTCTCGATTCGCTTGGCCGATCACTGGCTCGATGGGCACGCTGCGTCGTCTCACCTGAGGAAAAGAGGCTAAGCGCGCGGTGTCAGGTCCGGCTCAGAATGCTCGCGACAGCCCTACCACCACCGTGTTGCGCCGCTCGCCCTGCGAAATCGGATAACCCGTGCGGGTCGAACCGACTCCCACCCAGGAGACCTGCACGGCGAACGCCGCGAGCTCGATCGCGATCCCCACACGGCCGTCGAGCACGCGACGATCGGCCGCCCCGTAGGTCGTATCTCGGCCGAGGTTCGCCAGCAGGCCGACGTGTGCCGTCAGCCGAACTCGATCGACGAGCGGCTGAGCGACGTTGAGCTCCGCGTACCAGGCGCCCGAGTCGCGCCCGAAATAGCGTGGCGCATAGTACACGCGCGCGCTCAGCCCCTCCGCGACGATCCCGGCGTAGGCTTCCGCGTAGTCGTACGTGCCGGGACCGGTGAACGCCGCGTAGGTGGCGCCCACCTCCATGCCCAGGCCCCGCTCCAGCCGCGGCGCGTAGCCGCCGTAAGCGACGGCCTGCAACTGCCGGTGCGGCGAGATCGCGAACTGAACGTTGGAGACGAACAGTCCGCCGTAGAGGCCGGACGCGTCGTCATAGGCCACACTTGCTTGCAGCGCCGGATCGCCGCGCGAGAGCGAGATGCCGCGATAGCGATAGTCCGAAACCATGCTCGCACTCGCGGAGACCTGAGCACAGGCGTCGGCCGCCGCGAGCGCGAGGCCGAGCAAGGTCCAGCGAAGGATCCCGCGGCTAGGGTTCCGTCGGGGACCCGGAGTCGTGCGCCAATGCGCAGCCGCAGGCGCAGGTGCCGGCGGTTCGCGCGACCGCGGCGCACGCGTCCACCATGGCGTCTCCACCGGTAGCTCGTCCCCGCGGCGCCAGCAGCGCATGCACTTCCGCCGGCCGCAGGCGCGGATCGAGCTCATGGAGCAGAGCCACGAGCCCGCTGACGTGCGCCGCCGCGAACGACGAGCCGGTGACGAAGCCCCACTTGTGCGCCGTGATCGTGGTCGGTATGTCGCGACCGGGCGCGAGCAACGCGCCCGCAGGCGCATCCTGCCCGTCGTCGCCGGCAACGGCAAGCACGCCGGCGACCGACGCGGGAAAGCCGCCGTCGGGCGTCCGCGGATCGACGGCCGCGACGACGACGGTGCCGCGGTCCAGCGCAACGTCGAGCAGCCGCTCGAGCAGGCGGTCGCTGGGTCCGCCGAGACTCAAGTTGATCACCTCCGCCTTGCGCTCGAGCGCGAACTGGAGCGCTTTCGCCAGCGTGAAGCTGCTGCACAGAGCCGCCGCGTGCGGCGAAGGTTCCCAGCACGCTCGCAGCGCGAGCAGCTCGGATTCCGGCGCCACGCCGGCGATGCCGATCGCGTCGTCGGCGCGAGCGGCGATGATCCCGGCCACGGCGGTCCCGTGCGTCTCGGCGACGCTGGGTCCTTCGTCGACGAAATTGCGCTCCGCCACCACGCGGCCCGCGAGATCGGGATGGTCGATCTCGACACCGCTGTCGATCTCCGCCACGCGCACGTGCCGGCCAGTCGCGAGGCGATGGAGCTCGGAAAGGTGCCACGCCTTGGCGGCCGGCTGGAGCGGATAGAGCGGATCGTCGTGAGCCAACACGTGGAAGAGCTGCATGCGCTGCACCGATTCCACGCGCGGCTCGCCGGCGAGCGCCTCGACGACTGCGGTGAGCGGCGCGTTGTCGAGCGCCTCCATGACGAAGCAGTCCAGGCCCAGCGCCGGCATCGGCCAATCGTCGACCACCTTGAGACCGTACTTGCCCGCGAGCGCTTCGGCGACGCGCCGCCGGGCGTCGCCTCCGAGGCGCGCGCCGTAGCCGCCGCCGTAATTGATCTCGGGGCGGAAGTGCGGCGGCGCGACATGCAGCATCACCAGAATCTGCCGCGGCGATGCATCGTCGGCGGGCGCGGCCGCCGCCTGCGGCTGCGGCGCGGCACAGCCGAAGAGGCACGTCGCGAGCGTGCCGGCGGCGAGCAATAGCCGGCCTAGCGTCACCGCGATCCCTCGGGATCGAGCGCTTCGACGAGCGCGACCGCGCGCTCGGACTTGAGCGTCTCGATCGCCTGATCGCGCCGGCCGGCGGGCACCGCGAGCACGTACGCGTTGCTGCGCGTGGGACCGTCCACCACGCGCGCGTCGGCCTCTCTCATGACGCGACGCAGCTCGGCTTCGGAGGTCGAGGGATCGAACACCACCACCAGGGCACCCGCCGGTGGAGCGACGACCGGAAGAGCGCCGAGCGTGCGGTACGCAGGCTCGCGTTCGGTGTCATGGACCGACAGCGCGCCCAGCGCCACGATCAGTGCGAATTGCGCACCCATCACCCAGCGGGTCCACCGCGCGGGGCGCGCGCCAAGGCTCTGCCAGCGGCTCCGCGGCGCTTCGAGCTTCCGGCGCAACTTGCGGAAAACCGCGGGCGCTTCGGACGCCGCCTCGCCGGCCAGGCATGCTGCATACAGCTTGCGCAGCCAGTCGACCTCCTGCCGGCAGCGCGGGCACTGCGCGAGGTGGCGCTCGACGAACGCCCCCTCCTCGCCGTCGAGCGTCCCGTTGGCGAACCACGGCAGCAGCGCGTCCGCGACCTTGTGCGCCGCCGGATCGATGCGCACGACGCGGTCGGTCATCGGCTCGCCCGCTCCGGGAAGCGCCCCGAGTTCCGAGCGTTCGAGCCCTTGGCCTGCATCCTCATATTCCCCCGCCGGCATGGTGCCCTACGGTAAACCAAACCGGTCGGCGGTTCATTCCCGCCCCTTGGGCTGCGCCAGCGGCGGTCGCGAGCCGGCGCCGCTGGGGCATAATCCGCGTGACGAAGCGGCGTCCAGAACGTAACGCCCGGGCGGCCGCCCTCGCGAGCCGGGCGGCCCTCCCATGCAGCGGTTCCTGAAGCACTACGCCGCTTTCTTCCGGCTCCCGGGTGTCGTGCGGCTGCTGGGGGTCGCCTTTCTGGCGCGCATGCCGATCGGCATGATGTCGCTGTCGATGCTCATGCACCTGCGCGAGCTGTCGAACTCCTTCGCCTTTGCCGGCGGCATGGTGGGATCGTACCTCGTGGCGATGGCCGCCACCGCGCCGATCCAGGGACGGCTCGTCGATCGCTACGGCCCGCGCGGCGTGCTCACCGTCACCGGCGTCGTGCACCCCGCAGCGCTCGGCGTTCTGCTGTTCGCCGGAACCCTGCACCTGCCGCTCGCGGCCATCGCCCCGCTCACCATGCTGGCCGGCGGCTTCGTGACGCCGATCTCGGTGCTCACGCGCACGCTGTGGCGGCACCGCTTCGAGGATCCGGCCGAGCGACGCACGGCATTCGCGATCGACACCGTGATGATAGAGATCAATTTCACCGTCGGGCCGGCGCTGATAGGCCTTGCGCTGCTGCTCGGCACACCGATGCACGCCTTCGCCTTGACCTGGGTGGCCGCGGCAAGCGCGGCACCGCTGTTTCTGCTCTCGGGGGCGACGCGCTACTGGAAGCGCGCTGCCGACGAAGACCGGCATCTGCTCGGGCCGCTCACCAACCGCCGGCTGCTGGTCGTCTATGCGACCAGCGTCGCGCTCACCTTCGCGTTCGGCATGATCGAAGTGGGCTACCCGGGTTTCGCCGCCCAGCTGGGTCTCGTTCCACTCGGCGGCGCGCTGCTCGCGATCTGCTCCATCGGCAGCGCGACCGGGGGATTCGCCTACGGCGGCGCGCACATCGCGCTGCCGCTGGAGCGGCAGTTGCCGCGGCTGCTCGCCTGCTTCGCCGTCCTTCTGGCGGCGCACGCCTTGGCGGGCACACCGTGGGTTCTGGCGCCGCTCGCCTTCGGCGCCGGGCTCACGATCGCACCCGCGCTCACGGTGTTGTCGCTGCTCGTCACGCAGCACGCACCGGCGCGCTACGCGACCGAAGCGTTCACCTGGATGTCGACGTGCATCGTGGTGGGCATCGGCGCCGGCATGGCGGTCGGCGGACAGCTCGTCGAAGCGCTCGGTCCCTGGGCGGCCTTCGGGACCGGCGGCGCGTCGGCGCTGGTCGCCGCGGTCGTGGCCGCTCCGTTGCGCCGGCGAGGATAGGGCCGTCTAAGCGGAGCCCGCCAGCCGCTCGCGCAGCGCCGTCTTCAGCACCTTGCCGGTGTTGTTCTTCGGCAACTCGTCGAGGAACACGTAAACCTTGGGCCGCTTGAAGCGGGCGATATGCTCGAGGCACAGCGCGTCGAGATCGGCCTCTAAGACGGCGACGTCGGCGCCCGCGCGCGGCACGACGCAAGCTACGACCTCCTCGCCCCAATCGACGTGGCGGCGGCCGACGACGGCGACTTCGGCGACGCCGGGATGCCGCTGCAGGACCTCCTCGACCTCGCGCGGATAGATGTTGGAGCCGCCGCTGATGATGAGATCCTTCGAGCGATCCTTGAGCGTGAGAAATCCCTCGCCGTCAACGCAGCCGACGTCGCCGGTGTGCAGCCAGCCGCCGGCGAGCGCGGCGGCGCTCGCCTCCGCGTTGCGCCAGTAACCCCGCATCACGGTCGGCCCGCGCACGAGCACCTCGCCGATCTCGCCGGCGGGAAGCGGCGCACCTTCGTCGTCCGCGATGCGCAGGGCGATGCCGCGCTGGGCCACGCCGACCGATCCCAGGCGCGCATCGTCGCTTGCCGCGATCGCGGTGGCAATTCGCTCGCGCGAGAGCGCCGTGATGGTCATCGGCGATTCGCCCTGGCCGTAGATCTGCGCGAGCCTGGGGCCGAGCGCCGCATACGCGGCCTTGCAATCCTCGACGTACATCGGCGCGCCGCCGCAGACGATCGAGGCGAGCCGGTCCAGCCGCGCGTTGCCGAGCGCGCGATGAGCGACGAGGCGCTTCACCATCGTCGGAGCGGCGAACATCCGCACGTTGCGCCACGCGGGGAGCAGCGCGACCACTTCGGCGGCATCGAATCCACCCGATTCCGGCACGACGTTGGCGGCGGCGCGCTCGACGTGCGGTACGACGTAGAGCCCAGAGCCGTGCGACAGCGGCGCGGCGTGCAGGATCGCGTCGCCCGCGGCCACGGGCTCGACGTTGGCCAGGAAGGCCTCGCTCATCGCCCGCAGGTTGGCGTGCGACAGGATCGCGCCCTTCGGACGACCGGTGGTGCCGCTGGTGTAGAAGAGCCACGCCGGATCGTCGGACGCGACCGCTGCGGGCTCTTCCGTGCGCGCGTCGCCGAAGAGCTCGGCGTAGTCGCGACCGCCGAACTGCACGATGCGGCTCAGGGCAGCGGTGCGAGCGACGCCGGCTCCGAGCGTCGCGGCCCACGCGGCGTCGACGAAAGCCCAGCGTGCCCCGGAATGCTCGAGCACGTAGTCGAGCTCGGACGCGTGTAGCTTGCTGTTGACCGGAACCGCCGTGAGGCCCGCGTGCCAGCAGGCGAACAGCGTCTCGACGTACTCGGGCCCGTTGCGCGCGACCAGCGCGATGCGCTCCCCACGCTCGAGCCCCGCGCCGGTCAGCGTCGCGGCGAGTCGCGCGACGCGCGCCGCCAGCCGGGCGTAGTCATGCAGCGTGTGCGCGCCGACCCCGACGGCGGGCGCGTGCGGATGCGAGCGCGCGCTCGCGACCAGCAGCGCGGCGAGGTTGTGCGCGGGGGAAGCGAAGTGGTCCAGAGAAGCGAAAACGGACGGCGACAGACGATCGATTGTATCCCACGGTGCCTCTTTCCCCGGCGCGGACCAAAAGGCACGCGTCCAAAGCGGCGCGCCGGAGCTATCGGCGCTGGCCGAAGCGGCACCGGGCGTGCGGCCCGCCGAGCCCTACTGGCAGGTCGTACCGCTGCCGAACACCTGGCGAGTGATCGCCTTCGCCTGCGAAACGCCGTTCACGGTGTAGGCGAACCTACCCGTGTTTCCGTCGGTGAAGGTGAGCGTTGCGGTCCCGACGGCCGTGGGAGTGACGCTCGCCGGATTGAATGGTACCGCGTTGAACGCCGGGCCCGTCGTCCGGAAGAGCGTGCCCGCGTAGGAGCCCGGTTCGGTCTTCTGAGCCGTCACGACCAGCCACATCGGTGTACCGTCGAGATCGTACGTGAACCAGGTAGCGAAGATCGTGTCGCCCTCGTGCGCGAAATTGATGCCCCATCCGGACTCCGAGCCGCCGGGCGCGGCCCACCACAGACCCTGGTAGTTGCCGGTCGCCCCCAGATTAGCCACACCCGACGTGCATGTCGGCAGCGGGCCGAACACCTCGCGCGTGATGCTTTTCACCTGCGAGATGCCGTTCACGGTGTAGGCGAACGTCCCGTTGTTGGCATCGGTGAACGTGAGCGTACCGTTCCCGACTTGCGTCGGCGTGACCTGCATCGGGTTGAACGGCACCGCGTTGAACGCCGGCCCCATCGTCCGAAAGAGCGTGCCGGAATAGGTGTTGGGGCCCGTCTTGGGAGCCGTCATCACCAGCCACCATCCCTTGCCGGTGGCGTCATAGGTGAACCAGGTGGCGAAGATGATGTCGCCCTGATGCTCGAAGTTGATGCCCCAGCCCGATTCCGAGCTGGCCGGAGCGTTCCACCACAAGCCTTCGTAGTTGGCGACCGCGGCGCTCACCGAGGCGGATGCGCCGGCGTAGTTGGTGGCGACGTTCGGCGCGACGGCACCCGTGCGCTTGATCGCCGTGACGCCGTCGGTCGGGAGCGAGGTGTAAGTCACCTGATCGACCTCGGCGTAATTGACGGTGCCGTTGGCGAGCGGCAGGAAGCCGTCGGGGATCACGTAGTCCGGCGTGACGATCCCGAGCGCGGCGAAGCCCTGGGTCGCGATCAGCACGCGGGTGAAGGCGGTGGGCGCCTCCATTATGCCGTATCCGTCGTTCACGTCGCCCGGCAGATTGGTCGGGAAGACATACGTCTGCGTCGCGCCGCCGCTCGTGCTGGTCAATGTGTGGCCGGCGAGAAAGTTCTGGCCGTTGGCTCCCGCCGCCTCGTGCAGAACGACGTACTGCACGGTGCCATCGGCGTTGGAGAACATCTCGTCGATCTGATAGGTGTGAAACGTCGCCCACGCGGCGGGCGCGGCGAGCGCGACGGCGAGCGAGCCGAGGAAAACGACGCAGCGTCTCATGTCGACCTCCTGTCGCAAACGTCGCCGGCCAGCGAAGGATCGCTTCGGCGATCGGCCGGCGAGTCGTAAACAGCGAGGTCCGGAAGCGTATTCCTGCGCCCAGCGGAGCGCTTCGCCTCAGTAGGTCGCGCGTCCGCCGGAGAGATCGAACACCGCGCCCGTGGAGAACGAACACTCCTCGGTGCACAGCCAAGCCGCGAGCGCCGCGATCTCCTCCACCAGGCCGAAGCGCGCCATGGGAATCTTCGACAGCATGAAGTCGATGTGCGCCTGTGTCATCTGATCGAAGATCGCGGTCTTCACCGCCGCGGGCGTCACGCAATTCACGCGGATGCCGGTGCGGGCGAGCTCCTTGCCGAGCGACTTGGTGAGCCCGATGACGGCCGCCTTGGATGCGCTGTACGCACTGGCGTTGGGATTGCCTTCCTTGCCGGCGACCGATGCGACGTTGACGATGCGCCCGTAGTCACGTCGCAGCATGACGGGCACGACGGCGCGGTTGCACAGGAACACGCCGTCGACGTTCACCGCCATCACCTTGCGCCACGCGTCGATCGGATACTCCCAGGCCGTCGTATTCGGGCCGGTGATGCCGGCGGAACAGACGAGCGCGTCGATGCGCTCCAGTGCCGCGGTTGCGGCAGAAGCGGCGGCTTCGACTCCGCCGGGATCGGCCACGTCGACCACGCGCGCCTCCGCGGCGCTGCCGAGCGCCGCGCGGGCTCGATCCAGCGCCTCGGCGTCGAGGTCCCACAGGCTCACGCGGCCGCCACTCTCGATCAGGCGGCGGGCGATCGCCAGGCCGATTCCCGCGGCTCCGCCGGTGACGATCGCGGCGCGGCCGCTGAAATCGAGCTGGTTCATCGCTGTGGGAATTCGACCGTTCGGGAGATCGCGGGCGATCGTACCACGCTGCTGCCGAGAAGCCCCTTCGCAGAGCGGTGCTCTAGCGACGCTCTTCGCTCTCCGGGCGGTTGGCAACGCTCGCCGGATGCCACGCGCCCCGCCCCTCGCCCGCCAGCGCTCCGATCAAAGCGAGCACTTGCGAGGTCTCAGTGGTCTTGTCGAAGAAGGCACTGGCCCCGAGTTGCGCGCTCATCTGCCGGTATTCGTCATAGGCGTGATTGGTGAGCACGACCTTGATCGGTGTCGGCCGCGAATCGAGCTTCTGGAGCGCCTCAAGCACGTCGAAACCTGTGCCTGACTTGAGCGCGATGTCGATCAGGACGAGGTCGGGCCGCAGTGTGGAAAGCTCAGCGATCGCGGACTCCGCGTCCGTGCTGCATCCGACCAGCACGCCTCCAGCGGCCTCGATCGCCGACACGAGCACACGCCGCAGGATCGCCGAGTCCTCCACGACGTACACCTGGAGCGGCTTTGGAAATTCGCGCATCGACCGGTCCGATCGGTAGACCGGTTGCAAGATCGGTGCCCGATGCGGACGGCGCCGCGCCTGAGCGCGATGCGCCGCAGCGCGGGGTGGCCTTGTAATTATTACCCGGTCGTAACGCGCCCGCCTCAGTGAAAGAAGAAGTAGATGATCACCAACACCACGGCGGGTACGCCCAGCAGCCATGCCAATACGTATTTGCCCATTGCTTGGTCTCCGCGAATATGGATCGCGAGCCATACAAGATGCGCCCGGGCGAACGGTCGCGCTATCGGCGCAATGCCGATTCCACCGTAGGAGTCGCTGGCAGAGACCGCGGACATTCGCGGCGCGGAAGATTGCCCAGCTCGTGTCCGCGCAGCCGCGCGATAACCTCGACGATGGAATCGAGCCCGCGTCCGCGATGCCCGAGCGGCGCGTCCACGGACTACGGCAAAATCGGCTCGCATCCGACAGACATCGGTTTTGTCGCCCGCTATCGTTGGGGCCGTAACGCGTTCATGGCATGGCCCATCGCAGAAAGCCAGGCATCGACTTTGAACGAGCCCGGTGGCACCTCGCCCAGGCGGAAGAGCGAGTTGCCGCTCAGCGGGAGCTGATCGACCGCATGATGCGGGACGGAGATCGTGTAGCCGCGGTGGAGAGCGCCAACGCCTTGCTCCGCACCTTCGAAGAAAGGCTCGCTACCATGCGGCTTCACCTCAGGCAGGAAGCAAGCTCCACGACGCGGCGAGCCCGGCGACCGTCGATTGCCGAGCGGAAGATCGGAACCGCCGGAATGCACCGCGAGGTTTCGGTGCCGGCACCAGGAGTCGAACCCGGGACCTTCGGTTTACAAAACCGCTGCTCTACCTGCTGAGCTATGCCGGCGTGGAGCGGGCCGCGATGCGGTGGCGACGATTCAGCGCTGGCTGTGGCTCCGCTGCGGGCGCGCTATTTTACAACCTGCAGGTGCTTGGGCCGTCCGCGGGGCTTGTCGTCGGAGGGCCTGGTCGACTCGGTCGGCACCGTCGCAGCGTCGAGCGAAGCGACGGGATCCGCGGTGACCGTGAACGCGAATCCGTAGCCCGTTTCCTTGGCGAAGACGCCCGACACGGCAGGCACCGGCACCGACACTTCCTGGGACACGCCGTTGAAGCGGGCGCTGAACTGCACGCGCTCATTGTCGATGGTGAGGCGGCGCGTGGCGCCGGCACTGATGTTGAGCACGATCTCGCCGTTCTTGACGTAGGCCGGCGGGACGCGAGTCTGGCTGTTCACCTTGACGGCGAGGTACGGCGTGAGGCCGTTATCCGCGCACCATTCGCAGATGGCGCGGATCAGGTAGGGCTTGGCGGACTGCTCCGACATGGAGACTAGGATAGCACCGTCGCGCCCGACCGGATGAATCCGGCCCTACTTCCGCATCCCCCGCTCGGCCGAGGTCAGCGCCTCGATGAAGGCCGGACGCGAGAACAGCCGCTCGGCGTACTTCATCAGCGGCGCGGCCGGCTTCGGCAGCTGGATCCCGTAATAGTCGAGCCGCCACAAGAGCGGCGTGATCGCCACGTCGAGCATCGAGAAATCCTCGCCGAGCATGTACTTGTGCTTGGTGAACACCGGCGCGATCTGCAGCAGGCTGTCGCGTACAAGACCCCGAGCCTTATCGAGCTGCTTCTGATTGTTGCCTTCCAGCGTGTCGATGTGCGAGAAGAGCTCCTTCTCGAAGCGGTGCAGGAACAGCCGCGCTCTGGCCCGCATCAGCGGGTCCGCCGGCATGAGCTGAGGGTGCGGAAAGCGCTCGTCGATGTACTCGTTGATGATGTTCGATTCGTGCAGCACCAGGTCGCGCTCCACCAGCACGGGCACCTGATTGTACGGATTCATGACGGCCAGGTCCTCGGGCTTGTGGTCGAGATCGACGTCGATGATCTGGAAGTCCATCCCCTTCTCGTGCAGCACGATGCGGCAGCGCTGGCTGAACGGGTCGGTCGTCCCGGAGTAAAGGGTCATCATGATGTCGGTCTCTCCAACGACGCCATCTTGGGGCGTCGCGCTTGCAATGCAATGGCTCCGGACAGGGCCGCGCCGGCCCGGGGCGCCTCAGTGAAGGTCGCTCCAGTAGCTGCGCTTCAGCGCGTAGACGAGGGCGAAGAGCACGCCGAGGAAGATCACGACGACGATGCCGATGTTGATGCGCTCGTACTTCGCCGGCTCGCCGACATAGTCGAGATAGTCCACCAGGTCGGACACGAAGGACTTGTAGTCGCCGGCGGACAGCGTCCCGGGCACGTCGTCGGTGAGCGTCTTGACCACGTACTTGCCGCCCAGCGCCGGCTCGACCAGAGCGAGGCCCTTGGCGGCGATGGCCGCGGCTTCCGCCTTCTCTTTGTCGTCGTACTGCGTCTCGACGAGCTTCTGGATTCCCTGCAGGTTCCAGAGCACGTGCGGCATCGCCACGTTCGGAAAAACCAGATTGTTCCAGCCGGTGGGCGTCGTGTCGTCGCGGTAGAAGGCGAGCAGGTAGCTGTACAGCCAGTCGCGGCCGCGCACCCGAGCCTCGACCGAGAGATCGGGCGGGGCGGCGCCGAACCACGCCGCCCCGTCGCTCGGGCGCATCGCCACCGTCATCTGGTTGCCGATTTTGTCGGTGGCGAACATCAGGTTGTCCTTGATCTGCTCGTCGGTGAGCCCGATGTCGGTCAGCCGGCTGTAGCGCATGTATTGGGCGCTGTGGCAGGTAAGGCAATAGTTGGCGAAGTCCCGGGCGCCGCGCTGCAGCATGGCTTCGCGCTCGAACTTGCTGGCCACGGGCGCGTAGAGCAGCCGCGCGCCTTCCTCGGCGAAAGCCGCGCCGGCCGCGGCGGCGAGGAGGACGCCGGCGAAGATGCGCGGCAGCGCCTTCACCGCAGGCGCTCCGGCACGGGCTTCGTTCTGTCGCGCGCGGTGTACCAGGGCATCAGCACGAAGAACAGGAAATACGCGATGGTGAGCAGGCGGGCAAGCCAGGTGGCGCGATCTTTGGTGTCCAGCGCGTCGGCCCAGCCGCCGGTGAACTGCCCCCAGATGGTGACCGGGACGGTTCCGAGGTAGCCCAGCACGAGGAAGCTCACGACGAACACCGCGAGCCACCCCTTGTACATCGGGCCGCGATAGCGGATCGACTTGACCGCACCCCGGTCGAGCCAGGGAAGGAACATGAAGATCAGCACGGCCACGGCCATCGCCAACACGCCCCAGAACTGCGAGTTGAGGAACGACGGCACGGCCCGGAGGATCGCGTAGTACGGCGTGAAGTACCACACCGGCGCGATGTGCTCGGGCGTCTTGAGCGGGTCGGCCGGGATGAAGTTGTTCGATTCTAGGAAGTAGCCGCCCATATCGGGCATGAAGAAGAGCACGATCGAGAACACGATGAGGAAGAACACCACGCCGACCAGATCCTTGATCGTGTAGTACGGATGCGAATAGATGCCGTCGAGCGGAATCCCGGTCGTGGGATCCTTCGGCTGCTTCTTGATCTCGACGCCGTCGGGGTTGTTGGATCCGACCTCGTGCAGCGCGATCAAGTGCACCGCGACGAGGATCAGCAGCAGCAGCGGCACGGCGACGACGTGCAGGGAGAAGAAGCGGTTGAGCGTGACGTCGGAGATGGTGTAGTCGCCGCGGATCCAGGTGCCCAGCGTCTCGCCGATGTAGGGCACCGTCGAGAACAGGTTGACGATGACCTGCGCGCCCCAGAACGACATCTGGCCCCACGGCAGCAGGTAGCCGAAGAACGCCTCGGCCATCAGCGCGAAGTACAGGAAGCAGCCGATGATCCACAGCAGTTCGCGAGGCTTGCGGAAGCTGCCGTAGAGCAATCCCCGGAACATGTGCAGGTAGATCACGATGAAGAAGGCCGAGGCGCCGGTGGAGTGCAGGTAGCGGATGAACCAGCCCCCGGAGACGTCGCGCATGATGTACTCGATCGACTCGAACGCCTTGCTTGCGTCCGGCTTGTAGCTCATCGCCAGGAAGATGCCGGTGACGATCTGCAGCACCAGTACGAACGCGGCGAGTGAGCCGAAGTAGTACCAGAAGTTGAAGTTCCTCGGCGCGACGTAGCGGCCCCACTGCTCATCCCAGAGCTTGGTCAGGGGAAAGCGGTCGTCGATCCAGGTCAGCAATCTGGACATGCGCTAGCCCCCGGTCTTCGCGGACACGCCGCGGCCGTCCTCGCCGATCATGATCCTGGTGTCGGAGAGGAACTCGTACGCCGGAATCCACAGATTCGTCGGCGCGGGAACGCCCTTGTACACGCGGCCGGCGAGGTCGTACTTGGACTGGTGGCACGGGCAGAAGAACCCGCCCAGCCAGTCCGGCCCGAGATCCGCCGGCGCGACCTCGGGTCTGTACGTCGGCACGCAGCCGAGATGCGTGCAGATGCCGATTGCCACGAAGATCTCGGGCTTGATCGATCGGTCCTCGTTCTTGCAGTACTCGGGCTGGTGATCGACTTCCGATTTGGGGTCGGCGACCCGGGAGTCCATCTTCGGAAGGTTGGCCAGCATCTCCTTGGTGCGGTGGATGACCCAGACCGGCTTGCTGCGCCAGAGGACCGTGATCTGCTGCCCGGGCTCGAGCTTGCTGATGTCGACCTCGACCGGCGCGCCTGCCGCCTTCGCCCGCTCGCTTGGCCACAGGCTGGTCACGAACGGCACCGCAGCGGCGGCCACGCCGGCGGCGCCCATCGCGCTGGCCGCACCGAGAAGGAACCGCCGTTTGTTGGTGTTTACGCTTTCGTCGGTTGCCATTCCGGAGCGACGCGGCTGCAAAGCCGTTAATTATAAGGGATTTGCCGCGGTGGCCCAAAGCCTCGCGGGGAGCGACGGCGCGAAAAGGCGCCGGAAAACAGCCGATTGCACCTTCGCGCCCGGGAGCGAGTCGGACCTGACGGTAGCCGCGATGTTGCGCCGCGGCAGGGCAGTATAATTCGCGTTTCGACCCGGCACCCGCGAATGAAACGCACGCTCCACCACTTCTGGCTGCTGTTCGCCCAGATGGCCACCATGTGCCTCGCCGTGCTCTTCGTCGTGGCCACTCTGCGGCCCGACCTGCTCGCACGGCTTTCCGGTCGCAACAATGTGGTGCTGCTGCAGGAGGCCGCGCCGGCGGTGGAAGCTTCCAAGCCCGAGAGCCTGGCCGCGGCCGCGGGCAAAGCGTTGCCCTCGGTGGTCAACGTCTACACCAGCAAGGAGATCCGGCAGCGCAACCCGCTGGCCGACGATCCGCTGCTGCGCCGCTTCTTTCCCGGTCTGGAGGGCGGCCAGGCGCGCCGGGCGACAAGCCTCGGCTCCGGCGTGATCGTGAGCAAAGAGGGATTCGTCCTCACCAACAACCACGTGATCGATGGCGCGGACGACATCCAGCTCGTGCTCGCGGACGGCCGGAGACTGCGAGCGACGGTGCGCGGCACCGATCCCGAGTCGGACCTCGCGGTGCTCAAGGCCGATGGGGACAATCTGCCGGCGATCACCTTCGGTTCGCTCGACCAAGTGCAGGTGGGCGACTCGGTCCTCGCGCTCGGTAATCCATTCGGCATTGGCAACAGCGTCACGCACGGCATCGTGAGCGCACTCGGCCGCAACCACCTCGGCGTCAACCGTTTCGAGGATTTCATCCAGACCGACGCCGCCATCAACCCCGGCAACTCGGGCGGCGCTCTGGTCGACGCCAGCGGCAATCTGATCGGCATCAACAGCGTGATCTATTCCGAGAACGGGGGCTCGCAGGGGATCGGCTTTGCGATCCCCGTCTCGCTCGCCCGCACGGTGCTCGAGCAGATCATCCGCGACGGCGAGGTGACTCGAGGCTGGCTGGGCATCGAGCCGCAGGAGCTCACGGCCGAGACGGCCGCGGCGTTCGCGCCCGGAAACGCGAGCGGCGTGCTGATCCGCAGCGTGCTCAAGAACGGTCCGGCGGACCGCGCCGGTCTGCAGGTGCGCGACGTAGTAGTGGAGATCGACGGCAAGCCTACGCACGACACGGCCGCGCTGCTGGCGCAGATCGCGTCCCTCACGCCGGGAAAGCAGGCGACGCTCAAAGTCCTGCGGGACAAGAAGCCGATACAGGTGGCGGTCATCGTCGGCCGCCGGCCGAAGCCGGCGAGCTGACCTTTCGCCCACGGCCCTCGCGCGCGAACGAATTCGCGCCTACGGTCCCCATTCACCGGCCGTCGCCGCGCGAACGAATTCGCGCCTACGGCGTCGCCTCGCCGTGCTCCGCGCCGCTCTCTTCTTTCGTCACCGCGACGAAGCGCCCGACGAACAGCCCCAGCTCGTAGAGCAGCCACAGCGGCACGGCGAGCATGCACTGCGACAGCACATCGGGGGGCGTGAAGATGGCCCCCACGATGAACGCGCCGACGATCACGTAGCCGCGGACCGACTTGAGCTTGTCCAGGCTCACCACCCCGAGCCGCACCAGCACGACCACCACGACAGGCACTTCGAACGTTAGCCCGAAGGCGATGAACATCGTGAGAACGAACGACAGGTACTTGTCGATGTCGGTCATCATCTGCACGCCCGTCGGCGTATAGCGGACGAAGAAGCCGAAGGCGATCGGAAACACGACGAAGTAGGCGAAGCACATGCCCAGCCCGAAGAACACCACGCTGGAGACGATCACGGGCAGCGCGAGCCGCTTCTCGTGCTGGTAGAGCCCCGGCGCGACGAAGGCCCACACCTGGTAGAGCACGTAGGGCAGGGCGATCAGGAACGCCGCCATCAGCGTCACCTTGAGCGGCACGAAGAACGTTCCGGTGACGTCGGTGGCGATCATCGTGCTGCCTCGCGGGAGCGCGCGGAGCAGCGGCATCGCCACCAGCTCGTAGATGTCCTTCGCCCAGGGAAACAGCGCCACCAGCACGATTACCACTGCCACGATCGAGCGCAGCAGCCGGCTGCGCAGCTCGATCAGGTGCGAGATGAACGTTTCCTGGGTGTCTTCGGGCGAGTCGGCGTGGTTCATGGTCCGATCGGCGCGCGGCCGACCATTGTAGCGCGGGCCGAAGCCACGACCGGCGAGCGGGAGGCTGCCAGCCTAGATGCGGTCGATGCCGGGAAGCGTCGCCTGGCGCGGCGCGTCGCCGGATCCTTCGCTCGGCGCCGACGCCGACGCCCTGGCGGCAGGCGGCGTCGACGGAGCCGGTTCCGCGCTCGCCCCGCGATTGAGCTCGGACTCGACGGAGCGCACGCCGGACTCCATCTGCTGCGCCGCATGCGCGACCGATTGCTCGATGTCGCGCGCGGCGCTCTGCACCTGCGACTGGAGCTTGCGCAGCTCATCGAGCTCCATCTCGCGGTTGATGTCGGCCTTGACTTCGTTCACGTACCGCTGCAGCCGGCCGAACATGTGTCCGAGCGTGCGCGCCACCTTGGGCAGACGCTCGGGACCGATCACGACCAGCGCCACTACGGCGATGACCACGATCTCCGAGAAGCCGATGTCGAACACTACGAAGTCTTCTCCTTCTTGACCTCGCCTTCGATCGTCTGCCCGGAAATCTGCTGCGGAGTCGGCTCCGCGGGCGGCGGCGTGTCGGACTCGCTCGACTTCATGCCTTCCTTGAAGCCGCGCACCGCGCCGCCGAGATCCTGGCCGATGTTGCGCAGCTTCTTCGTGCCGAAGATCAGCACGACCACCAGCAGCACGATCAGCCAATGCCAGATGCTCAATCCACCCATGGTCCTTTCCTCTCGATCTCTAGTCTCTAGTGTGCCCTCGGCAGCATCGGGCCGAGGACGTCCGGGCCGCCGATCACGTGCACATGCAGATGCATCACGTCCTGCCGGCCGATGCGCCCGGTGTTGACGATGGTCCGATAGCCGTCCGGCGAGCCGTTCTCCCGCGCGAGCCGAGCGGTGAGCGCGAGCAGCCGGCCCAGCATGCCGGCGTCTTCCGCGCCAGCGTGGGCAAGCGAGGCGATGTGCTTCTTGGGGATCAGCATGAAATGCACCGGAGCCTGCGGCCGGATGTCGTGGAAGCCGAGGATCTCGGCGTCCTCGTACACCTTTTCCGCCGGCAGCTCGCCACGCACGATCTTGCAGAAGACGCAGTTCTCCATGATCCTCGACTTGTCTCGAGCGGCGCACGCGGCCCGCCTAGAGTCGGGAGGCTTTTTCCTCCAGGCCGGACACGCCTTCGCGACGCGCAAGCTCGTTTAAGACCTCGTCCGGGCCCAGACCGTAGCTCTCCAGAACGACGAGGCAATGGAACCAGAGATCCGCGATCTCCTTCGTTAAGCGAATCTTATCACCGTCCTTGGCGGCCATGACCGCCTCGGTCGCCTCCTCGCCCAGCTTCTTGATCATCGCGTCGCGACCCTTGACGAACAGCGTCGCGACGTAGGACGTCGCGGGGTCGGAGCCGCGCCGCGAGGCGATCGTCGCCGCGAGGCGGTGCAGCAATTCGCCGTTGCCGGCGCCTGTTGCGGAAGGATGCGTCATGTTCGTCCCCGGCGGAGCTGCGGCCCCGCTCAGCGCCCGTAGATCGACGCCGGGTCCCGGAGTACGGGCTCGACCACCCGCCAGGCACCGTTCTCCAGCCGCTGGAAGAAACAGCGGCGCCGGCCCGTATGACAGGCGATGCCGCCGGTTTGTTCGACCAGCAGAAGGATCGCGTCGTTGTCGCAATCGAGGCGGATCTCGTGCACGCGTTGCACATACCCCGACTCTTCGCCCTTGCGCCACAGCCGGCCGCGCGAGCGCGACCAGTAGTGCGCCTCCCCGCTCGCCGCGGTGCGCTCCAGCGCCTCGCGATTCATCCACGCCTGGGTCAACACCTCGCCGCTCGCCGCGTCCTGCGCGATCGCCGGCACGAGGGCCTCGGCGTTCCAGCGGACTTGATCGAGCCATTCCATCGCGGGCGGCCGGGCTGCAGGCATCTTCCGATTCTACGCCACGCCGATTCAGCGGACCTCGATACCCGCCTGCGCCATGACGCGCTTCGCCTCGTTGATCGTGTACTCGCCGTAATGGAAGATCGAGGCCGCGAGCACCGCGTCGGCGCCGCCGACCACGATGCCGTCGACGAGATGCCGCAGCGTGCCCACGCCGCCCGAGGCGATCACCGGCACGTCCACCGCGTCGACCACCGCGCGGGTGAGCGCGAGATCGAACCCGGACCTCGCTCCGTCGCGGTCCATGCTGGTAAGCAGGATCTCGCCCGCGCCCAGTGCGGTCACACGCCGCGCCCATTCGACCGCGTCGAGGCCGGTGGCGTTTCGGCCGCCGTGCGTGTAGACCTCCCAGCGCTCGGGGCCCGACTGTCGGGCGTCGATCGCAGCGATGATGCACTGCGCGCCGTAGCGACCCGCCGCTGCGGCGACCAGCGCCGGGTTCTGCACCGCAGCGGTGTTGATGCTGACCTTGTCCGCGCCGGCGTTGAGCAGCGCCCGGATGTCCTCGACCCGCGACACCCCGCCGCCGACGGTGAGCGGAATGAAAACCTGGTCCGCCACCGCCTCGATCATGTCGTAGAGCAGCCCGCGCGTCTCGACGCTCGCCCTGATGTCGAGGAAGGCGAGCTCGTCCGCGCCCTCGCGGTCGTAGCGGCGCGCCACCTCGACCGGATCGCCGGCGTCGCGCAGGTTGACGAAGTTGACGCCTTTAACGACCCGGCCTTCCGCCACGTCGAGGCAGGGAATGATGCGCTTGGCGAGACCCATCGTTATGGCGTAGGCGCAAATTTGTGGCGTAGGTGCGAATTTATTCGCACCCCGGACTCCCCGGGAGGGCGAGCCGGTCGGAACGAATTCCGAGCTACGCCTTCCCGCCCTTCGCGGCCTTGAGCGCCGCCTTGAAGTCGAGCGTGCCGTCGTAGAGCGCCCGGCCGGCGATCGCGCCGCTCACGCCCTCGCTTTCGTAGCCGGCGAGCTTGCTGATGTCGTTCAGGCTGTTGATGCCGCCGCTGGCGATCACCGGAGTCTTGAGCTCGCGCGCGAGCTTCACCGTGGCCTCGATGTTCACCCCGGTGAGCATGCCGTCGCGCCCGATGTCGGTGTAGATCACGGCTTCGACGCCGTAGTCCTCGAATTTTCGGGCGAGATCGACCACGTCGTGGCCGGTCAGCTTGGACCAGCCGTCGGTCGCCACCTTGCCCTCCCGCGCGTCGAGCCCGACGATGATGTGCCCCGGGAACGCGTAGCACGCGTCGTGCAGGAAGCCCGGGTTCTTCACCGCGGCGGTGCCGATGATCACGTAGCTTATGCCGTCGTCGAGATAGCGCTCGATGGTGTCGAGGTCGCGGATGCCGCCGCCGAGCTGCACCGGGATCTCCTCGCCGATCACGCTAACGACCTCGCGAATCGCCATCTCGTTCTTGGGCCTTCCGGCGAAGGCGCCGTTCAGATCCACTAGATGCAGCCGCTGCGCCCCCTGCTCGAGCCAGTGCTGCGCCATCGCCGCGGGATCTTCCGAGAACACGGTCGCCGATTGCATCTCGCCCTGCTTCAAACGCACGCAGTGGCCGTCCTTGATGTCGATCGCGGGAATGAGTTGCATGGCGGCTTGAAGGGACAGAGGTCGCTGCCGTGGCGACGTGCGGTGGAGGGAAGGTAGCCCGCGCCTCGCCGGCGCCGGCTATCGTTCAGACGCGCCCGTTCCAGGCGACGAAATTCGAGAGCAGCTGGAGACCCGCGCGGTGGCTCTTCTCTGGATGGAACTGCACGGCAAAGATATTAGCGCGGGCAATCGCGCAAGTAAACGCCGTCGGGTACTCGACGATCGCCGCGGTCAGGTCGGCGTCCTCCGCGGCCGGATAGTAGCTGTGCGCGAAGTAGAACCGCGCGTCGTCGTCGATGCCCCGCCACAGCGGATGCTCGCGCGTTCGGCGCACGGGACTCCAGCCCATGTGCGGCACCTTGAGCCGCTCGCCGTCGGGTCCGATCATCGCCGCCTCGCGGAAGCGCACGACGCGGCCGCGCAGCACCCCGAGGCCCGCGGTCGGCCCTTCCTCGCTTTGGTCGAAGAGCATCTGCAGCCCGAGGCAGATGCCGAGGAAGGGGCGGTCGGCGCAGGTCTCGAGCACGACGTCGGAAAGCCCGCTCTGCTCGAGGCAGCGCATGCAGTCGGGCATTGCACTCTGCCCCGGCAGGACCACGCGCTCCGCGCTGCGGATCGCCGCTGGATCCGCGCTCACCACGATCGTTCGTTCGGGAGCCACGTGGCGCAACGCCTTCGCGACCGAGCGCAGGTTGCCCATGCCGTAATCGACGACGGCGATATCGATCAGAGGGTTCCCTTCGTCGAGGGGACGCCCGCTGCGCGCGGATCCGGCGCCAGCGCCATGCGCAGCGCGCGGGCGAACGCCTTGAACACCGTCTCCGCCTGATGGTGGGCGTTGTCCCCGCGCAGGTTGTCGAGGTGCAACGTGGCCGCGGCGTGGTTGACGAAGCCCTGGAAGAACTCGTGCACCAGATCGACGTCGAAGGCACCGATCATCGCCCGCGTGAACGGCACGTGATAGACGAGCCCCGGCCGGCCCGAGAGGTCGATCACCGCCCGGGAGAGTGCCTCGTCGAGCGGCACGTAGGCGTGGCCGAAGCGGGCGATGCCCGCCTTGTCGCCCAGCGCCTTGGCGAGCGCGGCCCCGAGCGTGATGCCCACGTCCTCGACGGTGTGGTGGGCGTCGATGTGCAGATCGCCCTCGGCCTGCACCGCGAGGTCGAGCATGCCGTGGCGCGCCACCTGATCGAGCATGTGGTCGAGGAACGGGATGCCGGTCGCTAGCTTCGCCCGTCCGCTGCCGTCTAGGTTCAGCTCGACCGTGATCGTCGTCTCCTTCGTGCGGCGCTCCATGCGCGCCCGCCGCGCGCCCGCAGCACCGCGCGCCTTCGCATCGTTCATCGGCGGGCCTCCGCGAAAGCGCCAAGCAACGCGTCGTTCTCCTGCGGAGTGCCCACCGTGATCCGGAGGCAATTGGCCAGGAGCGGATGCCAGCCATGCAGGTTCTTTACCAGGATGCCCCGCCCGAGGAGCCTGGCGAACGCCGCGTTGGCATCGGGCACGCGCGCGAGCACGAAGTTGGCCTGGCTCGGAAGCACGCAGACTCCGGCCAAGCGGCCCAGCGCGGTTTCGAGCCGCGAGCGCTCGAAGCGGATCGCCCTCGCCTGATCGGCGATCCAGTCGGTGTCGGTCAGAAGCTCCACGGCCGCGGCCTGAGTGAACGCGTTCACATTATAAGGGGGCCGGACTTTGTCGAGCTCCGCGATCCACTCCGGCGCCGCGATCGCATAGCCGAGGCGCATCCCGGCCATGCCGATCTTGGACACGGTGCGCAGCAGCAGCAGGTTGGACCGGCGGGCGACCTCCGGAAGGAAGGTGTGGTCGGAGAAGGCGTAGTAAGCCTCGTCGACCACCACCAGTCCCGGCGCGGCGTCGAGCACGGCGTCGAGGTCGCCGCGCGCGAACAGATTTCCGGTCGGATTGTTGGGATAGGCGATGAACGCCACCGCCGGCCGCTCGCGCTCGATCGCCGAGAGCATGGCCGCGCGGTCGAGGCTGAAATCGCACGCGAGCGGCACGCCGACGAAGCGCATGCCGGCGAGCAGCGCGCTGCGGGCGTACATCACGAACGACGGCTCGGGCGCGAGCACCGCCGCGCCGGGCCGCGCGAGCGCCGTGACGACGATCTGGATCAGCTCGTCGGAGCCGTTGCCGAGCAGCACGTCCAGCCCCTCGGGCACGGCGAGCGCGCGGCGCAGCGCGGCGCGCGGCGCGTCGCCGGGACCGTCGGGATAGCGGTTGACCGCCACACCTCCAAGCGCGGCGTCGAGGCGCGCCCGCACGCGAGACGGCAGCGGATACGGATTCTCCATCGCGTCGAGCTTCACCATGCCCTGCGCCTTCGCGACGGCGTACGCAGAAAGCGCGCGGATCTCGGGGCGGACGACGCGGGCTACGGCTTCCGCGGCGCCCGGCGAGCTGGCGAGGCGAGGGAGAGGGCTCGTCGGGCTCATCGAGCGAATCGCGAAGCCTCAGGGCTGCAGCCGGTACTGCGCGCTTTGCGCATGCGCCGTCAGGCCTTCACCGCGCGCAAGCGCGATGGCGGTCGGACCCAGCGCGCGCGCCCCTTCAGCCGTGACACGGATGAGGCTCGTGCGCTTCTGGAAATCGTAGACGCCCAGCGGCGAGGAGAAGCGCGCGCTGCGCGCGGTCGGCAGCACGTGATTGGGTCCGGCGCAGTAGTCGCCGAGCGCTTCGGAGGTGTGATGGCCGAGGAAGATCGCGCCGGCATGGCGGATGGCGGCGACCAGCGGTTCCGGGTCGCTTACCGCGAGCTCCAGGTGCTCGGGCGCGATACGGTTCGCGATCGCGCACGCCTCGGCGAGGTCGCGCACCCGGACGAGCGCGCCGCGCCGGGCGAGCGACGCAGCGATAATGTCCTTGCGCGCCATTGCCGGCAGCTCGCGCGCGATGCTCGCGGCGACCGCGTCGAGCAAGGCGGAGTCGGGGGAAAGCAGGATCGCCTGCGCGTCCTCGTCGTGTTCGGCCTGCGAGAAGAGATCCATCGCCACCCAGTCGGGGTGTGCGCTCGCATCGGCGATGACCAGGATCTCGGAGGGCCCGGCGATCATGTCGATGCCGACGCGCCCGAATACCCGGCGCTTGGCCGCCGCGACATAGGCGTTGCCCGGGCCGACGATCTTGTCCACCGCCGGCACCGTGGCGGTGCCGTAGGCGAGCGCCCCGACCGCCTGCACGCCGCCGATCGCGAAGACGCGCGTGACGCCCGCCAGGTGCGCAGCTGCGAGCACGAGCGGATTCTTCGCGCCGTCGGGCGTAGGCGACACCATCACGATCTCGCGCACGCCCGCGACCGCGGCGGGCAGTCCGTTCATGAGCACCGAGGATGGATACGCCGCGCGCCCGCCGGGGACGTAGAGGCCGACGCGCTCGAGCGCGGTGACCCTCTGGCCGAGCCGCGTGCCGTCGTCCTCGACCACGCTCCACGATTCGCCACGCTGCCGCTCGTGAAAGCGGCGGATGCGCTCGGCCGCGGTGGCGAGCGCGCCGCGGGCCTCGGGCTCGAGCGCGTCGAGCGCGGCACGGCACTCGGACAACGCAATCTCCAGCGCCGCGACGCTCGCGGCGCGCACGCGATCGTACCGTGCTGTGTACTCCAGCACGGCGGCGTCGCCGCGGGAGCGCACGCTGGCGAGGATCGCCTCGACGGTGGGCGCGAGGGCGGCGTCCTCCTTGGCGTCGAAAGCGGTGAGCTGCTCCAGCGCCGCGTCGAAATCGCGCGCCGACGCGTCGAGCCTTCGCACGAGCGTTTCAGGCATCGGCGCGCTCCCCGACCGCGGCGGCGATGCGCTCGAGCAGCGGCTGGACCGCGGCGCGCTTGAGCTTGAGCGCGGCCGGGTTGACGATGAGCCGTGCGCTGACCGGGAGGATCTCCTCGACGGCGACCAGATCGTTGGCCTTGAGCGTGTTGCCGGTGCTCACGAGGTCGACGATGGCGTCGGCCAGACCGACCAGCGGCGCGAGCTCCATCGACCCGTAGAGCCGGATCAGATCGATGTGCAAGCCCTTGCCCGCGAAGTGCTCGCGCGCGATCGCCACGTACTTGCTCGCCACTTTGAGCCGCGCACCGCGCCTTACCGCGCCCGCGTAGTCGAAGTCGCGCGGCGCGGCGACCACCATCGTGCACTTGCCGATGCCCAGCTCGAGCGGCTGATAGAGGCCCTCGCCGCCGTGCTCGAGCAGCACGTCGCGACCTGCCACCCCGAGATCGGCCGCGCCGTACTCGACGTAGGTGGGCACGTCCGTGGGCCGCACGACGACGAAGCGGACGTCGGGCCGGCTGCTGCCGATGATGAGGCGACGCGAAGTTTCCGGATTCTCGGCGGGCTCCAGGCCTGCGCGCGCGAGCAGCGGCAGGGTCTCCTCGAGAATGCGGCCCTTGGGCAGAGCGATGGTGAGCGCGGCCATGGCGGGGCGAAGGCGGGCGTACGCCCCATTCTACCGGACGGGCATCGCCGGGCCGGCCGTCAGTCGCGAACGCGGCGGATCGTCGCTCCCAGGCTCGCCAGCTTCTGCTCGATCGCTTCGTAGCCCCGGTCGAGATGATAGATGCGGTCGATCGTCGTCTCGCCTTCGGCGACGAGGCCGGCGATCACCAGGCAGGCCGAGGCGCGCAGATCGGTCGCCATGACGTTCGCGCCCTTGAGCGCGGCCACGCCTTTGACGATGGCGGTGCCGCCTTCGACCTCGATGTCCGCGCCGAGGCGCTTCAATTCCTGCACGTGCATCATGCGGTTCTCGAAGATGGTCTCGGTGATGACGGCGGTGGCGTCGGCGAGCGTCATCAGCGCCATCAACTGCGCCTGCATGTCGGTCGGGAACGCGGGGTAGGGCGCGGTGTGCAGCGCGACCGACTTGAGCTTCGCGTCTCGCCTGAGTCGGATCGCGCCTTCGTCGATCGCGAGCGTCGCTCCGGCTTCGGCGAGCTTCTCGAGCACCGCCTCGAGGGTGTCCGCGCGCGTGCCGGTGAGCGTCACGTCGCCGCCGGCGGCCGCGGCGGCGGCGAGGAAAGTCCCCGTCTCGATGCGATCCGGCATGATCTCGTGCGCGGCGCCGTGCAGCCGGTCCACGCCTTCGACCACGATTCTGTCCGTGCCCGCGCCCGAGACCTTGGCGCCCATCGCGTTGAGGCAGCGCGCGAGATCGACGACCTCCGGCTCCCGGGCGACGTTCTCGAGGATGCTCACGCCTTTTGCCAGCGTCGCCGCCATCATCAGGTTCTCGGTGCCGGTCACGGTGACCACATCGAAGACGAACCGCGCGCCCTTGAGCCGTCGCGCCCTCGCATCGATGTAGCCGTGGTCGAGGTTGATCTGCGCGCCGAGCGTCTGCAGTCCCTTCACGTGCTGGTCGACGGGCCGCAGCCCGATCGCGCAGCCTCCCGGCAGCGACACCCGCGCTTCGCCGCAGCGAGCCACCAGCGGACCGAGCGCCAGGATGGAGGCGCGCATCGTCTTCACCAGCTCGTACGGCGCAAGCGGCCAGTCGACGCGCTTCGCCGTCACCGTAACGAGGCCGTCGTCGCGCTCCGCCTTGACGCCCATCTGGCCTAGGAGCGTCTGCATGGTGCGCACGTCGTTCAGGCGCGGCGCGTTCGCAAGCCGCAGCGGCTCGGCGGTGAGAAGGCCCGCGCACAGGATGGGGAGCGCCGCATTCTTGGCGCCGGAGACGCGCACGGCGCCTTCCAGCCGGGCGCCCCCCTCGATCAGCAGGCGGTCCACGCTAGGGCCTAGCCTCGTCCGTCGCGCTCCGACCACTCGGCCGGGGTAAGCGTGCTCATCGACAGCGCATGGATCTCCTCGCGCATCCGGTCGCCGAGCGCCGCGTACACGAGCTGGTGCCGGCGCACCTTGGAAAGCGCCTCGAAGGCCCGGCTGACGATCAGCGCCTCGAAATGCTGGCCGTCGCCGCGAACCTCGACGCGCTCGCAAGGGAGCTTCGTCTCGATGGCGCTCCTGATCGATTCGGGCGTGGTCATGGCCGGGCGCGGCGCTCGTGCCATTGCAGCAGCGATGGATGGAGCGGGCGGGGCGGCTTCATGGCGCAGCGAGGGCCGAATGGGACAAGGCGCGGGCGTCCTTTCGGAGGAGGGATCAGTGCCGCAGCTTGTAGCCCCGCCGGAGCAGCGCCAGGACCAGCGCCGTGAGCCCGAGACAGAACGCCGCCACGACGGCGAGGCTCAGTGCCGGCGCGATGTCCGAGAGGCCGAAGAAGCCGTAACGAAAGCCGTCGATCATATAGAAGAACGGATTGAAATGCGACAACGCCTGCCAGAACGGCGGCAGGCCGTGAATCGAATAGAACACGCCGGACAGGAAGGTGAGCGGCATGATCAGAAAGTTCTGGAAAGCGGCGAGCTGATCGAACTTGTCGGCCCACATGCCGGCGAGCAGCCCGAGGATGCCCAGGATGGCGCTGCCGAGAAGGCCGAAGGCCAGCGCCCACAGCGGATGCTGCAGCGTGAGAGAGCCGAACCATCCGGTCACCAGGAACACGCCCAGGCCCACGACGATGCCCCTCACCATCGCGCCCAGCACGTAGGCCGCGAACAGGTCGAGCGGCGACAGCGGCGTCACCAGGACGAAGATCAGGTTGCCGGTGATCTTGGACTGGATGAGCGAAGAGGAGCTGTTGGCGAACGCGTTCTGCAGCACCGACATCATCACCAGGCCGGGAATCAGGAACGAGGTGTAGGCCACCCGGCCGCCGAACACCGAGACGCGCGACTCGAGCACGTGCGAGAAGATGAGCAGGTATAAGAGCGCGGTCAGCACGGGGGCGAGGATCGTCTGGAAGGCGACCTTCCAGAAGCGCAGCAGCTCCTTGTAGAAGAGCGCGAGCCAGCCGACGCCCCACAGGCTCACGGCGACGTCCTTCCGAACGCCGAACACGCGGGGCGTAGTCCTGACGGTAGGTGCGGATTTATTCGCATTTCGGTACCTGCGAATTCACTCGCACGGCCGTGGGTGCGAATTCATTCGCACCCTGCGTGCATGGCCGAATGAATTCGGCCCTGCGCCGGCGTTCGCGGGCATGAAGAGCGGCGAAGCTCGGCAGCTCATTCGCGATGCCGCGCCATGATCCGCAGGAACACCTGCTCGAGATCGGCCTCCTGCAGAGCGAGCTCGCGGATCGCCACGCCGGACTCGCGCAGCGCCGCGAGCAGGTGCTCCAGCTCGGCGTAGTCGGCAAGCGAGAGCAGGTACATGCCTTCGGCCCGGCGCACCACGCGCGGCTCCCACTCGCCCGGCAGCGCGTCCGCGGCGAGGCGCACCGTGAGGCCCGCGAAGCTCGAGAGCAGGTTCTGCTTGGTGTCGAGCGCGACGATCTTGCCGGATTTGAGCATGGCGATCCGCCCGCACAGCGCTTCGGCCTCCTCGAGATAGTGGGTCGTCAGGATGATCGTGTGTCCGTCGCGGTTGAGCTGCCGGATGAACGCCCACAGGCTCTGCCGCAGCTCGACGTCGACGCCCGCGGTGGGCTCGTCGAGCACGATCACCGGTGGCTTGTGCACCAGCGCCTGACCGACCAGCACCCGGCGCTTCATGCCGCCGGAGAGCGCGCGCATGTTGGTGCCGGCACGCGAGGCGAGATCGAGATGGTGGAGGATCTCGTCGATCCAGGCGCCGTTGCCGCGGATGCCGAAGTAGCCGGCCTGGATCTCCAGCGTCTCGCGCACCGTGAAGAACGGATCGAAGACCAGCTCCTGCGGCACGACGCCGAGGAGCCGCCGCGCCTGCCGGTAGTCGCTGACGACATCGTGGCCGAGCACTCGCGCCGTACCGGTGTCCGCGTGCGTGAGGCCGGCCAGAATCGAGATCAGCGTCGTCTTACCGGCGCCGTTCGGCCCCAGCAGGCCGAAGAATTCGCCCGGCTCGACCGCGAGATCGACGCCGGCCAGCGCCTGCACCGCGCCGAAGCGGCGCGCCACGTTGATGATCTCGACGGCGGGCGGCATCGGCCGCGCGTGGAATCAGCCTGCTATGACTCAAGAAGATCCTCGACGCCGTAGAGCTGCGCGAGGGCGACGAGGTTCGGCGGCACGTCGACGAATACGAGCTTCCTGCCCTCGGCCGCGGCGCGCCGGCGCCACGACAGCATGACCGCCACGCCGGCGGAGTCCACCGTATGCACGGCGGAGAGCGAAACGACGCCGGTCTCCGGCAACGCGGCCTCCTCGCTGGCGGCCAGCACCGCGCCGGCGCTGTCCACCGTCAGCGCTCCGCCAACGCTCCAGCGCCGATCGGACGTGAACGTGCCGCTCGCCACCGGAGCGGCGCCGGCGTCGCTCATTTGGCGACCGGGCTCTGGTTCTTCGCCTTGAGCGCCTTGACGAGGCCGTCGACGCCGGAGCTGCGCACGATGTCGTTGAACTCGTCGCGATAGTTGGTCACGAGGCTCACGCCGGCGACGACGACGTCGTAGGCCTTCCACCCTTCGGGCGTCTTCTCCATGCTGTAGTCGATCGGCACCGGCGCCTGCCCCGGACGCGTCACCTGGGTGCGCACGGTGACGTCGATGTCCCCCGGGTTCGCGCGCAGCGGCTGGTACGTCATCTTGTTGTCGCGGTAGTTGGTGAGCGCGTTGGAGTAGGTGCGGATCAGAAGCGTCTTGAATTGCTCGGTGAGCTCCTTCTGCTGCTCGGGACTGGCCGCCCGCCAGTTTCGTCCCATCGCCAGGGCGGTCATGCGCATCGTGTCGAAGTGCGGCACGAGCTTGGTCTCGATCAGCTCCTTCACTTTCGCGGGATTGCCCGCCTGGAGATCCTTGTCGGCGCGGATCGCGGCGAGCGTTTCCTCGGCAATGCGCTTGACCAGCGCGTCCGGAGCCTCCTGGGCCAGGGCGAGCGGCGCGGCGAAGGCGAACAGGAGCAGCGTCCGGATCAGAAAGCGCACCATCGCAGTCCTCGTCTGGAAGGTCATTTCGCCGGCGGCGCGGGCGTCGGCTGCTGCTGCGCGGGCGGCGCTTGCGGCTGCGCGGGCGGCGTTTGCGCCCCGCCGTCCTCGTCCTCTTCGGGCGGCGGCTTGCCCTCGTAGACCTGGAAGCGGCGATTCTGCAGATAGGCGTTGCGCAGGAACCGGTAGCGGTCGAGCGCGGCGGTCCCGAGCACCGATTCGGCCGAGAGCGCCTGGGCGCGCAGGTCGAGATAACCGATGCCGTAGAGCGTATTGCGCACCGGGATGTTGTCGATGAAGCCGATCGGGCCCGTGAAGTACCTGACCAGCACGCCGGTCCCGTCGCGCACCGTCGTCGGCCCGAACAGCGGAATGAACAGGTACGGCCCCTGCGGGATGCCCCACTTGCCGAACGTGATGCCGAAGTCCTTCTTGTCCTTGGGTATGCCCATCATCGAGGCGAGATCGAAGACGCCGCCCATGCCCATCGTGGTATTGAGCAGCACGCGCCCGAAATCGTCGCCCGCCTGGTTGCCGCGACCCTCCAGCACGTTATTGATGCCGGTGAACAGATCGTCGATGTTGCCGAAGAAATTCGACACGCCCGTGCGCATCAGCTCGGGCACGTAGGCGACGTACGCCTGCGCGACCGGCTTGATCACGGCGTCGTCGACGGCCGTGTGCACCTCGTACATGGCGCGGTTCCACGGCTCGAACGGGTCGTCCTTGTTCGGCGCGGCGGCGCAGGCCGCGAGCAGCGCCCCGGCGAGCGCCACGCCGATGCGACGGTAGAGTACGGGCACGCTCGTCATTTCGCGACTCCTTCGGCGGGCTTCCCGGCCGGCGGTGGCGCCGACGGAGCCTTGGCCCCGGGGTTCTCCGACGCCTTGTCGAACAGGAACTGGCTGATGAGCTTTTCGATCACCACCGCCGATTGCGTCTTCGCGATGCGGTCGCCGTCCTGGAGCATCTGCGTATCGCCGCCGGCGTCGAGCCCGATGTACACCTCTCCGAGCAATCCCGAAGTGTTGATCGCGGCGATCGTGTCCTTGCTGAACTGGTACTGCTTGTCGATGCGCATCGTCACCAGCGCCTCGTAGGTCTTTGGATCGAGGCGCACATTCTCGACGCGGCCCACCACCACGCCGGCCGCTTTCACCGGCGCGCGCAGCTTGAGGCCCCCGATATTGTCGAAGCTCGCTTCGATCCGGTACCCGGGCGAGCGATCGAGCGTCAGCAGGTTGCCCACCTTGAGCGCCAGGAAGAGAATCGCTCCGAAGCCAATGGCCACGAAGATGCCGACCCACAGATCGACCGTGGAACGGTTCATCTTACGTTCGCTCCCCGGAACATGAACACGGTCATGACGAAATCGAGCGCCAGGATGGCAAGCGAGGAGAGCACCACCGTGCGCGTCGTCGCGCTCGCCACGCCTTCGGCGGTGGGCTTGGCGTCGAAGCCCTCGAACACCGCGATCAGCGACACCGCCGCGCCGAACACCAGACTCTTGATGATGCCGTTGGTCACGTCGGGCCAGAAGTCGACGCCGGCGTGCATCTGGCCCCAGAACGCGCCCGCGTCGATGCCGATCAGCCGCACGCCGACGACATAGCCGCCGAAGATCCCGAAGGTCGAGAACAGCGCGGCGAGCAGCGGCATCGACAGCACGCCGCCCCAGAACCGCGGCGCGATCACGCGCGCGACCGGGTTCACGGCCATCATCTCCATTGCCGCGAGCTGCTCGGTCGTCTTCATGAGCCCGATCTCGGCGGTGATCGCCGAGCCGGCCCGGCTCGCGAACAGCAGTCCGGCCAGCACGGGTCCCAGCTCGCGCACCAGCGCCAGCGCGACCAGGATGCCGAGCTGCTCGTCGGCGCCGTAGCGCTTGAGCGTCTCGTAGCCCTGCAACGACAGCACCATGCCGACGAACAGACCCGACATCAGGATGATCACCAGCGACAGCACGCCCGTGAAGTAGATTTCCCGCAGCGTGAGATGAAGGCGGCGGAACGCCGCCGGCGTGTGCCACAGAACCGACAGCAGGAACCGGGTGGCGTAGCCGAGCTGCCCGATCGATCCGGTGACGCCGCCGCCGAGGCGGCGCAGCCAGTACGCGATCCCGCCGAGGATGTCAGCCGACATCGGCGAAGAGCTCGTCGCGGTATGAAGAGGCCGGATAGTGGAACGGCACCGGGCCGTCGGGCGCGCCATCGACGAACTGGCGCACGAACGGATCGCTCGAGGCGCGCACTTCCTCGGGCGTGCCGGAGGCGACGATGCGTCCTTCGGAGACGAAGTAGAGGTAGTCGACGATCTTCAGCGATTCGTAGACATCGTGGGTAACGACTACGGAAGTGATCGACAGCGCGTCGTTCAGGCGCCGGATGAGCTGGCCGACCACGCCGAGCGAAATCGGATCGAGCCCTGCGAACGGCTCGTCGTACATCACCAGCATCGGATCGAGCGCGATGGCGCGGGCGAGCGCGACGCGCCGCGCCATGCCGCCCGAAAGCTCGGAGGGCATCAGATGCGCGGCGCCCCGCAGACCCACGGCGTGCAGTTTCATCAGCACGAGGTCGCGGATCAGCTCCTCGGGCAGCTCCGTGTGCTCGCGCATCGGGAAGGCGATGTTCTCGAACACCGACATGTCGGTGAACAGCGCGCCGAACTGGAACAGCATCCCGTACTTGCGCCTCAGGTCGTAGAGCTCGTCGGGATCGAGATCGGGCACCGAGCGGCCGCCGACGCGAATCGAGCCGGACTGCGGCCGGAGCTGCCCGCCGATCAGGCGCAGGATCGTGGTCTTGCCGCAGCCGCTCCCGCCCATGATGGCGACGATCTTGCCGCGCGGAATGATCATCGTGATGCCCTTGAGCACGGGGCGCGCGTCGTAACCGAACGTGACGTCGGTGAGCTCGACGGCGGCGGCTTCGGGCCGGGAGCGCCAGTCAGCGATTCGGGCCGGAGCCCGGGACGCCGGCTTCACGGTAGGCGACATGCAATGGCGGGAGGAAAACGGGAATGTCGATTGTAGCTTGTTGATTGCAGTGCCACAAACGGGAGCGCTAGCCGCGCATCAGTCGCCGTTCGGCGACAGCGAGATTCCCCGGACGACCCAGCAGCACGACGACATCGCCCGGCTCGAAGCGGAAATCCGGCTGCGGCACGGCCGAGCGCTCGCCGCGCCGGCGCACGCCGGTGACTTCCACCAGGCCGTCGAAATCGAGATCGGCCAGCGTGCGTCCCACCGCGGCCGAGCGGTCGGTGAGCATGACCGATTGCAGCCGGGGCTGCAGATTGTCGTCGGCGTCGGCGTCCGTGGCGCCGTGATAGAAGCCGCGGAACAGGCTGTAGCGCTCCTCGCGGATTTCGCGGATGCGCGCGAGCACGCGGTTGAGCGGGACGCCCAGCAGCAGCAGCGAGTGCGACGCGAGCATGAGGCTGCCTTCGAGCACCTCGGGCACGACTTCCGTGGCGCCCGCCTTCACCAGCCGGTCGAGATCGCTGTCGTCGACGGTGCGCACGATCACCGGGACCTCCGGCCGGACCTGGTGCACGTGGTGCAGGATCTTGAGCGCGGTCGCCGTGTCGGCGAAGGTGACCGCCAGCGCGCGCGCCTTCGGCAGCCCCGCGGCGATCAGCGCCTCGCGCCGGCCGGCGTCGCCGTACACCACGCTCGAGCCTTCGGCGGCGACGTCGCGCACGCGGTCGGCGTCGGCGTCCAGCCCGATGAACGAGATGCCCTCGCGCTCGAGCAGCCGCGCGAGATTCTGGCCGCTGCGCCCAAAGCCGCAGATGATCACGTGCTCGCGTCGCGTCATCGTGCGCGCGGCGATGTCGGTCACCATCGCCGCGCGGGCGAGCCAGTCGTTGGCCGTGAGCCGGCGCACCAGAGGCTCGGCGAACTGGATGACCAGTGGCGCGGCGAGCATCGACAGCACCATCGCGGCCAGCACGAGCTGGACGAGCGTCGGGCCGACCACGGAAAGCTCGCTCGCGAGCGCGAGCATCACGATCCCGAATTCCCCGGCCTGCCCGAGATAGAAGCCCGTGCGCAGCGCCGTTCCCAGCGGCGCGCCAAACACGCGCGCGAGCACCACCATCAGCACGAGCTTCGCGAGCACCGGACCGACGAGAAGCAGCGCGACCCAGCCCAGGTTGGCGCCGACCACCCTCAAGTCGAGGTACATGCCGACGGTGACGAAGAACAGTCCCAGGAGCACGTCGCGGAACGGCTTGATGTCCTCCTCGACCTCGTAGCGGAACTCCGTCTCGGCGATCAGCATACCGGCCAGAAACGCGCCCAGGGCGAAGGAGAGGCCGGCGAGCTCGGTGAGCGATGCCAGACCGAGCGTCACCAGCAGCACGTTGAGCATGAACAGCTCCGGCGAGCGCAGCCGCGCCACCAGCTCGAACCAGGCGCGCATCGGCGCCTGGCCGAAGAGCAGGATGGCTCCCAGCGCAATCGCCGCCTTTCCCGCGGCGAGCGCCATCGGCCGCCACAGGCCTTCGCCGCCGAACGCGAGCGTCGGGATCGCGATCAGGAAGGCGACGACCGACAGATCCTGGAACAGCAGCACGCCCATCACGTCGCGCCCGTGCGTGGAGTTGAGCTCCGCGCGCTCGGTCAGCAGCTTCGAGACGATGGCGGTCGAGCTCATGGCGAGCGCGCCGCCGAGCGTGAATCCGGCCAGCCAGCCGAAGCCGAGGAGCCGCAAGCCCGCCATCGCCGCGGCGGTGGTGATCGCGACCTGCGCGAGGCCGAGACCGAACACGGATCCGCCCATCGCCTTGAGCTGAGGCAGGCTGAATTCGAGCCCGATCGAGAACATCAGGAACACGATCCCGAATTGGGCGAGGTCGCGCACTCCGGCGCTGTCGGGCACCAGCGCCATCGCGTGGGGACCGATCGCGATGCCGACCGCGAGATAGCCAAGGATCGACGGCAGCCGCAGCAGCCGGCACGCGATCACCGCCAGCACCGCCGCACCCAGCAGTAGCAGGATCAATTCCAGCGTGTGCGACATGCGCCGACTGTAGCAGGCTGATGCAGAACCCGTCATGGCCGCGCAGCGGCTTGGCGGGATGAGATGCCGCAGTTGACAAATGAAGCGGCGAGCGCCGTCTACTTTATCGTACATCAGCCTGCCAGCACGGCGATCGCGGGGCCTTCCGGTATACTTCGACGCATGACAGCAACCGCGGTGGCGGCGCCTCCCGGCGCGCGCGGCGTCGAGCCCAAGCGCGCGCTCGCGCTGGGGCGCGACGTGCTCGCCACGGAGGCGGCCGCCCTTCGCACCGCCGGCGAGCGGCTCGGTGCATCGTTCCTCGCAGCCGTGCGCATGCTCTTCGACTGCCGCGGACGCGTGGTGGTCATCGGCATCGGCAAGTCCGGTCACGTCGGCCGCAAAGTCGCCGCCACGCTCGCCTCCACCGGCACGCCGGCGTTCTTCGTGCACGCGGCGGAGGCGGGCCACGGCGATCTGGGAATGATCACCGCCGACGACGTCGTGCTGCTGCTGTCGAATTCCGGCGAAACCGACGAGATCGTGTCGCTCGTTCCGCACCTGAAGCGTCAGGGCGCGGGCTTGATCGCGCTGACCGGCAACGAGTGCTCGTCGCTGGCTTCGGCCGCGGACGTGCATCTCGACGCCAGCGTCGACGCCGAGGCCTGTCCGCTTGGCCTCGCGCCGACGGCCAGCACGACCGCGGCGCTCGCGCTCGGCGACGCGCTCGCCCTCACGCTGCTCGATGCCCGCGGCTTCTCGGTCGAGGATTTCGCGCGCTCGCATCCCGGAGGCTCGCTGGGACGGCGGCTGTTGACCCGCGTTGCCGACGTCATGCGCACCGGAGAAAGCGTGCCCGCCGTCGCGCTCACGGCCACGCTTGCCGACGCGGTGATCGAGATGAGCGGCAAGGGCATGGGCATGACCGCGGTCGTCGGCGACGGCCGGCGGGTCGAGGGCATCTTCACCGATGGCGACCTGCGGCGATGCTTCGGGCGGGTGCGCGACTTCACCTCCGAGCCGATCGCAGGGCTGATGACGTCCAAGCCCCGCGGCATCGGGCCGGACCGGCTCGCGATCGACTGCGTCGAGCTGATGGAGACCGTACCGAAGGTGATGGCGCTGCTCGTCGTCGACGGCGAGGATCGACTGCTCGGCGCGGTGCACCTGCACGACCTGTTTCGCGCCAGGGTGGTGTAGCACCGATGCCGGCAGCGGATCTCGCAGCTCGCGCCCGCCGCGTGCGGCTCGTCACCTGCGACGTCGACGGCGTGCTCACCGACGGGCGGATCCACGTTGCCGAGAACGGCAGCGAGCTCAAGGTGTATTCCGTGCTCGACGGGCTGGGCATGAAGTGGCTGCTGCGCTCCGGCATCGAGGTCGCCTGGATCACCGGCAGCGACGCCGGCGCCGTCGCGCAGCGCGCCGCCATGCTCGGGGTCCAGCGCGTCCATCAGAGCGCCGAGGACAAGCTCGAAGTGTGGCAGCGCCTCTGCGCGACGCTGGCGCTCAAGCCGGCGCAGTGTGCGCACATCGGCGACGATTTTCCCGATCTTCCCATCCTGCTCCGCTGCGGGATGGCGGTGACCCTCCCGCAGGCTCCCGACGCGCTCCGGCGGCGCGCGCACTACGTCACCAAGCGCGCCGGCGGCGACGGCGCGGTGCGCGAGCTCGCGGAGCTCGTTCTGTCGGCGCAGGGCAAGCTCGAAGCGCTCCTTGCGGCCTACGGCGACGCGGCGGACGCGCCGTCCGACCCCAGGGTGCGGCGGCTGTGACCTCGCGCACGCAGGCCTGGCTCGATCGACTCGTCGCCTGGTCGCCGGTGCTGCTGCTCGGCTTGCTGGCCGCGCTCACCTACTGGCTCAACGCGCAGATCCGCCCGGGCGAAAACGCGTTCGACGGCTCCAACCGGCACGATCCCGACGTCTTCGTCGAGCACTTCAAGGCGGTGAGCCTCGACCGCGAGGGCCGCATCCGGCAGTCGCTCGAAGCCGACCGGGCGGAGCACTTCCCGGACGACGACAACACCGCGCTCGATCACCCGCGCATCGCCTTCACCGACCCCGGCAAGCCGCGCCTGGACGTGGCCGCCGATCGCGCGAGCATCACCGGCAACCGCGAGCACGCCTTCTTCGAGGGCCACGTCCGGGCGGAGCGCGCCGCGACCACGGACGCCGAAGGCAAGCCCGACGGGCCGATCGTCTTCGAGAGCGAGTTTCTGCACGTGATCCCCAAGCAGGACCGCATCGTCACCGACCGGCCAGTCACGATTTCCGAGCCGCGCGCGACGATCAACGCCACCGGACTGGAGTACGACAACCGCTCGAAGGAGCTGCAGCTCAAATCGCGCGTGAGCGGCCAGCTGCAGCCGCGCGCGCTGCCGCAATGAGCGGCCGGCTTCCCCGTCATGTTGCTGCGGCGCTGCTGGTCGGCGCGGCGCTGACGGCAGTGGCGCCGGCGCGCGCCGAGAAGGCCGATCGCGACAAACCGATCAACTATCAGGCCGACACCGGCGACGTGAACGTGCAGAGCAAGGTCGGCACGCTGACCGGCAACGTGATCCTGACCCAGGGCACGCTCACCATTCACGCCGACAAGATCGTGTTCCGGCAGAATCCCGACAACTCGGTTTCGGCGAGCGCCTGGGGCAACCCGATCACCTTCCGGGAAAAGGAAGACAATTCCGCCGAGTACTACGAAGGCGTGGCGCAGCACGCCGAGTACGACGGCCAGAAGCGAGTGCTGGAGCTCTTCGACCGGGCGATGCTGCGCAAGGGCAGCGACGAGATACGCAGCAACTACATCTCCTACAACGCCGAGACGGGACTGTTCAAGGCCGAGGGGCGTCCCGACGCCCGTTCCGCCGGGGACGGTGAAACGCTCGGCGCGCGCGTACGTGGGGTATTCCAGCCGCAGCCTCAGGACGGCAAGGAGCCGAAGGCGGCGCCCAAGCCCAATCCGCCCGCGCCGCTCAAGCCCGACGCCAGCTTGTCGCTGTCACCCGCGAAGTGATCGCCGCAGCTCCCCGGGCGCGATGAGCACGCTGGCGGTCGCCGCGCTGAACAAGCGTTACAAGTCCCGGACCGTCGTTCACGACGTGTCGCTCACTGTAGACAGCGGCGAAGTCGTCGGGCTGCTCGGACCCAACGGCGCCGGCAAGACGACCTGCTTCTACATGATCGTGGGGCTCGTCGCCGCCGACGGCGGCACGATCGAGCTCGACGGCGACGACCTCACCCGGATGCCCATCCACGTGCGGGCGCGGCTCGGCCTGTCCTATCTCCCGCAGGAAGCCTCGATCTTCCGCAAGCTCACCGTCGCCCAGAACGTGCAGGCGATCCTCGAGTTGCAGGACATCGACGGCGACGAGATCGCCAACCGTCTCGACGCGCTGCTCGAGGACTTGTCGATCTCCCACCTGCGCGACGCGTCGTCGCTGTCGCTCTCGGGCGGCGAGCGGCGCAGAGTGGAGATCGCGCGGGCGCTCGCCACGAGGCCCCGCTTCATCCTGCTCGACGAGCCATTCGCCGGCATCGATCCGCTCGCGGTGCTCGACATCCAGAAGATCATCGGCTTCCTGAAGCAGCGCGGGATCGGCGTGATGATCACCGACCACAACGTGCGCGAGACGCTCGGCATCTGCGATCGCGCCTACATCATCAGCGAGGGGCGCGTTCTGGCCTCGGGGACGCCGGACGAAATTGTTTATAATGAAAGCGTCCGGAAGGTCTATCTAGGGGAGCACTTCCGCCTCTGACCCGGCTTGGCCCATGAAACCCACGCTACAGCTCAAGCTGAGCCAGCATCTCACGCTGACCCCACAGCTGCAGCAGTCGATTCGTCTGCTACAGCTCTCCACGCTTGAGCTGAACGCCGAGGTCGAGCGGCTGCTGCAGGAGAACCCGCTGCTCGAGAAGGCGGAGGACGAGGAAGCGAGCGGCCCGCCGCGGGAGTTCCTCACCGCGGTGACGCCGACCGCCGACAAGGCGGCGGAAGCGCCGGACGAACGGGCGCCCGAGGCCTCCGAGCTCATGGTCGCCGGCGACGGCGACTGGGGCTCGCCCTCGTCCGGTGACGACGACGACGAGACGTTCCTGCCGCAACAGGTCGCGACCAGCTCCTTGCGCGACCACCTGAACGCGCAGCTTGCTCTGCTGAACCTGGAGCTGCGCGACCGGCAGATCGTCGCGGCGCTCATCGACGCGCTCGACGACGACGGCTACCTGGCCACCTCGCTGGAGGAGCTTCTGGAGCTCTTTCCCGACGAGCTGGAGATGGAGGCCGACGAGCTGTCGATCGCGCTCAAGCATCTGCAGAACATGGAGCCGGCCGGCGTCGGCGCCCGCGACGCCGCGGAATGCCTGTCGCTGCAGCTGAAAGCCCTGCCCGAATCCACGCCGTTCCGCGCCGAGGCGCTCAAGCTCGTACAGCACCATCTGCCGCTGCTGGCCGCGCGCGACTTCGGCAAGCTCAAGCGCCTTCTCCACGCCGACGATACGTGCCTGCGCGGCGTGCGAACGCTCATCACGAGCTTGAACCCGCGCCCCGGCGCGGGCTTCTCCAAGACCGAGGCCAATTACGTGATTCCGGATGTGGTCGTCCGGAAGCTCCGCGGCCGATGGATCGCGGCGCTCAACGAGGCGGCCATGCCGAAGCTGCGGCTGAACCGAATCTACGCCGACATCCTGACGCGCAACCGCGAAGCCTCGAATCAGCAGCTCGCGGCGCAGCTCCAGGAAGCGAAGTGGCTGATCCGCAACGTGCAGCAGCGCTTCGAGACCATCCTGCGCGTCTCGCAGGCGATCGTGGACCGGCAGCGGCACTTCTTCGAGCACGGCGAGGTGGCGATGCGGCCGATGGTGCTGCGCGAGATCGCCGAGATTCTGAGCCTGCACGAGTCGACGATCTCGCGGGTCACGACGCAGAAATACATGCTGACGCCGCGGGGCACCTACGAGCTCAAGTATTTCTTCGGCAGCCACGTGGCCACCGACACCGGCGGAGCCGCGTCGGCGACCGCGATCCGGGCGCTGATCAAGCAGCTGATCGGCGCCGAGGACCCGAAGGCGCCGCTCACCGACAGCCGGATCGCCGATCTTCTGGGCGACCAGGGCATCCTGGTGGCCCGCCGCACCATCGCCAAGTATCGCGAAGCGCTGCAGATTCCGCCGGTGAACATGCGCAAGGCGGTGTAGTTCCGGAGCGGCGACGGCCGTTGGTCCGGGCGGCGCGAGGAGAATTGTCACGATGAATCTCAGTCTTACCGGCCATCACGTCGAGATCACTCCGGCGATCCGCGCCTACGTGCAAGCCAAGCTCACACGCGTCACGAGGCACTTCGATCACGTGATCGACGTCACCGTAGTGCTCTCGGTCGACAAGCTTCGCCAGCAGGTGACGGCGAACCTGCACATCCGCGGCAAGGACATCCACGCCGAATGCGTGGAGCCGGACATGTACGCCGCGATCGACGCGCTCGCGGACAAGCTCGACCGGCAGGTGGTGAAGGCGAAGGAGAAGCGCAACGGCCGCCGCCACCCGCCGCGCGCCGAGCGGCCCACCGCCCGCTCCTCGCGCCGAGGCGAGCCGGGACGCAGCGTATAATCTCTCGCCCCACCGGCCGACGGCGTCGGTGAGCACTCGAGCCGCCTCCCTCCTGGGTCGTTCCGGGGCCCGCTTGAACCAGATCGCGAAACTCCTGCCCGAGTCGAACATCCTCCTCGACGTCGAGGCGACGAGCAAGAAGCGCCTGTTCGAGCAGGTGGGACAGCTGTTCGAGGACCGCGAGCACATCGCGCGGTCCGTGGTGTTCGACAGCCTCTTCGCCCGCGAGAAGCTCGGCTCGACCGGACTCGGACAGGGCATCGCCATTCCGCACGGTCGCATCAAGGGCCTCGATCGCACGCTCGCCGCATTCGTCCGTCCGCGACAGCCCATTGCGTTCGACGCCCCGGATGGCAAGCCGGTCGCCCAGGTTTTCGTGCTCCTCGTGCCGGAGCAGGCCACCGAAGAGCATCTGCAGCTCCTGTCGGAGCTGGCCGGCATGTTCACCGAACGTGCCTTTCGCGATCAGCTCGCGGCGGCCGCCGACCCCGCCAGCCTGCATCGGCTGTTCGCGAGCTGGGAATCGAGGCCCTCGTGAACGACGGGATCCCGGTGCGGCAGGTCAGTATCGAGAAGCTCTTCGCCGACAACGAGGCGCGGCTGGGCCTGAACTGGCTCGCGGGACGGCAGGGCGGCAACCGTGTGCTGACCGGCGAGATGGAGCTCAAGCCCACTATCGGCCAGGTCGGCCACATGAACTTCATCCATCCGTTCCGCGTGCAGATCATCGGCGCGGCGGAGGCGGCGTACCTGCGCGGGCTTCCCGCGGCCGCGCTCAAGGAGTCGATCGGCCGGCTGTTCACGCGCGAGCTCGCGGCGATCATCGTGGCCAACGGCGAGGAAGTGCCGGCGCACCTGCTCGACGAGTGCAACCGGCATCACATGGCGCTGATGACCTCGCTCCAGCCGAGCCCGCACATCGTCGACGTGATCCGCCTGTATCTCTCGCGCGTGCTGGCGGAGTCCACCACGCTTCACGGCGTGTTCCTCGACGTGCTGGAGATGGGCGTGCTCATCACCGGCGCCTCGGCGATCGGCAAGAGCGAGCTCGCGCTGGAGCTCATCTCGCGCGGCAACGGCCTGGTCGCGGACGACATCGTCGAGATCTACCGCATCTCGCCGGACACCCTCGAGGGGCGCTGCCCGATGGTGCTCAAGGACTTCCTCGAGGTCCGCGGCATCGGCGTGCTCAACATCCGCACGATCTTCGGCGAGACCGCGGTGCGGCCGCGCAAGCTCCTGAAGCTCATGGTCAACCTCGAGGATCACAGCCACGAGCAGTTCTCGGATCTCGACCGGCTCCAGGTCGACGCCACCTACCAGGAGATCCTCGGCGTTCCCATCCGCAAGGTGACGATTCCGGTGGCGGCGGGCCGCAACCTCGCCGTGCTGGTGGAGGCGGCGGTGCGCAACTTCGTGCTCAATCAGCGCGGCATCGACAGCACCAAGGAATTCATCGAGCGCCAGCAGAAGCTGATGGAGGACGGAAGCTAGCCTCCCGGGATTCTCCGACTCCTCGCCACACGCTACCGCGTCGCGCGCCATGGACCTGTTGCTGATCGGCGGCGTCTCCGGGTCGGGCAAGAGCGTCGCGCTCACCGCCCTCGAGGACAGCGGGTACTACACCGTGTCGCACTTGCCGCCGGAGCAGCTCGGCGGGCTGCTGGCGCATCTCAAGGCCGCGGCGACCGAGCGCGTCGCGGTGGTGCTCGACTTCAAGACCGGGCGCGTCGGGGATGTGGCGCCGGCGATCGAGCAGGCGCGCGCCGAAGGCTGGACCGTGCGCTTCCTCTATCTCGACGCCCGGACCGACACGCTGGTCAAACGCTTCGCCGAGACCCGCCGCCGGCACCCGTTCTCGAGCGGGCAACGCACGCTCACCGAGGCGATCGAGTACGAGCGGACGCTGTTCGAGGATCTGCGCTCGCTGGGCTACAACATCGACACCAGCGATCTGTCCGCCGCGGCGCTGCGCGCCTGGGTCAAGGATTTCATCAGCGTCGATCCGTCGAGGCTCACGCTGCTGTTCCAGTCGTTCGGATACAAGCACGGCGTGCCGCTCGACGCCGACCTCGTGTTCGACGTCCGCTGCCTCCCCAATCCGCATTACGAGCCGCTGCTCGCGCGGCTCACGGGCCTCGATCCCGAAGTCGTCGAGTATCTGGAGCAGCACCCCGAGGTCGAGCGCATGTACACCGACATCTACCATTTCGTGGCGAGCTGGCTGCCGGACTACGCGCGCGACAACCGCAATTACCTCACGGTGGCGGTCGGCTGCACCGGCGGACAGCACCGCTCGGTCTATCTCGCCGAGCGCCTGGCGCGCGCGTTCGGCGTGCGCTATCAGGTGCTCGCGCGCCACCGCCAGCTGCCATAGGCCGCGCGGCCCCCCTTCGCGGCTCGGGCCGGTACAATTCCTCGATGAGCTCGCCGCGAACTGTCACCCTGGCCTTCACCGGCGCCTCGGGACTCCCGTACGGGCTACGCCTGCTCGAATGCCTGATCGCCGCGCAGGCGCGCGTCTACCTGGTCTACTCGCCGGCAGCGCAGATGGTCGCCCGCCAGGAGCTCGACCTGACGCTGCCGGCGCAGCCGCACGCGGCGGCCACGCTGTTCGGAGAGCGCTACGGCGCGCGCCCCGGCCAGCTTACGGTGTTCGCGCGCGAGGACTGGCTCGCGCCCATCGCGTCGGGGTCGAATCCCGCCGACGCCATGGCGATCTGCCCCTGCAGCATGGGCACGGTCGGCGCGCTCGCCGGCGGGCTCGCCGACAACCTGATCGAGCGCGCCGCCGATGTCATGCTCAAGGAACGGCGGCCGCTGATCCTCGTGCCGCGCGAGACGCCGCTGTCGACGATCCATCTCGAGAACCTGACGCGGCTCTCGCGCGCCGGCGCGGTCATTCTCCCCCCGGCGCCCGGTTTCTACGGGCGGCCCGCGAGCGTGGCGGAGCTGGTCGATTTCGTGGTCGCCCGCGTGCTCGATCAACTCGGCGTTGCCCACTCCCTCGGGCCGCGCTGGGGCGAAGCGCGCGTCGCGCCGCCCGCCGTCGAGCGCGCTTAGGGCCTGCATGCTCGCCTTCATGTCCGGCGCGGGTCCACGCGAGCCCGTCGCCCTGCCGCTCTTTCCGCTCAAGACGGTGCTGTTTCCCGGCGGCGTGCTGCCGCTCAAGGTTTTCGAGCAGCGCTACGTCACGATGACCAAGGCCTGCCTCAAGGACGACGCGCCATTCGGGGTGTGCCTGCTCACGCACGGCGACGAAGTGTCCCGCTCGCCGCCGCGGGAGGGCGGGGTCGAGTTCGCGGCAATCGGCACGCGGGCGCGGATCGCCGCCTGGGACATGCCGCAGCTCGGCATCCTGCACTTGCGCACGCGCGGGCTCGACCGCTTCCAGGTACGCTCGCACGCGGTGGCGGAGGACGGGCTGGTGGTCGGGCAGGTGACCGACATCGCGCCCGAGCCCGCGCTCGCGTTGCCCGAGGCGTTCCGATCGCTCGCCAAGCTGCTCGAGATCCTGATCGAGCGGATCGGCAAGGAGAATTTTTCGGAGGAGCTCGCGTTCGGCGATGCGTCGTGGGTCGGTTACCGCCTCGCCGAGCTGCTTCCCCTGCCCCTTTCCATCAAGCAGAGCATGCTCGAGATCAACGACGCGCAGGTGCGGCTCGCGACGCTCGCGCAGTTCCTGAAGAAGCAGGGGCTCATTTAATTCCGCGCAAAGTTTCGCTCGCCATAGAGCAACTGCGGACTCGCCCGATCCTTCGCGCGGGGTCGAGTCAGCGCGAAAAGCTCGGGAGCAGCCCTTCGCTTTTCGCGCGGAAAGAGCAAGGAAAATGCGACGACGCGTATAATTTCCGCGTCGTCACGACAAGAGCCAATAGCATGGCCGGCCACAGCAAGTGGGCGAACATCAAGCATCGCAAGGCGGCGAGCGACGCCAAGCGCGGCAAGATCTTCTCCCGCCTCATCCGCGAGATCACCGTCGCGGCGAAGCTCGGCGGCAGCGACCCGGACGCCAATCCGCGCCTGCGGCTGGCCGTCGACAAGGCGACGGACAACAACATCCCCAAGGATACTATCGAGCGCGCGGCCAGGCGCGGCGCCGGCGAGACGGAGGGCGCGAACTACGAGCAGGTGCGCTACGAGGGCTACGGCGTGCACGGCGCGGCGGTGATCGTCGACTGCCTGTCGGACAACCGCACGCGCACGGTCGCCGACGTGCGCCACATGTTCACGCGCCACGGCGGCAATCTCGGCACCGACGGGTCGGTCGCGTTCCTGTTCAAGCACTGTGGACAGCTCGTGTTCGCGCCCGGCACGGACGAAAATCGTCTGATGGACGTGGCGCTGGAAGCCGGCGCAGAGGACATCGTGGACAACGACGACGGCTCGATCGAGGTGATCACTGCGCCGGGCGATTTCGTCGCCGTGCGCGAGGCGCTCGCCAAGGCGGGAATGAAGCCTGCCTTGGCCGAGGTCACGATGAAGCCGGCGACCGAAGTGCTTCTCAAGGGCGACGACGGCGAGCGGATGCAGAAGCTTCTCGACGACCTGGAATCGCTCGACGACGTGCAGGAGGTGTACACCAACGCCGTGATCGAAGGCGCCGAGTGAAACCCGCCGCGGCCGCCCCGCGCCGCATCCTCGGCATCGATCCGGGGCTTCGAGCCACCGGGTTCGGCCTGATCGTCGCCGCCAACGGTCGGCTCCACTACGTCGCGAGCGGCTGCGTGCGCAACCGCGAGGGCGAGCTGCCCGAGCGCCTCGGCGTCATCGTGCGCGATCTCGCCACCGTGATCGTCGAGCACCGCCCGACAGAAGTCGCGGTCGAGAAGGTCTTCGTCAACGTCAACGCCCGCTCCACGCTGCTGCTCGGCCAGGCGCGCGGCGCCGCGATCTCGGCCGCCGTGCTCGCCGAGCTGCCGGTCGCCGAATACACCGCACTCCAGGTGAAGCAGGCGGTGGTCGGGCATGGCAAGGCGGCGAAGGAGCAGGTCCAGGAGATGGTTCGCCGTCTCCTCGGGCTCGCCGCCGCGCCGTCCGCCGACGCTGCGGACGCGCTCGCCTGCGCGATCTGCCACGCGCACGGCGGGACGGGCCTTCGCGGCCTCGCGCGCCGCGGCTATCGCGTGCGCGGCGGGAGAATCCTCTAGGCCGCTCGGGTGCGCGTGCGATAATTCGGACGCTCGTCGCTTCGTCCCGATCATGATCGGCCGCCTTTCCGGAACGCTGGTGGAGAAGAATCCGCCGCAGATCCTGCTCGACGTGCGGGGCGTGGCCTACGAGCTGGACGTGCCGATGAGCACCTTCTACAACCTGCCCAATCCCGGCGAGGCGCTCACGCTCTTCACGCACCTGGTCGTGCGCGAGGACGCGCATCTGCTGTTCGGGTTCGGCTCCGAGACCGAGCGCCGCGCCTTCCGGCAGCTGATCCGGATCAGCGGCATCGGCGCGCGCACCGCGCTCTCCGTGCTCTCGGGGCTGTCGGTGGTGGAGCTCGCGCAGGCGGTGACGGTGCAGGACACCGGACGGCTCACCCGTATCCCGGGCATCGGCAAGAAGACCGCGGAGCGGCTCCTGCTCGAGCTAAAGGACAAGCTCGGCGCGGACGTCGCGGTCGCGGCCGCGGCCGGCGCCGGCCGACCCGCGCCGGTAACGGCGGATGTACAAAACGCGCTGGTCGCGCTCGGCTACAGCGACAAGGAAGCCGCGCACGCCGTGAAGCAGCTCCCCGAGGGCATCGCGGTCGCCGAAGGCATCAAGCAGGCGCTCAAGATTCTGGCCAAGGCATGAGGGCCGCACGATTGCTTAGATCATGATCGAGAGCGAACGCCTGATCGCCGCCGCGCCGGCGAGCCCGCAGGAGGAAGCGCTCGAGCGCACGCTGCGGCCGCGCGCGCTGGCCGACTACGTCGGGCAGGAGAAGGTGCGCGCTCAGCTCGCGATCTTCATCGAGGCGGCGGTCAAGCGCCGGGAATCGCTCGACCACGTACTCCTGTTCGGGCCGCCGGGCTTAGGCAAGACCACGCTGTCGCACATCATCGCCCACGAGATGGGGGTGAACCTGCGGCAGACGTCGGGGCCGGTGCTCGAGCGCGCCGGCGATCTCGCCGCGATCCTCACCAATCTCGAGCCGCGCGACGTGCTGTTCATCGACGAGATCCATCGGCTGTCGCCGGTCGTCGAGGAGATCCTCTATCCCGCGCTCGAGGAGTTCCAGATCGACATCATGATCGGCGAGGGACCGGCGGCGCGCTCGGTGAAGCTCGACTTGCCGCCGTTCACGCTGGTCGGCGCCACCACGCGCGCCGGGATGCTCACCAACCCGTTGCGCGACCGCTTCGGGATCGTGGCGCGGCTCGAGTTCTACAGCGCGGAGGAGTTGACGCGCATCGTCGCGCGCTCGGCGCGGCTCCTCGACATCGCACTCGATGCCGACGGCGCGCTCGAGATCGCACGCCGCTCGCGCGGCACACCGCGCGTGGCCAACCGGCTGCTGCGCCGGGTGCGCGACTACGCCGAAGTGCGCGCCGCGGGGCGCATCAGCCACGACGTCGCGGACGCCGCGCTGTCGATGCTCGACGTCGACGCGTCGGGCCTCGACCTCATGGACCGCAAGCTCCTGCGCTGCGTGCTCGACAAGTTCGCCGGCGGACCGGTCGGCGTCGACAACCTCTCCGCCGCAATCGGCGAGGAGCGCGACACCATCGAGGACGTCCTCGAGCCGTTCCTGATCCAGCAGGGATTCCTGCAGCGCACGAGCCGCGGCCGCGTCGCGACGGCGCTGTCGTATCGGCACTTCGGGCTGGTCCCACCCGCGGCCGCTGGGGAGCTCTTCGCGAGCGAATGAGCTTTCGCTGGCCCGTGCGCGTCTACTACGAGGATACCGACGCCGCCGGCGTCGTCTACTACGCCAACTACCTGCGCTACCTCGAGCGCGCGCGCACCGAGTGGCTCGCCTCGCTGGGGATCACGCTCAGCGCGCTGGAGCGTGAGCACGGCGCGGTGTTCGTCGTCCATCGCCTGGAAATCGAGTACCGGGAGCCGGCGCGCTTGTACGACGCGCTGGAGATCACCGTCGACCCGATCGAGATCGGCAGGAGCCGGCTCGTGGCGGCGCAGGACGTGCTGCGCGGGAAGGCCGCGCTCGCGCGCTCGCGCGTCACGCTGGCTTGCCTCGCGCGCGGGAGCTGGCGCCCGGCGCGCATTCCGGCCCCGGTGGCCGAACGAATGGAGGTCCGAGCGTGAATCTGCATCCCGATCTGTCGTTCGTGGCGATGGTGGTGCACGCGAGCGTCGTCGTACAGGCGGTCATGGCGCTGCTGCTCTTGGCCTCGCTGTGGTCCTGGTGGCAAATCTTCCTGAAGCTCTTCGCGCTCCGGCGCGCCTCCCGCGACACCGACCGCTTCGAGGACGACTTCTGGAAGGGCGGCGATTTGAACGAGCTCTTCCAGCGCGCGACGCAGAACCGAGGCGGCGGACTGGAGCGCGTGTTCTCTTCGGGATTCCGCGAATACGCCAAGCACCGCCGCCAAGGCACATCGGTCGGCGCGACGATGGACAGCGCCCGGCGCGCCATGCGCGCGTCGTTCCAGCGCGAGATCGACGCGCTGGAGGCCAATCTCTCGGGCCTCGCGACCGTCGGCTCGGTGTCGCCCTACGTGGGCCTGTTCGGCACGGTCTGGGGCATCATGAACGCGTTCCGGGGCCTGCAGAACGTGAGCCAGGCCACCCTCGCGCAGGTCGCGCCCGGCATCGCGGAGGCTCTCATCGCCACCGCGATCGGGCTGTTCGCGGCGATCCCGGCGGTGGTCGCCTACAACCGCTACACCCACGACGTGGACCGGCTCGCCACCCGCTTCGAGACCTTCATCGAGGAGTTCACCAACATCCTGCAGCGCCAGGGTTGAGGACGAACGCCATGGCCCGACCCCGCAAGTCGATTCATCAGATCAACGTCGTCCCTTACATCGACGTGATGCTGGTGTTGCTGGTCATCTTCATGATCACGGCGCCGCTGATCAATCCCGGCGTGGTGGAGCTGCCGAGCGTGGGCCGGGAGCTCACCTCGCCGGTCGAGCCGCTCAAGGTCTTTCTGCGGACCGACCAGACGCTGCTGCTGCAGGAAGGCGCGACCGCGCCGATCCGTGTGTCGCGCGATGAGCTCGTGAGCCGCATCCGCGAAGCGCAGGCGAGGAATGCCGATCGGGCGGTCGTCATCGCTGCCGATCGAGCCGCGCGCTACGAGGATGTCGTGCGCGTGCTGGACCTTCTGCAGCAGAAGGGCGTGCGCAGAGTGGGCTTGCTTCTGCGGCCGTCGCCTCAGTCGAAATAAACCGATGCCTCCTTCGCGCGAGCGTCCGCGCTGGTCGGCGGCCAAGTGGACGGCCGCGATCCTGGCGGTCACGGTGCACGTCGCGTTCGTGCTGTTTCTGGTGTTCAGCGTGAGCTGGCAGAGCCACAAGCCGGAGATGGTGACCGCGGAGCTCTACGCACCGGAGAAGAAGGAGGCACCGAAGCCGACACCGGAGCCGCCGAAGCCTCAACCGGAACCTGCGCCGCCCCCGCCCGAACCTCCGAAGCCGCCGCCCGAGCCCCCGAAGCCGCCGCCGGAGCCACCCAAACCGCCCGAGCCGAGCCAGGCCGACATCGCCCTGAAAGAAAAGCAGGAGCGGCTCAAGCGCGAGGAGGCCGAACGAGAGCGGCTGGCCGCCGAAAAGCGCGAAGCGGAGAAACGCGAGACCGAAAAGCGCGAAGCCGCGAAGCGCGAAGCGGAGAAGCGCGCGCAGGAGCAGAAGCGTCTCGCCGAAGCGCGCGAGCGGCAGGCTCGCGAGACACAGGCGCTGCAGGCACAGGCTGAGCGAGAGCGCGAGCGGCAGCAGCAGCTCGCCGCCGAGCAGGCACGGGCGCGCGCCGACGCGGACTACATCCGCCGCATCCAGGCAAAGGTCCGGGGCAACGTGACGCTGCCGCCGGATCTCAACGGCAATCCCGAGGCGATCTTCGACGTGGTACAGCTGCCGACGGGCGAGATCATCGACGTGCAGCTCGTGAAGTCGAGCGGTGTGCGCGCCTACGACGAGGCGGTCCAGCGGGCGATACTCAAATCTTCGCCGCTGCCCCGGCCCGATTCCCCCGACATGTTTCGCCGGCGGCTGACGCTGAAGTTCCGGCCGCTCGACTGACCGGTCGATTGGCGGCTACTGCGCGGCCTTGACGGGCTCGGCCCCGCGCGGGTGCTTCTCGACGATCTGCACCGTCGCCCAGCTCCAGTCGGGACGCTGCTCGACCAGGTGCTTGAAGGCGAGCGTATAGACCGAATTCGCGGTCGTGAGGATGACGTTGCGGCCCTCCGCATACTCCGGCGTCGGGACGATCAGCGTCTTCATCGCCAGCGGCTTGTCCGGACGTGACGGGGGCGGGAGATAGAGTCCGTCGAAGCGATCGCCCATCGTGGACAGGTCCAGTCCGTCGACGACGTAGCCCATATCCTCGTTGGGCTTCCGCCGGGCGGCGAGCGCGACGGCGACGACGCGCTCGGCGATGATGTTGACCCCGGCCTCGACTTCCTCGTTCGAGAGCTTGTTGAGCCGGCGTACGACCCCGAGCAGCCACAGCTCGGCGTTGGACTGGCGCACCGCCACCAGCGCGCCCAGGGTGAGACTCTGGCCGATGCCTCCGGTCGCCGCAATGCGCAGTCCGGCCACGCTGCGGTCCTTCACCTCCCACATCGGATCGCTCCAGTTCGACAGGCTCGCGGCGAGCGAGTCCTCCTCCGCGGTCATCCTGCGCCGCACTCGCGGAGCGCCGGCGACCGGAAACACCTCGATCTGCTCCCCGGCGGACTCGGGCCCGCCCGCTTCCGGCGCGGTCTTGGCGGAGAGGTCCCGGCAGATGCGTGACAAGCCGATGCGCACGCGCGCGGAGACGGCGACCGCGGTGCGGGGATCGCGCCGCAGGTCCATCACCGACGAGGGCGACACCGCCGGCTCGATCTTGCGCAGCACGGCAAGCCGCTGCTGGTTGATCGCCGCGATCGGTCCCTGGTCGGTGGCTTCCGAATCGCGCAGCGCGACGACCGCCCGGCCCATCGCTTCGGTGAGCGGCGTCGTATCGAGATAACGCAGCACCGACCCGCGGTCGTTGCCGTTGCGCCGGGTGAGCCCGTTGCGCCCGGCCAGATCGACGAAGAAGCCCTCCAGCGATTTCGGAATCGGCTCGAGGCTGAGCCGCCGGCTCCAGGCACGCAGTTGAGACGCGGCCCAGTCGGTTTCCGCCGGACCGAGGTTGCCGGTGTTGAGCTGGTGCACGAGCAGCACGTAGACGTATTCCTGCTCGACCGACCAGGGCTGCGCTCCGGCTCCCGCGGCCGGGAGGGCCACCGCCTGGCGGTCCAGGCCGAGTTCGCAGGCGCGCAGGTAGACCTGATGCAACTCGATCCACTTAGCCGGGATCCAGCGCTCGTACTTGAACACCCGCAGCTTCGCATCCGTGCCGTGGAAGTGCACCAGCCGCACGAAGAGGAGCGGCAGCCCGGCCTTCCAGCGCGCGTTCGCGCCCTGGCCCAGCGCGCTCTCGAGCGCCGCCTGATACGCGAGCATGAAGGCCTGGCTCATTTCCCAGAGAGCCTGCCAGATGCGGTCGGCGAGCTTCGGGCTCATCTCCGCATTCTCGATGTACTGCTTGATGAGCTGGCGGCGATCGGCGCCCAAGGCGGCGTCGACGAACTCGATCGCCTCGACCCGATGCAGGTCCATCACGTTGCTCTTGCGCGCGGCGTCGAGCGCCCGCACGACGTGCTGCTGCCGGCCGATCACGTCGAGCGCGGGCAGCTGACGCAGCCACGCCGCGGCGCTCTTGGCGCTGTGCAGCGGATCGGCGACGTCGACCTGCGGGGTGAGGAAGCCGAGCATGGCTTTCATCGCGGGCACGTACCTCGGCTCGGCATCTGCGCTTCCCGTCTCCTGCCCGAGCATCGCGACGCGTGCGGCGCTTGGCCGGGCTGCGCTTTATAGATCATAATGCGCGCCGCGGCAAGAAGCCGCGAAGGTTTCGCGAACGACGCGCCCGGAAAAATTCGCGTCGCCGTTCGCCTCAGGGTCGCTCTCGTCATGTCGCCACAAACGCTCCTATCACGCTCGCTCGCGCTGGCATCGGCCGTGGCCGCCGTATTCGTCGCACCCTCGGGAATTGCCCTGGCTCTCGCTGCCGATACCGCGCCCACTGGACCTCAAAGCAAGTCGGATGCCAACATGTCCCTGCTGCAAGTCACCGACAGCGCGATCGGTACCGGCGCGGAAGCCGTGACGGGGAAGACGGTGGTTGTCCACTACACCGGCTGGCTCTACGATCCGTCCAAGCCGGATCACAAGGGGCGCAAGTTCGACTCGTCGGTCGATCGCGGCACGCCGTTCACGTTTGCGCTCGGCGCGGGACAAGTGATCCGCGGCTGGGACCAGGGCGTCGCGGGCATGCGCATCGGCGGCAAGCGAACGCTGGTGATCCCGCCCGACATGGCCTACGGGAACCGCGGCGCGGGCGGCGTGATCCCACCGAATGCGACGCTCATGTTCGACGTGGAGCTGCTTGCGGTTCGCGATCACTGAGGTTGCGGGTGGGTCGCGGCGGCAAGCTGTCGTCGACAAACGTTCGAGGCCCCGGAAAGGACCTCATTCTCGCGCCCGTGACCCGCTGCGGCAGCCCGACTGCAATTTGGCGCCCGCTCCCTGGGGCGTGACTCGAGCGGGACCTACCAGTACGCCTCGAGCGTGAAATGACCGGGCTCGCGGCGGCGGTGCCGTCGCATGCCGCGCTGCTCGAGCAGGCGTTGCGTATCGCGCAGCATCTCGGGATTGCCGCAGAGCATCGCGTGGGCGTTCTCCGCGGTCAGCGGCACGCCTGTCCACGCCTCCAGTCTGCCGTCGCGGATCGCATCGGTGATGCGGCCGGGCAACGCGCCGCGCCGCGCCTCACGGCTCACCAGCGGCGCGAAAGTGAAGCGTCCCGATCGCTCGCGAGCGATGCCAGCGATCGCGTCGGCATAGGACAGGTCTTCGGCGTGCCGGACGCCGTGAACGAGCACGATGCGCTCGAACTTCTCCCACGGCTCGTCGGTGCGCAGGATCGATAGATACGGCCCGAGGCCGGTGCCCGTCGCGAGGCACCACAGCGCCGCCGAATCCGGCAACTCGGACACCACGAAAAAGCCGTTGGCGCGATCGAGCAGCCACACCGGCTCGCCAGGCTCCAAGGCCGCGAGCCGCGGCGACAGCGGGCCCTCGGGCAGCACGTTGAAATAGAACTCGTGCGGCTGGCTGTGCGGCGGATTGACGAAAGAGTAGGGGCGCCCGAGCATCGGCTCCTTCGCTCCCGGGGGCGCGGGCAGCGCCAGCCGCGCGAACTGACCGGCGGTGAAGGTCAGTTCGGGCGCGGAGACCTGCAGCGAGAACAGGCGCGCGTTCCATTGCCGCTTGGCCGCCACTCTGCCTTCGATCCATCGGCTCATCGTGCGCTCATTGTGCGTACGAAAACGCGCGGTAACATTCCAGTCATTATGCCAGTCCCCTCGTCGGCGCTCGTCGCCGGCCGCTCGGTCTACCTGCGCTGGCCGCTACGCAGCGATGCGAAGGCGTTCGTCGCCGCCGTGCGCGCGAGCGCGAAGCTGCATCGGAGCTGGGTTCAGGCGCCCGAAACGCCGGCGCGCTTCGCCGCTTATCTCTCGCGCTTTGCCGGCACGGCGTCGCGTCAACTCGCCGCGGCGAGCCACGTCGGGCTCGTCGCCTGCCGCGTCGAGGACGGAGCGCTCACCGGCGTGTTCAACTTGAGCGAGATCGTGCGCGGGGCGTTTCAGAACGCCTACCTCGGCTACTACGCCTTCGCTCCGTACGCGGGCCGCGGCTACATGGCCGAAGGACTCCGGCTCACGCTGCGCTTCGCCTTCCGGGTCATGCGGCTGCATCGCATCGAGATCAATATCCAGCCGGCAAATGCGCGCTCGATCGCGCTCGCGAGCGGAGCGGGGTTCAGGCGCGAAGGGTTTTCGCGGCGCTACGTGAAGCTCGCCGGACGTTGGCGCGATCACCAGCGCTGGGCATTGACCGTCGAAGACTGGCGCGCGCGCCGCCGATGATGGGCGGCGCGCGGGGGCTCGCGTTCGCCGCGCTCGTGGCCGCGGGCTGCTCGACGCCCGCCGGTCCGTACCGGCTCGACGGACCGCGGACCGGCGCCGGCGTTGCGCTCGCCGCCTACGCCGTCCGCGAGGAATGCTTCATGCTCGGCCCCGGCGAGCGCATCGACTACTACTTCACGAGCACCGCGCCGGTCGCTTTCAACCTCCACTATCAGGACGCCAACGCGGTGGTCATGCCGATCGAGCGCAAAGGCACGCGCGCCGCGTCGGGCGACTTCGTCGCCGATCGTGAGGAGGCCTATTGTCTGACGTGGGAAGCGGGCGCGGAAGGCGCGCTGCTCGACTATCGCATCCGGCGGTTGCCGTAGGTCGGAATTCATTCCGACCGCGTTCCACTGAATCCGCACCGACGATGAACGTCGGAGATCACTCCGACTCCCGAGGGGATGAATCCGCACCTACAGCTCCGCGTAGCTGTACGTCCGTCCGTGCTCGACTTCGCCCACGATCAGCCGATCGACGATCTTCGCGGCGACGACTACGGGCGCGACCAGCCGTCCGTCGCGATGGAAGCCCTTGAACAGCTCCACGCTGGGCAAAATGTCGGGCGACTGCGAGCGCGCGAACGCCTGCATGTCGGTATCGATCACCCCAGGCCGCACCGCGATGGAACGGAACGACGTCTCGTTCCGCTCGGCCGCGAGCACCCTGGTGATCATCTCCATGCCCGCCTTGGCAGCACAGTACGCGCCTTCGCCCGAAAGCGGATTCTGCGCGGCGCCGGACGACACGTTGATCACCCGCCGCGGCAGCGTCGGATCAGCGAAGACAAGGCAGAACAGGTTGGTGAGCGCCACGACGGCGGCGAGGTTCACCGCGAGCGATGATGCGATCTCGCCTGCGGTGAGCTTGCCCAGCGTCCCGACCGGCCCGGCGAGCGCGGCGTTGTTCACGAGACAGACCGACGCCGGCCGCGCTTCCCCGAGCGCGGCGAAAGCCGGCGCGAGCGCTTCGTCGATGCGCTCGACTTGCGCCAGATCGAAGGGCGCGAAGCGGTAACGCGCGCCGTCCAGCTGCGGCGGCGTCGAGCGACCGACACCGAGGACCTCGAAGCCGCGCCCGAGGAGCGCCCCCGCGAGGGCCGCGCCCAGGCCGCGGGAGACGCCGGTGACGATCGCCGCGTGCATGTCGTCGTGCCGCAAGGCCTCAGCGATGCGATCCGAGCGACACCGCGATCAGCACCACGACGATGATCGCGAGAACCAGCAGGGTCAGCTTGATCCAGCTCTTGGGGTATTCGCCCTGGATCGCGCCGGTGAAGCCGTTCATCAGCGCCTGGTACGCCTTCGCCCCGTAGCTGTACGTCAGCAGCCACACCGGCGCCAGGATCTGCTTGAAGGTCTGGCCCGAATAGTCGGCGCGCACCTCGAGATTGCGATACGTGTCGCCCGGGATCTGCGCCGCGCACAGCGCACGAAGCTTCTCGTCCATCGCTTCGCGGGCCGCTCTCGCCGCCGCTACCAGATCGATCTGGTAGCGCTCGACCACCCAGCCGGCCACGTAGCCGGGATCGTAGGACTTGAGCTCCCCGGTGGGGAACGGCTCGATGCCGCGCACCAGGTTCGCGTGCACTCCCACCGACGCGCACACCAGGTCGTCGTCGAAGAAACGCGAAACCCGGCCGGACGCAGGTTCCCATCGCACGTGCTGCACCTGCCGGGTCTGCAGCCGGCCGCCGCCGTCGGTGTACGTCTCGGTCGTGTAGTAGTAGCACCCGGCTTCGGCGGTCCACTCGGCGTCGACCTGCGCGTCGAAAGTCCAGTACGGGAGGTAGACGCCCTTCACCGTGTCGGTGAGCGCCCGGCGCTTGAGGGCGTTGGGCGCGAGCCACACTCGGCTGTACCAAGCGCGGATGCGGTCGCGCGCCTGATCTTCGGCGACGCGGAACGGCAGCACGCTCTCCGGCCGGAACGACTCCTTGCTCTGCGCGTAAGGCACGATCTGCGCGGAGCCGCAGAATTCGCACCGCTGCGCCTGCCGCGCGGGATCGAGCACGGAGATCGCCTGGCAGCTCTGGCACTTGACGTAGCGCTTGGCGATCTTCCAGTCGCGCGCTTCTTCGCCCAAGCCCCGCAGCGCCGACACGAGATCGTGCTCGACGATCTTGCCGCGGTCGGTATCGAGCTTCGCCGGCCAGGTGGTGCCGCAGAACGGACAGCTGAGCGCCTGCTTCGAGGGATCCCACAGCGCCTCGGCCCCGCAGGCGGGACAGGCGAATTTCTCCTGCGCAGCCGTTTCGGCCGGCAGCGCCGCGCTCATGAGGTGCGCGGGAAATAGCCGATCACCCGCCACTGGCCGTCGGCTTCGCGCTCGAGCGTGAGCGATTCGGTGCCGTCGGGCTTCTTGGCGAAGCGCGTACGGAAAAGGATCTGCGCGTACTCCCCCTCGGCCGTGCCGGGGATCTTGTTCTGGAAGCGAGTCGGCCCTATGGTGCGCTCGATCGGCCTTCCGTCCTGGCCCTGCTGCTTGCCGAGCTCGGTCGCCCAGAGCTCCGCCGTCAGTGCCGACTGGAATTTTTTTCCCGCCGCATTCCATGCGCCTCGAGCGTCGCCGCTATCGATGAACGCGAGCCATGCGCGGGCGGCGCTCTGCACGGCGATGGTTCGCGGATCCTGGGCGAGCGCTGCGGTCGCGAGGCCCATCGCAAGCAGCGCGGCGAGCAGCCGCAAGGCGAGAAGACGCATGGCGGCGCCGGTTCAGGAGTGCAGGAATTGATCGACCGCCGCGCGCGTCACGCGCCACTGCGCCCCGATCTTCTTGCCCTTGATGTCGCCGGACTCGAGGCTCGCCAGCACGTCGGCTTCGCCCACGCCCAGAAGCTGCGCCAGCTGAGCCGGCGTGTAGAGCTCCGGCGCCGACGCTGCTGCAGAGGAAGCCGAGGTCTGGACGCTCGGAGTGGACTGCGGGCCCAGGATGCCGCCGGTCTGGCGCATCATCTGCTGCGCCATCGCCATACCGACGGCCATCTGCGCCCCCAATCCGCCCACGCCGCCGCCGTCGGTCTTCGCCAGTCCCTGCGCCATCTGGAACTTGACGTAATCGTTGAGGTTGCCGACCACCGCCAGGCTCGAGCGCTTGTCGATCGTCGCCTCGACCTCCTCCGGCACGGAGACGTTCTCCACCACGAAGCTCGTCACCTCGAGCCCGTACTTCGACTTCGTCTGCGGGTTGATGAGCGGCAGCAGCGCCTCGCCCAGCTCCGCGTAGCGCTGCGCGACGTCGAGCGCCGGAATCTTCGCCGCGGCGAGCGCCTCCGAGAACACGCTCACGATCCGCGAGCGCATGGTGTCGTTGAACTCGTCGAGCCGGAAGTGATCGTCCGTGCCGGCCACTTCCTTCAACAACAGCTTCGGCTCGACGACGTGGAAATCGTAGATTCCGAACGCGCGCAGCCGGACCACCCCGAAATCCGGATCGCGCATCATCACCGGGTTCGCCGTCCCCCACTTGTTGCCGCTAAACAGGCGCGTGACGACGAAGTAGACGTCGGCCTTGAACGGGCTCTCCAGTCCGTACTTCCAGCCCTGGAGGTCGGAGAGGATCGGGATGTTGTCGGTGGTGAGCGAATACTTGCCCGGCCCGAAGCTGTCGCCGAACTGGCCGAGGTAGACGAACTGCGCGATCTGCGACTCGCGAACGATCAACTGCGCGCCGCGCTTGATCTCCTTGTCCTCGTCGGGGAAGCGATAGGAGAGCGTGTCCCGGGAATCATCCGTCCACTGGATGATGTCGATGAACTGCTTGCCGATGAAGTCCAGGATGGCCATGTCTGCGGCTGGCCTGGGTTACTGCTTCTTCGCGGCGGCCAGCTTCTTCGCTTCCGCCTCGCCCTTGTTGATCTCGGTCTCGAGCTGTGCCAGCGGAATGGCGCCCGGGACCACCGATCCGTCCGCGAACACCAGCGTCGGCGTGGCCGAGACGTGGAGCCTCTCGCCCAGCGCGGCGGTCTCCTTGATCGGCGTCGGGCAGTCGCCCTTGTTGTCGGGAAGCTTGCCGGAGGCGAAGAAGTCGTCCCACGCCTTGGCCCGATCGGGCGCGCACCAGATGATCGCCGACTTGCGCGAGGCGTCGGGGTGGAGCTGGTCGATGGGGAAGAGGAAGGTGTAGATCGTCACGTCGTTCAGCTTGCGGATGTCGCCTTCCAGGCGCTTGCAGAACGGGCAGTCGGCGTCGGCAAAAATCGCTAGCTTGCGGGTCCCGTTGCCCTTCACGCGCTTGAACGCGAGGTTGAGCGGGAGCGAATCCCACGCGACGCGGTTCAATTCGCGCTGCCGCGCCTCGGTCAGGTTCTTCTTGGTGTTGGCGTCGTAGATCGCGCCGACCACCACGTAATTCACGCCGGCGTCGGTGTAGACCACGCGATCGTCGAATTGCGCCTCGTAGAGGCCGAAGTACGGCGACTTGGCGACGTTCGAGATCGCGGCGCCCGGGAACTTCTTCTCCAAGAGCTGCTTCACCGCCGCGGCCTCCGGAGAAGCCGGCGTGGCGGCGTCGGTGCGCGGCTCGTCGGCGAGCGCGGCGCGCCACGGCGCCAGGACCACCGCCGCCAGGATGAGTAACGAGGTCAATCGCATTGCCGCTCCGATTCGGGTGAGCCTGACAGTTTAACGCAGCGCGGGTTGCGCCAGTAGCCTCTTCACCGGCGAGAACGCACCGACGGCGCGCATGCCAACGTTGCGCAGGCGCTTGAGCGCCGGCGGCGCGAACAGCCGGATCAGACCGTCGGTCGCCAGCTGCATCGCGAGGACCGGTCCGGCGCGCTTGTGCGCGTAGCGCTCCAGGACGAGCGGCGCGCCGACGTCGCCTACCACGCGTGCCGCGCCGAGCACGCTCGCGAGCGCCGCGGCGTCGCCCAGACCCAGGTTGAGGCCCTGACCGGCGAGCGGATGTACGCCGTGCGCCGCGTCACCGACCAGCGCCAGCCGGTGCGCGATGATCGAAGGCAGCCGCAAAAACGACAGAGCGAAGCTCGCCGCCGGCGTGATCGGCGTGAGCGCTCCGAGCGCGTGCTCCCCGGCCTCGCCGACGCGCGAGGCGAGCGCCGCCGGATCGATCGAGGCGAGCTCGGCGGCCAGCGCGTCCGGCGCCGACCACACCATCGATATGCGGCGACCCGGCAGCGGCAGCCAGGCGAGCACGCCGCTTCCGGCGAGAAACCACTGGAACGCGCGCCCGCGGTGGGCGCGTTCGCAGGCGAAATTGGCCACGATGGCGCTCTGCTGGTACGGCCGCGGCTCGCGCTCGATGCCCGCCTCGCGCCGCAGCCACGAGCGCACGCCGTCCGCGCCGACGATCACGCGGGCCGTCAACGCGCGCCCGTCGGCGAGCGTGAGAACGGCCGCGTCGACGCGCCACGACACCGCGCTCGGGTCGCAGGGCGCGAGCACTTCGACCGGTCCCGCGGTGCGCACCGATTCGACGAGCGAGCGGCAAAGCTCGCGGTGCTCGACGATCCAGGCGAGCGCGCGCTCGCCCAGCTCGTAGGCCGAAAAGCGGATCCGTCCGCCGTCGTCGCCGCGCACGTCCATGGTCTCGATCGGCGTCAGCCGCTCCTGCGGCAATCGCTGCCAGACGCCGATGCCGCGCAGGAACTCGGCGCTTCCGGGGCTGATCGCGTAGACCCGGGCGTCCCAATCGTCAGCGCCCGCGGGTGCGTCGAACGCTGCGAGCTCGCCACGGTCGACGAGCGCTACCGAGAGACGCTCGCGCGCGAGCGCGGCGGCGAGCGCCATGCCCACCGGCCCCGCGCCCACGACGATCGCGTCGGCGTCGGCGGGCGCGCTTGCAGGATCCTCCCGCGCTTGCGGCCTCGCCGCTGCGCTGCCCCCCGCGGCGGCGGAATTCGACGCTGGGGACGGCCCTGCGCGTCTCACGCCGTCCCCAGCACTTCGATCACGTGGTTCTGGTTGGTGTAGATGCAGAGATCTCCGGCGATGATGAGCGCCTGCTTGACGATGTCGGCGGCGCTTAAGGCGGTGTGCTCGAGGAGCGCGCGCGCCGCGGCCTGGGCGAACGCGCCGCCGGAGCCGATGGCGACGATGCCCTGCTCGGGCTCGAGCACGTCACCCGAGCCGGTGATGACCAGCGAGGTCGCGGCATCGGCCACGGCCAGCATGGCCTCGAGGCGGCGCAGCACGCGGTCCGAGCGCCAGTCCTTGGCTAGCTCGACGGCCGCGCGCTGGAGCTGCCCCTGATGCTTGTCGAGCTTCGCCTCGAAGCGCTCGAACAACGTGAACGCGTCCGCGGTGGCACCTGCGAAGCCCGCCAGCACGCGGTCGGCGTAGAGCCTGCGCACCTTGCGCGCCGTGGCCTTGATGACCACGTTGCCCAGCGTCACCTGGCCGTCGCCGCCGAGGGCCACGCTGGCTCCGCGCCGCACGGAAAGAATCGTCGTGCCGTAGAAGTTTTCCATGGATCCGGCGAAGCTCGCGCCGCCGCGCGGCCCGTGCCCGGAAGCTACTGCACGGCCTTGATGAAATGCCGCGGCGAGATGCCGATCAGTAGCAGCAGCGCGCGGACGATGGGCGACGCGCCGGCGATCTGCACCGTCTTGCGCAGGCTCTCGGTGCGGATGATCGCGTTGAGCAGCGCGCCGGCGCAGACGAAATCGATGCGCTCGACCGCGCTCATGTCGAGCGGGACCACCGTGCGACCTTCGCGGAACTCCGCGAGCTTCGCGAGCTGCGGATCGCTCGGTCCGGTCATCACCCCGCTGAAGGCCAGCGCCTCGGCACGCTCGGGCGCGACCACCGGCGCGCCGCCGCGGCTCGCCTCAGCCTCGTTCGACGGCGGCGGCTCCCACGACGGCGGCGAGACCTCGAAGGCGACGGCGAAATCGACCGCTCGATCCTCGAACTCCGCACGATCGTTCTGCCACTGCAGCATTTCGAGCAGCAGGGTCCAATAGCCTTCCCCTGCATCGCGGCCCTGTTTCACGGCGCCTTCGAGCGCGCGGCGGATCTTCTCGGGATGCTGCAGAACCAGGCCGTAGTGGCGCTTGCGCAGCGCCGCCAGCGCGTGCGCCAGAAGCCTCGCGCCCGCATCATCCGCGCCGGTGAGAGAGCCGAGGTCCAACCGCACCTGCGGCTGCTTCTGGGTGGCCGCGAGCATGTTGTCGATCTGCGCCGCGTTGGCGCTGCCGAGCTTCCCCGTCAGCCCGAAATATCCGCCCGGGGACGGTCGCGGGCCGGGGCGCGACTGCGTGACGCGCTCTTCCCACGCCGGCGCGGATCGCTCGAACGCGACGACGTACTGCAGGGCGAGCTGATCGAAGGCGGCGCGGTCGTTGGCGCGCTGCAGCAGGTCGAAGAGCGCGAGCCACGCGAGCGGCGAGCCCTTCGCATCGTTGTCCTCGACGATGCCCTGCGCGAGCACGGTGCGGGCCGGCGCGGATTGTCCGTTGGCGTAGAGCAGCGCGGCGTTTTCCAGCACGGGGCACAGACCGGGATTGGCCTCGGCGACTTTGATGCCCTGATCGCCGGTTCCGGACAGATTGATCAGGCTGGACGGACCGGTGACCGTGACCTCGCGCGGATCGAGCACGCTCGGCTCCGGCATCGGCGAGGACGGTACCCGGGCACGCCCCTTGACGGACGCGGCGACCTCCCGGGCTGAGGCTACCGGATGGGCGATCCTGGGGCGCGGGTCTTCGGCGGGCGGCGTCGCTTCATGCTTGACGCGGCGCCCGGCGACCTTCTTGCCCGATTTCGGGAACAGCGGAAATGCCATCGGACTGGCGCTGGAGCCCTTGCGGGGTAGCGGGGGCTCATTATCGCCGCTTCCCCAGGACGCAACAAGGCACGCCCGGCGGCGAGCCGGGCCAGGCGCCAGCTTCCGGTTCAGGTGCGGGCGAGGTTCTCGGCGGCGAATTCCCAGTTGAGCAGCTTGTCGATCACCGCCTGCAGGTAGTCGGCGCGACGGTTCTGATAGTCGACGTAGTAGGCGTGCTCCCAGACATCGATGGTGAGCAGCGGCGTCTCTCCCTTGGTGAATGGGACCTCGGCGTTGGGCGTGCTCACGACCTTGAGGGTCTTGCCGTCGCTCACCAGCCAGGCCCAGCCGCTGCCGAAGCGCTCCACGCCTGCCGTGGCGAGCTTCTTCTTGAGCGCGTCGAGGCCGCCGAACGCCGATTCGATCTTCGCCGCGAGATCGCCGGTAGGCGCGCCGCCGCCCTTGGGCTTGAGCGAGCGCCAGTAGAAGGCGTGGTTCCAGGCCTGGGCGGCGTTGTTGAACAGCTTCGAGTGCTCCGGTTTCCCGGCGGTCGCGAGGACGATGCGTTCGAGCGCCTGGCCTTCGAACTCCGTCCCGCTGATGAGCTCATTGGTCTTGTCGACGTAGCCCTTGTGGTGTTTGCCGTGGTGCAGCGCCACGGTGCGCGCCGAAATGATGGGTGCGAGCGCATCCTCCGGGTACGGCAGGCGCAGCAGGGCGTGAGGGGTTGCGGTTTCCAGTGCAGCCAGTGTTGCCATGATTGGTCTCCGGTTGAGGCGCGATCTGCCGCAAGCGAGACCGCGTGCGATGGAACGGGCGGGCCGGGACGATCGCGTGCAAGCCGCGGCCGGTGGATCGTCCCGGCCGCGCTTGCTACAATCGTCATCGACAGCGCCGCGGGTCCGGAGTTCGCGGCGCATTCAGGCGTCAGTCGTCCGGCAACGACGCAAGGGGGAAATCCGATGAAGAATCCGCTCGACTCGCTTTGGGGCACCATCGTCACGGGCCTCGTGCTCACGGTCATCCTGTACTTCGTGGCGAAGAGCCTTCTCGGCTAAGGAGGTGACGACAATGGACTACGTTCCCGCGTTGGCGAGATGGGTGCACTTCCTGGCCGGCGTGATGTGGATCGGCCTGCTCTACTACTTCAACTTCGTGCAGGTCGCCGCGCTCAAGGCGGCGACCGCGGACGGCACCGCCGCCGGCATCACCAAGCACGTCGCGCCGCGGGCGTTGCTCTACTTCCGCTGGGCGGCGGTGGTGACCTGGCTCGCGGGCGCGGTGCTGCTCGCCGACAAGTTCGTGGACGCGTTCACCCTGCGCAACGGCATGGCCCCCATCGGCATCGGCGCCTGGCTCGGGACGATCATGCTGTTCAACGTCTGGGTGCTGATCTGGCCCAACCAGCAGAAGATCCTCGGGCTCAAGCCCGCCTCCGACGAGGAAAAGAACAAGGCCCGGCGCGCGGCCTTCCTGGCCTCGCGCACCAACACCGCACTGTCGATCCCGCTGCTTTTCTTCATGGCCGGCGGCTGGTCGCACCGGGCCATCTTCTTCGGCATGTAGCCGGCGAACCCTGCCAGGCGGCGGCCTCGAAGGAAACGGCCCGGAGATTCCCGGGCCGTTTGGCTTGCGCAGCTGAAGCGAGCTTCAGTCGCCGTAGAGCTTCTGCACGCGCTCGCGGCGCTCCTGCGCTTCCAGCGACAGCGTCGCCGTCGGACGCGCCAGCAGCCGCGGAATGCCGATCGGCTCGCCGGTCTCCTCGCAGTAGCCGTAGCTGCCGTCCTCGATCATGCGCAGCGACTTCTCCACCTTCTTCAGAAGCTTGCGCTCGCGGTCGCGGGTGCGGAGCTCGAGCGTGTATTCCTCTTCGAGCGTGGCGCGGTCCGACGGATCGGTCGTGATCTCGTTCTCGCGCAGGTGCTGGCCGGTGTCGTCGGCGTTGTTGAGGAGCTGCGCGCGGAGCTCGAGCAGCCGCTGCTTGAAGAACGCACGCTGCGCCTCGTTCATGTACTCGCGCTCGGGCGCCTTGAGCAGATCCTGCTCGTTCAGGTCTTTGACTTTCTTGGCGACGTTTTTTGTTGCCACGCTCGCACCTTCCCGCAACGACATCGTTTCGCGCGTCGCTCGAAGACCACGCCATCGGCGAGGCGGCCCGAAGCGACGCGGGCGTTTGGATTCCGATTGGGGCTCGAAAGGCCCACTGCAAGAAACCGCGGATTATAGCGCCAACGGCGGAGTGCAAGCCACTATCCCTTGCTCTGCGGGCCGGCCGCGAGCGCGATCGTTCTGTAGTGGACCACCGCGGACCGTTCGGGACGGTGGCTATAATCGACCGTTGTAAAAATTTCCAATGCCCGCGACGCTGACCCTCACTCGGCCGGACGACTGGCACCTGCATCTTCGCGATGGGGAGTCGATGCGCTCGGTCGTCGCCGCGACGGCGCGCGTGTTTGCACGGGCGGTGGTCATGCCCAATCTCGACCCTCCGGTGACCACGGTCGAGGCCGCGGCAGCTTACCGCGAGCGCATCGCGGCGGCAACGCTGCCCGACTCGCGGTTCGCGCCGCTCATGACCCTCTATCTCACCGACGACATGCCGGCGACGGAGATCGCGCGGGCGAGCCAAAGCGGCTTCGTTATCGGCGTGAAATACTACCCGGCCGGGGCGACCACCCATTCCGCCCGCGGCGTGACCGCCGTCGAGCGCGCCTATCCCGCCCTGGAGGCCATGCAGGAGCACGGGCTGCCGCTGCTGGTCCACGGCGAGACGACGGCGAGCGAGGTCGACGTGTTCGACCGGGAACGCGTGTTCATCGAGACGACGCTCGCGCGCGTGATCCGCGACTTCCCCGCGCTCAAGGTGGTCCTCGAGCACGTGACCACCCGGGAAGGGGTCGATTTCGTCGCCGCTGCTCCGGCGCACGTCGGCGCGACGATCACCGTGCAGCATCTCGCCTACTCGCGCAACGCGCTGTTCGCCGCAGGTCTGCGCCCGCACCGGTACTGCCTGCCCGTGCTCAAGCGCGAAGCGCACCGCCGGGCGGTGCTGGCAGCCGCGACGGGCGGCAATCCCAAATTCTTCCTCGGGACGGACTCGGCGCCGCACGCGCGAAGCGCGAAGGAATCGGCGTGCGGCTGCGCCGGCTGCTATACGGCGCACGCCGCGCTGGAGCTCTACGCGGAGGCGTTCGAGGCCGCCGGGGCGCTCGGCCGTCTGGAAGGCTTCGCCAGCCATCACGGGCCGGATTTCTACGGCTTGCCACGTAACCGCGATACGGTCACGCTGGTAAGCGAGCAGTGGGCCGTGCCGGCCGAATACGCCTTCGGCGGCGAGACGGTGGTGCCGCTCAACGCCGGCGCCACAATGCGCTGGCGGGTCGAATGCTAAAATGCGCGTTCGAAGTCAGCCAGACCGTCGCTGTCGGACCGGAGCGATCCGGCGCCGGCAGAGGAAAGTCCGGGCTCCGCAGAGCAGGATGCTGGGTAACGCCCAGACGCTATAACCGCGCGATTAGGCGGCCAAGGCGAGGAACAGGGCCACAGAGACGAGTCGCATCCGTCAAGGATGCGGGTGAAACGCGGCAACCTCCATCCGGAGCAACACCAAGTAAGCGGGCGACGACGCTGCTCGCCGAGTCCGCGGGTAGGTGGCTCGAGCGTCACGGCAACGTGACGCCCAGATGAATGACGGTCATAGCGCGGCTCGAAAGGAGCGCGCCGTAACAGAACCCGGCTTATCGGCTGGCTTCGGCTGTATGCCCCTGGCGCCCCGCGACGAAACCGTCGCGGGGCGCCGCCTTTTTTGCGCCTACCTGCCTTGATCTTGGCCAGCCAGCAGCAGCCTCGCGCGCTCGCCGCAGACGGCGCCGCGCCGCACACATCTCGGAGTCAGATGCGCCGCCGCCGAGCGTCGCGCAGGATCTCGCGCGCGGCGTTGTGCCCTGGCAATCCCGAGACGCCGCCGCCTGGATGCGTGCCGGAGCCGCACATGTACAGGCGCTTGATCGGGCCGCGATAGTTGCCGTGGCCGAGCACGGGGCGGGCCGAGAAGAGTTGATCGAGTCCGAGCGCGCCGTGAAAGATGTCGCCGCCGACGAGCCCGAACTCGCGCTCGAGATCGAGCGGAGAAAGCGCCCGCCACGCGATCACGCTGGCGCGGAAGTTCGGCGCATAGCGCTCCACCGTGTCGAGCATCAGCTCGGCCACCTGCTTTCTCGCGTCGTCCCAGGAGCGGCCCCCGTTCAGCTCCGGATTGGCATGCTGGCAGAAGAGGCTCGCGACATGCTTGCCCGGCGGCGCGAGGCTCGAGTCGACCAGCGATGGCACGAGCATCTCGACGATGGGCTCGCGTGACCAGCCGTCGCGTCGCGCATCGAAGTACGCACGCTCCATGTAGGCGAGCGAAGGCGCGACGATGATGCCCGAGCGCAGATGCGGTCCGTCGCCGGGAAGACAGGAGAAATCCGGGAGTCGATCGAGCGCGACATTCATGCGGAAGCTCGCCGATGCGCAGCGATAGGCCTCGATGCGCCCCCTGAAGTCGGGGTCCAGCGCGCTCGCGTCGATCATCCGCAGATAGAGAAGCTTCGGGTTGACGTTGGCCACGACGCATCGGGCGGAGACCTCGTCGCCGCCCGCGAGCACGATGCCCGTCGCGCGGCCGTCACGGACGCTCACCTGCTCCACCGCACGGCCGGTGAATATCTGCACGCCGCGCGCGACCGCTTCGCGCGCCATCGCCTGCGTGATCGCGCCCATGCCGCCGAGCGCGTGGCCCCACGTCCCGCGCCTGCCGTTCACCTCGCCGAACACGTGGTGCAGCAGGACGTAGGCCGAGCCGGGCGTGTACGGGCTCGCGAAGTTGCCCACCACCGCGTCGAACCCGAACGCGGCCTTGATCGGCTCGGACTCGAAGCGCGCGTCGAGCACGTCGCCCGCGCTCTTGGTGAAGAGGTCGAGCACGTCGCGCCGCCCCGGAAGGTCCAGCCTTTTGAGCCGGCCACCGACGTTCCAGGCGCGCATCCAGTCGACCAGGCCGCCGCCGATGTTGGGCGGCGTCTCCAGCGCGAGCGCGCGCAGCACGTCCGCGACCCGATCGAGCCTAGCGTAATAGTCGGGCAGCGCTTGCGCGTCGCGCGCGGAGAAGCGCGCGACCTCGGCTTGCGTCGCAGCGAGCCCGCCGCCGACCTTGAGGCACTGATCCGGTCCCAGCGGCAGGAAATTGGCCAGCGGACGCTCGACGATGCCGAGCCCGTGCGCGCCGAGGTTGAGCTCCCGGATCACCTTCGGGTGCAGCAGGCTTACCGTGTAGCTCGCGGTCGAATTGCGGAAACCGGGATGGAACTCCTCGGTGACCGCGGCGCCGCCAACCACGCGCCGGCGCTCGAACACGGCGACTTTCAGTCCGCCCGCCGCCAGATAGCACGCGCAAGTCAGGCCGTTGTGACCGCCGCCGACGATTACGGCGTCGTACGCGGGCGCTGCTCGATCACTCCTCACCCATGCCCGCCGCGACGATGGAGAAACCGCAGTCGACGTAGGTGATCTCGCCGGTCACCGCGCTCGCCAGATCGGACAGCAGGAACGCGGCGACGTTGCCGACTTCCTCGATGGTCACGTTGCGCTTGAGCGGCGCCGTCTTCTCGACGAAGCGCAGGATCTTCGAGAAGCCGCCGATGCCCGCGGCGGCGAGCGTCTTGATCGGCCCGGCCGAGATCGCGTTCACGCGGATGCCCTCGGGCCCGAGCGCCTGCGCGAGATAGCGCACGTTCGCCTCCAGGCTCGCCTTGGCAAGCCCCATCACGTTGTAGCTCGGTATCGCCCGCACTGCGCCGAGGTAGGTGAGCGTGAGCAGCGCCGCGTTGCGTCCCGCCATCAGCGGGCGTGCGCCCTTGGCCAGCGCGGCGAAGCTGTACGAGCTCACGTCGTGCGCCGTGGCGAAAGCGGAGCGCGACAGCCCTTCGAGGAAATCGCCGGCGAGGGTCTCGCGCGGGGCGAAGGCGATCGAGTGCAGCATCCCGTCGAGGCCGTCCCACTCGTGGCGCAACGCTTCAAACAGACCGGCGATGTCCTCGTCGCGGGTGACGTCGCACTTGAGCACCGGCACCGGGCCGAATTCCGCCGCCAGCTTCACGACGCGTTCCTTGAGCTCGTCGTTGACGTAGGTTAAGGCGAGCGTCGCACCCTCGCGCCGGCAAGCCTGCGCCACCCCGTAGGCGATCGAGCGGCTGGAGAGCACCCCCGTGATCAGGATCTTCTTGCCGGCGAGAAATCCCATGGCGCTGGCTTCGCTCTTTCCAATTCGACGCTAGAGCAACTCCTTCAGATCCAGCCCGGTGCTCGGCTCGACGACGCCGCAGGCGATGCGGTTGTTCGGGACGTCGAACTGCGCCTTGGGATCCCGATCCACGTCGGCATAGAGGACCACGGCGCGGCCGATGACGTCATCGGGCCGGCCGGTGCCCACGGAGACGCGCGGCAACGACCCCGAAAGGTTGGCGCGGCCCTCGGATCCGGCGAAGATCTCCGGCAGCGCACCGGTAGGCTTGCCCGTGTGGCCGGCTAGATTCCACACCGGACCGGCGCTGGCGGCGTTGCGCGAGCTGCAGTTGCCCACTTCGTGGATGTAGATGCTGTGCGGCCCCGGAGTGAGCTCGTAGAAATCTCCGGCCACCGAGACCTTGTCGCCGGTCTGGGTGAAGGACACGACGCCGCGCACGGTGCTGCCGTTCTTCGGTTGCAGCCGCGCCACCCCCATCGCGCCCTTCTTGGCGGCTTCGCGGGGAGGCGCGCCGCCGCACGAGGCGAGCACGAGCAGCGCGGCGACGGCGGCGAGGGTCCTCACGCGGTCAGCACTGGCGGATCATGCCACGTGGATGTGGCAGCCGTCGCCGCCGGGAGAAAGTCCCGAAAGCTGCGCGCTCACCATCAGCTTGTCGGCGCCTTGCGTGACGTGCCTCGTGCGGTGTTGCGTGCGGTCGGCCCACCGTCGCGATCTAACGCCCGCCCGCGCTGCCGCGACGAATCCTGCAGGCACGAAACCGACTCGTGCTTGCTTCATTTTCTTGATGCGTAGACCACTTCGGCTCGGGATCACGGCGCGGGCGAAGCCGATCATAAGCGAAGGCGGCGATGTTGCCAAACGTGGCTTCCGAACACAAAAGATGTTCCGCTTCGCTTGCGATTCACGCTACACTTCGGGCCCGGCTCGCCCGGGGTCGTGTCGACCCGGTATCTTCGAAGCGAGCGGGCAGCCTTGACAGCTCATCGCCGTGCAGAAAGCCACGCTCCGCTAAGCGCATGATCGTGCGGACGCGGCGCGGGCTTTTTAGCGGGGCGGTGGTCTCCGTTCGTTTTACTCTTGGGAGGCAAATGATGTTGGTACGGGAGTTTTCGTTAGCTGCAGTGGCGCTGCTTACCTCGTTCGGCGCGGGTGCGGGCCTTCCGCCGAACGCGCCGCCGCCGGCTACCTGCGATCAGGTCCTCAAGGCATTCGGCAATCAACTCGCTGACGTCACCTGCTTCCACAAGGGCGACCTGACGACGAACGGGGACGCAACGGACGCCAACCCTACGACGCCGCCCGATAACGTCTGGCAGCCCGGGCTTCCGTTCCCGCTTCCGCCTTTCGCGTTCACGCCGCGAACGGACAGGGCGATCCTGATCAATGCCGTGGCGAGCCCCCCGGAAGACAAGACGCCGATCACCGTCGCCGTCCCGGGCCTCCAGATCAACGGCCGGATCGCCTCCGATCCGACCGGCCAAGCCCGCTTCCTGCTGCGCCTTCCGGACAGCTGGAACGGACGGCTCGTCGTCGCCGGCACGCCTGCGCAGCGCAGCGAATTCAGCAGCGACTACGGCTGGAGCGACTACGTGGTGCAGCGGGGCTACGCCTTCGCGTCGCAGAACAAGGGCGTCCTCAACTTCTATTTGACGACCAGCGCCGATCCGCTCGGCTGCCGGCTGAACCCGACTTCGACGACATACGTCCACTTCTACGATAACGACCCGGGCAAGGAATTCAGCACCTGGGCCCAGTACATGATCGATGCCGCGAACCTCGCCCGGAAGGGCATCCAGGCGGCATACCGCGGCTTGCCCCGATTCACCTATGCCGTCGGCACTTCGAACGGCGGCTATCAGGTGCGCCGCGCGGTCGAGTTGGCGCCTCAGCTCTTCGACGGCGGCATCGACTGGGAGGGGACGTACGTCGACGAGCACGCGCCGAACTTGCTGACGGACCTCCCTGCGGGAGTGCTCGACTACCCCGACTACGAGGCTTCCCTGTTCGACGCGAGCAGCACCGCGGCGAAGAACATTCGTGGCGCGGGCTATCCGCTCGATCTTGTCGTTCCCGTCACGATGGCCGTGCCGTCCCCGCTGAACTCGATGTGGGCGCGCTACTACTACTCGTATTGGGAAGTGACGATGTGCCAGTGGCAGAAGCGGCTCGATCCCACCTACGACACGTACGGCAGCGGGCTCGACACGTACAACTACGTGCAGCGGCTGTCGTTCTCCGACGTGGGCGACAACGTTGCCGACTTCGCGACCACGGGGCTCATCCGGCAGCCGCTGATCACCGTCCAGGGCACGCTGGACGCGCTGCTGCCGATCGACCACCACGGACGCGCCTATGCGCGCGCGGTCGAGGCGGGTTTCGAGGCACAGCCGGGATTCCCGCACCGGCCGACGCCGGCCTATCGCCTCTACGAGGTGCAGAACGGCAACCATATCGAGAACTACAAGACCTTCTATCCATCGCTCGAATACATCCTTCCGCACGCCCAGCACGCGTTCGACCTGCTGGTCGCCAGCGTCGAGCAGCGCGCGCCGCTGCCGCCGAGCCAGTGCATCGCGCGCGGCGGCGCGATCGGCGCTGCCAGCTCCTCGCCCGGGCACTGCATGAATCTGTTCGTAGGCCCGTGAGCGGCACGTGAATCTGCTCCTGGCGCCGGCTCGATCGGCAGCCGAGCGAACGGGGTAGAATACGACGGCCGCCTTCACAGGGCGGCCGTTCTGCTTTCCGAACCGCCCCCGCCATCTCGTTCATCATGACCCCGTCCGAGATCGTGCACGAATTGAACAAGCACATCGTCGGCCAGGACGCCGCCAAGCGGGCGGTGGCGATCGCGCTCCGGAACCGCTGGCGCCGGCAGCAGGTCGGCGAGCCGCTGCGCCAGGAGATCACGCCGAAGAACATCCTGATGATCGGCCCGACCGGGGTGGGCAAGACCGAGATCGCGCGCCGTCTGGCGCGGCTCGCCGACGCGCCGTTCATCAAGGTCGAGGCGACCAAGTTCACCGAGGTCGGCTACGTCGGCCGCGACGTCGACACGATCGTCCGCGATCTCGCCGAGAGCGCCATCAAGCAGACGCGCGAGCAGGAAACGCGCAAGGTGCGAGACCGCGCCAGCGAGGGCGCGGAGGAGCGCGTGCTCGACGCGCTGCTGCCGCCGGTGCGCGAGGTCAACCTCCACGACATGCAGCCCACCGACTCGGCCACGCGGCAGAAATTCCGCAAGATGCTGCGCGAGGGCAAGCTCGACGACAAGGAGATCGAGGTCGAGGTGTCCGTGCTGCCGGCGCAGATGGAGATCCTCGCCCCGCCCGGCATGGAGGACCTCACGAGCCAGATCCAGGGCATGTTCCAGCAGATGTCGGGCGGACGGCGCAAGGTCAAGCGCATGAAGGTCGGCGAGGCGATGAAGGCGCTGATCGAAGAGGAAGCGGCCAAGCTCGTCAACGACGACGATCTCAAGGCGAAGGCGCTCGCCAACGTGGAGCAGAACGGCATCGTGTTCCTGGACGAGATCGACAAGATCGCGAGCCGCCAGGAAACCGCCGGCGCCGACGTCTCGCGTCAGGGCGTCCAGCGCGACCTGCTGCCGCTGGTGGAGGGAACGACGGTCGCCACCAAATACGGCATGATCAAGACCGATCACATATTGTTCATCGCCAGCGGCGCGTTCCACTTCGCGAAGCCGTCGGACTTGATCCCCGAGCTGCAGGGGCGTTTTCCCATCCGCGTCGAGCTCAGCTCGCTCTCGGTTTCGGACTTCGAGCAGATCCTGACCGCGACCGACGCCTGCCTCACCCGGCAGTACCAGGCGCTGCTCGCGACCGAGCGCGTCGAGCTCGATTTCCGTCCGGACGGCATCCGCCGGCTCGCCGAGATCGCCTACCAGGTGAACGAGAAGCAGGAGAATATCGGCGCGCGGCGGCTCTACACCGTGATGGAGCGGCTGCTGGACGAGATCTCGTTCGACGCGGCGAGGCTCGACGGGCAGACGATCTCGATCGACGCCAGGTACGTCGACGAGCGGCTCGCCGGCATCGCCAGGGACGACAACCTGTCGCAGTTCATCCTGTAGGCACCCCAAGTCGAGCGCCGCCCGCCGTGCACGATCTCGTCTTCCGTAACGTGCTCGTGCTCGACGGCAGCGGCGCGCCGCCGTCGATTGCGGACGTCGCTGTCGATGGCGACCGCATCGTCGGCATCGGCCGCGACCCGGGAAGCGCTCGCCAGTCCATCGCCTGCGACGGGCTGGCGCTGATGCCGGGCATCGTCGACAGCCACACCCACTTCGATGCGCAGATCACCTGGGATCCATACGTGCGGCCCTCGCCCGGCCTCGGCGTCACCACGGCGGTGATCGGCAACTGCGGCTTCACCATCGCGCCGTGCCGGCCGCGCGACCGCGAGCTCACGATGCGCAACCTGACGCACGTCGAAGGCATGTCGCTCGACGTGCTGCGCCGGGGCATCGTCTGGGAGTTCGAAACCTTCCCGCAGTATCTCGGACAGCTTCGCCGCGCCGGCAGCGCGGTCAACGTCGCGGCGTACGTCGGCCACAGCGGCGTGCGCACGTATGTGATGGGCGAGGAGGCCGCGCGGCGCGCGGCCACCGACGCGGAGCTCGCCGCGATGCAGGCCATCGTGCGCGAAGCGATGGCGGCGGGCGCGGTGGGCTTCGCGAGCAGCACGTCGCCCGCGCACAACGGCGAAGGCGGGCTGCCGATGCCGTCGCGACTCGCCGACGAGCGCGAGATGCGCGCGCTGGTCGGAGCGATGGGCGAATCGGGGCGCGGCGTCTTCATGCTCACCAAGGGCGGCGACACCGCGATGTCGTTCCTGGAGTCGCTGGCCGCGGACAGCGGCCGGCCGGTAATGATCGCGGCGCTGCTGCACAACGGCACCAACCCGCGCGCGGTCTTCGACGACCTCGACGCCATCGCCGCAGCCAACACCCGCGGCCGTGCGCTCATCGGCCAGGTGTCGTGCTGCCCGCTGACCATGGACTTCACGCTCGTCTCGCCGTACCCGGTGGAGGGGCTCGCGAGCTGGAAGCCAGCGCTAGGGCTCTCGGGTGCAGCGCTCGAAGCGGTGCTGGCGAGCCGCGCGTTCCGCGACGGCGTGCGCGCCGAGCTGGCCGCGCCGAGCAAGTTCCGCTTGTTCAACGGCGAATGGGACAAGGTGGAGGTCGTCGAGGCCTCGCCGGCCAACGCCGCGTACGAGCAGCGCACCGTCGCCGACATCGCGCAAGCCGAAGACCGCGATCCGCTCGACGTGATGCTTGATCTCGCGCTCTCCGAGGGACTGCGCACGGTGTTCACCGCGCTCCTGCTCAACTCGGACGAGGAAGCCGTCGGCCGGATGCTCAATCATCCGCATAGCCTGGTGAGCCTGTCGGATGCCGGCGCGCACCTCACATTTTTCAACGACGCCGGCTTCGGGCTGCACCTGCTCGGCCACTGGGCGCGCGAGCGCCACGCCATGGCAATGAGCGCGGCTGTGCGCCGCCTCACCGGGCTGCCGGCGCAGATCTTCAGGCTGCGCCAGCGCGGCGCGATCCGCGACGGATTCGCGGCCGATCTCCTGCTGTTCGATCCTGCGACGGTGGGCCGCGGACCTAAGCGGCGCGTGTTCGACCTCCCGGGTGGCGCGCCACGGCTCACCACCGACGCGATCGGCGTGCACGGCGTCTGGGTAAACGGTGAGCGCATCGCCGACGACAAGGGTCTCGTCGATTCGGCGCCGCTCGCCGGCCGCTTGATTACGGAGTTCGGGGCGTAGAGTCCGCGTCGTCTGCGCGAACGCGGCGCAGGCGTGAATCGTTTGCCCGAGCACGGCCAGCCGAATCGGCCCTACAGCAAGCCTCTTCGCGCCAGATTCTCCGCGAGCGCCCGCGCGCCGAAGGTCCACGGCGCAGTGCGGTCGGAGCGGTTGACGCGGTTCACCAGCGCGCCCAGGCGTGGCGTGGCGACGGTGACGATGTCGCCCAGCACATGGGTGAAGCCCTGACCCGGTCCGAGGCGGTCTTTGGTCGGCGCGAACATCGTTCCCAGGAACAGCACGAGCCCGTCCGGATACTGGTGATTGGCGCCGATCGCCTGGCCGACGAGGTCGAGCGGATCGCGGCTGATCACCGCCATCGAGCTCGAGCCCTCGAGCACGAACCCGTCGGGACCGTCGACGCGCATGGCGAGCTCGCACGCACGCACGTCGTCGAGCGTGAACTCGTCGTCGAAGAGGCGAATGAACGGTCCGATCGCGCAGGAGGCGTTGTTGTCCTTGGACTTGCCAAGGAGCAGCGCGCTCCGCCCCTCGAAGTCGCGCAGGTTGACGTCGTTGCCGAGCGTGGCCCCGACGCTCTCGCCCCGGCTCGACACGGCGAGCACGATCTCGGGCTCCGGATTGTTCCATTCCGACTTCGGATGGATGCCGATCTCGGCGCCGATCCCCACGGCGGACATCGGCTGCGACTTGGTGAAGATCTCGGCGTCCGGTCCGATGCCGACCTCGAGATACTGCGACCACGCGCCCTGGGCGATCAGCACCTCCTTGAGCGTCGCGGCCTCGGGCGATCCGGGGCGAACGCTCGCCAGGTCCTCGCCGATCACGGCCACGATCGCCCTGCGCACCGATTCCGCCTTGGCGGGATCGCCACGCGCTTGCTCCTCGATCACCCGCTCGAGCATGCTGGAGACGAACGTCACGCCGCTCGCCTTGATCGCCTGCAGGTCGCAGGGCGCGAGGAACCACGGATGCCGGGGATCGCGCCGGTTCCACGCCGAGTTGGCGAGCGTCTCCTCGAGCGAGCCGATTCGCGGCAGGTCGGACATCGCGCGCACCGCCGAAGCGAGGTCCTCGATGTCGAAGAGAGCGCTGCTTGTGGCAGCGAGGCACGAGAGGTCGTAGACGCCATCGGCGCGCACGTGCGCGACCGCGGGGCCGCCTGCGTCGGGTAGCCAAACGCGCCCCACGAGCAGCGCGCACTCCGGGTCGACGGGCAGGCAATCGGAGACGGTGAGGCGCTCTTTCATGGGTCGCGTGTCGGCGGCGGATATGATAGATCGTGATCGGTGCGGAGCAGGGAAATCGCGCGCCCCGCGCCAGAGTAATGGCCCATATGCCGCTGACGCCCACCCAGATCGACAAAGCCGCGCGCCATCTTCTCGCGGCGCGCCGCGCCGGGCAACCCGGTCCGCGCATCCCGGAGGCCTGCCGGCCCGTGGCGCTCGAGGACGCGCTCGCGATCCAGCGCCGGGTTCAGGCAATGCTCGGCGCCGCGACCGGCGGCTGGAAATGCTCGCTGCCCACGCCCGAGCGCGCGCTGTCCTACGCGGCGATCTTCGCGCCGTCGATCTTCTGCGCGTCGCCGTGTCCGGTCACGACGCGGCGCGCGGCGCGGATCGAGCCCGAGATCGCCTTCGTGCTCGGCCGCGACCTCCCGCCACGGAAGCGAGGCTACGACGAAGAGGAGCTGCGCACGGCCATCGCGGAGACGCGGCTCGCGCTGGAGATTCTGGGAAGCCGCTACCGCGAGCCCGTCTCGGCGACTTTTACCGAAGTGCTCGCCGACCAGGTGTCGAACGAGGGATTGTTCGTGGGACCGGTGCTCGAAAACGGCCTGGCGCGCTCGCTTGGGGCCTTCGCGATCGCGGTCGACGGACCGGCGGGGCCGCTCCACCGGCGCGACGGCCGCCACCCGGACGGTCATCCGTTGCGTCCGTTCTTCTGGCTCGCCAACCATCTCGCCGTCGGCGACGACCGCGGCAGGCTCGAGGCAGGGCAGATCGTGACGACCGGGTCTTACGCGGGTGCGCTCGAAGTGCCGGTCGGCGCCGCCATCGCAGTCGAATTCGGAGCGCTCGGCAGAATCGAGGTCGAGCTCAGCGCCGCCGCTTAGCCGAAAGGCGAAGCGGCTTCAGGCAGCCGCGGCAGCGGCGATTGGCCGAAACTGCCGGCGCCGCACGGCGCGAATCGAGGACCGGCTCAGGAGACGCCGTAGCGCGCCTTGGCGTCCTCGACGCAGGTGGCGCGCTCGGCGCTGCCCATCTGGTCGCACTTGCGCAACGCGGTACGGTAATCCGCCTCGCGCTTGGCATCGGCCGGGCTCACGGGTCTCGTCGTCGCGCAGCCGCCCACGAAGGCCGCGGCGACGAGAAGCAGAATCATCCGCTTGGACATGGTTCTTCCTTTGTCGTCCCTTGCAGGGGCGAATGTACGCCGGCCGTAGCGCGCGGCAATCGGAGAGTCGCTGATTCGCGCGTAGGAGGGAACGGGAGCTCGTGTCGGCGTTCGATACATCACATTGTCGGCCACGGAATTGCGGCGCTTCCTTGGTCGCGCTATGCTGTTCCTTCGCCCCCCCGGGGGCTGCGCAAAAATTCCCCGCGCAACCAGGCATGGCCGACGCGACGCCCGCCTCGGGAGAGCCGAGCAGCCCCGTGGAAAAGCAAGCTCCCGCCCAGCAAGCCTTCGCCGTCGTCGGCATCGGTGCCTCCGCCGGCGGGCTCGAAGCCGTGCGTGAGCTGCTCGAAGCTCTGCCCGCCGACACCGGCATGGCCTTCGTCCTCGTGCAGCATCTCGATCCCAGACACGAGAGCAAGCTCGACACCATCCTTTCGAAAGCCACCGCGATGCCCGTGCGTGAAGCCGAGCACGGCATGAGGGTCGAGCCCAACAGCCTCTACGTGATCGCGCCCAACACGACGATGACGATCGCCGACGGCGTGCTGCGGCTCACGGCGCGCGACCACATGCCGGGCAAGCACCTGCCGGTCGATTCGTTCTTCAGGTCGCTCGCCAAGGACCGGCAATCCGGCGCGATCGGCGTCGTCCTTTCGGGCACCGGATCGGACGGCACGCTCGGGCTCGAGGACATCAAGGCGGCAGGCGGGATCACGCTCGCCCAGGACGAAGCGTCGGCCCGATATCCGGGAATGCCGCTCAGCGCGTTGCGCAGCGGCTGCGTTGACGTGGCGCTGCCGCCGGCGGAGATCGGCCGTGAGCTCGCGCGGATCGGCCAGCATCCTTACGTAACCACACCCGCCATCGCGGAGATCGCTCCGCCGACCGAGGATGCGAGCTTCCGGCGGATCCTCGAGCTGCTGCGCGCGAGCTTCGGCGTGGACTTCGGCGCTTACCGCGACAAGACGATCCGGCGCCGCATCATGCGGCGCATGGTGCTCAACGTGAAGGAGGACCTGGCCGGATACGCGCAGCAGCTGGAGAACGACCACTCCGAGCGCGAAGCGCTCTACCACGACATCCTGATCAACGTCACCAGCTTCTTCCGCGAGCCCGAGACGTTCGAGGCGCTCAAGGCGAGCGTTTTTCCGGAGATCCTCAAGACCAAGCAGCCCGGCACGGCGATCCGGATCTGGTCGCCGGGCGTGGCGGCGGGGCAGGAAGCGTACTCGCTGGCGATGGCGCTGCTCGAGTTCCTGGACGACAAGGGCGCCAGCCCGCCGATCCAGATCTTCGCCACCGACCTGTCGGATACGACGGCGCTGCAGAAGGCGCGCGATGGCATCTATCCGGAGAACATCGCCGCGGAGGTCACGCCGGAGCGCCTGCGCCGCTTCTTCACCAAAGAGGACGGCAAGTACCGCATCCACAAGACGATCCGCGACATGTGCGTGTTCGCCGAGCAGAACGTCACGGCCGACCCTCCGTTCTCGCGCGTCGACTTGATCAGCTGCCGTAATCTGCTCATCTATCTGTCGCCGCAGCTCCAGAAGCATGTGGTCGCCACCTTCCATTACGCGCTCAACCCGGACGGATTCCTGCTGCTGGGCGCCTCCGAGACCGTCGGCGGCGCCACGGAGCTGTTCACGCTGATCGATCGAGAGCATCGCCTCTATCGCAAGCGCGAGACGCCCATGCGCACCTATCCGCACTTCGCGGTCGACGGCGTCCGCCGGGGCCTGTCGCCGCAGGGACGCGACCGCGAGCAGGGGCTGGTGCTCGCCGACTGGCTGCGCGAGGCGGACCGCGTTCTGCTGAACCAGTATTCGCCGCCGGGAGCGCTGATCAACGGCGACTTCCAGGTGCTGCAGTTTCGCGGCGAGACCGGAGCCTATCTCAAGCCCTCGCCCGGCGAGGCGAGCCTCAACCTGCTCAAGATGGCGCGCGAGGGCCTGTTCCTCGAGCTTCGGAGTGCGGTGGCGGAATCCCGCATGCACAAGACCGAGGTCCGGCGCAGGGACGTTCGCGTGCGGAGCGAATCGGAGAGCCGCAAGATCGATTTGCGGGTGGTGCCCGTGACGCTGCCGGGGAAGGGCGAGAAATGCTTTCTGGTGCTCTTCGAGGACGACCGGCACCCACCTGCCGGGGCGGAGTCCAAAAGGACAACCGGCGACTCCGGGTCCGCGCCGGGTACGCGCCTCTCGAGATGGCTGCACCGGCACGTGTCGTCCGGGACGATGCCGCACGCAGATGGCGAGGAGGCGAAAGCCCGAGGACTGCGCCAAGAGCTGGCCTCGACGCGCGACTACCTCCAGTCGGTCATCGAGGAGCAGGACGCGGCGAACGAGGAGCTCAAGTCGGCCAACGAGGAGATACTGTCCACCAACGAGGAGCTGCAGAGCACCAACGAAGAGCTGGAGACGGCGAAGGAGGAGCTGCAGTCGCTCAACGAAGAGCTCACCACCGTCAACGAGCAGCTCCACACGCGCAACGCCGAGCTCTCGCGCCTGCACAATGACCTCGGCAACCTGATCGCGAGCGCCGCCCTGCCGATGATCGCCGTAGGCGTCGATCTGCGCATCCGGCGCGTGACCCCGGCGGCGGTCAAGTTGTTCGACGTCCTGCCGACGGACACCGGGCGCCACATCGGGGGCTTGAACCTGGGACTCGATCTGCCCGATCTTGAGACGCCGATCACGGAGGCGATCGACTCGGTCAAGGTGCAGGAGCAGCTGGTGCGCGACCGCGCCGGGCGCCATCAGCTGCTGCGGATCCATCCGTATCGCACCTCCGAGAACAAGATCGACGGCGCGGTGGTCGTGCTGCTCGACGTCGAGGACGTCACCGCACAGGCCGAGCGGCTGCGGCAGAAAGCGGCGCTGCTCGACCTTTCCGCCGACGCGATCATCGTCCGCAACCACGACGACGTCATCTCCTTCTGGAACGGCGGCGCGGAGCGGACTTACGGCTGGTCGGCGAAGGAAGCGCTCGGCAAGCATTCGCACGCCCTGTTGCTGCCCGAAGGCTCCGCGGCCGGCGCGGACATCGACGCGCTGCTGCGCAGCCAGGACCACTGGCAGGGCGAGATCTCGCACCTACGTCGCGACGGCACGCGCATCGTCGTCGACAGCCGGCAGGCCGTGCACCGGTCCGAGGGCGGCGAGGTGCTCGAGATCCTGGAGATCAACCGCGACGTGACCGAGCGCAAGCGGATGCTCGACGAGCTCGCCGAAGCCGACCGGCGCAAGGACGAGTTCCTGGCCACGCTCGGGCACGAGTTGCGCAACCCGCTCACGCCGCTGCGCAACGGCATGCAGCTGCTGCGCATGGTGGGGGCCGACACGCGCGAAGCGAGCCAGGTGCGCGAGTCGATGGAGCGCAACATCGGCCGCATGGTGCGGCTCATCGACGATCTGCTCGACGTCGCGCGCATCACGCACGGGCACATCGAGCTGCGCAAGGAGCCGGTCGACCTGACCGCGACGGTCTCGGAGGTGGCCTCGGAGCTGCGTCCCGTCGCCGATTCCGCCGACGACAAGCTCGAGCTCCGGCTGCCGAAGGAGGCGCTGGTCGTGGATGCCGATCCGGTGCGGCTCGCCCAAATCGTGGAGAACCTGCTGAACAACGCCGCCAAGTACACCGATCACGGCCGAATCGACATCACGCTCGCCAAGACGGACGGCCGCGCCGTTCTCCGGGTACGCGATTCCGGCATCGGCATCGAGCCGGAGAACCTGGCGCGGATCTGGGATCCCTTCGTGCAAGCGGACTCGTCGCTGGAGCGCCGGCGCAGCGGCCTGGGCCTGGGCCTTACCCTCGTGCGCACGCTGGTGGAGATGCACGGCGGCACCATCAAAGCTTCGAGCCCCGGGCCCGGCAAGGGCAGCGAGTTCGAGGTCACGCTTCCGCTCTCCGAAGGCGCGCCGACGATCGAACGCCCGTCCGCGCCGCGGGCCGCGCTCAAGGGCCGCCGCATCCTGATCGTCGACGACAACGCCGACGCGGTGACGACCTTCGCCTCGCTCCTGAAGCTCATGGAAAACGACGTGCGCACTGCGGCGAGCGGACCCGAGGCGATCGAGCTCGCGCGGCAATACCGGCCCGAGATCGTGCTGCTCGACATCGGGCTCCCCGGCATGAACGGCTACGACGTCGCCAAGGCGCTGCGCCGGGATCTAGGCAACGGTGGGACGCTCATCGTCGCGGTCAGCGGGTACGGCGCGGAGCAGGACCAGCGGCGCTCGGCCGACGCCGGCTTCGACGCGCACTTCGTGAAGCCGATGGAGATCTCGGCGCTGCAGGAGTTCCTCGCGTCGCGCGAAGGGGACTGACGCGAACGCCGACGCGCCGCACCATCGCGACGTGATGGCGATCGGCGGGTCGGCCGTGTCCTGCCGACAGCAAGCGACGGGCTCGACCCGCCCCTCTCGGCCGAAGCGGCGCTGCCCGCGCTGGCGAGAGGCGCTTCGTGGGGTCAGTAGCAGCCCGTCGCCCGCGCGATTTCCGCAAACCGGTGTTGCGGCTCGCGATAGGCGTCGTCCGGATCCTGCTCCAGCGACAGCACGGTATCGCTCACCACCGCGCGTCTGAAGCCGAGATAGACGCCCTGCTTGTTGCGGGCGTTGAATTCGGCGCACAGCGTGGCGCCGTCGGGGGCAAGCCGCGCGTTGCGGAGCTGCATCGAGGCCGGGTCGACGAGCACCCCGCGGAGCCGCGCTTCGAGCCGGGCCATCGTCGCTTCGCGCTCCGCCTCGCGGCTCGCCTCGGCGTCGATATCGGCCTGCTCGGCGTCGCGCCGGGCGAGCTCCGCGGCGATGGCCTGTTCGCGCAGCGTCCGGTCGGCCTCCGTCTGCTCGAGACGCGCCTTCTCGACCGCCGCCGCGATCGCCGCGTCGTCCCGGGATCCGCTGCTCGACCGCCCGCAGGCTGCCGCTGCCACGAGCGCGAGGCTCGCGCCGCCCAGCGCGAGCCAGCGTAGGGCCGCATTCATTCGGCCATGCTCTACATCGGCGCCTTCCGGTAGCGGTACTTCTCGGCGCACGCGATCACTTGCGCGTTGGTGGGAAACTCCAGGCACACGCGCGCATCGGCGGGCGCGCCTGCCGCCTTGCCGCGCGCGGGCGCCTTGGCCGGCGCGGTCGCGGGCGCGCCCGCGGTTCCCGGCGCCGGCGCCGGTACTTGCGCGCTCGCCGCGGCACAAGCGAGGGCGAGCGTCATGGCTGCTGCAGCGGTGCGTTTCACGGTCCTTGCCTCCCTGGCTAAGGAACATCGATAGGCGGCGCTCGCTTGGAGGCCGCGGTTGCGGGCATCAGCGCAGGAAGAATCCTGCCACCTTGCCGTCCTTCACGGCCATTGTCACCAGACGATCGTCGTTGCCGTCCTTGAATTCGAGCTTCCACAGCAGCACGGTATATCCCTGCTCGCGCAACGAGCCCAGGAAGGTCGAGGTGTAGCCTCGGGCGAGGCGCGGCCCGAGCTGCGCCCGCACCTGATCGAGCATGGCCTGGGTCATGCCGGCTTTGAAGTGGTCGTCGCCGGGCGCGACGAAGTCGGCCACCGAGCCGGCCTGCAGGGCCGAGAGCATGTTCTTCAGCGCCGTGTCCATGCCGGCCGGCGCCTGCCCCGCCGCGCCGTGTGCGAGCGCCGCGACCGCGAGCGCGACGAAGAGGCGGCGCGGCAGCGCTGCGAACAGGCGCGACACGAACTTCATGCTTCCAACCGCGGCGAACGCGAAAGAGAGCGATGATACGCCGGAGCGACCGTGCGCGCCGCCCGGGTCGCCGGGCCAGGGCCTGTTAACGCTACGGGCGCGACGCGAACGGGGCCTAGTGCGCCGACTCGCGCCGCGGGAGGGCGGCTCCCGAGCCGGACGGCTCGGGCTGGCGACACGACCAGAGCGAAGCGAGCAATCCGGTCAGCGCCGCGGGCTCGATGGGCTTGACGATGTGATAGTCGAAGCCCGCGAGCTTGGAGCGCGCGCGATGCTGATCCTGGCCGTAGCCGGAGAGCGCGACGAGCAGCGTCCGGTCGTTCAGCCGATCGGCGCGGAGCTGCTCGGCGACCTGGTAGCCGTCGATCTTGGGCAGCCCCAGGTCGAGCAGCGCCACGTCGGGGCGAAGCGCCGTAACCGCCTTCACTGCTTCCTCGCCGTCGTAGGCCAGCTGCACGCTGCAGCCCGAAGCCCGCAGCAGGAGCGCCGTGCTGTGCGCGACGTCGCGGTTGTCGTCGACGATCAGCACGCGCAGGGCGAGCGGCGCCGCGCCCTCCGCGAGGCCGGGTTCGGGCGCAGCGGCGGGCGCGGCCGCATCCATGGGCAGGCGCACCGTGAACTCGCTGCCGCGGTCCGGTCCCTCGCTGTCGGCGCGGATGGTGCCGCCCTGCATCTCGACCAGTCGCTGCGCGAGCGTGAGCCCCACGCCCAGGCCGCCCTGCGCGCGGTCGAGCGTGCGCTCGATCTGCCGGAACGGCTCGAAGATCGCGGTGAGAAGCTCCCTGGGAATACCGATGCCCGAGTCGCGCACCCGGAAGACGATCTCCTCCTCCTCGCGCTCCGCGCTTATCGCGATGCGGCCGCCCTTGTCGGTGTACTTCGCCGCGTTGTTGAGCAGATTGGCGAGCACCTGCGCCACGCGCGCGAAATCGCCCTTGACGCGAAGCGGCTCGGGCGGAAGCGAGATCTCGAGCGCGTGCTGCTGCGCGTCGACGTAGGGCCGGCTGGTCTCCACCGCCGCGGCGATCACGCGCGCCACCTCGATCGACTCGACCTTGAGCTCGATCTTGCCGCGCGTGATGCGCGAGACGTCGAGCAGATCGTCCACCAGCCGCACGAGCTGGCGCACCTGGCGGCTGATCACGTCGCCCACCCAGGAGAGCTTCGACGGATCGTGGGCGCCCGCACGTAGCGCGTGCGCGGCGTTGCTGATCGGCGCCAGCGGATTGCGGAGTTCGTGCGCCAGCATCGCCAGGAACTCGTCCTTGCGCCGGTCCTGCTCCTGAATCTTCTCGTAGAGTCGCGCGTTGTCGAGGGCGATGGCGGCGCGCCCGGCAAGCTCGCTCGCCGTCGACAGCGTGTCGGTGTCGAAAGGCCGTGGCGCGACCAGCGCGAGCGTGCCGAGCGCGTGACCGTGGGCAACGAGCGGAACCACGGCCAGGCCCGCAGGCGCCGCGCGCGCCGGCACGGCGGAGGCGCTGTTGCCGGTCTCCGCTGCGCCGGGGGCCGGCGCCGCCGACACCTCGGCGCGTCCGCTGCGCGTCACGCGCTCGATCGCCTCCGCGAGCCACGGGTTTCCGGTCTCGCTCGCCTGCCCTTCAGGGAGCGGCGTGCCGGCTTCCGGCCAGCACAGCGTGCGCGGCGGCTGCTCCAGAGACTCGCCGGAGAGCGTCAGCACGCACGCGTCGGCAACGGTGGGAACGCACAGCCGCACCAGCTCGCCGGCGATCGCGGTGAAGTCGAGCGAGGCGGCGAGCGTCGCACTGGCGTTGGCGAGAAACGCCAGGCGCTTGGTCGCGGCTTCCGCGCTCGCGCGGGCGACGCGCTCCTCGACCAGCGCCAGATGCTGCCGGGCCTGCCGCTTCGCCGCCTGCGCGAGCAGATACAGGTCGCAAAGCACTTTCACCTTGGCGCGCAGGATCTCCGGCACGATGGGCGAGGCAATGTAGTCGACCGCGCCGAGCGCGTAGCCCTGCGCCATGTGCGCCTCGTCGTGATAATCGGCGGTGATGAAGATGATCGGCACGTGCGCCGAGCGGCCGCGGCTGCGGATCAAGGCCGCGGTCTCGAGCCCGTCCATGCCCGGCATGTTGACGTCGAGCAGGATCACCGCGAACTCGCGCTCGAGCACGTGCTTGAGCGCCTGCTGGCCCGAATCCGCGACGAAGATCTTCGGGCCGAGGTCCTCGAGCACCGTCCGGTAGACCAGCCGCTTGTCAGGCCGGTCGTCGACGATGAGGATGTCGGCGCGCGCTTCCTCGATCGGCCACACCGAGGCGAGGTCGGACGGCGGATCGGTCGGTCGAGTCATCGGCTCGCGAAAGCGTTGCCTCGCGCGGGCTAACCCAGCCAGGCCCGGAGCACGCCGACCATCAGCTCGGTGTCCACCGGCTTGGAGAGATAGTCCCAGGCTCCGGCCTCCATGCACTTCTCCCGGTCGCCCTTCATCGCCTTGGCCGTTACGGCGATGATCGGCACGTGCTTGCACGCGGGAATGCGCCGAATCTCGCGGATGGTGTCGATGCCGTCCATCTCGGGCATCATGATGTCCATCAGGATCACGTCGACCTGCGGCGCTTCCGCCAGCGCCTTCACCGCTTCGCGCCCGTTGTCGTGCGACGTGACCGTCATGCCCCGATCCTCGAGCAGCGAGGTGAGCGCGAAGATGTTGCGCATGTCGTCGTCGACGATCATCGCCCGCTTGCCGCGCAGCGCCTCGTTGGCGTCGCGCAGCTCGCGCAGGATCTTGCGATGCGCCTCCGGCATGTGTGAGGGCGTGCGATGCAGGAAGAAGCTCGCCTGGTCGAGCAGGTCTTCCGCCGAGCGGGCCTCGCGCACCACACGGTGCTTGGCGAGGCTCTGCCATCCCGAGAGCCGTCCGGGATCGCCCGCCGCTCCGAACAGCACCACCGGCAGCGGCTCGACACCGGTGCCGTTGCCGTTTCCGCCGACCAGCGCCTCGGCCGCAGGCGGCGGCAGGCTGGCGTCGACAACGAGGCAGTCGACCGCCTTGCCCTCGACCATCGCCACCGCGGTCTCGAAGCCTGGCGACACCGTCACCTCCACGTCGTCGGCCCGCAGGTATTGCGTCAGCCAGTCGCGCCGCGCGCCGTCGGGCGTCACCGCGAGCACGTTCTTCGGCGTGCGCCGGATGAAGCGCATGACGCCGTCGAGAAGCTGGTCGAGCACGTCCTTGCTCTGGATCGGCTTGGCGAGGAACTTGAACGCGCCGGCGTTGAGCGCCCGCTCGCGTGCGTCGTCGGTCGACACCACGGCCACCGGAATGTGCCGCGTCTGCACGTCGTGCTTGAGTCGGTCGAGCACGCGCCAGCCGTCGATGTCGGGCAGGTAGATGTCGAGCGTCACCGCCGCGGGCTTGTACTCCGCGGCCATCGCCAGCGCCGAGACGCCGAGCGAAGTCACGATCCCCTTGAAGCCGCGCTCGCGCGCCGCGTCGAGCAAGAACCGCGCGAAGCCGAGATCGTTCTCGACGATCAGCAGCACCGGGACGCCGGGCGCGGGGTCGTCGCGATCGTCGCCGACCTCGTTCACCGCGCCGGCGCTCTCGGCCGTCTCCGGGACGATCCCGTCGGGGGGCGCGGGCGGGCCGTCGCGGCGCGCCCGCGGTTCGGGTTCACGCGCCGCCTCATCGTCCGCAGGCTCCGGCGCCGCCAGCGCGGCCTTCGCCGGCAGCACGGGCGCGGCCTTGCGCGTAATCCGCGGCGGCGTGTAGATCTGCGGCAGGTAGAGCGTGAACGTGCTGCCGACGCGCGGCGCGCTCGTGAGGCGCAGCTCGCCGCCCAGCACGCGCGCCAGTTCGCGGCTGATCGCCAGCCCCAGCCCCGTGCCCCCGTACTTGCGGCTCGTGCTGCCGTCGGCCTGCTGGAACGCCTCGAAGATGATCTGCTGCTTGTCGGGCGATATGCCGATGCCGGTGTCGACGACGGAGAAGGCGATCACGTCGCCGGCGCGGTTGAGGTTCTCGTTGTCCGGGTCCCAGCCCGTGCGCGCGTGCTCGACGGTCAGCGTGACGTGGCCGCGATGGGTGAACTTGAACGCATTCGAGAGAAGGTTCTTGAGCACCTGCTGCAGCCGCTTCGCGTCGACGAGCATCGAGACGGGGAGTCGCGAATCCATGCGGATGAAGAAGTCGAGCCCCTTGGCTTCGGCGACGTGGCGGAAGGTGCGTTCGACATAGCGCTCCATGTCGCCGAGCAGCAGGTCGGTCGGATCGACCACCACCGTCCCGGACTCGATCTTGGACAGGTCCAGGATGTCGTTGATGAGCGTGAGCAAGTCGTTGCCCGACGCGTGGATCGTCTTGGCGAACTCGACCTGCTTCTCGGTCAGGTTCCCGCCGGGGTTCTTGCACAGCTGGTCGGAGAGGATCAAGAGGCTGTTGAGCGGCGTGCGCAGCTCGTGCGACATGTTGGCCAGGAACTCGCTCTTGTACTTCGAGGTGAGCGCGAGCTGCTCGGCCTTCTCCTCCAGCGCTTTGCGCGCCTGCTCGACCTCGCGATTCTTGCGCTCGACCTCCTGGTTCTGGTGCGCGAGGAGTCCCGCCTTCTCCTCGAGCTCCTGGTTGGTCTGCTGCAGCTCCTGCTGCCGGCTCTGCAGTTCCTGGGCGAGCGACTGCGACTGCGCGAGCAGGTCCTCCGTGCGCGTGTTGGCCTCGATGGTGTTGATGACGATGCCGATGGACTCGGTCAACTGGTCGAGGAACGCCTCGTGCGCCGGGCTGAACCGGTCGAACGAGGCGAGCTCCAGCACGCCCTTCACCCGGCCCTCGAAGATCACCGGCAGCACGAGGATGTTCTGCGGCGGCGCCGAGCCCAGACCGGAGAAGATCCTGATGTAGTCCAGCGGCACGTTGGACAGCAGGATCTTCTCCTTGTCAGCCGCGCACTGGCCGATCAGCCCTTCGCCCAGCTCCACACGGCTTCCCAGCGCGCTCTGGCCGCTGGAGCCGTAGCTCGCCAGCAGCGTCAGCCGCGAGGCTTCGCCGCTCGAATCGAGCACGTAGAACAGGCCGTGCTGCGCCGAGACCACCGGCGCGAGCTCGGAGAGGATCAGGCGGCAGACGGTGTTCAGGTCCTTCTGTCCCTGCAGCATGCGGCTGAACTTGGCCAAGTTGGTCTTCAGCCAATCGGTCTCGGTGTTCTTGTGGGTCGTGTCGCGCAGGTTGCGGATCATCTCGTTGATCGTATCCTTGAGCGCCGCCACCTCGCCGCGTGCTTCCACCGTGATGGAGCGCGTGAGGTTGCCCTGCGTGACCGCGGTCGCCACCTCGGCGATCGCGCGCACCTGCGTGGTGAGGTTCGCCGCGAGCTGGTTCACGTTCTCGGTGAGCCCCTTCCACGTACCCGCGGCGCCCGGCACCTTCGCCTGTCCGCCGAGCTTGCCTTCCACGCCGACCTCGCGCGCCACGGTGGTCACCTGATCGGCGAAGGTGGCGAGCGTGTCGATCATGCTGTTGATGGTGTCGGAGAGCGCCGCGATCTCGCCTTTCGCTTCCACGGTGAGCTTCTGCTGCAGATCGCCGTTCGCGACCGCGGTCACGACCTTGGCGATGCCGCGGACCTGGCTCGTGAGGTTGCCGCCCATGGAGTTCACGCTGTCGGTCAGGTCCTTCCACGTGCCGGCCACGCCGCGCACGTCGGCCTGCCCGCCGAGCATCCCTTCAGTGCCGACCTCGCGCGCCACGCGCGTGACCTCGGAAGCGAACGAGGAGAGCTGGTCCACCATCGTGTTGATGGTGTTCTTGAGCTCCAGGATCTCGCCCTTCACGTCCACCGTGATCTTCTTCGAGAGGTCCCCGCTCGCCACCGCCTTGGTCACGTCGGCGATGTTGCGTACCTGGCTGGTGAGGTTGCCCGCCATGAAGTTCACGCTCTCGGTCAAATCCCGCCACGTGCCCGCCACGCCCTTCACGTCGGCCTGACCACCGAGGCGGCCTTCCGTGCCCACCTCGCGCGCCACGCGCGTCACCTCGGAGGCGAACGACCGGAGCTGGTCGACCATCGTGTTGATGGTGTTCTTCAATTCGAGGATCTCGCCCTTGACGTCCACCGTGATCTTCTTCGACAGGTCGCC
>DATJBM010000010.1:0-10830 GCA_035515295.1 Casimicrobiaceae bacterium | reverse complement strand
CGATCGAAGCCAAGGTACCCCTCGGGCGCCTGGGTCGTCCCGAGGAAATCGCCAACACCTACGCTTGGCTGGCATCGGACGAGGCGAGCTACATCAACGGCGCGGTGATCGAAGTCTCGGGTGGCGTCACGATCTAGCGCGTGCGCGGCGCGGGTGCCCGGGAACGGACCCGCGAATCGCCTCCCGGCCGGGCGGACGCGCCCAACCTTGAGCGATCCCGGCACCCCACGGTAGCATGCGGGCCATGCGCCGTTGCGCCTGCCTGCTCGCCATCCTCACCGGAGCCTGGATCGTCTCCCCGGGCGTGCTCGCGCTCGACAAGGTCGACCCGTACATCTGCCCCACGCACACGCGCGATAGCGGCCTCGACTGCTTCCTCGAGGCCGTGCCGCAGACCTACACCATGTGCCGGCAGATCAAGAGCATCGAGGTGATCGAGTTCGGCCTCGCGGGCGCGCAGGAAGGCGTCAACGGCGCCAAGACCGAGTCCTGCATCGACAAGCACAAGATCCTCATCGTCCGGCCGTACCAGGCGGCGCTGCGCGAGTCCGCCTCGAAGAAGGAGATGGTGCAGGGCCTGCGCAAGCTCTACGACGAATGGCTGGAGAGCCTCGCGAAGCTCGTCCCCGCGGCGGGCGAAACGGACACGAGCTACAAGGCGCGGGTCGTGCAGCCGTACGCGCAATTCGACGAGCAGATCCGCGCCATTCGCGCGGCTGCGGTGACGCACCCCGCCAAGCCCAAGCCGACCAAGACCGCGAAAGCGGCGAAGACGGCGAACACGACGAAGGCGGGGAAGGCGAAGTAACCTCCCCGGCGCGCGGGCCTTCCCCGGCCGGCGGAACGCGACGGCAGGCGAGCTTCCGTGGCCAGCGATCTCGAGCGCATCTTCGGCACCGAAGGGCCGTTCGCCCGCGAGCTTCCCGCGTACCGTCTCCGGCCGCAGCAGCTCGCGATGGCGCAGGCCGTCGCGGGCACGATCGCTGACGGCGGCCAGCTCCTCGCCGAAGCCGGCACCGGGACGGGGAAGACGTTCGCCTACCTCGTGCCGGCGCTCGTTTCCGGCGGCAAGGTCATCGTCTCGACCGGAACCAAGACGCTGCAGGACCAGCTGTTCCATCGCGACCTGCCGTTCGTGCGCGAGGCGCTGAGGTTGCCCGTGACGGTAGCGCTGCTCAAGGGACGCGCCAACTACGTCTGCCATCATCACCTCGCCCGCGCGCGCGAACAGGGCCGGTTCGCCTCGCGCGCGGACGCGCGCTGGCTCGAGCGCATCGAGTCGTTTGCGCGCACCTCGACGCGCGGGGACAAGGCCGAGCTGGCCGACGTGCCGGACAACGCCGCGATCTGGAGCCAGGTCACCTCGACGCGCGAGAACTGCCTCGGGAGCGAGTGTCCGCGCTACGCCGATTGCTTCGTCATGAAGGCGCGCAAGGACGCGCTGGCGGCCGACGTCGTGGTGATCAACCATCATCTGTTCCTCGCCGACGTCGTGCTCAAAGACGAAGGCCTCGCGGAGCTGCTGCCCCGCTGCAACACGGTGATCCTCGACGAGGCGCACCAGCTTCCCGAGACGGCGACGCTGTTCTTCGGCGAGGAGGTCACCGCGGGCCAGCTCTCCGAGCTCGCGCACGACGCGGAAGCCTGCGCCCTGCAGGCGGCGCGCGACTACGCGCCGCTGCCGGACGCGGCGCGCGCGCTGGCGTTCGCGGTGCGGGGCGTGAAGCTCGTCGCCGGCGAGGCCGCGGTCAAGCAGACTGAATCCGAAGCGCTCGGCCGCCCCGGCTTCGCCACCGCGCTCGACGCGCTGGCCGCCGCGCTCGCCCGCCTCGCCTCGGAGCTCTCCGCACAGGCCGAGCGCGGCGAAGAGCTTGTGCATCTCGAGCGGCGGGCGACGGACGCCGCCGCGCGGCTCAGGCGCTGGCGCAGCGGGCAAGACCCCGACTGGATCCGCTGGCTCGACGTCACGCCGCACGGCTGGCAGCTCCATGCCTCGCCGCTCTCGATCGCGGAGATCTTCGCCCGGCAGGTCGAGGACAGCGCACAGTCGTGGATCTTCACCTCGGCCACGCTGGCGCTGAACGGCGATTTCAGCCTCTTCCGCCGGCAGCTCGGGCTCGAGCACGCCGCCACCGGCTGCTGGGACAGCCCGTTCGACTACGGCCGGCAGGCGCTGCTGTACGTGCCGCGCGGGCTGCCGATGCCCAACAGTATCGAGCACACCGAAAGCGTCGTCGCCGCGGCGTTGCCGGCGCTCGCGGCGAGCGGCGGCCGGGCGTTCCTGCTCTTCACCACCCTGCGCGCGCTCGAGCGCGCCCGCGACACGCTCGCGGCCGCCTTATCGCGCGGGCGGCTCGATTACCCGCTGCTGGTTCAGGGCGAAGGCTCGCGCAGCGAGCTCCTGGCGCGCTTTCGCCGGCTCGGCAATGCGGTGCTGCTCGGCAGCCAGAGCTTCTGGGAGGGCGTCGACGTGCCCGGCGACGCCCTGTCGCTGGTCGTGATCGACAAGCTGCCCTTCGCGCCTCCGGACGATCCGCTGCTCGCGGCGCGCCTGGCGCACATCGAGCGCCAGGGGGGCAACCCGTTCCTCGATTACCAGCTGCCGGAGGCGGTGCTGAGCCTCAAGCAGGGCGCGGGCCGGCTCATCCGTACGGAGAACGACCGCGGCGTGCTGATGATCTGCGATCCCCGCCTGGCGGAGAGGCCTTACGGACGGCGCATCGTCGCCGCCCTGCCGCCGATGGCGCGCACCCGCGAGCTCGACGACGTACTCGCGTTCTTTCGCGCGGCGCAGGCGGCGTAGAGGCCGGCGGGCGGGACGGCGACGCTCGCGCGGCCTCGACTCGGGCGCGCGATGTCCCGGGCGCCTACCACAATTTCCACCAGGGCTTGTCGTCGACCGGCTTGGCCGGCGGCAGCGGCGCCGGCCCCTTCGCCCAGAACTTCCACCACGGCGTCGCGTTGACGCTGAAGAACTTGCCCTTCGGGAAGGTATCCTTGAGCACGCGCTGCGCGTCGTCGCGAAGCTGGATCATCCCCAGCGCGTCGTAGCTTCGCACCAGCACGATCAAGGCGTCCTCGTTAGACGGCGTGCGCGGATAGTTGGTGAGCGCCGCCTGCGCGCGGCTGATCGCCGCGACGTACGCGCCGCGCCGGTAATAGTACTCGGCGACCTTCACCTCGTAGCTGCCCAGCGCGTTGGTGAGAAAGCGCATGCGCACGAGCGAGTCGGCCGCGTACCTGCTGTCCGGAAACAGCGTCACCAGGTCCTTGAACGCCTGGAACGATTCCTTGGTCAGCTTGGGATCGTGCTCGGCGGGGTCCTGCTCGACGACGTAGCCGAAGATGCCCTGGTCCTCGCGGAAGTTGACGAGACCCTTGAGGTAATAGGCGTAGTCGACGTTCGGGTGGTTCGGATAGGTGTGGATGAACCGGTCGCACGCGGCCACCGCGGTCGCGAACTCGCCCGCGCGATAGTTGGCGAACGCGCCCTCGAGGATCGCCTGCTGCGCGTAGCGACCGTAGGGAAACCGGCCCTCGAGCGTATCGTACAGCTTGATGGCCCGCGTATAATTGCCCGTCGTGAGCATATCGTGCGCCTCCTTGTAGAGGCGCTCCGCGCTCCAGCCAGCCGTCTCGTCCTTGACCTCGGGCAGCAGATCGCAGCCCGCGATGCCCGCCGCGAACGCGATGGCGACGGCGAAGCGGATCAGAAGCAACATCTTCCACATCGTTGCAGCTCCCGTGGCAGCGGCGAATTATAACTCGGCCCATGCGACGTCCGAGACGGCGCGGGAGTTCGTCATCCCGGCCGAGCTGGCGGGGCTGCGCCTCGACCAGGCACTCGCGCGGTTGTTGCCCGAGCATTCGCGCAGCCGCATCCGGACGTGGATCGATGCGGGGCGCGTGCGCATCGCGGGCAGCGCCCCGTCGGCGAAGCAGAAGCTCTTCGGCGGCGAGCGCGTAAGCGTCGCCCCGATCGCCGATCCGCGCAACCGACCGCTCGCCGCGCAGCCGCTGCCGCTCGCCATCGTGCACGAGGACGAAGCGCTGATCGTGATCGACAAGCCCGCGGGACTGGTCGTGCACCCGGGCAGCGGCCACTGGGACGGCACGCTCGCCAACGCGCTCCTCCACCATTGCCCGCAGCTCGCCGGCGTGGCCCGGGCCGGAATCGTGCATCGGCTCGACAAGGATACGAGCGGGTTGCTGGTGGTTGCCAAGACGCCGCCGGCGCAGACGGATCTCGTGCGCCAGCTCCAGTCGCGCACGATGCGGCGCGAGTATCTCGCGCTGGTTCACGGCGTTGTCGCGCGTGGGGGAAGCATCGATGCGCCGATCGCGCGCCATCCTGTCAAGCGCACGGCGATGGCGGTGGTCGCGACCGGCAAGCGGGCCGTGACGCACTACGCGGTGCGCGAGCGCTTCGCGAGTTGCACGCTGCTCGCCTGCCGGCTCGAGACCGGGCGCACGCATCAGATACGCGTGCACTTCGCCGCCCTGCATCATCCGCTGGTGGGCGATCCTGCGTACGGGAGCCGCCGCGGCGTCGGCTTCCACCGCCAGGCGCTGCACGCGTGGCGCCTCGGGCTGGTGCATCCCGTGACGCGGCAGCCGATCGCCTGGGAGTCGCCGCTGCCGGTCGATTTCGCCGCGCTGCTGGCGTCGTTGCGAGCCGACGGGCGATGAGCGCGCGCGCGTTGGCTCGCGAGCTCGCCGCCGCGGGCCTCGATTGGATCGTCCCGGAATGGGATGCTCCGCCGAACGTGCACGCGTTCTCGACGACGCGCAACCTCGGGACGATTCGCGGCGGGGCGGCGGACGAGGCGCTGTCGAGCGCGCTCGCGCGCTGGGCGCCTTCGCCGCCGCGCTGGCTGCGTCAGGTGCACGGGGCCGCCGTCCACGACGCGGATACGGCCTCCGGGGCAGTCTCGCCTCCGCGGGCCGACGCGATCGTCGCCCGGGCCCCGCGCGTCGTATGTGCGATCCAGACGGCAGATTGCCTGCCTGTCCTGTTCACCGACGGCAGGGGTTCGGCGGTCGGCGCGGCGCATGCCGGCTGGCGCGGCTTGGCGGCAGGCGTCATCGAAGCCACGCTCGCGAGCCTGCGCGTCCCGGCGCATGAGGTGCGTGCTTGGATCGGCCCGGGGATCGGCCCGCGCGCGTACGAAGTCGGCAGCGACGTGCTCGACGCGCATTGCGCCGCGGACCCCGGCGCGGCGTCATGTTTCGTCCCCGTCGCCGCCGGCAAATGGCTCGCCGATCTTGCTGCTCTGGCGCGGCGACGCCTGGAGCGCGCCGGCGTCGCGTCCGTCGCCGCCTCGGCACACTGCACGTTCAGCGAGAGCGCCGTGTTCCATTCCTATCGGCGCGACGGCGCGCGCGCCGGGCGCATGGTGACACTGATCTGGCGCACGGCGTGATGCTCGCGCGTTTGTACGCCGGACACCGACTGGCTACACTCGGGCCGGCATGAAAGCACATCCGTCCGTTCCCGACTGGGCCGAGCTTGGGCGGCAGTGGCAGCGCTTAGGCGAACAATGGGCGAAGTGGTGGACGCACGGCGACGGCCTCGCGCCGCCGGCGGCGCAGGAGAGCGGCAACGCGGCGCTGGCGCTCCTCGCCCCGGCCGACGTGCGCGTCGATCCCGTCGCGGCCGCCGCGCTGACGCAGCGCTACAACGAGCGGTTTCAATCGCTATGGCAGCGGGCGCTTGCCGGCGCGGCAGCGGAAGCGGGCAGCGACGGGGAAGATGACGTCCGCGATCGCCGCTTCGGCGCCGCTGCGTGGCGCAGCGAGCCGTACTTCGCGTGGCTCAAGGACGCCTATCTGCTCTATGCCGAGTACCTGCGGGAGCTGGCGGAGCTCGCGCAATGCGATCCCGCCACCAAGCGCCGGGTGCGCTTTCTCGCGCGCCAGTACGCCGACGCGATCGCGCCCTCCAATTTTCTGCCCACCAACCCGGAGGCGCTGTCGCTGGCGATGGAAACCGGCGGCGCGAGCGTCGCGAAGGGACTCGCCAATCTCCTCGCCGATGCGCAGCGCGGCAGTATCACGATGACCGACGCGTCGGCGTTCGCGGTCGGACGCAACCTCGCGGTCACGCCCGGCGCAGTGGTGCTCCGCAACGAGCTGATCGAGCTGATCCAATACGCTCCGGCGACGCAGGAAGTCTACGGCCGGCCGCTGGTGATCATCCCGCCCTGCATCAACAAGTATTACATCCTCGACCTCAAACCGGAGAACTCGTTCGTGCGCTACGCGGTCGGCGCCGGCCACACCGTGTTCATCGTCTCGTGGCGCAACATCCCGCCGGAGCTCGGCCGGCTCACGTGGGACGACTACCTCGAGCAGGGTGTGTTCGCGGCGATCGAGGCCGCGCGCGAGATCGCGGCCAGCCGCACCCTCAATGCGCTCGGCTTCTGCGTCGGCGGAACGATGCTCGCCTGCGCTCTGGCCGTGCTCGCCGCCCGCGGCGAAGCCTCGGTCGCGAGCGCGACGCTGCTGACCACCATGCTCGACTACTCCGATCCCGGAGACATCGGCGTGTACATCTCGCGCGAGCAGCTCGACGCCAGAGACCCGCTGCTCCAGCGCGGCGGACGCGTGCACGGCAGCGAGCTCACCGGCGCGTTCGCGAGCCTGCGCCCCAACGAGCTGGTGTGGAACTACGTCGTCGGCAACTACCTCAAGGGCAGGACGCCGCCGGCGTTCGATCTGCTGTACTGGAACAGCGATTCGGCCAACCTGCCCGGGCCGATGTACGCCTATTACGTGCGCCGGATGTATCTGGACAACGCCTTGCGCCGCGCCAACGCGCTTTCGATGTGCGGCGAGCGCATCGATCTCGGGCGCATCGCGCTGCCGAGCTACGTCTACGCGTCGCGCGAGGACCACATCGTGCCCTGGCGCTCGGCGCACCGCACCGTCGGGCTCCTCGGCGGCGACACCACTTTCGTCCTCGGCGCGTCCGGCCACATCGCCGGCGTCGTCAATCCGCCGGAGTCGGGACGCCGCCAGTACTGGACCAACGCCCGCCCGGCGAAGGATCCGGACGAATGGTTCGCCGGCGCGCAAGCCCATCCCGGCTCGTGGTGGCCGCATTGGCGGGCGTGGCTGGCGGCCCACGGCGGCGAGCGCCGCAGCGCGCCCGCGCAGCCGGGCAGCGAGCGCTACCGGCGCCTGGCTCCGGCGCCGGGCAGCTACGTGCGCGAGCCGTCGTGATATATGGTTCATGCCGGCTTGAGGCTCTGTGCAGGCGCGAATTCATTCGCACGCCGCGGGCCGGATGAATCCGGCCCGACGACCCCGGCCCTCGCCGTGGCGACGGTCGATTTTGCGCCTCTCTCGACATGCGCTAACATCGATCCGACGCTTCCCTGACGCAGCGGCGATTCGGCCGCTGACCCAAAGTTTCGCATCCTCGAAGGAGACCCCATGACCGATATCGTCATCGCCGGCGCCGCTCGCACCGCGGTCGGAAAATTCGGCGGCGCGCTCGCCCGCATTCCCGCACCGGAGCTCGGCGCGACGGTGATTCAGGCGCTGTTCGCGCGGGCCCGACTCAAGCCCGAGCAGGCCTCCGAGGTGATCCTCGGACAGGTTCTCGCCGCGGGCAGCGGCCAGAATCCGGCGCGCCAGGCGGCGATCAAGGCTGGACTGCCGGCGGCGGTGCCGGCGATGACCATCAACAAGGTGTGCGGCTCGGGCCTCAAGGCGGTGATGCTGGCCGCGCAGGCGGTGCACTGCGGCGACGCCGACATCGTGATCGCCGGCGGCCAGGAGAACATGAGCGCCGCGCCGCACGTGCTGCTCGGCTCGCGCGAGGGCTTCCGCATGGGCGACGCCAAGCTCGTCGACAGCATGATCGTCGACGGCCTGTGGGACGTCTACAACCAGTACCACATGGGCATCACCGCCGAGAACGTCGCCAAGGAGTACGGCATCACGCGGCGCATGCAGGACGAATTCGCGGTGGCGAGCCAGAACAAGGCGGAGGCGGCGCAAAAAGCGGGCCGGTTCAAGGACGAGATCGTTCCGGTGATGATTCCCCAGCGCAAGGGCGAGCCGATCGCCTTCGCCGAGGACGAATTCGTCAAGCCCGGCACCACACTCGAATCGATCGCGGGGCTCAAGCCCGCGTTCGCCAAGGACGGCACCGTGACGGCCGCGAACGCGTCCGGAATCAACGACGGCGCGGCGGCGGTGCTGGTGACGGGCGAAAAGCGCGCGCGCGAGCTGGGGCTTCCGCCGCTCGCCCGCATCAAGGCGTACGCATCGTCGGGTGTGGATCCCGCGGTGATGGGCATGGGTCCCGTGTCCGCGTCGCGCCGCTGCCTCGAGAAGGCCGGCTGGAAGCCGGCCGACCTCGATCTCATGGAGATCAACGAAGCGTTCGCCGCGCAGGCCTGCGCGGTCAACCAGGAGATGGGCTGGGACACGAGCCGAATCAATGTCAACGGCGGCGCGATCGCGCTCGGCCATCCCATCGGCGCGTCGGGCTGCCGCGTGCTGGTCACGCTGCTCCACGAGATGGCGCGACGCGGCGCGAAGAAGGGGCTCGCATCGCTGTGCATCGGCGGCGGCATGGGCGTGGCGCTCGCGGTCGAGCGCTGAAGCGATCCGCGATTCGCCGGAACCATCGGAGCATTCAAGGAGGAGCAATGGCGCAGAACAAACCGCGCATCGCGCTGGTGACCGGAGGCATGGGCGGCCTGGGCGAGGCGATCTGTCTCAAGCTCGCCGCGCTCGGCTACACCGTGGTGACCACGCATTCGCCCGGCAATACCCGGGCGCAGGAGTGGCTCGAGACGATGCGCAAGCAGGGATACGCCTTTCATGCCTACCCCTGCGACGTCGTGGACTGGGATTCGTGCGTCGCCTGCGCCGCGAACGTCGCCAAGGACGTGGGCCCGGTCGACGTGCTGGTCAACAACGCCGGCATCACCCGCGACATGACGTTCAAGCGCATGGACAAGTCGAACTGGGACATCGTGATTCGCACCAACCTCGATTCCTGCTTCAACATGACCAAGCAGGTCTGCGACGGCATGGTCGAGCGCGGCTGGGGCCGCATCATCAACATCTCGTCGGTGAACGGCCAGAAGGGCGCCTTCGGGCAGGTGAACTATTCCGCGGCCAAGGCCGGGATGCACGGCTTCACCAAAGCGCTCGCGCTCGAGGTGGCGCGCAAGGGCGTCACCGTCAACACCATCTCGCCGGGCTACATCGGGACCAAGATGGTGATGGCCATCCCGCAGGAGGTGCTCGACAGCAAGATCATCCCGCAGATCCCGGTGGGAAGGCTCGGCAAGCCCGACGAGATCGCGGGCCTGGTCGCCTACCTCGCCTCGGACGAGGCCGCCTTCGTGACGGGCGCCAACATCGCCATCAACGGCGGCCAGCACATGTTCTGATCGCCCGTGCCGGCGGCCGCCGCCTGCCGGTGACTTTCCGAGATGCGCACAAAAAAAGCCCCGGCATTGCTGCCGGGGCGAGGCTGTATCATTTAGGAGGAGGAAAATGATACAGAAGGAGTCATCAACTCCAGTTCCGAGATTGGGACAATCCCGCCCGGTTCAAGTTCCCATGCGGCCAGGAGGGATGATCGTCCGGCACCCTCAGGCTGCCTTGCGACCCTTCGCCGCCTTGGCAGAACCGGTGTTGGCCGTCGCCGCGGCGCGCACCGAGGCGTCCGCGAAGTTGACGACCTGCTTGGTGGCCTTCGAGAACTGATCGAACGCCGCGGTGGTCGCGGCTACGGTCGACTTGAGCGCCGTGACGGCCGCGTCCGAGCCCGCCGGGGCATTCTTGGTGGCCTTTTCGACCCACGCCGCAACACCCTTGGTGTAGTTCGCCCAGATTTCCTCGCTCAGTGCCGAGAAGTCGGCTTGCGCTTCGGAGGCGATTTCGTAGACGCCGCGCGAATAGCCGAGCGCGCTTTGCACGCCGGCTTCGGCGAGCTTCGCGCGCAGGGCAAACAACTCCTGCACGTCCTTCACGCCGGCCACCGCATTGGCGTTGTTGACCCCCTGCTCGAGGGCCGCCTTCGCCGCGGCGAGGTTGAGCTTGGCAAGACGCTCGGCCTTCTCGAGCGACAGCGATGCCAGCTTGACGGCGTTGTCATAGCCAGCCTTGTTCAGTTCGGCAAACTGCTCAGTCGCGTTGTACATGATCGTCCTTTCCGTTGAGTTTCGTTCCATCCACCGTAACAAGCGTCCGGTTGCGCCGTGCACGAGCTAAAGTCCCGTGTCCGGCCGGGTTCATGGTTCGCTCCACCCCGTGGTTATGCTGCACTGCACAATTCAATATTACGGGCGAAAACAGCAGGTGTCAAGGATTTTTTGGTGCGGTGCACAAGTGCCGTCGGGCGCCCGCCCGTGACGATTTCAAACGCCAGAATAATCAGCGGTTTATAATGCGCAGACCCCTGGAGCCCGGCATGAACAAAGGCAAGCGCGTCATCAAGAAATACCCCAACCGCCGTCTGTACGACACGGCCAACAGCGGCTACATCACCCTGGCGGACGTCAAGCAGATGGTCCTCGATCACGTCGATTTCCAGGTGGTGGAGGCCAAGTCGGGCGAGGACCTCACGCGCAGCATCCTGCTGCAGATCATCCTGGAGGAAGAGTCCGCCGGCATGCCGATGTTTTCGAGCGAGATGCTGGCGCAGATGATCCGCTTCTACGGCAACGCGCTGCAGGGCATCATGGGCAACTACATGGAGCAGAACGTCAAGGCATTCCTCACCATCCAGACCAAGCTGCAGGAGCAGGCGAAGCAGATCTACGGCGACAAGATGATGCTCACGCCCGACCTGTGGAAGCA
>DATJBM010000009.1:0-60934 GCA_035515295.1 Casimicrobiaceae bacterium | reverse complement strand
ACAACGTCGCCGAGGGATTCAAGCGCAATACGACCGCGGCGGGCGAAGCCCAGATGACCGGGCTGTTCTCGAGCTTCGTGCTGGGCATGGAGATCGCGAACGGCGGCGCCGGGATCGCCGTCTCGGCGCCCGACCTCGCTTCGTGCGCCGACACGGGAGACATCGCGACGACCTTCCGACCGATTCCTGTCCTAATCACCGACGGCGGAGCCGCCGGCACCCCGGATTCGTTCGTGGTCACCTACAGCATGGCGACGACCCTCGCTACGCCGTCGATGTTCAACTTCGACGCGGCCGCCAACGACCCATATCACGTGCAGTCGCCTCAGGGATTCCTCCCCGGAGACATGATCGTCGCGATCGCGACACCGGGGTCGGTGGGAAGCGATTGCCTGGGTTCGGTCATTGCGGCAGGCGGGGTTAGCGCTCCGATCCTTCGCGTTCCCCCGCCAATGATCAACGAGACGCCCACCAACGTCGCCGACGTGACCATTACCCATTCAGGTACCAGCTCGCCGGCGACGCAGCTCAGGGGCGACGGCCGACCCGGTCTGTCGACACTCTTCAACATGGGGCCGTGCAACAAGGTGCAGAAGGTGCGCTACGACGTGAGCAACGGCACGCTGCGGGCCACGCCGCTGCTCGACACCAGCGGCGCAAACTGCGGCAAGCCAGCCGATCCGCTCGTCCCCAATCCGCTCGCGTCCAACATCGTCAACATGAAGGTCGAGTACGGCATCGACAGCGACCTCGACCCGCAGGGATTGCTCGACACCTGGGTTCAGGCGAGCGCGGTCGGCTGGGATCCGGCGACGCTGCTGCCGGCGCCCATCTCGCAGATCAACCAGATCAAGGCGATCCGCATCGGCATCATCGTGCAGAGCGAGCAGTTCGACAAAGACCTCGCCGGCTACACCGGCGGGGACTACGTCAACGGCGCCTACAACTGGGTGCTGTTCGATTGCGCCAACGCCAACAAGGCGCTCTGCCCCGGGCGCCTCACCGGCAGCATCCCTGCCTCGGTCTCGCCGCCTGGCAACTGGCGCTTCCGCAAGTACGAAACCGTGATCCCGCTTCGCAACGAGATATGGAACAAGCAGTCATGAGCATCGACCGGACCGGCCGGGCGCCGCGAGCCAATCAGCGCGGCGTCGTGCTGTTCATCGCACTGATCGTCATGGTGGTCATGAGCCTCGCGGCGATCGCGCTGATGCGCTCCGTCGACACCACGACCGCCGTGATCGGCAACCTCGCCTTCCGGCAGGCGTCGATCCTTCCGGGCAACTTCGCCGTCGAGGATGCCGCCGCGGCGCTCTTCGCCGATGCCAACACCTCTGGCGCCGCACGCATCGCCGACGTACGGGTGGACGACATCGCGAACAACAACTACTACGCGACCCACAACCAGGCCTGGGACGATCAGTACGGCGTGCCGACCCCACTGCAGACCAAGCCCGCGTCGAGCTACCCTCGCGCGCAGCAGGATGGCGCCGGCAATACGGTGACGTACGTCATCGAGCGGATGTGCAACGCCGCTGCGCCACACCCCGAAGCGCCCAACAATGAATCGACGCGCAGCTGGTGCGACATGGCGCCGCCCAAGCAGCCACCGGGTGCCACCGTCAACGATCCATCGGGCGGACTCGACTTCCGCCAGGTCTTCTATCGCGTCACCGTGCGCGTCGACGGTCCCCCGGGGACCAACACGGTTTCGTTCGCGCAGGCGATGCTGCGCTGAACGCACCTTCAGGGACGAACAACAATGGCCTACAACCCGCTGCCTCCGCTGCTCCGTCGCTGGCTTGCCGGCGGCCTGGCGGTTCTGATCGGGTTGGGCCCGCTCGCCACGCCCGCCGACGCGGCCGGACTGATTCCCCTCGCCGACGGGCCGCTCAACGTCAAGAACAGCGCCAAGCCGAACATCGTCCTGACGGTGGACGACTCGACGTCCATGCTGTCCGACTTCCTGCCGGACTACGTCGTCGATACCGGGACGTTCTGCCGCGACCAGTTCGGCGTCATGAACGCAGCGTGCGGCTTCGGCGGCGCGCCGATCGACGCGGGCAGCGGCGGCAAGTACGTCTCGCCGCAGTACATCTGGGAGCAGTACGGCTTCCCCTACCCCGCCTACGGCGGCAGCGGGTACGACACGAGCGGCCCGGGCGTGGGCTGCGATCTGCTCAGCGTGCCGCCGACATGCTCCGGCGGGATCTCTCCCGGGCCGCTGCCGGGAATCGCCACCTATCCCGTCAACTCGGGATCGCCCTCCGCCGGCAAGGCCTACGAATACTGGCTGCTCTGGCCAGCGCCCGCGCACAACTCGGCATTGAATGCGGTCTACTACGATCCGCGCCTGACCTACGATCCGCCCGTCGACGCAACGGGCGCGAGCTATCCCAATCTTGACGCGGGCGCCACGTCGAACTGGACCGCGGTGCCGGCGGACCCTTGGGCGCCGACGATCACCAATGTCGACCTCACGGCGACGGTCACGGTCGGGCAGTGGTGCAATTCCGACTGGACGCAGGGGAACGACGACAGCGGAACGCCATTCGTCACCAATCCCGGACACTGCCGGGCCAACGGCCTGATCGCGCCCGCGTCGGCAGGATCGCCGGCCGCGACCGGCGACTACATGTATCCCTGGGTCCCACCGGGCATCACGCCCAACGACTTCGGCAACACCAAGGTCGACTGGTCGACGGTGAAGACCACGCCGCCCACCAACGCGACGATCAAGCCCGCCTGGGCGCTGGCGCAGGATCCGAAGTACTTCTACCAGAACGAGAACGTGCTCTGGTGCGACATCACCAGCCCGGACTGGCCGCAGACCGGACCGACGGTGCCGCAGACGTGCCAGAACATCAACAACGGTCAGGTCTGCAACCCGAACGCGACGCAGCCGACGTGCACCGGCGCCGTATCGGGGGTCTGCGGCGGCGGCAGCGGATCCGGCGCGTGCAACAACTACTTCGCGCAAGGAAACTGCAACGGCTTCGTGCAAGGCGTGTGCGGCGGCAACCAGCTTGGCGTCTGCAACGGGCAGGTCGGCGTCTGTACGGCGCCGGGCGGCGGCACGTGCAGCGTCATCGCGTCGTGCACCGGAGGAACGGCGGCGGCCTGCAACGGGTCGAGCAACGAGGCTTGCGTCGGCGGCTCGCCGGCCGCCTGCAACAACATCCAGCCCCAGGCGTGCAACGGCGCGAGCCAGACGACCTGCAATCCGGTGGCACAAACCTGCAACGGTGCGCAGACCCAGACCTGCGTCAACATCGTCTCGCACCCGCCGGATCCGTCCACCTGCACGTCGGCCTGGGATCCCCCGGACTGCAACCTGAACCCGGACCCCGAAGGCAGCTGCGTCTACAAGACGACCTGCCCGCCGCCGCAGGTGTACGGCAACTGCAGCGTGCAGACCGGCACGCAGTGCACGCAGGACAGCCAGTGTCCCGCCATCTCCGGCACCTGCAGCATCGCGGGCAACAGCTGCCAGACCAACGCCGACTGCAGCCTCAAGCGCTGCGCCGGGTCGCCCAGCGGCTCGTGCAACTCGAACAGCGACTGCCCGGCCACGGGGGGCACGTGCGCGCGCGACGGAACGGCGTGCACGGTCACCAACGGCGTCAGCAGCTGCCAGCCGGCTGGCACCTGCAACAACCCGCCGAACTCGATCTGCTACTCCAACCCGGGATCGTGCCCTTCCATCTCGGCGCATTGCCAGACCACGACCGGAACGAGTTGCGCGACCAGTGCGAACTGTCCGGTCATCCCGAACAGCGGCACGTGCAACAACCCGCCGAACGCGGCGTGCACCAGCGCGGCAAGCTGCCCGGCCATCGGCCCACACTGCAGCAACGCGTCGGCGACGAGCTGCGCCAACCCCGCCACCGATTGCCCGGCGAGCGGAACGTGCTCGAACAATCCGGCGGCGAACTGCAACGCCAACGCGCAATGCCCTGCGGTCGGCGGCAAGACCTGCACCAACAGCCAGAAGCTTGGCCAGGCCTGCAACGTCAACACCGACTGCGACTTCGTCGGCACCTGCCAGAACAGCCTCGCGCCGCCTGCGACCGCGTGCACGACCAACGCGCAGTGCAACGTCGTCGGCCATTGCACCGCGGGCCAGCCGAATACCACGGTCTGCACGGTCGACGGCAACAACGCGACCTGCAACGTCAACGGCAGCTGCTCGACCGGCAACGTCGGCGCAGCGTGCACGGCGAACGGAAGCACCGCGCAGTGCGCGAAGAACGGCACGTGCTCGAACAACGGCGTGTCCTGCACGACGGCCAACCAGGGCATCGCCTGCGCCGGGACCGCCGGCACGTGCACGCAGGGCCTCGTCGGCCAGTCCTGCCCCTTCGGCAACAACGCCGCCTGCGACAAGAACGCCGTCTGCGGGCAGAGCCAGAACAACGGCGCCTCGTGCTCGTCGGTCGCGCAGTGCACGCCGCTCGCGGGCTCCTGCAGCGTCACGGGCGACGCCTGCAACGTGGCCAACGACTGTCCGAAGACCGGCACCTGCTCGATCACCGGCGTGGTCTGCACCGCGGCGAACGCCGCCCAGGTGTGCACGAGCCAGCCCGGCGCGCTCGATCCGCGCAACGCGCGCTGCGACACGACCGGCGTCAGTGGCGACGCGCTGACGACGCTGCTCGCCGACGCCAACGGTCCCGGCAAGACCTGCCGCCGCAACAACCACGCGTATCCGGGCGTCTCCGCGGCCCAGTTCAACTACCCGAGCAGCAACTTCACCACCCCGGTCACCGGCGAGATCACCCCCGGAAGCGGGCTCGGCTGCTCAGCCACCAACCGCTACGCGAACATTCCGCGTCACTACTGGAAGACCGAGGTCCAGTGGTGCGACCAGAAGATCAACCCGGTGGCCAACGCACCGACCGACGAATGGGTCGGCTTCGGCACCGACGTCGGCGGCGGCTCGTGTCAGGCGGGCAAGGACTCGACGCACGTCTACCCGCGCTTCTTCCAGTTCGGCGCGGCGAGCTTCGTCGACAACTACACGACGCCCGCATTCCAGCGCGTGGACCTCGACATCACGAACCCGACGGCGACCTACACCCACACCTGGATCGACGCGAGTGGGCAGACCCAAATGGTCACGCGCACGTTCGCCCAGGAGATGACCAACTACGCGAACTGGTTCGCCTACTACCGCACGCGGATCCAGGCGGTGAAGACCGTCACCGCGCTCTCGTTCACGGCGCTCGACGACCAGTATCGCGTCGGCTTCCACACCCTGTCGAACGGCCTCACGACCAAGCAGGCGCAGTTCGACCCGGCGACGTTCGTGGACATCCAGGACTTCGACGCGACGCAGAAGTCGGCGTGGTTCACGCAGCTCTTCGGCATCCAGATCCCGTTGGGCCTGGAGACGCCCACGCTGGATGCCATGGCGCGCATCGGCGACTACTTCCTGAACGGAAGCAGTCCCAAGCTTTCCGGCTCGACGGACCCGATCACGCTGTCGTGCCAGAAGAACTATCACATGCTGTTCACCGACGGCTTCACCAATCAGGGCAAGGCGGCGAGCTCGGTCGGCGACCAGGACGACCAGGTGCCGGCGCTGCCGGAGCCGGTGGCGGGCCTCGCCTCGGGCACGCCATGGCCCGCGCCGTTCCGCGAGAACTCGGGTCAGCTCCTCGGTGACGCCGCGTCCGACTACGCGATGAAGTACTGGGTGACCGACCTGCGCACCGCGGGCGCATTCGCCCCGGACAACGTTCCCGGCACGTCGAAGGACCCGGCGACGTGGCAGCACCTCAACTTCGCGGCCCTCTCGCTGGGCACTCAGGGCAAGCTGCCGACGGCCAGCCAGTCGGTGACCGAGCAACAGCTCTCGGCCGGCTCTCTGCAGTGGCCGATCATCACGCCGAACTGCGGCGTATGCACGGTCGCGAACCAGCCCGACAACTCGGGCGTGGACGACCTCTGGCACGCGGCGATCAACGGCCACGGGCGCTTCGTCAACGCCGGATCGGCGGCCGAGCTCAAGCTGGGCATGGGGCAGATCCTGCAGGACATTACCAACCAGGCGGGATCGAGGTCGGGCGTCGGCGTCGCGGGCAGCTCGATATCGTCGGCCAACCACGCGGTGTATCGCGTGACCTTCCAGCCGGGCTGGGCGGGGACGGTCAGCAAGATCGACATCGACCTCGTCACGGGCGCCGAGAAGACGCCGCCCGTCTGGGAAGCCGCGGAGCAGCTTTCCAACCAGCTCAAGATCACCGACCCGACCTGCGCCACGTCCGGGTCGTGCCCGTGGTTCGAGAACCGCAAGATCTTCACCGTCGACGACACCGGAACCGCCGTGCCGTTCCTCTGGGACAATCTCTCGCCGGCGCAGCAGGATTCGCTCGCGCCGGGGCTGCCCGCGGTCGGGCAGGCGGTGCTCGAATATCTGCGCGGCAATCCCACCAACGAGGGCGTCTCGCTCGGGCAGTTCCGGGTACGAGCGACAGCGACGTTCCCCGACGGGACGTCCGGCGAGAACTTCCTCGGCGACATCGTCGATTCGTCGGCAGTGTACGTCGGCCCGCCGAACGCGCCCTACATCGACGCCAACGATCCAGGCTATTCGAGCTTTGTCGCCGGCCACTCGAGCCGTCCCGCACGCGTATACGTGGGTGCGAACGACGGCATGCTGCACGCCTTCTGGGATGCCGACGACTCCGGCGGCGCCAAGGGCGGCGACGAGGCCTGGGCGTTCATCCCGCGCGACCTCTACCGGCCCGATAACACCGGGCTGGGCGCGCTCGCCTACCAGGATGGGGCGCTGCCGCCGTTCCGCCACCACTTCTACGTCGACTCGACGCCGCGCGTCATCGACGTCGACCTCGGCGCCGGCTCGGGCGATTGGCACACCCTCCTCGTGGGCGGTCTCGGCAAGGGTGGCAAGTCGTACTACGCGCTCGACGTGACCAACCCCGCCGCGGTTACCGACGAGACGACCGCCGCGGGCCAATACATGTGGACGTTCACCGACGCCGACATGGGCTACACCTACGGCCGGCCGATCCTCGCCAAGACCCGCGCCTTCGGCGGCAAGTGGCTCATGGTCGTGACCGCGGGCTACAACAATCCGAGCGGGCTGGGCAAGATCTTCTTCGTCGACGCAGCGACCGGCAAGAAGCTCAAGGAGCTGGACACCGGCTTTGGCAGCCCGACCAACCCGTCGGGGCTCGCCCAGATCTCGGGCTACACGCAGGACTTCCGCAACCAGCTCATCGACCAGATCTACGGCGGCGACCTGTACGGCAACCTGTGGCGCTTCGACGTCTCCGACCCGGACGACACCAACTGGAATGCGAAGGTCGAGAAGCTCGCGGTGCTCACCGATTCGGCCGGCGTCGTGCAGCCGGTGACGACGCCGCCGCAGATCGAGGTCGATCTCAAGAACAGCACCGACCGCTGGGTGTTCATCGGCACGGGCCGGCTGCTCGACGACACCGACCTCTCCAATGCGACGATCGCCGATCAGCAGCAGACGTTCTACGCCATTCGCGATGGGACGACCACGAAGCCCGATCCGATCGACCCGCTGAACCCGTTGACGCGCGCGGATCTCGTCCCGCTCGTCACCGCCGCCGAGAAGCTCAGCGGGCTCGCGACCAAGCCCGTGCACGGCTGGTTCGAGGACCTCCCGGTCGGGCAGCGCATCGTCACGCCGGTGCAGGCGATCGTATCGGTGGTGGCGTACGCGGGCACGTCGCCGCAGGAAGACCCTTGCCTGACGGGTCAGCCGGCGACGCTCTACGTGCGCGCATTCGATACGGGCGAATCGCTGCTGGAGGACCTGGGCGGCAATCCGGTTGCCGATCTCCCGGTCGCCACGGGCGCCGTCGGACTCGACGTCGCGATCTTCACCGATTCGAGTGGAGGCGGCTCCGCGTCGGGCGTCGACATCCGCGTCGGCGTGACCGCCGGCACGACCGGCGACGTGATCTTCCAGCACATCAAGCCGCCGGCGTTCCTCTCGGCGCACCGCATGTCGTGGCGGTTGCTGGGGCAGTAGGCGCGGCGCGACGATACCAGCTCACGACGCGCTCGCGCACGCGACGAGCCGTTGACTCGAGCGGCCCGCCGCGTGCAGGCTCGCGCCCATGAGCCTCGCCATTCCCGCCGCGGAGAGCGCCGCGTTGCGCCGCGCCGACGAGCGCAGGCTGTCGGTTGCGATGGCCGCGTCCCTGGTTATTCACGCGCTCGCGCTGGCGGCGCTGCGGGGCTGGGTCCCGGCGATCGATGCGCTTCCGGCGTCGGCGAGCTTCGCGACCCTCCAGGCCGTGATCGCGACGCCCGCCGCACCGCCGCCGAGCGAGCGACCGATGATCGACGAGATCGCGATGCCGGAGCTGGTGGTCAAGCCCGCGGTGCTGCCGCTGGAGCCGCGAGCCCCTCCGCTGCCGCTGCCCACCCCTGAGCCGCTTGCTTCGCTGTCACCGGCCGCGAGCGAGCCGTCGCGCAGCGGCACGCCGCGTCAGGTCAGCATCACGGTTGGGACCATCGACGATCCCGGCAAGCTCGGAGGGGCGTACGCTGCGCTGCTCATGGCGCGGTTTCCGGCCCCCGTGGAGAAGCTGCCGCGCCTGGCAGGAACGCCGCCCATCGCCTACCCCGCACCGGCTCTCGAGGCCGGCGTGGAGCGGCGCGTGGTTGCGGTGCTGACCCTGCGCGCCGACGGATCGATCGAGCGATCGGAGCTCGCCCGCGAAGACCCGATGTTCGGCCCCGCCGTGCTCGACGCGCTCACGCAGACGCGCTTCGCGCCGGCCGAGGTCGCCGGCAAGGGCGTGCCGTACTGGGCAATCGTCGAATTCGTGTTCCTGCTGAGCCGCCCGCCGCCCGCGTCAAGCTCGCTGCACGCTGCCGCGCGGCGCTTTCCGATTCCCCCTCAGCCCAGCGTCGGCAAGTGAAACCCCGGCGCGGCGCTGCCGTCGTCGGGCCAGCGCGCGGTCACCGCCTTGCCGCGGGTATAGAAGCGAACGCCGTCCATGCCGTGCACGTGCAGGTCGCCGAACAGCGAGTTGCGCCAGCCGCCGAATGAATAGAACGCCATCGGCACGGGGATGGGCACGTTGATGCCCACCATGCCGATCTCGACGTCCTCCTGGAAGCGGCGCGCCGCGTGCCCGGAGCGCGTGAAGAGCGCCGCGCCGTTCGCGTACGGGTTGCGGTTGACCAGCTCGATCGCGGAGGCGAGCGAATCGGCGCGCACGATGATCAGCACCGGACCGAAGATCTCCTCGCGATAGATCGTCATCTCGGGCGTCACGCGGTCGAAGAGCGTGGGTCCCACGAAGAAGCCCGATTCGTGGCCCGGAACGGCGGGCTTCCTTCCGTCGAGGACGAGCGCCGCGCCTTCGGCGACGCCGTTGTCGATCAGTCCCATGATCCTGTCGCGCGCGGCGCAGGTGATCACCGGACCCATCTCGATGTCGGCCACGTGTCCCGGACCGGTGCGGATGCGCTTGGCGCGCGCGGCGAGCTTGTCGCAGATCGGTTCGGCCGCTTCGCCCACCGCCACCACCGCCGAGACCGCCATGCAGCGCTCGCCGGCGGAACCGTAGGCCGCGCCGATGATCGCCTCAGCGGCGAAGTCGAGATCGGCGTCGGGCATCACGATCGCGTGGTTCTTGGCGCCGCCGAGCGCCTGGACGCGCTTGCCGCTCTTCGCTCCGGTCTCGTAGATGTACTTCGCGATCGGCGTCGAGCCGACGAAGGAGACCGCCTTGATGCCGGAATGGGCGAGGATCGCGTCGACCGCTTCCTTGTCGCCGTGCACGACGTTGAATACGCCGGCGGGGAGCCCGGCTTCGGCGAGGAGCTCCGCGAGCCGAAGCGAGGTCGTCGGATCGCGCTCGGAGGGCTTGAGGATGAACGTGTTGCCGCAGGCGATGGCGATCGGGAACATCCACATCGGCACCATTGCCGGGAAGTTGAAGGGCGTGATGCCCGCGCAGACGCCGACCGGCTGGCGGATCGAATAGGCGTCGACGTCGGAGCCCACGTTCTCGCTGAACTCGCCCTTGAGGAGATGCGGAATGCCGGTCGCGAACTCGACGACCTCGATCCCGCGCGTAACCGAGCCTTCCGCATCGGCCAGCGTCTTGCCGTGCTCCTGGGTGACTATCTTGGCGAGATCCTTCTTGTGCGCTTCGAGCAGCTCGCGGAAGCGCATCAGCACGCGCGCGCGGCGCAGCGGCGGCGCGGCGCGCCATGCCGCAAACGCGGCCGTCGCCGCCTTGACCGCGGCGTCGACATCGGCGGCGTTGGCGAAGGGAACGTGGCGAACGACTTCTCCGGTGGCGGGATTCGTGACTTCGCCGTAGCGGGTGGTCGTGGCGGCGACGGCACGCCCGCCGATCCACAGCGGCAGGCGTTCGAGCGTGGTGAGGTCCATGGCGATGCCTCCTATTGCTATGTTAGCAGGCTGACTCCGTCCGGGCATGTGGCGGTGCGACACAAGGCATCGTGGCTTCACGCCTCCACGGGTGGCCTATTGCTGCCGACGTGCGCAAGGAAGCCTCTAACGGGTGACATTGTCACCCAGCGTGTCATCCTTCGACCCATGAAAACCGTCACGATTCGAGACCTCCGCACGAAGCCGAAGCAGGTTCGCGAAGCGCTGCGGCGCGAGCGCGAAGCTGTTCTCACCGCCACTGGGCGCCCCGTCGCGGTGATGATTCCTGTCGACACCGGCTCGATCGACCAGACGTTGGAAACGTTGCGCCGAGCGCGCGCTCTCGAGGCGCTTCGCGCGATCCGCGCCAGCAGCCAGCGGATGACGCCTAAAGATATCGACGCGGTCATTGCGAAGACCCGCAGAGCACGGTCCCGCGCGGCGGGATGAGGATCGTCCTTGCTACGAACGTCCTGATCGCCGGACTGCTGTCGGCCGCTGGCCCGCCCGGCTGGATTATCGAGGCTGTGCTCGCGGGCGATCTGGAGCTCGCCTTTGATGCGGCGATCCGCCAGGAATACGAGGAGGTCATGCGCCGGCCGGAGTTTCGCTTTCCACAACCGCGTATCGACGAGATTCTCGCTGCTCTCGATCGGTTCAGCATCGTCGTCGCAGCTGCGCCGCCATGGCCGATTCCGCTGCCCGATCGCGACGACGAGCCTTTTCTAGCAGTTGCTCAAGCGAGCGCGAGCGTTCTTGTCGCCGGCAATCTTCGTCATTTTCCCGCCCGCGCCCGCGGCGGTATCACGGTGCTGAGTCCCCGCGAACTCGTCGATCAGCTTCGTCCGATGAGGCCGTAGACGATTCTCGCGTCGAGAAGCCCGAACCGGCCACGGCTACTGCGCTGCTTTCGCCGTGGTCTCCGGCGGCCCGGTTGGCGACCCGCTCGCGATGGCGCGCCAGATACAGCGGCGTGCGCGAGCGCGGCACCTTGTGCACGAAGTTGTAGCGCGCCACGTGGTAGCTCGAGTCGAAACCGAAGAAATTGAGCCGCATGCGCTCGAGCTCCTCCTCGCGATAGCGCTCGAGCGGCTTCGCGGCTTCGTCGGCAGCACGGCGGCGGTTCTTCGCTTCCACCCGCGCGGCAAAGGACGCGTCGCTCGCGAGCTCGGCCGCGCGATGGTCGACTTCGTCGTGGAACGCCTTCCGCGTCACGCCGAAGTGGGCGTCGATCAATCCCAGCGTCCCGGCCTCGTCGACGCCTAGAGGCAGCCGGTTCTCGACCACCGCGCGCGCCTGCTCCGGCGCGACGCGCCGCGGCAGCAGGTAGGTCCAGTATTCCGAGCCGTAGAGGTTGCCCATGCTCTTGTAGTGCGGGTTGAGAACAATGCCGTCGCGGGCCCACACCCGATCGGCGGCAAGCCCCAGGAATACGCCTCCGGCGCCGGCGTTCCCGGCAAGGGCGGCGATCGTGAGCTGGCGGTCGGTGGTCGCGATCTCCCGCACGAGGTCGTTCATGGCGTTGATGTTTCGCCACGATTCCTCCGCGGGATGGGGGGACGCCTCGATGAGATTGAGGTGGATGCCGTTCGACCAGAAGTCCTCGCCTCCGGCGAGCACGATCACGCGCGTCGGGCGCGAGCGCGCCAGCGCGTAGGCTTCGCGCAGCGCGTCGCAGTGCTGCGTGCCCATCGCGCCGTTGTAGAAATCGAAGTGCAGATACCCGACCGCGCCCTTCTCCTCGTAGCGGATCGGCCGCCACGTGCGGTGCTCCACGGACGCGTGCGGGGGTAGCGGCAGTTCGGGAACGTCGGCGAGCTTGTCCTGGAGCACCATGGACGCGGGAAGCTTGAACGCTTCAGGATCGTCCGCGCGCTTGAGATGCGTGATCCACAGCGCCCCGTCGCGTGTCGCGCGCAGGATCGCCCCGTCGCGGCGGGCGATGACGTCGCCGGGCCGGCCGCCGCGGATGCCGCCCTCGGCATGCGCGCCGTAGAGATAGCACGCCACGCCGCGCACGGCGTCGAGGACGCCCGGCGCGCCGTCGGCCGCGCGGATGCGGCGGAGGACCGTCGCGGTGTCGTCGCCGTGCCAGTCGATCCTGCGCTCGTCCTGGCGCATCACGGGACGAAGCCGTCCGCGCACGCCGGGACGGGCGTAATCCAGCGGCCTGGGGCGGAACCCCCGTTCGCGCAGGCGCGAGACCGTGAGCTCGAGCGCAGCCACGGCCGCTTCGGTGACCTCGTTGCGGTACAGGCTCGCCTTGGTCGCCTCGCGCATCGAAAAATCGACCGAGGCCCAGATGTCGCCCGCGTCCATCTCGCCGGTGGCCTGCAGCGCCGTGACGCCCCATTCGTGCTCGCCGTTCATGATCGCCCAGTCGAGCGCGGAGGGCCCGCGATCGCCCTCGATGCCCGGATGCAGCACGATGCAACGGTGGGCGCGCCAGACCGACTCGGGAATCGCGCGCCTCAGGAACGGCGCGATGACGAGCTCCGGGCGAAACAGCGCCACCGCTTCCTCGGTGACCGAGTCGTTGACGTCGAACTCGACCGACACCTCGTGTCCGGTCCGACGCAGCTCGACGAAGACGCGCTGGGTCAGGCTGTTGAAGGAATGGCAGAGGAGCAGGATGCGCATCAGGTTCGCCGTTCCCGCGCAAACGGCATTCGTAGCTCCGGATTCATCCGCACAGCGCGAATGATTCGCGCCCACGTTCCTGTCGAGTCAGCATATCCGCGGCAGCTGCTCGCCGGTCAACCAATCGACGTTGCGCCGGCCGCCGAAGCTCGTTTCCATCTGCACGAAATGCATCGGATCCTCGATTGCCTCGCCGACGATCGCCGCATAGCGGCCTAGCGGATGATCGCGCATCGCGGCGAGCAGACGCTGAGCGTCCGCCGCAGGCGCGACGGCGACGAGCTTGCCTTCATTGGCCACGTAAAGCGGATCGAGCCCCAGGAACTCGCACGCCGCGGCCACTTCGCGCTTCACCGGCAGATCGCGCTCGCGGATCACCATCCCGCAGCCCGATTGCCGTGCCAGCTCGTTGAGCGTCGTAGCCAGCCCGCCGCGGGTCGGGTCGCGCAGGCAATGAATGGCCGGGACGGCGCCGACCATCGCCGCGACCAGGCCGTGCAGCGCGGCCGAATCCGACTCGATCGTCGTCTCGAACGACAGGTTCTCGCGCAGCGACATGATCGCCACGCCGTGATCGCCCAGGGTTCCGGAGACAAGGATCGCATCGCCGGGCCGCGCCCGATCGCCGGCGATATCGATGCCCTCGGGCACCACGCCGATCCCCGTCGTGGTGATGAACACGCCGTCGCCCTTGCCCTGCTCGACCACCTTGGTGTCCCCGGTAACGACCGGAACGCCCGCGGCGTGCGACGCCGCGGCCATCGAGGCGACGATGCGCTTGAGGTCGGCGAGCGGAAAGCCCTCCTCAAGCACGAACGTCGCTGCCAGGTAGAGCGGCGCGGCGCCGGACATCGCCACGTCGTTGATCGTGCCGTGCACCGCCAGGCTGCCGATGTCGCCGCCCGGAAAAAACAGCGGCGAAACCACGTGGCTGTCGGTGGCCACCACGAGGCGGCCCGCCGGCATGGCGATGCGCGCGCTGTCGTTGCCCGCGCGCAGCCACTCGTTATCGAATTCGCTTAAGAAAAGCTCCTCGATGAGCTGCGCCATCGCCCGCCCGCCGCTGCCGTGGGTCATGTCGACCCGGCCGTGCTTGAAGTCGATCGGCCGGACGTAGCCGGAGCGAACGCGGCTCACGGCGCCGCGTTGCCGGCGACCACCGGCACGTCCTTGAACCTGCCGTAGGTGTAGTGCGCCGCGCACGCGCCTTCGGAGGACACCATGCACGAGCCGATCGGGTTCTCCGGCGTGCATACCGTGCCGAATACCTTGCAGTCGGTCGGCTTCTTCACTCCGCGCAGGATCGCGCCGCACTCGCAGGCCTTGTTGTCGGGCACGGAGCGGTACTCGATCGCGTAGCGCGCTTCGGCGTCGAACGCGCGGTACTTCTCCTTGATCCGGAGGGCGCTGTACGGCACCTCGCCCAGGCCGCGCCATTCGAACGTGCGGCGCAGTTCGAACACCTCGGCCACCAGGGCCTTCGCCTTCACGTTGCCCTCGCGCGTGACCGCGCGGGTGAACTCGTTCTCCACTTCGGCGCGTCCGTCGTTCAGCTGCCGGACGAGCATGAGTATCGCCTGCATCACGTCGAGCGGCTCGAAGCCGGCGATCACCACCGGACGCTGGTATTCCTCGGCGAAGTACTCGTAGGGCTGGCTGCCGATCACCGTGGAGACGTGCGCGGGCCCCACGAAGCCGTCGAGCGGCACGGTGCCGAGCTCGCGCACCTCGCGCGATTCGAGGATGTTGGCGATCGCCGCCGGAGTGAGCACGTGGTTGCAGAAGACGCTGAAATTGGAGAGGCCTTGCGCAGCGGCCTCGCGGACCGCCACCGCGGTCGGCGGGGTCGTGGTCTCGAAGCCGATGGCGAAGAAGACCACCTCGCGCGACGGGTTGTCGCGCGCGAGCTTGAGCGCGTCGGCGCTCGAGTACACCATGCGGACGTCCGCGCCGCGCGCCTTGGCCTTCATGAGCGAGAGCCCCTTCGAGGCCGGGACGCGCATCGTGTCGGCGTAGGTGGCGAGGATGACGTTCGGCCGCGAGGCGAGCTCGATCGCATTGTCGATCCGGCCGATGGGCAGCACGCACACCGGGCAGCCGGGGCCGTGAATCATGCGCACGTTGGCGGGCAGCAGGTCCTTGATGCCGTAGCGCGAGATCGCGTGGGTGTGTCCGCCGCAGAACTCCATGAGGTTGTAGCTCGCGCCGGGTCGCGCTTCCCGTGCAATCGCCGCAGCGAGGACTCGCGCCAGTTCGCCATCGCGGAATTCGTCGATGTACTTCATGCGGCGCTCGCGCGGATTCCCGCCTCGGCGAAGAGCGCCAGCGTCCGCGCCGCTGCCTCCGGATCGAGACGGGTCAGCGCATAGCCCACGTGCACGATGACGTAGTCGCCAGGCGCTACGCCGTCGACGAGCGAGAGCGAAACGCGCTTGCGCACGCCGTCGACCTCGATCAGCGCCGTATCCGCCTCAGGCAGCGCGACCACGCGCGCGGGGATGGCGAGGCACATGCTATATCCCGTCTCCGCCAATGCGGGCCTGTAGGCGCGAATTCATTCGCGCCTCTTCCGGGTCGTCGCGCATCCTCCGGATGAATCCGGACCCACGGGAATCACACATTGCCACCCACGCCTGCCCCAGGCTCAATCCGCCGTCGTTGGGAGGGACGGCCATGGCTTCGAGCATGACGATTCCGCGCACGGCAAAGGCACGCCGCAATCCGCGGGCGAGGATCGCGTTGAGGAAGCAGCCGCCGGCGCAGGCCACGACGCCGACGTCGATCGCCTGCGCCATGCGGTCGACCCACTGCGCGAGCGCTTCCACGAGCGTGGCGTGGAACAGCGCGGCGCCGTAGCCTGCGTCCCTCTCGTCGGCCAGCGCGGCGTAGAGCGGCGCGAGCACGAGGCTGTTGTCGTCGGCGATCCGGTAGAGATCGCGTCGAGGCTCGACCTCGCCGTGGCGCTCCGCCAGTCCTTCGAGCAGCATCGCCGCCTGGCCCTCGAAAGCCATGCGCCGCCTTACGCCGAGGAGTCCCGCCGCGGCGTCGAAGGCCCGGCCGGCGCTCGAAGTCTCTGGCGTGCGGAAACCGCGCTCGAGCATCGCTGCGACCGCGCCCGCCGCGGGCTCGTCGGCAAAGCGCGCCGTGATCTCGGCCGCGCGCCCGCACCCCGAGAGCGCCGCGGCAGCCATGCGCCAAGGCTCGCGCGCGGCGACGTCGCCGCCCGGCAGACGCAGCGGCGCGAAGCGGGCGAGCCTGCGACAGCGACTCCCATCGACGCGCAGCAGCTCGCCGCCCCAGGCCTCGCCGTCGCTCCCGATGCCCACGCCGTCGAGCGCGAGGCCCAGCACGGGACTGCCGATGCGATGCTCCGCGACGACGGCTGCGATGTGGGCGTGGTGATGCTGGACGCCGCAGAGGCTGGCGCCGAAGCGCTGCGCCAGCCGCACCGCGTGCCGCGTGCTGAAGAAATCCGGATGCAGGTCGTGCGCGACGACCCTCGGCTCGACCTCCAGGATCGAGGTCAGATGCTCGACGGCCTCGGTAAGCGCCGCGCAGGTCGGAGCGTTGTCGAGATCGCCGAGGTGCGGCGAGAGGAATGCCTCGTCCCCCCGTGTGACGCAAACGGTGTTCTTGAAGTATCCGCCCAGGGCGACAACCGACGGACCGGTTTGCGCAAGCCGGACCGCGCGCGGCGTGTACCCGCGAGCCCGACGGACGAACTGCGCCCCGTCGGGGAGCGCACGCACCACGCTGTCGTCGCAGCGGGCGACGATGTCCCGATCATGGATGACCAGGCAATCGGCGATCTCGGCGAGCCGGCGCGCGGCCTCTGGGTTGCCGATGACGAGCGGCTCGCCCCCCGGGTTGGCGCTGGTCATCACCAGCACGAGATCCTGCGCCGCATCCAGCCAGCGAGTGCCTTCGGGCCGCCCCGCCGCCTCGTGGAACAACAGATATTGCAGCGGCGTGTACGGCAGCATCGCGCCGAGCCAGGCGAGGCTCGGTGCGACGCCCGGCAGCGCGGCGTCGGCGCTCGTCCGCTTGCGCAGGAGAACGATCGGCCGCTCGGCGCTGGCGAGCAGCGTGCGCTCGGCGGTCCCGACGTCGGCTAGTTTTTCCAGCGAGGCGATGCTCGCGACCATCACCGCGAACGGCTTTTCCTCGCGCCCTTTGCGCCGCCGCAGCCGCGTCACGGCTTCGCCGTTGCGGGCGTCACAGGCGAGATGGAATCCGCCCAGACCCTTGATCGCGACGATCTCGCCGCGGCGAATCCGCGTCAGGGCTTCCACGATCGGATCTTCGCCGTCGATCCGCCCGCCTTTCGCGTCGACGAGCGAGAGCGCGGGCCCGCAGCTCGGACACGCGTTAGGCTCGGCGTGGAAGCGGCGGTGCGCCGGGTCGCGGTATTCGGCGAGGCACGGCGCGCATTGGGTAAACCGCGCCATGCTGGTCATTGCCCGGTCGTAGGGCAATGCCCGCGTGATCGTGTAGCGCGGACCGCAGTTCGTGCAGTTGATGAAGGGGTAACGATAGCGGCGATCGTTGGGATCGAACAGTTCTCCCAGGCACTCGGCACACACGGCGCTGTCCGGTCCGATCGCGGTGGCGGCCTGGCCGCCCGCGCTCTCGACGATCGCGAAGCCGCGGGTCGAGCGCGGCTCGCAGGCGCGCACCGAGACGCTGTCCACACGGGAGCGCGGCGGCGCTTCCTTGGCGAGCTGCTCCGCCAGGTGCGCGACCCGCGCCGGATCGCCCTGAACCTCGATGATCACGCCCGCGCCGTCATTGCGCACCCAACCGTGGAGCTCGAGCGCGCTCGCCAGGCGATAGACGAAGGGCCGGAAGCCCACGCCCTGCACGATGCCGCGCACCTCGATGCGGGCTCGGGTGTCGTCCCCGCGTAGGGCCGGACTCATCGGTTCTGCACTGCACGCGAATGAATTCGCGCCTACATTCGCGCTTTCAAGGGTGCCGCGTACCTTCACGTCCGGCCTCAAGCGTTACGCCCGCTCGCTGCGGCGCGCGAGCTCGCCTTCCAGCTCGACGATCCGGCGGCGCAGCGCCTCGATATTGCCCTCGCGCTGCTCTTTCGCGGCGGCCACGCCGCGCTCGAGCCAAGCGAGCCACTCGCCGAATCCGGCGCCGGTCCTGGCGGAAACGACGATGGCCTCGAGGCCGGGACGGACGCGGCGCGCGTACGCGATCGCGGTGGCCACGTCGAAGTCGACGTGCGGGGCGAGATCGATCTTGTTGACGAGCAGAAGGTCCGCGGCGTGGAACATGTCCGGATACTTGAGCGGCTTGTCCTCACCTTCGGTCACCGAGAGGATGACCACCTTGTGCGCTTCGCCCAGGTCGAAGGCCGCGGGACAGACCAGGTTGCCGACGTTCTCGATGAACAGCACGCTGTCGTCGGCAATCTCGAGATGGGTGAGCGCGTGGGCGACCATCTGTGCGTCGAGATGGCAGCCCTTCGCGGTATTGATCTGCACTGCCGGGACGCCGACGGCGCGCACCCGCTCGGCATCGCGCGCGGTCTGCTGGTCGCCCTCGATTACGGCGACCGGCGTGCGAGCGCTCCACGCCTCGATCGTTCTCACGAGCAGCGTGGTCTTGCCCGATCCCGGGCTGGACACGAGGTTCAGCGCGAACACGCCGCGGTCGGCGAAGAAGCGCCGGTTCTGCACGGCGATCGCGTCGTTCTTGGCGAGGATGTCCTCCTCGATGCGGATCGTGCGCGCGGACGCCATGCCGGCAGCGTGCGCCGAATCCAGCGGTCCGGGAGCGGCATCGCCGTGTGGGCTGGCACCGCCGTGGACGTGGCTGTGCCAGGTGCCGTCGGCGTGCCTGTGCCAGTGCCCACCGGGGCGATAGTGGTGGTACTTCGGCTGCGTGACGGCAGCCCGCTCGTGCGCCGCGGGCACCTCCGCGGTCTTGGCGTCGATCCGCACTTCGCTGCTGCCGCAGCCACAGGTGGTGCACATGGTCTGTCTCCTCGTTTGCGTCCGCGCCCGGCGCTCGCGCGCTTCAGGCGACTTCGATGTCGATCACCCGCATCGCTTCGCCCTGCGACACGGCCAGCTGGTAGCTCCCGCATTGCGGGCACGGGGCACCGAGCGTGGAGAGGGCGACCGTTTCGCCGCACGGCACGCACCATGCCGCGCCGGGCGTGGTCTCGATCTCCAGGCGCGCGCGCTCGGCGAGGCTGCCGCGCGTCACGGCGCCGAAGCAGAACTCAAGCGCCTCCGGGGCCACGTGTGAAAGCACACCGATCTCGAGACGCACCGCGGTGACGCGCTGCGCCGCGTGCCTTCGCGCCGTCGCCTCGACGATCTCGAGCACGCTTTGGGCGAGCGCCATCTCATGCATGGCCGGTCTCGATCCGGCAGGCGACGCACGGGTCGAGCGCCTGCACGGCGAGGCGCGCGCGGCGCGAAAGCTCGACTTCGTCCGGCGCCGCGAGGCCGCTCAAACCCGCGATCAACGCACCCGCGGGATGGAAGTTCCATTCGGTCGGCGCAACGATCTGGTACTCCGCGACCTTGCCGTCCTCGAGCCGCGCCCGGTGCAGCAGCAGGCCGCGCGCGGTCTGCACCGCGGCGAGGCCGTGCGCCGTATCGAGCGCGAATGCCTGGATCAGGAGGTCGCCTCGTTCGCCCGCCTCGAGGCCGCGCAGCAGCGCTGCCAGCTCCGTGAGGCGCGCAATCATGCGGGTGACCACCGCGTGGCCGTGAAGCTCGTCGATCGCGGCAATCAGAGGATGCGAGCGCATGCGCGAGAGCGCACCCGTCTCCATCGGAACGCCATCCCAGGTCGGAGCGCGGGCAAACGCGGGCTCGCGCAGCATCGCCGGAACCACGGTCGCCAGCAGCGCGTCGGCGGTATCGGGCATCAGCGCGATGTCGCTTCGTCCGAGGTCGGGGACCTCGTCGATCAGCTCGCCAAGGAGCCGCGCGGGCAGCGTCGCGCCGTCCTCGATCCAGCGTTGCAAGGCGTGCGGGTCCGCGATCGCGAGCCACGCGGCCGGCGCTACGCCGTAGATGCTCTTCTCCGCGAGCGCGCCGAGCGCCACCCCGAGCTCGCGCATGGCGAACGGGTTTCTCCATGCGGGCGCGCCGTCGCGATCGCGGGCCCCGGCGGCGACGCGGTGCCGCGCCGCGGCGACCGGCGTGGCGAGCGCCGGCCGGCCCATCGCCTGGGGCCAGTCGATCAGCAGCCGCCAGAAGTATTCCTGCACCGTCTCGAGAACCACACCCACCTCGTCGGCGGCGCCGGGGCCGATGTCCGGCGCGCCCGCAGCCGCGAGCGCGGCGGACGCCGCCGCGCGCTGGGCCCCGCCGCAGAGGTTGAAGAGCAGCGGCACCATGGCGACGACCTGCGCCGGCGACTTGCCCGCGAACAGCCGTTCCGCCACGAAGGCGCGCGACGAGACGAGCGTGGGCCCGCGCACGCGTTCGCCGTCCCAGGGCAGGCGCACGACCAGCTCGCCTTCGCGGGTCATCGCTCGCGCCCCTGGAAGCGGCCGTGCAGCAGGTCGCGCCGCGACAGCGGCGTCTCGATCGCTGCAGCGATCTCCGCGAGCGGGCCGCGCTCTGCGTCGCCGTCGCGCCGGTTGCCGGTTTCGGCGTGCGACGCGTCGAGAAGCGCCGCGCGGGCGAGCGCTGCGGTCGTGCGCGCGGTTTCGTGATCGGCGAACTGGAGCACCGGAGAGAACAGCGAGCAGGCAAGGTAGTCGCCGATGGCGGCGTCGCGAGCGCTCACGAAATCGTAGCTGCCGGCGGGAAACGCATAGCGGCGCTTCTCGCCCACCGGCAGCGGGCGCCAGCCGCCGGCCTCGCGTGGCAGCAGCAGAAGATTCATCGACCACGGCGTGACCATCACCCCGAGCCAGTAGCTGCTCCAGGGCGCGAAAGCGACGGCCTGCACGCGCAGCGCCGGATTGACGAAGGCGAGCCCGCGCATCCGTGCCTCGACGTCGCGAAACGCCGCTTCCAGGCGCGACGAGGGATCGGGAAGCGCCGGCGGATCACTCATCGGCGACGACCATGAACTGATCCTGCAGGCAGGCGCAGTTGGGACAGGTCCAGTGCTCCGGCAGCTCGGAGAACGGCGTGCCGGGCGGGATCTGCCAGACCGGATCGCCGGCCGCAGGATCGTAGACGTACCAGCAGACCTTGCACTCCAGGCGCGTCGCCGGAGCGATCTTGGAACGATCGCCGAGGTAGGAGCCTTCGAAGGTCTTCACGGCCGTCTCCGCCGTCAAGCGGAAAGGTCAGCGGCCATCCAGGCTACGAGCTCGCCCAGCCGCTCGCGGCTGTCGTTCAAGTCATCCGCGGCGGCGAGCGCCACCTCGGGCGCCGCGACGACTTCCAGCGTATTGAGGATCAGCGTGTTCATGGTGTTGAAGTACTGCACCCGCCAGACGTTGCGCGCGAGCGACGAGGTGATCCGGCAGTTGCCGAAGCCGCGCGAGATCATCGCCACCGGGCCGACCGGCAACGCGAGCTCGAGCACCCGGTGATCCTCGGGCGTTAGGGGAAACAACGTCAGATTGACCACGTGCGCCGGCGCGTTCGGCCGCCAGGCGCGCATGGCGCTCTCGATCTCCTGCAGCAAGGCCGGCGAGTTCATCGTTCCTTCGGGCAGCGTCACCGGAGCGACGCGGGATTCCGCTGCGCTCGCGGTCCGCATCACGACCTCGGGCAGCGCAGCCGCCTCGATCCAGTCGCCCGTCATCTCCCCATGGCCGTTCAGCGGCCGCACCCGCCAGATGCCTGTGAAGACGCTCTCCTGAATGCGCATTGGCTCGGGGCCGGCGATCTGGATGCTCACTTCACCCTCTCCCAGCATCTGATTGATGACGGCGAGCGCGCCAGGGGAGACTCCGCTCACGCCGAGACGTGGTCCGATCGGGCTCGATGCCGGATCCCACGGACCGAGCGCGTCGGCGAACTCGTCGAGCACCGAGCGCGCCTCCGACAATGCTTCCTGATCGGTGCGCTGCGGAACCGATGGCATCCGGAACGTCGCCATCTCGTGCGGGATGTCCAGGTACTGCAGCGGTTCGTCCTCCACTTGGGAGGCAGGGCCGATGGCACGTACGGGAATCGAGAGCGGTTTCATCGCATGCTTCCTCGTTGGTTCACGCGCCGGCGCCGGAAGCGCCGTCGGCTCTGACCGGGATGCCGATGGTCGGCGGACGCGAGGGCTCGGCAGCGAGCAATCGGCCGATTTCATCGAGGTACTGGTCCCAGTTGCGCAGCCCTTCGACCGCGCCGACATAGCGGCCGTCGCGCAGCACGACGAGCGCCGGCCAGCGCCGCACGCCGAAGCGTGCCTGCGCGGCGCGCGCCGCTTCCGGCAGCAGCAGGCCGGTGCGAAAGCGGCCCGGGAATGCCCGCGCGAGCTCCGGCGCGATGACCGCCAGGTCGAGCGTCTCACGGACTCGCATCGGATCCTCGATCAGGACCAGGAGCACGTGCCCGCCGGCCGCGAACGCGTCGATCTCCGAGGCTTCGAGCGCGCGGAAACCGTGCGCCTCGAGCCGGGCGATCAGTGGATGGAGCACGCCGGCGGCCGCAGCACTGGTCATGGATTCTCCGGGACGTTGGCCGGGAGCGGCCGATCCTCGCGCGCGATCAGGTCGGCGAAGAAAGCATCGACGTTGGTTTCGCCGGCGAGCACCGCTTCCAGCGCGTCCAGCGCCCTGCCGATGCGCTGCGCTTCCTCGGCGCTCAAGACCCGCACCGCGCAGCCTCGGGCGGCGAGGACCCAGGTGCCCGGCGGCTGGGCGCCCACGAGGGCCAGGTCGAGCTCATCGCGCGCGCCGCGGCCCTCGCAGAGGAATCCCCGTTCGCCGGCGGCCAGAACTTGCATCGGTATGCCGAGACACATGGCCTCAGCCGCTTCCCGACGGCGCGCGACGCGCGAGCACGCGGGGGTCGCCGATGCGGCAGGCGTCCGCCGCGGCGGGACGATCGCGCTCGTAGCGATCCAGCGCCAGCGCCGCCGCGTTGAGCGCGGCGGCGCTCGCGCCGGCGTTCCGGCGTTGGCCGGGAAAGCCCCAAAAAGCCAGCTCGCGCGCGCCGATTTCGACCGCTTCCGCGACCCGTGCCTTGACCGTATCGGTGAGGCTGCCGCCGAGATCGGTCAGCTCCTGAGGCTGGACGCCCACGAGCGTGATCTTTTCCGGCGCCTCGCCGCGCAGCGCGGCGAGCGCCAGCACGTCGCTGAAGCCGGTCTGATGCGGACTCATCTTGCCCGCGCCCCACGCCGGCACGTCGCCATCGCGAAAAACCGCGAGCGTGCCCGGGGCGAGAGAGAAATCGATGGCATCGAACACGAGCACGCGCCGCGCCGAAGCGATGAGGTCGAACAGATACAGCCCCTGCGTGCCGCCGTCGACGACGCTGACGTCGGCGGAAAACGCGTACGCTTCGTTCAGCGCCTCGACGGCGCGCACACCGAAGCCCTCGTCGGCCCACAGTACGTTGCCAATGCCCAGCGCCAGCGCTTCGCGGCGATCGCCCATCGGTCCCCGTGTTACTTCTTATGTTACAGCGCGAGGTTACCTGCGCGGCGGGCGCCGTCTTTGCGCCAAGTCAAGGATTGCGCGGGGTCGTACCGCGAGCGCACCGGGCCCGGGGCCGCTTCGCCACCGCGGCGAGGCTAGCGGGGCTTGATCGAGCGCACGCGCCGGCTCGCCGCGTGCATCTCCCAGGCGACCTGCAGATGCATCCAGAAGGTGGCGTCGTTACCGAAGTACATGGCCAGCCGCAGCGCCGTGTCGGGCGTGATGGCACGCCGGCCGCGGATGAGCTCGTTCACGCGACGTCTCGATACGCCGAGGGCCTCGGCGAGCTCGGTCTGGCTGATCGCGAGCGGCTTCATGAACCGCGTCTCGAGGAAGCGACCGGGATGCGGCGGGGTGCGGCCCTGCACCACCACCCGCGGCGGCGCCTTGGCGCGCCGGTGCGCTGCCGTGGCGGGCGTCATGTGCCGACGGCCTGCCGAAGCGTCACGGTCTACCGCTCGCTTATGCGCATGAGCTACGCAGCCTTGCGCGCCGCTTCGGGTTGTGCCGCTTCGCGATCTGCCTTCGCCAACCCTGGCTCGCGCTTGAACAGCCGTATGCCGTTGATCATCGTCCCGATGACGCTCTCGCCGCTCATGATGTCCTCGCGGAAGACCATGTAGACGTGGATCAGCGTGAACAGCAGCAGGTACCACATGCCCAGGTGGTGCAGCGTGCGCACCATCTGCGGATCGCCGAAGAGCACGAACACCCAGCCGAAGAGCTGCATCGGCACCGTCCCCCAGCCCCATTGTTCCGAATACAGCGCGAAGCCGGTGACGATCATGAACAGCGCTCCGAGCGTGTACATGAGGAACATCGCGATCTGCGCCAGCGGATTGTGGCCGACCCAGAGATCGGACTCGCGCTTGAGGAACAGATAATACGCGAGCTGGCTGAAGAGCCCCCGCCACCAGGCGGCGCTGAAAATCGGCGGCGCGAAGATGGACCGGGCGTGGTGATTGCCGACGAACACCCAATACACGCGCACCGCGAAGAAGACGGCAAAGACCCAGGCGGCGATGAAGTGGATCGTGCGGATCCAGGCGAAGAAATAGCTGTGCACCGCCTCGCCGCCGATCGCCGGCGGCGGACTGCCGATGAGATACCCCGTCCCCGCCAGGACCACCATCGCCAGCGCCATGACCCAGTGCCACAGGCGCACCGGCGCTTCGTACACGTAGACCGGCTCGAGCGGGCCGCTCAGGACCCGCCCCGACACCTTTTCGACTCGCATGGCTGTCCTCCGCTCTAGCGCACCTTCACCGCGACCAGCTCCTTGCCCTCGGGCGAGATCACGTGCGAGGCGCAGGCGAGGCACGGATCGAAGCTGTGGATCGTGCGCAGGATCTCGACCGGCTGCTCGGGCTTGGCCATCGGCGTGTCGAGCAGCGCCGCCTCGTACGGCCCGATCTGACCCTTCGCGTCGCGCGGACCGGCGTTCCAGGTCGTGGGGACCACCGCCTGATAGAGGTCGATCCGCGTGTTCTTGATCTTGATCCAGTGGCCCAGCGCGCCGCGCGGCGCCTCGCACGGGCCCGCGCCCTTGCACTCGGCGGGCCAGCTCGAAGGCTCCCATTTTTCCGTGTTCGCGGTGGCGAGATCGCCGGCCTTGATGTTGGCGATGAGATCGGCGTGGTACTGCTTCATCTTGTGCGCGGCCCACTGCGCCTCGAGGCCCCGCGCCGCCGTGCGGCCGAGCGTCGAGAACAGCGCTGCGATGGGCACGTCGAGCGCCTTGAGCGCTCCGTCGACCTGCTCCTTGATGTCCTTGCGACCGCGGGCGTAGGCGACGAGATAGCGGGCGAGCGGACCGACCTCGACCGGGTGGCCCTTCCAGCGCGGCGACTTGACCCAGGAGTACTTGGCGCCCTCGTCCATCTCCTTGATGTCGGTGCGCGTGCCCTTGACGTTGGCGCCGAGCACGAAGTTGGGCTCGGTGACGCCGTCGAACGGGTGCAGGCCCTTGGATTCGTCGGCGTACTTGTACCACGAGTGCGTGACCCATTCCTGGATCTGGTCCGGGTCCTTGAGATCGACCTCCTGCACCTTGGCGAGATCGCCGTCGATGATCACGCCGGAGGGAAGCGCGAGGCTCGCGTTCGTGTAGTCGTTGGGAATTTCCGGGAACTCGCCGTATGCGAGCACGTTCTTGCTCGAAAGCCCGCCGCCCCACTTCGCCCAGTCCTTGTAGAAGCCGGCGATCGCGAGCAGATCCGGGATGTAGACCTGGTCGATGAAATCGGCCGTGCGGTTGCAGATGTCGCCGACCATGTTGAGGAGCACCATGTTGTTGGCGCCCACCGCGCCGGTGCCGTCGACGTTGATCGGGCTCGGCACGCCTCCCACCAGCCAGTTCGGATGCGGGTTCTTGCCGCCGAAGATGGTCTGGATCTTGACGATGTCCTTCTGGAAGTCGAGCGCCTCGAGATAGTGCGTGGTGGCGAGCAGGTTCACCTCCGGCGGCAGCTTGTACGCCGGATGCCCCCAGTAGGCGTTCTGGAAGATGCCCAGCTGGCCGCTCTCGACGAACTTCTTGAGCCGGTTCTGCACGTCGCGGAAGTAACCCGGCGAGGAATTCGGATGGCTCGAGATCGACTGCTGGATCTCGGAGGTCCTCTTGGGGTCGGCTTTCAGCGCCGAGACCACGTCCACCCAGTCGAGCGCGTGCAGGTGGTAGAAGTGCACCAGGTGATCCTGGGCGTAGAGCGTCGAGTGCATCAGGTTGCGGATGATGTTCGCGTTCTTCGGAATCTTGATCCCGATCGCGTCCTCGACCGCACGAACGGAGGCGAGCGCGTGCACGCCGGTGCACACGCCGCAGATGCGCTCGGTGAACGCCCAGGCGTCGCGCGGATCGCGACCCTTAAGGATCACTTCGAGCCCGCGCCACATCGTGCCGGTGGACACGGCGTTGCGGATGACGTTGTTCTTGTCGACGTTGACCTCGACCCGCAGGTGCCCCTCGATGCGCGTGATCGGATCGACGACGATGCGCTTGCCGCTGTTGTCGAGCGTGAAGCCCTGAGTCTGATAGGCAGCCATGATTTACTCCTCGACCTCGCTCACCTTGTCGTTGCGGCTCTTGCTCCGCGCCTGCTTGATCGCGCTCACCGCGGCGTGCGCGGCGACCGCCGCGCCGGCGACCGCGACGACGCCCAGCCCGATCTGATCGGCGGTGCCTTCGATGCCTGAGAGTCCCGGCGGCCGGATGGTCGTCAGATGGTCGTAGAACGAGCCCTTGTCCCAGAAGTCGTCTTCCGAGCAGCCGATGCAGCCGTGCCCCGACTGGATCGGGAACGAAAGCCCTTCGTTCCAGCGCGTCGCCGAGCAGGCGTTGTAGGTGACCGGCCCTTTGCACCCGACCTTGTACAGGCAGTAGCCCATGCGCGCGCCCGCGTCGTCGAAGCGTTCGGCGAATTGTCCGGCGTCGAAGTGCGGACGCCGATAGCACTTGTCGTGCACGCGCTGGCTGTAGAACATCTTCGGGCGGCCCTGCGCGTCGAGTTCCGGCAGCCGGTCGAAGGTGAGCATGTAGGTCACCACGCCGCTCATCACCTCGGGGATCGGCGGGCAGCCCGGAACCTTCACGATCGGCTTGTCGGTGATCACCTTGTGAATGGGCGTGGCGCGGGTCGGATTGGGCTTCGCCGCCTGGACGCAGCCCCACGAGGCGCAGCTTCCCCAGGCCACGATCGCCTTGCAGTCGGCGGCCACGCGGCGGAGCTTCTCGACGTAGGGCTTGCCGCCGGGGATGCAGTACACCCCGTCGTCCGCGAGCGGAGGGTTGCCCTCGCAGGCGAGGATGTAGTTGCCCTTGTACTTGCTGATCGTCGCCTCGAGCGCCTCCTCGGCCTGATGGCCGGCTGCGGCCATCAGCGTGTCGTCGTAGTCGAGCGAGAGCATGGAGAGCACGACGTCCTTGGCGAGCGGATGCGCCGAGCGGATGAACGATTCGCTGCAGCAGGTGCACTCCAGGCCGTGCAGCCAGACGACCGGCGTGCGCGGCTTGGTTTCCATCGCCTTGGCGATCTGCTGCGCGCCCGCGTCGCCTAAGCCCAGCGACGCCGCCGTCAAGCTGCAGAACTTGATGAAGCTGCGGCGCGAGATGCCCTGCTGCCGCATCAGCCCGTAATACGTTTGCGTCATGGTGGCCCTCCGCGTGGCGCGTCGCGAGTGATGAAGATGGCTCGCTCGACGCTGTTTCCAGGCTGCCATTTAGAACCGGTCTGCCGGGCGCGCACTTGACATGAGTCAAGATAACGTCACGATTCGCACGCTAGCATCCATCGACACAACGTGATGTAACTGGTGCGGTAACACGCCGATCCCCTCCCGAACGTATCCCGAGCGTATTGCTATGGCATTCATCCGATGGCGCGGCAGCGGATCGCGCATCGCCGGCGCGGATCTGCGGGGAAAGCTCCTCGCCACCTACGGCGTGCTGGCCGCTGCCAACCTGCTCGCGTGGGCCTGGGCGCTGCTGGCGTTCCGCGACCACCCCGTGCTGCTCGGCACCGCCTTTCTCGCCTACACCTTCGGGCTGCGGCACGCGGTCGACGCGGATCACATCGCCGCCATCGACAACGTGACGCGCAAGCTCATGCAGGAGGGCGCGCGGCCGGTTGCCGTCGGATTCTTTTTCTCGCTGGGCCATTCGACCGTCGTCGTGCTGGCCACCGCCGCCATCGCGCTCGCGACGGCCGCGCTGCAGGCTCGGTTCGAAGCGCTGCGCGCCGTGGGAGGGCTCATCGGCACCAGCGTGTCGGCGCTCTTCCTGTTTCTCGTCGGGGCGGCGAACCTGCTGATCCTGTGGTCGCTCTATCGCGCCTTCCGCCGGGTGCGACGGGGCGGTGCCTTCGTGGCCGACGACATCGATGGTCTTCTGGCGCAGAAAGGCGTGCTCGGTCGGCTGTTCCGGCCGGCCTTCCGGCTGGTCGGGAAAAGCTGGCACATGTATCCGCTCGGGCTGCTCTTCGGCCTGGGCTTCGACACCGCGACCGAGATCGGACTCCTTGGCGTGTCCGCAGCCGAGGCGTCCAAGGGACTTCCGATCTGGTCCATCATGGTGTTTCCGGCGTTGTTCACGGCCGGGATGTCGCTCCTCGACACGACCGACGGCGTGCTCATGCTGGGCGCCTACGGATGGGCCTTCACCAAGCCGATCCGCAAGCTCTATTACAACCTCACCATCACCTTCATTTCGGTCCTCGTGGCGGTCGTGGTCGGCGGCATCGAGGCGTTGGGGTTGCTGGCCGAGAAATTCAGTCTCGAGGGACCGCTCTGGGCGGCTGTCGGCGCGCTCAACGCCGACTTCGGTCAGCTGGGCTACCTGCTCGTCGCGCTGTTCGCGCTCACCTGGCTGGTCTCGATCGCGATCTACCGCATCAATCGCTACGACGCGATCGAACTGCGGCTGCGCTGAGCGGCCGGCGCGTGCCGCGGGCGTGCGGTAACCGGACGGTGCCGCGCGCGACGTCAGCGCGCCGATTCCGCGAGTCGCACCACGTACCGGGCGACGAGATCCACCTCTAGATTCACGCGAGCGCCGGCGGCGAGCCGGCCCAGCGTGGTGACGGCGAGCGTGTGCGGAATCAGGTTCACCGCGAAGCGCGATCCTTGCACGGCATTGACGGTGAGGCTCACCCCGTCGACGGCGATCGAGCCTTTGGCCGCGATGAACCGCGCGAGCGCGGCGGGTGCATCGACTTCCAGCAACCGGCTCCCCTCGCCGCCCGCCACCGGCGCCACGCGCACGACTGCGCCGACGCCGTCGACGTGGCCGCTCACGAGATGTCCACCGAGCCGATCGGAAAGCCGCAACGCTTTCTCTAGATTGACCTCACCCGGCCGATCGAGGCCCGAGGTGCAGGCGAGCGACTCCGCCGACACGTCGAAGCCGAGCGTTGCGCCCGCGGTCTCGACGACCGTCAGGCAGCACCCTGCGACGGCGAGGCTGTCGCCCTCACGCACGTCGGACAGATCGAGCCGCCCGGTCTCGACCGCGATGCGCACGCCGTCGCCGCGCGGCGCGACGCGAACGATCCGGCCGACCGACTCAACGATGCCCGAGAACATCACTCGGCCTTAGCGATGCGCGCCAAGATGCGCCAGTCCTTGCCGAGAAGCTCCTGCTCGCGCACGGCGAGCCGCGCGCACGCGCCCAGCTCGCGCAGTGGCGCGGGAAGCGCGAACATGCCGCGCGCCGGATCGCCGATGAGGCAGGGCGCGACATAGAGCAGCAGCTCGTCAACCAGCCCGGCGGCGAGCAGCGCCCCGTTCAGCTTGGCGCCCGCTTCGACGTGGATCTCGTTGAGCTCGCGTTTCGCGAGCAGCCGAAGCATGCCAACGAGATCGACGCGACCGTCGGGGCCGGGAAGAACGGCGCTCTCCACGTGCGCCGGCCAGCGCGTCCGCGGCGCTTCGGCCGAGACGACCAGCAGGGGGCCGCTCTCGAGCATGCGCGCATCGGCCGGAAGCTCCCCGTGACGATCGACTACGACCTTGAGCGGCTGGCGCGGGGTCTCGACCGCACGCACGGTGAGCTGCGGATCGTCCTGCCGCACGGTGCCGATGCCGGTGAGGATGGCGCACGCCCGCGCCCGCCAGCGATGGCCATCGGCGCGCGCGGCTTCGCCGGTGATCCACCGACTCGAGCCGTCTTCGAGCGCGGTCCGTCCGTCGAGGCTCGTGGCAACCTTGACCCGGACCCATGGCAGTCCCTCGCGCACGCGCTTGATCCAGCCGATGTTGAGCTCGCGCGCCTCATCGTCGAGCAGGCCGCACTCGACGCTCGCGCCCGCAGCCTCGAGACGCGGGGCGCCGCCCGCCGCGATCGTGTTCGGGTCACGCATTGCGATGACCACGCGCGCGACTCCGGCGGCCATCAGCGCTTCGGCGCACGGCGGCGTTCGCCCGTAGTGATTGCACGGCTCGAGCGTGACGTACAGGGTCGCGCCACGCGGCGATTCGCCATTCGCGTGGGCGTCGCGCAGCGCACGCGCCTCGGCGTGAGCCTCGCCGGCGCGCTCGTGCCATCCCTCGCCGATCACGCGGCCGTCGCGCACGAGTACCGCGCCGACCCGCGGGTTGGGCGTCGTGGTGAAGAGCCCTCGCGCCGCGAGCTCGAGCGCGCGGCGCATGAACCGGCGATCCTGATCGTCGAAGACCGTCATCGCCTTTATGCTTCGCGCCGGCGGCGCGTCACGCACGCGACTTTCGGCGCGGGCCGGCGGGCTCGACCTCCTTCAGCGCGTCACGGAAATCGTCTGGGTCCTGGAAGCTGCGGTAGACCGAGGCGAAGCGGATGTACGCGACCTTGTCCAGCTTGTAGAGCTCGCGCATGACCATCTCGCCGATCTGGCGCGACGGAATCTCGCGCTCGCCGAGGCTCAGGACCTGCTGGACGATGCGCTCCACGGCCTGGTCGACGTACTCGGTGGGCACCGGACGCTTGTGCAGCGCGCGCTGAAATCCCACCCGGATGCGCGCGACGTCGAAGTCGGCGCGGGTTCCGTTCTGCTTGACGACCTGCGGCAGGCGCAACTCCGCGTTCTCGTAAGTCGTGAAGCGCTTCTGGCAGGCCACGCACCGCCGGCGCCGGCGGATCGAATCGCCCGGCTCGGAGACCCGCGAGTCGACCACCTGCGTATCCGGGCTGCCGCAGAACGGGCATTTCATCGGTTCGCGATGCTAGCTCTGCGCGCCGGCTTCGGGACCGTAGACCGGAAACTTCGCGGTCAGCGCCTGCACCTGTCCCGCGACCCGCTTGAGCGTGCGCTCGTCGTGCGGCGCGTCGAGCAGGTCGGCGATGAGATGCCCGAGATTTTCGCATTCGATCTCGCTGAACCCGCGCGTGGTGATCGCCGGGCTGCCGATGCGAATGCCGCTGGTGACCAGCGGCTTCTCGGGATCGTTGGGAATGGCGTTCTTGTTGACCGTGATGTGCGCCCGGCCCAGCGCGGTCTCGGCATCCTTGCCGGTGATCTTCTTGGCGCGCAGATCGACCAGAAACAGGTGCGAGTCGGTGCCACCGGAGACGATGCGCAACCCGCGCTCCTGGAGCACCAGGGCAAGCACGCGCGCGTTTTCCAGCACGCGCTGCTGGTAGACGCGGAACTCGTGCCCGAGCGCCTCCTTGAACGCGACCGCCTTGGCGGCGATCACGTGCATCAGCGGACCGCCCTGCAGCCCGGGAAAGACCGCCGCGTTCAGTAGCTTCTCGTGCTCGCGTCCGGCGAGGATGAACCCTCCGCGCGGGCCGCGCAGCGTCTTGTGGGTGGTGCTGGTCACGAACTGCGCGACGCCCACCGGACTGGGATAGAGGCCGGCCGCGATGAGGCCGGCGTAGTGCGCCATGTCGGCCATGAGATACGCGCCGACGGAATCCGCGATGGCGCGGAAGCGCGCCCAGTCGATGACCCGCGAGTACGCCGAGGCTCCGGCCACGATCAGCTTGGGCTTGTGCTCGTGGGCGAGGCGCTCGACCTCGTCGTAGTCGATGAGCTCCGTTTCCCTGTCCAGGCCGTAGGCGACGACCTGGAACCACTTGCCGGACACGTTCACCGGCGAGCCGTGGCTGAGGTGGCCGCCGTGCGGCAGCGCCATTCCGAGGAAGGTATCGCCGGGCTTGAGCGCGGCGAAGAACACCGCCTGGTTGGCCTGCGCCCCGGAATGCGGCTGAACGTTGGCGAATTCGGCATCGAACAGCCGCTTCGCCCGGTCGATCGCCAATCGCTCCACCGCGTCCACGTGCTCGCAGCCGCCGTAGTAGCGCTTGCCCGGGTAGCCCTCGGCGTACTTGTTGGTGAGCTGCGAGCCCTGCGCCGCCATCACGGCGCGGCTGGCGTAGTTCTCGGAGGCGATCAGCTCGATGTGCGCCTCCTGGCGCGCATTTTCGTCGCAGATCGCGCGCCACGTGTCGGGATCGGCCTGCGCGAGGGTCAGTTCGCGGTGCGGCATGAGCGGAAAGGCTGGGGGAAGGTGTGAATTCTAGCATTCCGGGCGCCCACCCTTTCGAGGGATGCCGGGGGGGTGGATGCGCATATAATCGCAGCCGGCCGACTTTTCGCTGCCCCAGGGGGGTTCTGTGTCGTTCCTGCTCTCGGTGTCCAGGCTGATCGACCGGGTAACCGATCGCATCGGCCATGCGGTGTACTGGCTGGTGCTGGCCGCGGTGCTCATCAGCGCCGCCAACGCGACGGTGCGCAAGGTCTTCAACTACAGCTCCAACGCGTACCTCGAGATCCAGTGGTATTTGTTCTCGGTGGTCTTTCTCTTCCTCGCCGGGTACACGCTGCTCAACAACGAGCACGTGCGCATCGACATCGTGACCGGGCGCATGTCGGCGCGCGTGCGGGCCTGGATCGACATCCTCGGCACGCTTCTGTTCCTGCTGCCGATGGCGATCATCATCATGTGGCTATCGTGGCCGGTGTTCGTGGACGCCTACGAACGGCACGAGGTGTCGACCAATGCCGGGGGGCTCATCATTTGGCCGGCGCGGCTGATGGTGCCGATCGGCTTCGCGCTCCTCATCGTCCAGGCGTTGTCCGAGCTCATCAAGCGCGTCGCCTTCCTGCGCGGGATGATTCCCGACCCTAGCGAGAAGCATGTCGAGAAGACCGCGGCGGAGGAGCTGGCCGAGGAGATACTGCGCTCGCGCGGCGACCGCGGGATCGCGGAGGAGATCGAGGGCATCGGCGTGGGACGCGGGGAGCAGCCATGACCGCGTTCCTGATCGAGAACATCGCGCCGCTGATGTTCACGGCGCTGGTGGTCGTGCTGCTGATCGGCTACCCGGTCGCGTTCTCGCTCGCCGCGGTGGGCATCGGCTTCGGGATCCTGGGCATTCAGCTGGGGCTGCTGCAGCCCACGCTGCTGCAGGCGCTGCCGGAACGGATTTTCGGGGTCATGTCGAACGACACCCTGCTCGCCGTCCCGTTCTTCACCTTCATGGGGCTCATCCTCGAGCGCAGCGGCATGGCCGAGGACCTGCTCGACACGATCGGGCAGCTCTTCGGACCGGTGCGCGGCGGGCTCGCCTACGCCGTGATCTTCGTCGGCGCGCTGCTCGCGGCGACCACCGGCGTGGTGGCCGCCTCCGTGATCTCGATGGGCCTCATCTCGCTGCCCATCATGCTGCGCTACGGCTACGACCGGCGGCTCGCCTCGGGCGTGATTGCGGCTTCGGGCACGCTCGCGCAGATCATTCCCCCGTCGCTCGTGCTCATCATCATGGCCGACCAGCTCGGCCGTTCGGTCGGAGACATGTACGCCGGCGCCTTCATCCCCGGGCTGACGCTCGCGTGCCTTTATGCGTTATATGCGATCGGCACCTCGATCCTGAGGCCGCACTGGGCGCCGGCGCTGCCGGAGGAAGCGCGCACGCTGCGTGAATCGGATGGCTCGTCGGGCAACCGCTCGCTGCTGGTGCTCACGCTCGTCTCGGCGGCCGCCGGAGCGGCGTGGTGGTTCGTCTACTACGACCGCTATCACCCGGACGTCGCGACCGACGAGCGGATCGTCATCACGATGGCGGTCGGCGTCGGTGTGGCTTTCTTCCTCGCGGTCGCCAACAAGCTGCTTCGGTTGAAACTCCTCTCGCGGATCGCGGAGCGGGTGACCTTCGTGCTGATCCCGCCGCTGGCGCTCATCTTCCTCGTGCTGGGCACGATCTTCCTCGGCGTCGCCACCCCGACCGAGGGCGGCGCGATGGGCGCGACGGGTGCGCTCGCCATGGCATTGGCGCGCCGCCGGCTGTCGGTCTCGTTGCTGCGGCAGGCGATGAATACCACGGCCAAGCTCTCGACGTTCGTGGTGTTCATCCTGATCGGCGCACGGGTGTTCAGCCTGACGTTCTACGGCGTGAACGGGCACGTGTGGGTGGAGCACCTGCTCACCAGCCTCCCCGGCGGACAGCTCGGCTTCCTCATCGTCGTCAACATCCTGATCTTCGTGCTCGCGTTCTTCCTCGACTTCTTCGAGCTCTCCTTCATCGTCATCCCTCTGATCGGGCCGGTCGCGGAGAAGCTCGGGATCGACCTCATCTGGTTCGGCGTGCTGCTCGGCGTCAACATGCAGACCTCGTTCATGCATCCGCCGTTCGGCTTCGCGCTGTTCTACCTGCGCAGCGTCGCGCCGGCGAGGGAGTTCGTCGATCGAATCACCAAGCGCCGGACCGCGCCGGTGACTACCGGCCAGATCTACTGGGGCGCGGTGCCGTTCGTGCTGATCCAGATCGTCATGGTCGCGCTCATCATCAGCTTCCCGAACCTGGTCTCGGGAGGGCTCGCCAAGAAGGCGAAGATCGACATCCGGAACATCCGGATCGAGGTCCCCGAGACGCAGTCGGCGCCGGGCGGCGGAACCGGCTCGACCGAGCAGGAGGACGCCACCAAGGCGCTCGAGAATCTGCTGGAAGACAAGACGCCCGAGAAGGCACCCGACACGGGCGCACCGCAGACGCCTCCGCCGAAGCAGTAAGGCGGCCGCACCGAAAAACGAAGCGCGCCGGGCGACGTGCGCTTCGGCGCGCTTTGCCTTCGCGGCGCAGCTCCTCGCCGCGCCCGGCAATTACTTCTTCTGGGCAGTCACCCGCTCGGCCGCGATCATGAAGTTGTCAAAGCGGTTCTCGGCGACCGCGAACCACTCGATCTGCTCGTTGCGGAATTTCTTCCAGGGCTCGTAGATCTTCTTGAACTTGTCGTTCTTGGTCGCGATCTCGTCGTAGGTCTCCCGCGTCGCTTTGTAGCACGCCGCCATGATCTCGTTCGAGAACGGCAGCAGCTTCACGCCGCTGGCGAGCAGGCGCTTGAGCGCGGGCGGATTTACCGCGTCGTACTTGGCCATCATGTCGACGTTAGCCTTGTCGCAGGCGGCGTGCAGGATCGCCTGATAATCTTTGGGCAGATCCGCCCACGCTTTCGTGTTGACGAACAAGTCGAGCTCCGGCCCGCCTTCCCACCAACCCGGGTAGTAGTAGTACTTCGCGATCTTGTAGAAGCCGAGCTTCTCGTCGTCGTACGGGCCGACCCACTCTGCGGCGTCTATCGTGCCCTTTTCCAATGCCGGGTAGATGTCGCCGCCTGCGATCATCTGCGGCACGACGCCGAGCTTGGTGAGCGGCAGCCCGCCCGTGCCGCCGATGCGGAACTTGAGGCCCTTGAAATCCGCGACCGTCTTGATCTCCTTGCGGAACCAGCCGCCCATCTGCGCGCCGGTGTTGCCCGCGGCGAAACTGACGATGTTGTAGTCCTTGAGGAACTCGTTGTAGAGGTCGCGTCCGCCGCCGTACGACATCCACGCGTTCTGCTGGCGGTCGTTCATCCCGAACGGAACGGCGCAGCCGAAGGCGAAGGTCGGGTCCTTGCCGAAGAAGTAGTACGGCGCCGTATGGCAGCACTGGACCGTCGCATTCTGCACTGCGTCGACCACGCCGAACGGCGGCACGATCTCGCCGCCCGCGAAGACCTGGACCTGGAACTTGTTGTTGGTCGCCGCCGCGACCGTCTCGCTGATCGTGATGGCGCCGCCGAAGATGGTGTCGAGACTTTTGGGAAAGCTCGATGCGAGCCGCCACTTGACTTCCGAGGCGCCCTGCGCGAACGCGGGCGCGGAGCCCGCCGCCAGGATACCGGCCAGCCCCGCGTGTTTCAGAAATGAACGACGCTCCATCGCTTCTCCTCCAGGTTTAAAGGAAATCGGCCTACGCCCGTTGCACTTCTCGACGCCTCCGCCGCTGCGGGCGTCCTTTGATTTGCCGGCGCGGCTGTCCCGCTCCGTGCGCGGGATTTTAACCCAATTCCATGGAGCCGCCGGGACCATCCGGTGCTCAGCCGGCGAGCTTGCGCACCGCGCTGAACAGCGCCCATGCCCAGCCCACCTGCCGCTCCAGCGTCTGGGTGAACCGGATCAGATAGCGCGCGTTGCCGGTGTCGAGCTCGACCATTCCTCCCGGCAGGAAGCGGTCGTCGGGACCGATGATGCTGCGCTGCGCGGACTGGCGATTGTCGGCGTGCGCGGGAAGATAGATGCCGAAGAACGGCCGATCCATCCCGGCGCGCTGGGCGTCGAGTGGTGCCACCCAGCTGCGCAGCAGCACGCGTACGATGCGCCGGGCGATCACCTCCACGCCGCACACGACTTCCTCGGCCTGCTGGCGCTGCATCCGCCGCACGACCGCAAGCTCCCAGCGGTCGCCGTCATGGATGGCAATGAGCTCGCCGAGCTTCGCCGGCGCTTCGCTCGCCGGCGCGATCATCCGGCACCCGCTCTCGCTGCGATTGACCACCTTCCACTGCGAGCCGCGAACGCGCCGGGCGATCGAGTCGGGGTTGGTGCTCGGATTGACGAGCTGGCTGACTTCGTCGTAGCTCGCGCCGGCGCCGGACGCCTTCGTTTCGTCGCCGAAATGCTCCACCTCGGCGATGGCGCGAGTGAGCGGCTGCAGCCCAACCACCACCCGCACCTCCGAATCGCTCGTCTTGCGCGGTGCGCGCGGCGAGAATGCGATCGCGTCCGGACCGTACAGGGCGGCGAGCCGCATCAGCAGCAGCTTCTGTTCGCGCGGCGGCAGCGACCCGGGAAGCTCGCGGTCGGTGTCCTGCTCGGCCAGCGAGCGCATCTTCTCCACGACCCGCGAGTAGACCGGCGTGGCATCGAGGAACATCAGCCGTCCGCCGGGCTGCGGACGGTCCTGGCGCTTGAGCCCCCCGGTCCCGGAGAGATCGACGAAGAAGTTCGCGCCGGTGCCTGGCGGCGGAACCAGCGCGACCGACTGGGTCCATTCCTCGAGGGAGCGCGCGACCCACTCCACCTGATCGGGCGTGAAGTTGCCGCTGTCCAGCCGCATGAGCAGCAGCGCGCGGATGTATTCCTGCTCGAGAGAGCGGTCGGGATGCGCGAAGTTGCCGGCGCCGTGCCCGAGCGGCTCGCGCTGCCAGCCGCGCATGCGCGCGAATTCGTACAGCTCGTGGAACTCGCGCCACTGCGCGGGAATCCAGTGTCCGTAGCGGAACAGGCGGAACTTGCCGTCGATGGCCTTGTAGTGGGCGAGACGCACCAGCACGCGGGGCAGCACGGTCTTCCAGCGCTTCTGCTCGCCGGCGGCGTAGCCGGATTTGAGCGTCGCCTGGTAGGCGGCGGTGAACGCCTTCACCAGATCGAACACGCCGTGCCAGAGCCGCGTTTCGATCCCGCTCGAGCGCTGATAGTTGCCGGTGTACTGCGCGGTGAGCTGGGCGACGATGGGCTCGCAGCGCGCGTCGATGTGCAGCAGCGCCTCGGCCTGCCCCGGCAAGATGCGCCGGCGGCCGCCCGGGAACGAAGTGACGAGATCAAGGACCTCGCGCTGCACGTCGAGCGGATCTCCCGTCGGCAGCACCGAGATCCAGCGCGTCGCCGCCTTGCTCCCGCGCAGCGGATCGCGCAGCGTGCGCTGCAGGGTGCGCAGACGCTCGCGCAGCGGCCGCTTCGGCAGGGTGGGCCCGGCGCGAGAGCCAGCGGACTCCATCAATTGCCTGCGACGGTCATGGCACCGACGAGCACCGAGCCGCAGTGACGCGAGCCGCGGGCGTCCACGTCCCTGCCGATGGCGACGATGTCGCGGTACATGCGCTTCAGATTGCCGGCGATGGTGATCTCCTCGACCGGAAAGGCGATCTCGCCGCCCTCGATCCAGTAGCCGGCGGCGCCGCGCGAGTAGTCGCCGGTGACCGGGTTCACACCCTGGCCCAGAAGCTCGGTCACCAGAACGCCCCGGCCCATCCGCCGCAGCAGCGCGGGAAGATCCTCGTCGCCGTGGCTGACCACGAGATTGTGATTGCCGCCGGCGTTGCCCGTCGACGCGAGTCCGAGCTTGCGCGCGCTGTAGCTGCCGAGGAAATAGCCCTGCACCACGCCATCGCGCACGACGTCGCGCGGGCGGGTCGCCACGCCCTCGTCGTCGAACGGCGCGGACGCCTGGCCGCGAGCCAGATGCGGCTCCTCGCGAATGCTGACCTGCGGAGCGAACACCGGCTTGCCGCAGCTGTCGAGCAGGAACGACGACTTGCGGTACAGGCTTCCGCCGCTGGTGGCGTTGACGTAGTGACCGATCAGGCCCGTGGCCACCGGCGCCTCGTAGAGCACCGGACATTCGAGCGTGGCGAGCTGCCGCGCGCCCAATCGCCTCACGGTGCGCTCGCCGGCCATGCGGCCCACGGTGGCCGCATCAGCGAGGTCATCCGCGGAGCGCGCCGCGGTGTACCAGTCCTCGCGCTGCATGCCGCTCGCGTCCTCGCCGATCACCGAGCAGTAGATGCCGTGCCGGGAGGTCGCGTAGCCGCCGCAGAAACCGTGGCTGTTCGCGTACACGAACTGGCCTTCGTGCAGCGACACCGTGGCGCCGTCGGAATTGGTGAGTCGCTTGTCGACAGCGAGCGCCGAGGATTCGCATTCGCGGCCGAGCGCGATCGCCTCGTCGACCGTGATATCCCACGGATGATAGAGGTCGAGATCGGGCCAGCCCCGGGCCAGAAGCTTCGGGTCGGCCAGGCCCGCGCAGTCGTCCTCGGCCGTGTAGCGGGCGATGGCGAGCGCCTTGGCGACGGTGTCCTCGATCGCAGAGGACGAAAAGTCCGCCGTGCTGGCATGGCCGCGCCGGGTGCCGACATAGACGGTGACCGCGATGCCCTTGTCGCGGTTGTAGGCGATCGTCTCCACGTCGCCCTTGCGCACCGTCACCGACAGGCCGGAGGCCTGCGAGACCTCGGTCTCGGCTGACGTGGCCCCGCGGTGGCTTGCCGCCTCGAGTACCCGCGTGGCGAGCGTTGCCAGCGCGTCCCGGGTCAGCGGGAAGCGGCTGGCGGGTACGGCAAGCGTCGCGGCAACAGGATCGGACATCGGGCTGTCGGCGATCGAGCGGGCGCGCCCGCATCGCGAGGCATGCGCTGGCGTGCCGGGCGACGGGGGCCGCCGTGAGCTCGGTCCGAGGTTACGGGTATGATAGCAAAGGCGTTCCTTCCCGGCCTTCGAAGCGTGCGGCGACCCGACGAAACACCCCCGGCCAACGGCCAGGAGGTCGCGCGGCCGTCGAAGACGCGGCGCAAGGCCGAGATGGACGCGCTGCAACGTCTCGGCGAAGCGCTGCTCGACGTGGGTCCGTCCCGGCTCGCCGAGCTCGAACTGCCCGAGCGGCTGGTCGAAGCGCTGCAAGAGGCTCGCCGGATCACGCGGCACGAGGCGCGCCGCCGCCACCTGCAGTTCATCGGTCGGCTCATGCGCGAGGTCGATCCCGCGCCGATCCGCGCCCGGCTCGCGGGCTGGGTCGACGCGCCTCGGGCGGAGAAAGCGCGCGCGCATCTCGTGGAGCGCTGGCGCGCGCGCCTGCTCGAGGATCCCGCCGCGCTGGTGGAGCTCTGCGCCGAACGTCCCGAGGCCGATCGCGCACGGCTCGCCGCGCTGATCGAGGAAGCGCGCCGCGAGCGCGCGGGCGGCGATGCGCCGCACGGCTATCGCGAGCTCTACCGCGCGCTGAATCGATTGCTCGGTTCCGATACCGCCCGCGGCGCACCCGGAATTTCACGATGAACGACTCGACGACGCTGCTCATCGGACTGGTCTCGATCAGCGACCGCGCCTCCATGGGCGTGTACGAGGACAAGGGTATCCCGGGGCTCAGGGAATGGTTCGATGCCGCGCTGCGCACGCCGTGGCGCATGGACACGCGGCTCATCCCCGACGAGCAGCCGCTGATCGAGCGCACGCTGATCGAGCTGGTCGACACCGTGGGCTGCGACCTCGTGCTCACCACCGGCGGCACCGGTCCCGCGCCGCGCGATGTCACCCCCGAGGCGACGCTGGCGGTGGCGCACAAGGTGCTGCCCGGATTCGGCGAGCAGATGCGGCAGGTGAGCCTGAAGTATGTGCCGACGGCGATCCTTTCGCGCCAGGTCGGCGTGATCCGCGGCCGCGCGCTGATCCTCAACCTTCCCGGGCAGCCCAAGGCGATCAAGGAGACGCTGGACGGCGTCTTTCCGGCGGTGCCCTACTGTCTCGATCTGATCGGCGGACCGTACGTGGAAACGCACGAGGCGGTGTGCAAGGCGTTCCGCCCCAAGTCGGCGCAGCGCCCCGCGCGCTGAACCCGGCCTCCTCGTGACCGCCGACGCGAACCAGCCGCCGCCGTTCGAAGGCCGCAACCTCTATCTCGCCGATCGCGCGCTGCAGGACGCGGTCGCGCGCGAGGGCGGCGCCTGGGCGCAGCAAAGCCTTGCCGCCTGGGGCGAGCGGCTGGGCAGTGCCGAAACGCTCTCGCTCGCCGCGCGCGCCAACCGGTTCCCACCCGAGCTGCGCACCCACGACCGGTACGGCGAGCGTCTCGACGAGGTCGCGTTCGATCCGGCGTGGCACGAGCTCATGGCGCTCGCGATGCGCGCGGGCGAGCATTGCCTGCCCTGGGTCGAGCCGCGCGCCGGCGCCCAGGTCGCGCGCGCGGCGGCGTATCTCCTGCACGCCGAAGTCGAGAACGGCACGCAGTGTCCGCTCACGATGACCTTCGCCGCGGTGCCGGTGCTGCGCCGTCACGGCGGGGCGGTCCCGCAAGGGGCGCTGTGCCTCGAGCGGGCGCTCGCGCGGGACTATGACCCCCGGTCGCTGCCGGTGTCGGTCAAGCGCTCGGCGCTGATCGGCATGGGCATGACGGAGCGGCAGGGCGGATCGGACGTCCGCGCCAACGCGACCCGCGCCGAGCGCGCCGCCGAAGGCGACTACCGGCTCACCGGCCACAAGTGGTTTTTCTCCGCGCCGATGTCCGACGCGCACCTTGTGCTGGCGCAGGCCGACGGCGGCCTCTCCTGCTTCCTCCTGCCGCGGATGCTCGCCGACGGGACGCGCAACGCCGTGCGGCTCGTCCGGCTCAAGGACAAGCTGGGCAATCGCTCGAACGCCTCCGCGGAAGTGGAGTTCGCCGGCGCGCGAGCGTGGCTCCTCGGCGAGGAAGGCCGCGGCGTGCCGGTGATCATCGAGATGGTCCAGCACACGCGGCTCGACTGCGCCATCGGCAGCGCGGGCATCGTTCGCGGCGCAGTCGCCCGGGCGCTGCATCACGCGAGCTACCGCCGCGCTTTCGGTCGGCGCCTCGCCGAACACCCGCTGCTGCAGAACGTGCTGGCCGACCTGGTGCTCGAAGCCGACGCCGCGACCGCGCTAGCGCTGCGGCTCGCCCGGGCCTTCGAGGCCGACGCTCCGCCAAGCGACCAGGCCTTCGCGCGGCTGGCCACGCCGGCGATCAAGTACTGGGTGTGCAAGCGCGCGCCCACGGTCCTCGCCGAGGCGATGGAAGTACTGGGCGGCAATGGTTACGTGGAGGATTCCGAGCTTCCGCGCTTCTATCGCGAGGCGCCGCTCAATTCGATCTGGGAAGGCTCGGGCAACGTCATGTGCCTCGACGTGCTGCGCGCGGCGCGGCGCGACGCGCACGCTGTGGAGTGCCTGTTGGCGGAGCTCGAGGCCGCACGTGGCGGCGATGCTCGTCTCGACCGACACGCGGCGGCGCTCGCCCGCACGCTGCGTGACGGCGTGCCCGAAGAGCGCGATGGCCGCCGAATGGCCGCGGCGATCGCCGTGGCCCTCGCGGCAGCGATCATGATCCGGCATGGCGCAACCGGGACCGCCGACGCCTTCTGCGCGTCCCGCCTCGACGAAGCGGCGCACGGATTGGGCACGCTGCCCGCGGGCATAGACTGCTCCGCGCTCATCGCCGCGCGCCTCGAGGGGACGGGCTGAAAGAACACCGGCGCGGTCTCCCGCGCCGGTGCGCTCTGCAATGGCGCGGGTTCTTACTGGATGCCGAGGATCTTCTCCGCCTTGGCAAGCGTGTCGAGCGATTCCTGGTGCTTTGCTGCCTTGTGCAGCACCTCGCCTTCGGCGCGATACGTCTTCACCTCGGCCATCTGCTCGGCGCTGAGCTTCGGATTCTTGGCGAGCGCGTCGTCGATCTTCTTCATGTCCTGCGGGCAATGGAACGCGAAGGCGCTGCCCGCGAAGGCGAGCGCGGCGGCAAACACGGCGGTGCGTACGTTCATGGTTCTGGTTCTCCTTTTCGAGTCTCGAATTCGTCGCGGCTCCCCGGCCGGCGGCGGCCAGGATAGCGCCCGACCCCACGTTCCCGAAGCCCCGCGCGAGTGGTTCCCGAGTGGGATCAGTGCTCGAGCAGAAGCTCCATCCGGCTGGCCGGATCCTGCCGGTAGAACCACGCAAACAGCTGGTACACGCTCGGGTATTCCCCTTGCAGCAGCGACGGATCGGCAAAGAATACCTCGGAGAGCACGGCGAAGAATTCGGCGGGGCTGTCGGCGGCGTAGGGATCGATCGCGGTCTCTTCGCCGTCCTGGACCCGGCTCTGGAAATGCTCGTACGCCGTCATCATGGTCCGCTGCCACCGGCGCGGCGGCATCTCGGGCGGCAGCGGCGGACAGCCGTTGGCCTCGCCGCTTCTCATGTCGATCTTGTGCGCGAATTCGTGGATCACGAGGTTCATGCCGGTGGCCGACCAGTCTCCCTCGACGTCCGGCCAGGACAGGGCGACGGGGCCACCGGGCATCGCCTCGCCGGCGAGAGGCTCGTTGCGGCGATGCACGACGCCGATCTCGTCCTCGTACTCGAGATCGGTCACGAACTCGTCCGGATAGACGACGACGCTCTCCCAGCCATCGTAGAGGCCCGGGTCGAGGTTGAGCGTCAGCACGCACGCCTGGACCGCGATCATCACGCGCATGAGCGGCGTGACCGCGAAGCCCCTGGCACCGACGATGCTCTTGTCGGAGAGGAACAGCACGACCCGCTCGCGCAGCCGCGCCAGCTCCGGCTCGGTGTAGACGGCGAGGAAGGGCAAGGCCTCGAGCGCATCGCGCCACAGCGCCTCGGGGATCGCGGCGCTCGCGAGGATGCGCTTGCGCCTCCAGCGGCGGATCGCTTCGAACATGGCGCGAGCCGCTTGAGCCGCTGCGGCGGTCAGTGACTGGGCGAGCGATCGGCGTCGAGCCGGGAGAGCAGATCGGGCTCGATCTCGGTGTCCTCGATCGCTTCGGCCTCGCCGGCCAGCACACGCTCGGCTTCGAGTTGCGGCAGCGCTTCCACGTCGCGTAGCCGCTTGGCGATGGTAGTGCTCTTGCGGCCCGCCTCGTCGAGCGTCTTGCCCACCGCGTCCAGCCGCTCCTTGGTCTTCGCCAGCAACTCGCCGAACTTGCCGAATTCGGTCTTCACCGCGCCCAGCACCCGCCAGACCTCGGTGGAGCGCTGCTCGATCGCCAGTGTGCGGAAACCGAGCTGCAGGCTGTTCAGGAACGCCATCAGGTTACTCGGTCCGGCGAGCATCACCCGGAAGTCGCGCTGCAGGCAGTCCGCCAGCCCGGGCCGCGAGAGCGCCTCGGCGTAGAGCCCCTCGGTGGGAACGAACAGGATGGCGAAGTCGGTCGTGTGCGGCGGCTCGATGTACTTGTCGCGGATCTTCCGCGCCTCGGCCTTGAAGAAGTCTTCCAGGGATCTGCGGCTCGCCTCCACCGCAGCCACGTCCACCCGCTCGATCGCCTCCTGCAGGCGCTGGTAGTCCTCCAGCGGAAACTTGGCGTCGATCGGCAGCCAGCACGGCGTGCCGTCTTCGCCCCGGCCCGGGAAGCGGATCGCGTACTCCACGCGCGCGTCCTCGCCCGGGCGGGTGGCCACGTTTCGCGCGTATTGCCCGGGCGCGAGCATCTCGTCGAGCAGCGTCCCGAGCTGCACTTCTCCCCAGCCGCCGCGGGTCTTGACGTTCACCAGCACGCGCTTCAAGTCGCCCACGCCGGCGGCGAGCGAGTGCATCTCGCCCAGACCTTTGTGCACCTGGTCGAGCCGGTCCGATACGAGCTTGAACGATTCGCCAAGTCGTTGCTCGAGCGTAGCCTGCAACCGCTCGTCGACGGTGGCGCGCATCTGATCGAGCTTGCTCGCGTTGTCGCTGCGCAGCGCCTCGAGGCGCTGCTCGACGCTGGTGCGCACGGCCTCCAGGCTGTGCTCGCTGCTGCGGGCGAGCGTGGCGAGCCGCTCGTTCTGCACGCCGGCGTTGGTGGCGAGCTGGTTCTGCAACGCCTGCGTGAATTGCGTGAGGCTCGAGGAGAGCTCGCTGCGAGCGGCGCTGGCGGCCTGCGCGCTCTCGCTTCGGGCCAGCGAGAGATCGGCGCGCAGCTCACGCTCGAGCCGCTCGTTCTGTGCGGCAAGCGCCTCGAGCCGCACGCGCAGGTCCGCGCCACCGCCCTGCGCGAGCGTGCGCAGGCGCAGCAGGGCCACGACCAGAACGACGCCGAGCGATGCGGCCACCGTCAGCGCGACGATGACGGTCGGCGAGAGCGACGAATCCACGCGCCGAAGTTTAGCAGGCCGGTGCTGCGGGCGCCGTGGCGGCGCCTTGGATCAAGACGCGCATCACGCGGCTTCGCGGCTCGCCTTCTTGCGCTCGTGGGCGACGAGATGGCGCTTGCGGATGCGGATCGACTTGGGCGTGATCTCCACGAGCTCGTCGTCGGCGATGAACTCCACGGCGTATTCCAGCGTGAGCGGGATCGGCGGCGTGAGCAGGATCGCCTCGTCCTTGCCGGCGGCGCGGATGTTGGTGAGCTGCTTGGTCCGGATCGGATTGACGACCAGGTCGTTGTCGCGGCTGTGGATGCCGATCACCATCCCCTCGTAGACCTTGTCGCCCGGGGCGACGAACATGCGCCCGCGCTCCTGCAGCTTCCACAAGGCGTACGCGACCGCCTCGCCGGCCTCCGCCGAGACCAGCACGCCGTTGCGCCGATCCGGGATCTCGCCCTTCAGCGGCGCGTAGCCGTCGAACACGTGCGAAAACAGACCGGTGCCTCGCGTGAGGTTCATGAATTCGCTCTGGAAGCCGATCAGCCCGCGCGCCGGTACGCGATAGTCGAGCCGGGTGCGGCCGCGGGCGTCGGATTCCATGTTCTGGAGCTCGCCGCGCCGTGCGCCCAGCGCCTCCATCACTGCGCCCTGGTGCGCGTCCTCGACGTCGACCGTGAGCTGCTCGAAGGGCTCCCAGCGCTCGCCGTCGCGCTCGCGATAGACGACTCGGGGTCGGGACACCGCTAGCTCGTAGCCCTCGCGGCGCATGTTCTCGATCAGGATGGTGAGGTGCAGCTCGCCGCGCCCGTAGACGGTGAACACGTCGGTGTCGCTCGTGTCCTCGACCTTGAGGGCGACGTTGGTGAGGAGCTCCCGCTGCAGCCGCTCGCGCAGGTTGCGGCTCGTGACGTACTTGCCGTCGCGTCCGGCGAGCGGCGAGGTGTTGACCTGGAACTGCATGGAGAGCGTGGGCTCGTCGACTGCGATCAGCGGCATTGCCTCGGGCGTCTCCGGCGCACAGATCGTCGTGCCGATGTGCAGTTCGTCGATGCCGGTGACGAGCACGATGTCGCCGGCCGCCGCGCCATCGACGGGGACGCGGTCCAGCCCCGCGAATCCGAGGACCTGCCCGACCTTGCCGCGGCGCGGCTCTCCGGTGCCGTGGACGACGGCAACCTCCTGCCCGGGGACGATGCGGCCGCGATGGACCCGGCCGATCCCCAGGCGGCCGACGTAGCTCGAGTAGTCGAGCGCGGCGATCAGCAGCTGCAGCGGCTGCCCGGGGTCGCCCGCCGGCGCGGGAATGCGCGCCAGCATCGTTTCGAACAGCGGCCGCATGTCGGTCCCGCGCTGCCGGTGATCGAGCGAGGCGTCGCCGTGGAGCGCCGAGGCATAGACGACCGGGAAGTCGAGCTGCTTCTCGGTGGCGTTGAGCTTGTCGAAGAGCTCGAAGGTCTGATTGACCACCCATTGCGGCCGCGCGCCCGGCCGGTCCACCTTGTTGACGACCACGATGGGCATGAGGCCCAACCCCAGCGCCTTGCGCGTGACGAAGCGGGTCTGCGGCATCGGGCCCTCGACCGCGTCGACCAGTAGCAGCACCCCGTCGACCATGGAGAGCACCCGCTCCACCTCACCGCCGAAGTCGGCGTGGCCGGGCGTATCGACGATATTGATGTGCGTTCCCGCGTAGTCGAGCGCGCAATTCTTGGCGAAGATGGTGATGCCGCGCTCGCGCTCGAGCTCGTTCGAGTCCATGACGCGCTCGGCGACGTGCTGGTGCGCGGCGAAGGTTCCCGCCTGGGCGAGCAGCTTGTCAACGAGCGTAGTCTTGCCGTGATCGACGTGGGCGATGATGGCGATGTTGCGCAAGCGCCGCTCGTCAGCCATGGAACGGATGTTGCTGTAGGGAAAGGAAAAATCAGCCGATTGTACCAGCTTCCCGCGAGTCCCCGGAAAAATAATTTGCAAAATCCGATATTTACCCTTAGAATCTTTCAAGATATTCGGCGGCCGTTCCGGTCACCGCCGATCTTTCGGCAGGCTTCGTTGAAGCTGCCGCCAACCGAATCACCGTAAGTGTCGCGCCTGGACTGGAGCTCGGAAGAGCGGGCCGCGTCCAGGAGAATCCTTCGATGGGTAGTCCCACGAGCTTTGACGCGCTCGGCCTTCGGCCGGAGCTGCTCCGCGCCGTCGCCGAAGCCGGGTACACCACGCCGACGCCGATCCAGGCGCAGGCCATTCCTCTGATCCTCGCCGGCAAGGACGTCATGGGCGGGGCCCAGACCGGCACGGGCAAGACGGCTGGCTTCGCCCTGCCGATCCTGCAAAAGCTGCTGCCCACGGCCAATACCAGCCCCTCGCCCGCGCGTCACCCGGTGCGGGCGCTGATCCTCACCCCGACCCGCGAGCTGGCGATCCAGGTCGAGGAGTCGATGCGCACCTACGGCAAGTACACGGGATTGCGGTCGACGGTGGTGTTCGGCGGCGTCGACATCAAGCAGCAGCTGCCCATCGTGCGCGGCGGCGTCGAGATCCTGGTCGCCACGCCGGGCCGGCTCCTCGACCACGTCGAGCAGAAATCGCTCTATCTCGGCCAGGTGGAGATCTTCGTGCTCGACGAGGCCGACCGCATGCTGGACATGGGCTTCATCCCCGACATCAAGCGCATCATGGCGCTATTGCCGGCCGCGGCGAAGCGCCAGAACCTGCTGTTCTCGGCGACGTTCTCCAACGAGATCAAGAAGCTCGCCGATGCGCTCCTGAACGAGCCGCAGCTGATCGAGGTCGCGCGGCGCAACACCGCAGCCGAGACCGTGAGCCTGGGTGTCTACAAGGTCCGCGCCGAGGACAAGCGCTCGCTGCTCGCCCACATCGTCACCACGCGCAACCTCTGGCAGGTGCTGTGCTTCGTTCGCACCAAGCACGGCGCGTCGCGCCTCGCGCGCGCGCTGGAGAAGGACGGCCTGAAGACCACGGCCATCCACGGCGACAAGAGCCAGCAGGCGCGGCTGGAAGCACTGGACGCTTTCAAGGAAGCGAAGGTGCAGATCATGGTGGCAACCGACGTCGCCGCGCGCGGCCTCGACATCGACGACCTGCCGCTGGTCGTGAATTACGAAATGCCGCACGTGCCCGAGGACTACATCCATCGGATCGGCCGCACCGGGCGGGCCGGGGCCGCCGGGGAAGCGATCTCGTTCTGCGCCCCCGAAGAGGAGAAGCTGCTGGCGGAAATCGAGCGGCTGCTCAAACGGAAGATTACCGTGCTCGCCGCCGATGGCATCGCCGCCGGCGCGCGCTCGGGCACATCGACCGCGCACCGCGAGCATCGCCATCCGCGCGGTGGCGCAGGCCAGCCTGTGCCGCGCGCCGTGCAGCGGCCGCCTGCGGATCGGCATTCCGAGTCGCCACGGCCGCATACGAGCGCTCGACCCCCGGTCGAGGCTCATTCCGCAACGTCGCGCCAGGCGTCGGTCCGGGCGCCGTCGCCTGCGGCTCTCACGGCCTCCAGCGCTACGCTGCGGCCGGGGCATCGAAAGCCGAAGCCCGTTCCCGCCTTGCTCATGAAGCGGCGCGTTCCCGAGGCGGCGTAGGCGAGTTAATCCGTTCGCGCATGCGTGGACGATGAAATCCGACGCGAGGCGCGGATTCGTTCGCGCTGTCCGATAGATCCGGACCTGCGATTCCCGCTGCCGCGGGAATGACTACGCCGAGAGCTGCTCGAGCTGCGGCTTGAGCTTGTCGAGCGCGGCGTGAAAGCCCGCGAGCCGCTCGCGCTCCTGCGCCACGATCTGCGCCGGCGCACGCTCGATGAACGATTTGTTGGCGAGCTTGGCGTTCACCTTGGCGATCTCCGCTTCGAGCCGCGCGATCTCCTTGCCGAGCCGCTGGCGCTCGGCCACCGGATCGACCTCCACGTCCAGCATGATGCGCACCGGCTCCACGACCGACACCGGCGCCGGCGACGCAGGCAGCCGGTCGACGATGCGAACTTCGGAGAGCTTGGCCAGCGCTCTCATGTAATCGCGCATCGCCGCCAGGCCGATCCGCGCCGCATCGCCGTCGACGAGCGCCGCCACGCGGGTTGCCGGCGATAGATTCATCTCGCTGCGAAGCGACCGGCAGGCGTCGACCAGCGCCTTGAGGAAATCGACCTGCGTGCTTTCGGTCGGCGCAAGCCTGCCGAAGTCGGCCTCCGGGTAGGGCTGCACCGAAACGGATTCGCCCGTTCTCCCCGCGAGCGGGGCAAGCGACTGCCACAACTCCTCGGTGATGAAGGGAATGAACGGATGGGCGAGCCGGAGGATCGTCTCCAGCACGCGTACCAGCGTGCGCCGCGTGCCGCGCTGCGCGGCCTCGTCGCCGAGGGCGAGCGATACCTTGGCGAGCTCGAGGTACCAGTCGCAGTAGTCGTTCCAGACGAACTCGTACAACGCCCGAGCCGCGAGGTCGAATCGGTACGCGCCGAGTTGCTCGCTGATGTCCTCTTCCGCGTGCTGCAGCTCGGCGACGATCCACTTGTCGGGGAACGAAAGCGTCGCGGCCGCGCGCTCGTCCAGGCCGACGTCCCTGCCCTCGACGTTCATCAGCACGAAGCGGGCGGCGTTCCAGAGCTTGTTGCAGAAGTTGCGGTAGCCCTCGCAGCGATTCAGGTCGAAGTTCAGCGTGTCACCGTAGGTGGCGAGGCTCGCGAAGGTAAAGCGCAGCGCATCGGCGCCGTAGGCCGGAATTCCCTTGGGAAACTGTCGCCGTGTTCGCTTCTCGATCGCGGCGCGCTGCTTCTCGATCATGAGCCCGGAGGTCTGCTTGGCGAGCAGGCTGTCGAGATCCGTGCCGTCGATGATGTCGAGCGGGTCGAGGATGTTGCCCTTCGACTTCGACATCTTCTGGCCCTCGTCGTCGCGCACGATGGAGTTGATGTAGACGTCGCGGAACGGGACCTTGCCGGTGAAGTAGGTCGTCGTCATGACCATGCGCACGACCCAGAAGAAGATGATGTCGAAGCCGGTGATCAGGACCGACGAGGGCAGGAAGGCGCGAAGCTCCGGCGTCTCCTCGGGCCAGCCGAGCGTCGAATGGCACCACAGCGCGGAGGAGAACCAGGTATCGAGCACGTCCTCGTCGCGGCGGAGCGCGCTCGCCGGGCTCCCCGCCTTCCTGGCCGCTTCCTCCGCGTTGCGCGCGACGAAGACGTTGCCGGCCTCGTCGTACCACGCCGGAATGCGGTGACCCCACCAGAGCTGGCGCGAGATGCACCAGTCGTGCACGTTGGCGAGCCAGTTGTTGTACCAGGCCGTCCAGTGCTCCGGGACGAAGCGGATGCGGACGTTCGCGCCCGGATGATCGACATCCGGAACCCCGGCGTTCGCCGCCGCAAGGCATATCTCCTGGAACGACTTGCCGGGAAAGAACGGCTGGCTCGCGGGCGCCGGTTTGGTCATGGCGACGAACCATTGGTCGGTCAGCATCGGCTCGACCACTTCGCCGGAGCGCCCACAGCGTGGGACGACCATGCGATGCGACCTCTCGCCGGCGACGAGTCCCGCCACGCGGAGATCCGCGAGCACCGCCTTGCGCGCGGCGTAGCGGTCCAGCCCGCGATATTTCGCGGGCGCGTTGTCGTTGATCTTCGCCTCCAGCGTGAAGATCCCGAGCGGCGCGAGCCCGTGGCGCTGACCGACTTCGAAGTCGTTGAAGTCGTGCGCCGGCGTGATCTTGACGCAGCCCGTGCCGAAGTCCTTCTCGACCGTGGCGTCGGCGATGATCGGAATGGTCCGGCCGGTGAGCGGCAGCTCGACACGCCTGCCCACGAGCGCCGCGTAGCGGGCGTCGTCCGGGTGCACCGCGACCGCGACGTCGCCCAGCATCGTCTCAGGACGCGTCGTGGCGACCGCAACGTGGCCGGAGCCGTCCGCCAGCGGATAGCGGATTTCCCACAGCGTACCCGTCTCCTCGTCCTTCTCGACCTCCAGATCGGAGACGGCGGTCCCCAGGACCGGGTCCCAGTTGACGAGCCGCTTGCCGCGGTAGATGAGCCCGTCCTCGTACAGGCGCACGAAGGTCTCGATCACCGCGTTCGACAGCCCCTCGTCCATGGTGAAGCGCTCGCGCGACCAGTCGCCCGAGGCGCCAAGGCGGCGCATCTGGCGGGTGATGATCGAGCCGGACTCGTTCTTCCAGCGCCAGACGCGCTCGACGAAGCTCTCGCGCCCGAGCTCGCGACGCGAGGCGCCTTCGGCGCGCAGCTGGTTCTCGACCACGATCTGGGTGGCGATCCCGGCGTGGTCGGTGCCGACCTGCCACAGCGTGTTGTCGCCGCGCATGCGGTGCCAGCGCACCAGCACGTCCATCAGCGTCTGCTGGAACGCGTGTCCCATGTGCAGCGTGCCGGTGACGTTCGGCGGCGGCAGCTGGATGCAGAAGGGTGTCGCGCCGGGGCGCATCGAGGGCTTGAACAGCCCCCTCGATTCCCAGTAGGCGTACCACTTGGCCTCAATCGCGCGCGGCTCGAAGCTCTTGGCGAGTTCCATTCGGCGGGGTTCGGCGGCCCGTGGAGCGCAAAGGGCGAATTATAGCGGAACGCCCCACCCCCGGCTTCGGCCGCGCGAGACCTGATGAGAATGGTTTATCATTATCGGATGTCGGCAGCGCCCGCCCCGCGACGCACCCGGCAGCGCGCCGCCATCGGCAGCGTGCTGCGCCGTGCCCGTCGGCCGTTGTCGCCGCGCGAGGTTCTCGAGCAGACGCGTCCGGCGGTGCGCGCCATCGGCCTCGCGACCGTGTACCGCAATTTGAAGCGCCTCGTCGCCGCCGGCTCCGTGCGCGCGATCAACCTGCCCGGCGAGGCGCCGCGCTACGAAGCCTCCGGCGAAGATCACCATCATCATTTCCAGTGCACGCGCTGCAACCGCGTCTACGACGTGCCGGGGTGCCCGGGCAACCTGCGCCGGCTCGCGCCCAGGGGATTCACCGTGGAGCACCACGACGTGACCCTCTACGGACGCTGTGCGGAATGCCGTCGGCGGGTGCGCCGATGAGTCGCCTCGGGCTTCGGCCGCTTGTTCTCGGCGCGGCACTCGCCGTGGCGCCGGCAGTCTCGGCCTACGCCGACCCGGTCGCCAGCATCGCCGCGGAAAGCGTCTACGGCGACATCATCCGGCAGATCGGCGGCGGCAACGTGGCGGTCACCAGCGTCATGGCGAGCATGGATCAGGACCCGCACGAATTCGAGCCGACCCCGGCGGTCGCGCGCGCGGTAGCGCACGCCCGGCTCGTCGTCTACAACGGCGCGGGCTACGACGCGTGGATGGAGCGGCTGCTGTCCGCGGCTCCGTCGCGCGGGCGCGAGACGATCGACGTGGCGAAGCTCGCCGGCAGACATCCGGGCGACAATCCGCACCTGTGGTACGACGTCGCCGCGATCTCCGCGCTCGCGACGGCGCTCGCGGCCAAGCTGTCGGCCATCGATCCGGCGCACGAACAGGCGTACGCCGAGGGCCTGGCCGCGTTCGACGCATCGCTTTCCCCGCTGCGCGCGGAAATCGCCGCAATGCGCGCTCGCTACGCCGGCACGGCCGTGACCGCGACGGAGCCCGTCTTCCAGTACATGGCCGATGCGCTGGGCCTTGCGATGCGCAACGCCGCTTTCCAGCAGGCGGTGATGAACGACACCGAGCCCGGCGCGCGCACCATCGCGGCCTTCGAGGACGACCTGCGCCGGCACGCGGTCAGGGCGCTGCTCTACAACACGCAGACCGACGCCGCGGTGGCGCAACGCATGCGCGACGTCGCGAATCGGGCGGGCGTCGCCGTGGTGGCGATCACCGAGACGCAGCCGCCGGGCAAGACGTATCCACAGTGGATGCTCGGACAGCTCGACGCGCTCGAGCGGGCGCTGGCGCGATGAGCACGCCCGCGATCGAGCTCGATCGCGTCACGCTTGTGCGCGACGGCCGCGTCATCCTCGACGACGTGACCGCGGCGATCGGCCGCGGCGAGTTCGTCGGCGTGTTCGGCCCCAATGGCTCCGGCAAGACGACGCTGCTGCACGCGGTGCTGGGCCTGCTCCGGGCGAGCGCCGGAGGGCTGCGTGTGTTCGGCGCGGCGCCCGCGCGCGGCAACCCGGAGGCCGGATACCTTCCGCAGCATCGCGCGAGCGTCGAGGGGCTGCGCTTGCGCGGCCGGGATTTCGTGGCCAGCGCGAGCAACGGCCGGCGCTGGGGGCTGGCGCTCGCCGGGCGACACGAGGACGACATCGAACGCGTGCTGGGGCTCGTGGAAGCGCGCGCGCTGGCCCTGCGCCCGGTGGGCGAGCTCTCCGGCGGCGAACTGCAGCGCCTGCTGCTCGCGCAGGCCTTGCTGGGCCGACCGCGGCTGCTCCTTCTCGACGAGCCGCTGGAGAGCCTCGACCCGCGCTTCCAGCAGGCGATCGTGGCGCTGGTACGCCGGATCGCCCGCGACGAAGGCATCACGGTGCTCTTCACCGCGCACGAGCTCAATCCGCTGCTCGGCGCGATGGACCGGGTGCTGTACCTCGGGAACGGCCATGCGGCGATCGGCGGCGTCGAGGAGGTGGTCACCTCGGAGGTGCTCTCGCGCCTCTACGCAACGCCGATCGACGTGCTCCGCGTCGACGGCCGCATCGTGGTCGTCTCGGGCTACGGCGCGATCGAGGCCGGCGCCCACCGCCACCATGCTTGAGTACGACTTCATGCGCACCGCTTTCGCCGCCGGCGGCATCGTCGCGATCGTCGCCGGCGCGGTGGGATTCTTTCTCGTCTTGCGCAGCCTCGCCTTCGCGGGACACGCGCTCGGCCACGTCGGCTTCGCCGGCGCCACCGGATCGGTCCTCGTCGGCATCGATCCGCTGTGGGGGCTTCTCGCCTTCACCATCGCCGCGGGCATCGCCATGGGCGTGCTGGGCGAGCGGCTGCGCGGCCGCGACGTCGCGGTGGGGATCGTGCTGTCCTTCGCCCTCGGCCTGGGTGTGCTGTTTCTGTACTTCTATACGAGCCATGCCGCGCAGGCCACCGCGATCCTGTTCGGCAACGTGCTCGCCGTCAACGCAGGAACGCTGCGCGCGCTCGCGGCCCTGGCGGCGGTCTGCCTGGGCGCTCTGGCCACGATGTCGCGGCCGCTGCTCTTCGCCACGCTTTCGCCCGAACTGGCGGAGGCCAAGGGAGTCTCGCTGCGCCTCATCTCGGTGCTCTTCCTGGTGGTCGTGGCGATCGCGGTGGCGGAAGCCGCGCAGGTCGTCGGCGTGCTGCTGGTGTTCGTGCTCATGGTCGCGCCGGCGGCGGCGGCGCTGCGTCTCACCACGCGCGTCGCGTCGGGCGTCGCGCTCTCGATGGCGCTGGCGCTCGCCGAGGCCTGGGCCGGCATCGCGCTCGCCTACGCCACCGACTGGCCGAGCACGTTCTGGATCGTGGTTACGAGTTGCACGGTGTACGCGGTCGCAGTGGCGATCAAGACCGTCGTCCCCGACTAGGGCCGGTGGAATCCGCTGCAGGCGCGAATTCTTTCGCGCCGCGGGCCGATGCATCCGGCCCTACATAGTCAAAGCTCGCGCCCGATCGCCCGGGCGATCCCGCGGAGCTCCCCCATGAGGGTGGAGAATTCCGCGGGCGTCAGCGCCTGATCGGCGTCGCACCACGCCTCGCACGGATTGGGATGGACCTCGACGAGAAGCCCGTCCGCCCCCGCCGCGACCGCGGCGCGGGACAGCGCCGGCACCATCCACGCCTTGCCGCCGGCGTGCGACGGATCGACGATCACCGGCAGGTGAGTCTCGCGCTTGAGCATCGGCACCGCGGTCACGTCGAGCGTGTTGCGATACGCGGTCTCGAAGGTGCGGATGCCGCGCTCGCAGAAGATGATGTTGTGGTTGCCGGCCGCGGCGATGTACTCCGCCGCCATCAGCCATTCCGCGATCGTCGCCGACATGCCGCGCTTCAGGATCACCGGCTTGCTCGTGCGCCCGACCTCCTTCAGCAGATCGAAGTTCTGCATGTTGCGGGTGCCTATCTGGATCACGTCGACGTCGAACTCGAGAAACGTCTCCAGCATGCGCGCGTCCATCAGCTCGGTGACGATCGGCAAGCCCTGAGCGTCCGCGGCCGCACGTAAGAGCTCGAGCCCCTGCACGCCCTTGCCCTGGAAGGCGTAGGGGCTGGTGCGCGGCTTGAACGCGCCACCGCGCATGAGCCTCGCGCCGGCGGCCTTCACCCCGGCCGCGGCCTGCTCCATCTGCGGCGCGGTCTCGACCGAGCACGGACCCGCGATCATCTGCACGGTCGTGCCGCCGATCGGCACGCCGCCCGCGTCGATCACCGTGTTCTCCTCGTGCCATTCGCGGGCCACCATCTTGTACTGCTTCAGGACGTGCATCGACTTCTCGACCCCCGGCATCGGGTCGAACATCTCGGGATCGAGCTTGCGCTCATCGCCGACCGCGCCGATGAGCGTGCGCTCGGTGCCGCGCGAGACGTGCACCTGTAGCCCGTGGGCGAGGATCTTCGCTTCCACGGCCTCGATCGCTTCTTCGCTCGCGTTGCGTTGCATGACGATGATCATCGCCGATCTCCCGAAAAGGATCGGGCGGCCTCTGGGGCCGCCCGATGCTCGAAAATCTGCTTCTTTCGTCGCGTGCTACGTTCGAGCGCGGCCCCGGGTGCGTTTCCCGTAGTAGTACCACCAGCCGAAGCCGAAGATCCGACGCTCGCTCATGCTGGGTTGGACGTCGCGCCCGCGCTCGAGTTCACGAGGGGAGTCTAGCACAGACGATGCGGCTACCGCTGCCCCTGGCGCCATTGGGCGATCTCGCGCTCGATCGCCTCGGCGACGTAGCTGCGCACGAGCTGCCCGACATGGTCGTTGATCGCCTCGACCAGCTCGGTCCCGGCGCGCGCGACGATCGGCTGCAGGTGCGCGGCGAGCTGCGCCTTGAGGCCCGTGTCGACGAAGAGATCGAGGCGCTGCAGGACCTGCATCGAAATCTGCTCGGCAAGCGAGCGCCAGCGCTCCTCGTCGGCAGCTTCCGCCGGCACGGACTCGAAGGCGAGCGACCCCAGCGGAGCCGGCGTAGGCGCCGAGCCGACCGCGCGCAGCGTCGGGGCGATCGCCTCTGTGGGTTGCTCCTCGGGCGCGGGCCGCTCGTCGACGGTGACGGCGCGCAGCGTCACCGGCGGGACGACGGCCACGGTATCGGGCGACGGGCCCGTGATGCTGTGCAACGCCGGGTCGACCGTGTCGGGACCGAGCCACGGCGCCGGATCCTCCTCGAGCCCGCCGGCGGCCAGAGGCAGGATGTCGACGGCGACCTCCTCGACCACGTCGGTGAGCATCGGCGGCTCGGCGGACTCGGCAATCGAGCGCTCGAGAGCGAGGTCCAGCGCCTCGGACTCCGCCGCGTTGGCGGCGGCATCGGCCGCGACGACGTCGTCTTGCACGACCTGGAGCGTGGCAGCCGCACGCTCGCGCGTCGCCGGCCCGGAAAGCGCGGGCTCGGCGAGCGGCTCGGGGACGCTGTCGGTCAGCACGGGAATGTCTTCCACGCCGCGATTGCGCCGCATCAGCGCGTCGGCCTGCTCGAGCAGCTCGCGTGCGGTGGGCATGGCGTTCAGCGCTCGGTGAGGTTGTGCGTGCGCAGCGCGTAGCCGCGCTCGCGGTAGTAGCGATAACGCTCGCGGCCGGCCGCGGCGTCGGCTTCGTCGACGCCGACGATCTCGGCCAGCCGCTCGAAGCGCGAGAAGAACGGCGGCGGCGCGGGATGCAGATTGATCAGCACTGCCGCCCGACCGGAGTGCTCGACGACGTGATCGACCCAGATCGGGGTTTCGGCAGCGAGCGCGCTCGTCACGCGGCAGTGCGGCAGGAACGCGGTCGGTGGCTTGAGCCACAGCGCGCGGTCCAGCGCCTCGGTGGCCGTCGCATCGGGCGTGAGCACGCGCACGCTGCCGTGCTGCTGGTAGGCCTTGGCGACGAGCCGCGCCGCGACCTCGAGGCGATCGGCGACGTGAGTGTAGAAGTCGATCGAGGTCATCGTCGCCGGGCTCAGGCTGCAGTCTCCTGCGACAGGATCCACGTGGCAAGCAGCGGAACGGGCCGGCCTGTGGCTCCCTTTTCCTTGCCTTCCTTCCACGCCACCCCGGCGATGTCGAGGTGCGCCCAGTCGTACTTCTTGGCGAACTTCGACAGGAAGCACGCCGCGGTGATGCTTCCGCCCGCGCGATTGCCGATGTTGGCGAAATCGGCGAAATTGCTGTTGAGCGCCTCGTGGTAGTCCTCCCACGCCGGCATCGGCCAGGCACGGTCGAACGCTTCCTCGCCCGCCGCGACCAGAGCCCGCCCGAGGCTGTCGCTGTTGCTGAATACGCCCATGGCGATATGGCCCAGCGCGACGACCATCGCTCCGGTGAGCGTGGCGATGTCGACCACCGCCGCCGGCTCGTAGCGCTCGGCATAGGTGAGCGCGTCGGCGAGAATGAGCCGGCCCTCGGCGTCGGTGTTGAGGATCTCGACGGTCTGTCCCGACATGCTGCGCACGACGTCGCCCGGCTTGACGGCGCGGCCGCTCGGCATGTTCTCGCAGGCGGCGATGAGCCCGACCAGGTTGACCTTGGCCTTGAGCTCGGCGATGGCGCGGAACGTTCCGAGCACGCTGCCGGCGCCGCACATGTCGAACTTCATGTGATCCATGTCCAGGCCGGGCTTGAGCGAGATGCCGCCGGTGTCGAAGGTGATCCCCTTGCCGACGAGAACGAGCGGCTTCTGCTTCTTGCCGGCCCCGTTGTAGTCGAGCACGATGAACTTCGGCGGCTGCTCGCTGCCCTGCGTGACCGCCAGGAACGACCCCATCTTGAGCTCTTCGATCTGCGGCCGATCCAGCACTTGGCACGACAGGCCGAACTCCTTGGCGAGCGCCTGCGCCCGCTCGGCGAGATAGCTCGGCGTGCAGATATTCGGCGGCAGGTTGCCCAAATCGCGCGTCAGATTCATGCCGTTGGCGATGGCGAGCCCGCGGGCGGCGGCGGCTTCGCCCGCCGCCAGATCGCTTCGCTGGGGCACGGAGAGCGTTAGCTTGCGCAACGGTCGTCGCACCTCGGCCGGCTGGCTCTTCATCTCGTCGAAGCGATACACGGCCTCCATGGCGACGACGACCGCGTGCTCGACCCTCCAGGCCACTTCGCGGCGCTTGACCTTCTCCTCGGTGAGGTAGATGACCGCCTCGTACGACCCGGTTTCGTTGAGCAGCTGCACCGTGGCGCGCATCGCGGTGCGGAACTCGCGCTCGCGGAAGTCGCGCTCCTTGCCCAGACCGACGAGCAGCACCCGGTCGGCGAGCGTGCCGCGGACGTTGTGCAGCAGCAGCGTGCTGCCGAGTTTGCCTTCCATGTCGCCGCGGCGGATGATTTCACTGATGTACCCGCCGGAGGCCCGGTCGATCAGCTCGGCGGACAGGCTCGGCTTGCGGTTGTCGAACACGCCGACCACGACGCAGGCGCTGCGCTGCTTCTCGGGGCTGCCGCTTTTTATGGTAAATTCCATTGCCGCTCCGTCGTCTCCTCGGTTGACCTTAGCATAGCCTTTAGTGGCCGTAATCACCATTATCGGCAAAACAGCCTGAAAAAGTCAAAGTTTTTCCACCGTCATGGTCTTTCGCCGTAGCTTGGTGCGTGAGCTGACCGCCACAGCGATCGCTCTTTTCGTCGTCCTGCTGGGAATTCTCTTCACCAATCTGGCCTTGCGGCTGCTGGCCCGCGCCGCGGGCGGGACGATCGCCGCGGAGGGCATCGTCGCCCTCCTGGGCTTCAATGCGCTCTTCTATTTCAACATCCTGCTTTCGGTGGCCTTGTTCGTCACCGTGCTGCTGACGCTTTCGCGCTGGTATCGGGACAGCGAGATGATCGTGTGGTTTACCTCCGGTCAGGGCCTGACCGCGTGGCTCAGGCCGATCCTGCTGTTCGCCACGCCGTTCCTCGTGGCGATCGTCGTGCTGTCGCTGTGGCTCTCGCCATGGGCGGAGCAGCGCAGGCTCGAATACGAGCGGCAGCTCGAATCGCGCAACGAGATGGCGCTGCTCGCGCCGGGGCTCTTCCGCGAGTTCAAGTCGGCCCGGCTCGTGGTGTTCATCGAGAGCGTCAACAGCTTCGACAACACCATCCGCAACGTCTTCCTGCACTCCATCGACGGCGGCAAGGATGTGACCACCATCGCAAGGTCCGGCTACCTCGAGGACGAGCCGAACGGCGACCGATTCATCGTCCTCAAGGACGGGCGCCGCTACGAAGGCGAGCCCGGCACGGCGGATTTCCGCAGCGTCGAGTTCGAGCGGCTGGGCCGCCGCATCGAGCCGGCCGAGGTGCGCTCACTCCCGCTGTCGCTCAAGGCGCTGCCGACCGAGGCGCTGCTCCTGGGCAATGGCGCACCCGAGCGGGCCGAGCTCTTCTGGCGCATCTCCGTTCCGATCAGCGCCTTCTTGCTGGTGCTGCTCGCGATCCCGCTTTCCTACGTCAATCCGCGCATGGGGCGCTCGTTCAATCTGATCTCCGGAGCGTTCCTGTACATGGTGTATTACAACTGCCTGAACGTCGTGCAGAGCGTCATCGCCCAGGGCAAGCTCACGATGATCGAGGGCCTCGTTGTCATCCATTCGATCGCGGTCGCCTTCATCGTCGTCATGTTCCGGAACCGGTTGTCGGTGGCGGGGATCTTCCGTCGGCGTCTGGCCCGCGCGGCATGAAGACGCTCACCCGCTACATCGGCCGCGAGGTACTCTTCGGGACGCTCCTCGTCTTCGTGGGTTTGCTCTCGCTCTTCGCGCTCTTCGACCTGATCCACGAGCTGGGCAACGTCGGCAAGGACGGCTACCCCCTGGGTCGCGCGCTGCTGTTCGTCGGCCTGTCGGTCCCGGGCCACGTCTACGAGCTGGTGCCTACCGCGGCGCTCATCGGCACGCTGTTCGCGATCTCCCAGCTGGTGGGGAACTCCGAGTACACCGTGATGCGCGCCTCCGGCGCGTCGCTCACGCAGATCACACTGGCGATCGTTCGCGTCGGGCTTCCGCTCGCCGCGGCAACCTTCCTCGCCGGCGAATTCCTCGCCCCGCCCGCCGAGCGTCTGGCGCAGACCGTGCGCGCGCAGACGCTGGGCGGAGGTGGACGTCTCATCGCCCAGCAGTTCGGTTCCGGCTTCTGGTTCCGGCAGGGTCTGCCGGTGTCGACCTTCGTCAACATCAAGAGCGTCCTCTCGGAGCCTGGAGAGACCAAGCTCCTCGGCGTGCGCATGTACGAGTTCGATCGCGACCTGCGGCTCCGGGCGCTGCGCGTGGCCGACTCCGGCACGTTCGTGAGCGACGGCCTGTGGCGGCTCAAGAACGTCAAGACCACCGCGCTCGGCCCGGAGGGTGCGACGGTCAGCCGCGCCGATGAGCTCGACTGGGAGACCGTGCTCAAGCCTTCGATCCTCACCGTCTACCAGGTGGCACCGGAGAAGCTGGAGCTGGGCACGCTCTACGACAACATCCGCGTGCTGGGCCGCAACCAGCAGAAGACCTCGCGCTTCGAGATCGCCTTCTGGAACAAGATTTTCTATCCCGCGGCGGTGGTGGTGATGATGGTGCTCGCGATTCCGTTCGCCTACTTCCAGCGGCGCGCCGGCGGCATGGGCTTCCGCATCTTCGTCGGGACGATCCTCGGGCTAGGGTTCTTCCTGGTCGGGCGGCTGTTCGCCTACATCGGCGTGATCAACGACTGGCCACCCCTGTTCGCCGCGGCGTTTCCAGTCGCCTCTTTCGTCAGCGTCGCGGCGGCGATGTTGTGGTGGCTGGAGCGACGGTAGGCGCGCGTCTTGCCCCGCTATGTAGGCGCGAATTCATTCGCGGGCCGACCGAATGAAGCCAACGATGCAGGCGCGAATTCATTCGGGCGCAA
>DATJBM010000008.1:0-55567 GCA_035515295.1 Casimicrobiaceae bacterium | reverse complement strand
GCTGACGGGGCGTGAAAACCTGCTGGTGTTCACCCGCCTCTACGACATCCCGAGGGGCTTGCGCGGGCAGCGGATCGACGAAGGTCTCGCCTTCATGGGCCTTACCGATGCGGCCGACAGGCTGGTCGCCACCTATTCCGGTGGCATGATCCGGCGGCTGGAGATCGCGCAGTCGATGCTGCACCGGCCCAGGGTGCTCTTTCTCGACGAGCCCACGGTCGGGCTCGATCCCGTCGCCCGCGAGATCGTCTGGGGGCACATCGAGGAGCTGCGCAGCCACTACGGAACCACGATCGTGCTCACCTCGCACTACATGGACGAGGTGGAGAAGCTCTGCGATCGGGTGGCGATCCTGCGCCGCGGGAAGCTCGTCGCGCTGGGGACCCTGCCCGAGCTTCGCGCCAACGCCGGTGAAGCGGCGCGAAGCCTGGACGAGATGTTCGCCTTCTATACGGAGGACATCGAGACCACCGGAGGCTACCGTGAGACCGCCAGGACCCGACGCAATATCCGCCGGCTCGGCTGAGCGCCCGAGCGCTGCAGCCAATCCCGGCTCGGCGCTGCTGCGCTACGTCGGCAAGGTGCTGGCCGTGGCCGACATGGAAGTGCGCAAGCTCCGTCATGACCCGATGGAGCTCCTCACGCGCGCGATCCAGCCGACGCTGTGGCTGCTCGTATTCGGCGAGGTGTTCGCGCACGTGCGCGCCATCCCCACGGGCAACCTGGGCTACATCGACTTTCTCGCGCCGGGCATCCTTGCCCAGAGCGTGCTCTTCGTCTCGATCTTCTACGGTATCTCGGTGATCTGGGAGCGCGACCTCGGCATCCTGCACAAGTTTCTCGTGAGCCCCACGCCGCGGACCGCGCTCGTTCTCGGCAAGGCTCTGTCGGCCGGCGTGCGGGCGTTGTCGCAGGCCGTGATCATCTATCTGCTGGCTCTGGTCCTGGGCGTAGGCATGGATTGGCACCCGGCCGCTTTGGGCGGGGTGGTGCTCCTGGTGATGCTCGGCGCGGCGCTGTTCTCCACCTTCTCGCTCATCATCGCCTGCATCGTGAAGACGCGCGAGCGCTTCATGGGCATCGGCCAAGTGCTCACCATGCCGTTGTTCTTCGCCAGCAACGCGATCTATCCGATCGACATCATGCCGGAGTGGTTGAAGGCCATCGCTCACGTCAACCCGCTCACCTACGAGGTCGACGGTCTGCGCGCGCTCATGCTGGCCGGCGGCCAGACAAGCTTCGGGTTCGGAACGGATATCGGAGTCCTGCTCGGCGTGCTGGCCGGGCTGGTGACGATCGCAGGATGGATGTACCCGCGGATAGTCGTTTAGCCGGCTGGAGCGCGGATCAGGCGCTGCGCTTCTTGCGCGGGATGACCCCGGCGTCCCACAAGACGATGAAGATCACCGGCGCGATGGCCACGGAATAGCCGCCCAGGATCAGGAGCAGCACGCGGCTCACCGGCGGCGTCGATGCGTAGAGCACACCCGCCGCCAGGATCGCGTAACCGACCCAGAAGACGATGAGCAGGATCTCTACCGAGGTGAGGCGTCGCATGGTGTGCCTCCGGTCATTTCCAGGCAAGTATCTTCGGCGCCTTGCGGGAAGTGGCCGGGGTCGGGCCGGCCGGCAGGCCGACGATGATCGGCGCGACCGCGGTGTATCCGACGGGAATGCCGAGCTCGTTCTTCACTTCGGGGAGGTTGAGGCCGCCGAGCGCCGAGCCGACGACGCAGGTTCCCAGGCCCTTCGCTTGCGCCGCTAGCATCAGGTTCTCTGCCGCCAGCCAGCAGTCGGCGGCGACGAACGGCCCGTCGACCTTGGCACAGATGACGATCAGCGTGCCGGCGTCGTAGAAGATGTCGAACTCGGGCAGGGTGAACTTCTCCAGCGCGTGCCCCCCGCGATCGAGGCGAGCACGCCGCGCCTCGGCGACGAATAATGGCTTGGCGCGGTCCGAGAGACGCTGGAGGAGCTTGCGGTCCTGGATCACGACGAACGCCCACGGCTCTTCGTGCACCGCGGTGGGAGCGAGCACGGCGGCCTCGAGCAGCGAACGCACCGTGGCTCGATCGAGCGTTCCCGGAGCGTACGCGCGCACGGAGCGCCGGTCGCGGATGGCCTCGTCCACGCTGAGCGTTGTGGCGACTTGCGGCATGCTGCCTCCGAGGGCACCGATGACGGGTCGATGCTAGCCCCGTGTCGGCCGCGGCGCTTTGATCTCCGGCAAGCTTCGCTACTTGACGAGGCGTCGGAACATCGCCCGCCGGCTGTACGCGACCAGAAGCCCGAGCCACGCCGCGACGATCGGAATCGACCAAGCCTGGAAGGCGAACCCGAGCGTCAGCGTGCGCATGAGCGAATTCACCGCGGTCAGCGGAAGCGCCCAGGCGACCCACTGCAGCGGCGCCGGCAGCTGCTCGACCGGAAAGAACACGCCGCAGAACAGGAACATCGGAAAGACCAGCAGGTACTGTGGATAGGAGATTTCCTCGATCGTGCGCGAGCGGGCGGCGACGGCGAGGCCCAGCCCCGCGAAGAGCAACGAGGCCGGAAAGACGACCGGGATCACCGCGAGCGGCGCGTACGTCGGAAAATCGCCGGTCGCCACGCCGATCAGCGCGATGATCGCCGTGGCCAGCGTGGCCTTGCTCGCGTCCCAGACGAGCTCTCCCCACAGCACTTCGGAGAGCGTTATCGGCGTCACCGCGACGGCCTGGAAGATCCTCTGGTAGTACATACGCACGAAGCCGCCGTACGAAGCCTCGTAGAAGCCCTGGAAGAGCACCGTCTGCCCCAAGATCCCCGAGAACACGAAACTGCGGTAGGAGACGGCCCCGCCGTTGGTCTGCAGCGACCCGATGAGGCTTCCTACGCCGAAGCCGAACGCGAGCAGATACAGGAACGGCTCCGCGAACGTGGTGATCAGGTAATAGAAGATTCCCTTGCGGAAGACGTCGAAGTAGCGCAGCCATACGCAGCGCACGCCCCAGAGCGAATCGCCGAGCTTCACGCGGCCTCCGGCTCGTGGAGCCGAGCTCCGGTGAGCTTCAGATACACGTCCTCGAGATTCGGAGGCCGTCGCCAGACGACGTCCGGGCGCAGCTCCTCGCTGATCTCTGCCTGCCCCATGTGTCGCTCGACGAGCCGGCCAGGCGGACCGATGTCGCGCACCACGCCCTTGTCGAGCAGCGCCACGCGATCGCACACTCGCTCCGCCTCTTCCATGTAGTGCGTCGAGAGCAGAATCGCCGCGCCGCGCTCGCGCTCCGCCGTGAGGATGTCCCAGAGCGCGCGCCGCATCCCCGGATCGAGCCCGGTGGTCGGCTCGTCGAGCACGAGCACCCTTGGCTCGGAGATCAGCGCCCGAGCGACCTGCAGCCGGCGCTTCGTTCCGCCGGAGAGGCTCTCCACGAGATCGTTCGCCCGATCGGCGATGCCGAAGCGCTCGAGGAGCCTGCGGGCTCTGCGCGCGCCTTCCGCCACCGGAATGCGGAAATAGGTCGCGTGACGCACGAGTTGGTCGAGAACGCGGAAGTCGCTGTCGAGCGTGTCCTCCTGCGCGCACAGCCCGAGCCCCTGTCTGGCATGCTTGGGATCGGCGTGCACGTCGATGCCCTCGATCAATATCTCGCCCGACGTCACCGGATAGAAGCCCGAGATGCAGGCGATCGCCGTGGACTTGCCCGCGCCGTTGGGACCGAGAAGCCCCAAGCACTCGCCGGGCCCGACGTCGAACGAGACGTCCGATACGGCCTCCAAGAAACGTCGGTCCTGCAGCCAATAGCGCTTGGTCAGATGCACGACGCGAAGTGGAGCATCCATAGCGGTCATCGCCCAACGCGTTACATCAGCGGCACCGCCTGCTCCGCATCCTCAAAGCTAGACCCGGCATTGGCTCATGCCGGCTGGCGATCGCACTGCCAGACGAGATCGCCGTCCCGCCACACCGCCCGGACCCGGTGCAGCGGCACGCTGTGCGCGACGCCGTCGGAAGCGACGACGTCGAGGAAGTAATGCGCGGCCTCGGCGAGCGACACGTTCTCGAGCGGCACGCGGACGAGCGTCCTGGCGACGCGGTCGTAGTAGGCGATCTCGAACCGTGCCTGCCCGAACGCCAGGTCCCAGCGGATGCGGCCGAGCAGATCCTCGATGGGCATCATGGCAAGAGTCTGCGCGCCGATCACGGTCGGACCGGGGCACGCGCCACCGTGGTCCTCTGCGAGCTTAGCTGCCGCAGACGCGGAGCAGAATCTGGCGTTGACGCGGACCGTCGAACTCGCAGAAGAAGACCGACTGCCACCTGCCGAGCACCGGCGCTCCGTGCCTCACCAGTACGACCACGGAGGAGCCCACGAGCGTCGCCTTGATGTGGCTGTCGGCGTTGCGCTCGGCGTCGGCGTGGGCGTACCGCCCCTCGCGCGGAACGAGTTCCGCGAGCTTCGCCCCGATATCGTTGACGACCGAAGGATCGGCGCCTTCGTTGATCGTGACCCCGGCGGTCGTATGCGGCACGAAGACGTGGCAAATCCCGTCTTTGATATCGCTGTCCGCGACGGCCTTCTCGATCTCCTGGTCGAGCTTGATGAACTCGGTGCGCTCGCGCGTCCGAAGTGAAATCTCCTTCAGCTGTTCCATGTTCGCCTCGCTCTGCGCCGGCCACTCGCCACCATCTCCTGACTGACAGAGGGCGCGCGTCTAGGGAAGTGGGGCCCGATGCTTGCCGGTGCTCACGCGCTTCGCCTGCATCCCCTCGGCAGCGCGCGCCTCGATAAACCGCACCGTAGCGCCGGGCTTGAGATGCTCGAACGTCGGATGCACGACATTCTCCCGGCTGAAGTAGAGCTGGCGGCCGTCGCTCGTCTCGATGAAGCCGATGCCCTCGTCGCGACTGATCCGCGTCAGCGTGCCCTGCTGAAGCGGCTCGTGCGCCTTGACCTCGCCGCGCTTCTCGCGGATCACCTCCTCGAGCTGCCGGGTCGTCGACGCCAGGGCGTCGCGCAACGCGACGAACACATCCTCGTGATGCTGGCGGTTGGACACGATCTCCGTATGGCCCGGGACGCGAACGTCGGTCCGAGCCTCGAATTGCCCGCCCTGGTGATGGCGCTTGCCGAACTCGCCGGCGGTGTTGCGACAGCTCGTAATGTGCGGATGAAAGTGCTCGAGCTCTGCAACCTTGTCCCGGATGCGCGCGTCGAGCGCACCCGAGTGCGGCATGTCGTGAACGGTAATGTGCAGAGGAACTTGCATGTGAGATTTCCTTTCGGCTGACGCTATCCGGTTCCGGCGCCGATAGGTTCGGCGCACCTATTATCGCCTTCGCGATACTGTGATTTCAGCCCGGGAGCTGAGTTCCTTGGCGTGACGCACGTCGCACGCCCATGATCCGCCGCCTCGGGCGCATCGGTCTCGAACAAGATCGAGACCGCGCGGCCTGCGCGGATCGGAGCTGAGGCGGACCGCCTGCTAACCGCCGCTCTCCCTCGGTCTCGCTTCGCCGGTCCGTACCCAAAGGCCGGGCTCTTCGCAGCGCAGGAGCTCGTTGCCGCTGCGCACGTACTGGCCGATCGGATAGGCCACGTCATTGAAATAGCACGCGCCGCGCGCCAGCTCCAGGTCCGGCGAAAGCTCCTCTTCCTCGTCGAATATCGGTGAGGTGTCGCGCTCGGCATCGGGCGCGCCGACTTGCGGAACATGGTCGATCATCGATGGACTCCTTAGCCGGTGCGCGCCCGGGAGCACCACATCGCTCCGAGCTCGCTTTGGAAATAGGTTAATTAGCTCACCGCACAAAACAATTGCGTTGATCCCGGACAAAGCGTTCGTTCACGGCCGGTCGCCTTAAGGCGGCGCCGGTGTGGCCCTGGTATGCCGCTCGCGGCTTGAGCAGTCGTTACCAGGGCTTGCGCTGTTCTCTCGACACTTTCTGAGCACGCCGACGACCAAGCGGACGCAGAGTCGATCCTGCACCGATCCGCGCGCCTTCGCTTGATCCGGATCAAGCGGAAGGGTCGGCCGACCGCGCCACCGGCCGTCGGCGCGTGCCCGGAGCGCCCGCCGAGCTCTTGCGCACGAGCCACTTGCGCGCTTCCTCGAGCAGCAGCAGCGCCGCCGCAAAGGGTGTCAGGAACAGCCATGTCTCGGCCGATATCGGCGCTGTCCCGAAAATGAAGTTGCCGAGAGGCGTGTAGACGATCAGGGCGACGAGCGCGATCTCGCTGACGACGCCCCACGCGATCCAGCGGTTGCCGCAGAGACCGGTCGCGACGATCGATCGGCTCGCGCTCCGGCACAGGAACACGTTGACGACCTGCATCACGACGATGGCGACGAGACAGGCGCTCGTCGCCCGCAGATAAATGGGACTGTCGGGGGCGAGCGACTGCCCGTAGCCCCATCCCGCGGCGTGGAGCACGAAGAAGAACGCCGCCATCGCCACCACGGCTTCGATCGTGCCGAGGAACAGATAGGCACGCGCGGCAAGCCGTCCGTCGAACAGGCGCTCGTCGCGCGATCGCGGCGGGCGCTGCATGACGCGGGGCGACGGCCGCTCGACGCCGAGGCCGAGCGCGGTCAGCGTGTCGGTCCCCATGTCGATCGACAGGATCTGAATCGGCGTGAGCGCCAGAGGAATGGGAAAGAGCGTGAACGCGAGGTACGGAACAAGCTCCGGCACGTTGTGGGCGAGGATGTAGGTCAGGAACTTGCGGATGTTCTCGAACACCGCGCGTCCCTCCTCCACCGCGCTCACGATGCTCGCGAAGTTGTCGTCGAGCAGGACCATGTCCGAGGATTCCTTGGCGACGTCGCTGCCGGCCATCCCCATCGCAATGCCGATGTGGGCGCTCTTGAGCGCCGGAGCGTCGTTCACGCCGTCGCCGGTGACAGCGACCACGTGTCCCTTGGCCTTGAGCGCCTCGACGATGCGCGTCTTCTGCTCCGCGCCGACCCGGGCGAACACGATCTCCGGCGCGTCCAGAGCCAGCCGCAACTCGGTGTCGGAGAGCCGGCGGAGCTCCTCGCCCGTGACGATCACGGCGCGCTCCGATCGGACCAGTCCCACTTCGCGCGCGATCGCCGCGGCCGTCCGCGGATGATCGCCGGTGACCATGATCACCCGGATGCCGGCCTCGCGGCATTTGCCGACGGCGTCGGGCACCTCCGGACGCGGTGGGTCCTCGAGGCCGGCGAGTCCCGCGAAGATCAAGTCGCGCTCGAGCGCCTCCTCGCGCCACCGCGCTCCGAGCGGCCGGTACGCGAAGGCGATCACGCGCAGCCCGTGCTCGGCCATCGCATTCTCCGCCTCGCGTGCCTGGTGGCGCCGCTCCTCGGTCAGAGGCACGCTGGAGCCGTCGACGAGCGTTCGCGTGCAGAGCTTCAGCACGAGCTCGGATGCGCCCTTGCAGTAGAGCATCGCGCCGCCGGGCGCTTCGTGCACCGTCGCCAGCCGCATGCGCTCGGCGTCGAAGGGGATTTCGTGAAGCCTCGGGGAAGCGCTCGCAGGGCCCGGCATTTGTCGCGCCGTCGTCAGGAGCGCGATCTCCATCGGGTCGCCGAGCAGCGCCGGACGGCCGCGCTCTTCGCCCTCTCTGAGGTCGTGGCAGTGGAGCGCGACTTCGAGCAGCGGCCGGAAACGCTCGGCAGCGGGCGATCCGGCTTGCAATGCCGCGTGCGCATCGATCGTGCCGCCGAGGAAGAGCTCCTTCACGCGCATGCGATTCTGGGTGAGCGTCCCCGTCTTGTCGGTGCAGATGACCGTGGTCGAGCCGAGGGTCTCGACGGCGGGCAGGTAGCGGATCAGAACATTGCGCTTCGCCATGCGCTGGGTGGCGAGCACCAGAGCGAGCGTCAGCGTCGGCAGAAGGCCTTCCGGAACCATGGCGACGATGATCCCGATCGCGAACACGAAGTCCTGCCAGAACGGAACGCCGATCGCCTGGCCGACCGCGAAGAACGCCACGCCGATGAGGATCGCGAGCATCGCGATCACGCGGCTCAATCGTGCCAGCTCCCGACGAAGCGGCGACGCCTCCTCGGGGCCGGATTGGGCGAGGTGCGCGATCCTGCCGAACTCGGTGCTCATCCCGGTGGCGAACACCACTGCTTTCGCCCGGCCCGAGACCAGCGACGTGCCGGCGAGGAGCACGTTCGTGCTGTGGAGTGGCGCTTCGTCCTCGCATGGCTGCGCGTCGCGCGGCTGGGGAAGCGCTTCGCCGGTCACCGTCGCGTTGTTGGCCAGCACGCCGAAGGCCTCGATCACGCGGCAGTCGGCAGGCACGTTGTTTCCCTGCTCGAGCAGGACGATGTCGCCCGGAACGAGCTCCTCCGCCGCCATCCGAACCACGGCGCCGCCGCGCAAGGCCTCGACCTGCTGCGGCAGGAGCCTGCGCAACGCGACGAGCGTCCGTTCAACGCGGAATTCCTGCCAGAACGAGAAGAGCCCGCTCACCACGATCACGCCGACGATGGCGCAGGCGATCGTCGCCATGCCCTGGCCGGGGGCGCTCCACTCCGCCAGAAGCGCCAGCCCGGCTGCCAGCCAGAGGATCAGGGCGAAGAAATGCGTGAACTCCTTGAGAAAACGCAGCCCCGGCGACTCGGCGGCCCGCCGCTCGACGCGGTTCGGCCCGAATTCACGCAGGCGCCGTTCGGCCTCGGCGGCGGAAAGCCCGCCCGGTGCCCCGCCGACGCTGGCGATTGCGTCGGCAACGGCGACGCGCTGGATGTTCATCGGCGTTGCGCAGGCGGTAATACGAACCGATTCCGACCCGAGCTAACCATACTCTTTTCCGGACGCGAGGCGGACGCGGCGCGACCGGGTTCCCTCCGCCACCGGCTCGATCCGCTTAGCAGCGCGCGATCGTCATTCTGTCGGGGATTGGCCGAGCGCGCGTTGACCGACGTCAAGCAGACCCGCAGGCCGGGCCCGGAATCAGCCCTGGTGATGGATGTGCTGCCCCAGCATCTCCGGCGTCAATCAACAGGGGCGCGACGTCTAGTGCGTAATAGACGCGAGGAGCTCAACCGGCAACGAAATCGACTGCGCCAGGAGCAAATCGTGGAGGAGATCGAGCTGATGGTGCCGAGGTGATCCAATTCTTCGGTGCGGAGTGCAGTGAGTGTGCCCTCGACAGCCGTATTCCATGACCTCCGTCACTGCGTCGAAACCGTGCTGCTCGCGGTGGGGGGCGTTGCTCCCGATCGTCGAATGCATCCTCATGTGGTCCGTGTGTAGCACTCAGCGAGCCGACGAGAAAGACGCCGGCGAAGCCGCCAAGGCTCACCCCGCTGGAAGACGGCCTGAAAAGAAACCCTTCGACCGCCGCCTTCGGCCACGCCACTTCCCGGCCTGCCGTGCCTGGGCCTGTTTGCGAAAGTAGCGACGAGCGAACAGGGGGTCGAAAGTGATGCATCAACCGAGCGACAGGATGCGGATGAGACAGGATGCTCCGGGGCCCAGTACCAAACCGTGGATGCAAGTGGTGGTCGCCGTGTCAAGGTAATAATCGTAACCGCCCGGGTCGTACTTCACTGCCAGTATCTTGATCCTCGAACCGGTCTCGTTGGTGGCCTGGATGTAATCGAAGTACGACGGGCCAGTGACGATCGTGGGACTCGACATCAATGACAAAGGGATAGGCGGCGGCGCCGCCCGCGCGTGGCTGACGATCGGCGTGTGCATCAGAGCGTACGCAAGCGACGCTGCACTCAGGGCCAACACCAGCTGCGCGCCGCCTCGCGTGCGTCGAAGCATGAACAGCGCCGCAGCTGCGATGGCGACGGCAATCGCAACGCAAAGGGCGGGGCTGAGTGGTACAGACGGCGCCGCGGTCCCCGTTGTGAAGTCGACCTCCAGAACAGGTGGGGCGATCTGCGCCGAGGCGCAAGAGACAACCGCGCAAAGCGAAAACGGGGCGATTTGCCAGAAACGTTTGCAGCGTGCCATCGGTGCACTCCCCTACACACAATGCGCCGCGGTCATTCTGGCACGCTACCAGCCGGCGCACAACCCGGGCCCTAGCCGGAAGATCTTCTATCGTCTCCTCTGGGGGCGACCACAGCCCTTCCCTCGACGGCGCTGTCCCTCACGAATCGGACATCGCGAGCGAGAAGCTGCGATGCCTGTGGAGGCGAGCGCGCAGGGGCGCTCGGGACAGTCAGGCAAACGCGCGGGACTTGCGCTACGACCCTGGGACTTCGTCCGGCTCGACGCTGTCCGCTCGTGGTTCGTCGCGCAGCGGATGCTGCCGGACGATCCGCTTGAGCCGGTCGTCCCGGGACTTGCTGCGGTCCCGGCCCTCCTGTATCGCGGGGTGCGCGGGTTCGGGAGCCGGTTCGGAGTGCCACTTCGCATAGCACGCTTCGCTGCAAAAGTACGCGACGTAGTCTCTCGTCTCCGCCATCAACGCTGCCGATCTCTGCAGCGCCTTGGTGCAGACTTCGCAGAACACGCTCTGCGCTTCGACGGCCTTGGTTTCCTCTGCCATGGCGAGCCTCCCTTGGCTGCAATCATCGTTCACTCTCTATCTGCGGGTGTTGAGGAAGATCAAAACCCGTGGAGCGCGGCGTCGCGTACGAGCCGGTCTATGGGCAGCTGCTTCGACATCGGTTTCTCCTCCTGATTCTAGGGCCGGTCATCCTGCGGTCACTTCTACGCCCGCTCCGCGCAGCCGTGTTGACTGCGACCGACCTCGCTGCGCGGAGCCGCGAGCCGGCCGGGATAGACGTCCATCGACGTTTGCCGAATGGCTCGTGGCGGCGGTAAAGACCCCCGCGCTGAGGGCGCCGGTCAGCGAATACGGCTCGCGCTGACGGCCAGCGCCACGGCGCCGAGGAGCAGCATCATCGCGAACTCGAACGCGTGCCCGACCACGCCCCCGCCCTTGAGAAAGAGGTCGCGCACGACCACAAGGTAGTAGCGCAGCGGATCGACCCAGGTCAGGAGCTGGACGGCCTTGGGCATGTTGCGGATCGGAAACGCGAAGCCCGAAAGAACGGTCATCGGCATGATCACGAACATCGCCGAGAGCATCGCCTGCTGCTGCGTCGCGGCGTAGCTCGAGATCAGCAAACCCAGTCCCTGCGTGCTGGCCAGCAGAAAAAAGGTGGCGAGCACCAACGCAGCGACCGTGCCGCGCAGCGGAACGCCGAACCATCCGAGCGCAACGGTCGTGATGAGCGCCACGTCGAACAGGCCGACGCACGCCACGGGCACCATTTTGCCAACGAGGAACTCGACGCGGCCCACCGGCGTCACCATCAGCCGCTCGAGCGTCCCGATCTCGCGCTCGCGCACGACCATCATCGCCGTCAGCATCATCGTGCTGATGAACAGCACGTTGGCCATGATGCCGGGGATGAAGAACCATCGGTCCTCGAGGTTCGGGTTGAACCACGAGCGTTCCTCGACGACGACGGGAGGTGCGTACCGTGCCTCGGTCGCCGCGTACCGGCCGATGACCTGGACCAGCTCGGCCATGACGAGCTGAGCCGTGTTCGGGTCAGAGCCGTCCGCGATGAGCTGGACCCGGCGCTGTGCCGAGAACCGTGGGGGGATCTGCACGATCACGCCCACTTTGCCGTCATCCATACGGCTGCTGGCAGCGGCGAGCGAAGGCATGAACTCCAGCGTGTAGTGGCCGGTCGCCACGACCGCGGATAAGAGCTCGCGGCTCTGCTGCCCGTCGTCGTGGTTTACCACGGCCACCCCGGCGTGCCGGACGTCGAACGTCGCCGCATAGCCGAAGATGAAAAGCTGGAGGAGCGGCGGCACGAAGAGCGTGAAGCGCATGCGCGGGTCGCGCAGCAGTTGCACGAACTCCTTGGCGAGCAGCGCCGACAGCCGTCGCCACGGGGCGCGAAGGAGCGCTCTCACGTGACGAGCCCCAGCCGTCCGGCACGCCGGTAGAGGAGCGCGGCCAGCGCCGCTAGCAGCAACGCGAGGGCCACGACCGGCGGCCACAACGTGACAAGGGACACGCCCTTGAGGAAGATCGCCTTGGAGAGCGTCACGAAATAGCGCGCCGGGAAGACCAGCGTCGCGTACTGGAGCCAGAGTGGCATGTTCCCGATCGCATAGATCGCGCCGGAGAGCAGGAACGACGGCATGAACGTCGTGATCTGCACGAGCTGGCTCGACAGCATCTGGTTGCCGGCCGTGATCGAGATGAGCGCACCCTGGCACATCACGACCAGGAGGAACAGGGCCGAGGCGGAGACGATCGCCGCGAGTGAACCGCGCAGAGGAATGTCGAAGATCAGCACGGCCGCGGCGATGGCGCCCAGCACGTCGATCATGCCGACGAAGAAGTAGGGAATCAGCTTGCCGACCAGGAACTCGCCGCGCGAGAGTGGAGTCGTCCTCAGCATCACGATGTTACCGAGCTCCATCTCCCGGGCGATGGTGAGCGCGGTCATGAGCGCGCCGACTACCGACATCACGAGCACGATGACGCCGGGAACGATTGCGTAGCGGCTCTCGTTGGATTCGTTGAACCAGGTCCGCGTGTCGACCTCGATGTACGGCGTGGCGCGATTGAGCGAGAGCCCATACGCGTTCACCAGGGCGAGCGCGTAGTTGCGCACCAGCCGCGCCGTGTTGGCGTCGGTGCCGTCGAGGATCAGCTGGACGCTCGCCTGGCCGCGAGCGAGGTCGAGCGCGAAATCGTGCGGGATGACGACCGCCGCCCACACCCTGCCGCTCTGGATCGACGCGGCCAGCTCGCGGCGGTCGCGGTAGCGCGCGACCACGTCGAAGGCGCGGCTCCCCGCGAAGTGGGCGGCGAGTTCGTCCGAGGCGACATCGGCGGACTCCTGCAGGATGCCGATCGGCGCTTCCATGATGTCGAGCCGGATCGCGTACCCGTAGAGGAACAGCATGATCGTCGGAAGGAGGAACATGAGCGCGAGGCTCCGGGCGTCGCGCAGCAGGTGCCTCGCCTCCTTGCGCGCCATCGCGCGAACGTTGCGCCACCTCATCGCGCGCCTTCCGTTTCTTCCAGGAGCGCAACGATGACGTCCTCCAGCTCGGCGCCGGAGGGGGTGACGCGATCGATCTGCACCCCGACACGCGCTCCTTCGGCCAGGATTCGCGCGGCGGTCGCGCCGGCGTCGCTCCCGGACTTGAGTCTCGCGCGCAAGTGCCCTGCGTGGGGAACGACCTCGAGCACGGCGGCGAGACGCCCCAGCAGCGGCCGGCAAGCCGCGATTCGAGGGCTCTCGACTTCGATCATCGGCGTCTCGACGCCCCGAGCGAGGAGCTCGCGGGGCGTGCCGTCGATGACGATGCGGCCCGCGTGCATCAGTGCCAGCCGGTCGCAGAACAGCGCTTCGTCCATGTAATGCGTCGTGACCAGCGCGGCGGCCCCCGCTTCCGCCAGCTCGTACACGAGCTCCCAGAACTCGCCGCGCGCCAGCGGGTCGAGACCGGACGTCGGCTCGTCGAGGAAGAGCACGTCTGGCTCGTGCAGGAGCGCCGCCGCGATGGCGAGCCGCCGCTGATGACCGAGGGGGATGCGGGCCGCGCGCGCCGAAGCCGAGCCGGCCAGATCGAGCCGCTCGAGCGCCCAGCCGATCCGCGTACGTGCCCGTGCGTTGCCGAGGCCGTAGAGTCCCGCCTGCAGCGCGAGATTCTCGCGCACGGTGAGATCGCCGTAGAGGGCGAAGCGCTGCGCGACGTAGCCGATGCGTCCGCGCGCCTCGCGCGGGCTCTCAACCATGTCGACGCCGGCGATCCGGATTTCGCCGCGGGTGGGCGGAAGCGTGCCGCAGAGCATACGAATCGCCGTGGTCTTGCCGGCGCCGTTGGCACCGAGTAGTCCGAAGACTTCGCCGTGGCGCACGGCGAGATCGATCCCGGCGACGGCGACGAAATCGCCGAAGCGGCGCGTCAGCCTTCGCGCGTCAATGGCGCTGTCGAGCCGTTCCTGCATCGCCCGGATCCTCGGCGAGCGCAAGATCCCGCAGCGCGACGTCGTGCAGGGACGGGCGCAGCGGCCGCATCGTCAGGGCGGGCGCGATGCCGCCGACCGCCGCGCGGAACGGTGCTTCGTCGGCGGCGCTGCCGAGCCATACCTTCAGCGTCTCGCCCACGGGAAACACGAGCCTCACCGCGGGCAATGCGCGAATATCGCTCCGCCGCGAGCGCGCGCCGGTGCCGGTGAGTTCGTACAGCGGTGCGTCGACGGCGCGGATCAGCTCGATGGGCGAGCCCTGGCGGACGAAGCGGCCGCCCACCAGCATCCCGACACGGTCGCAGCGCTCGGCTTCGTCCATGTTCGCGGTCGCGTAGACGATGGCCACATTCTCGGCGCGTACCTGATCGAGCAACTGCCAGAACGCCCGGCGCGACACCGGATCGACGCCGGTGGTCGGCTCGTCGAGAAACATGACCCGCGGCCGGCTCACCAAAGCGCAGGCGAGCGCGAGCTTCTGCATCATCCCGCCCGAGAGCTGCCCGGCTCGACGGCCTCGGAAATCTCCGAGCCCCGTCCGGCGCAAGAGGTCTGCGATCAGCGCCTGGCCCGTAGCGGCGTCCAGTCCGTGGAGATCGCCGAAGAACTCGAGATTCTCTTCGACCGTGAGGTCGAGGTACTGCCCGAAACCTTGCGGCATGTACGCGATGCGCTGCCGCTGCGCGGTGTCGGTTGCCGGCAGTCCGAGCACCGAGACGGTGCCGGCAGTGGGAGCGAGCTGCCCGATGAACAGGCGCAACAGCGTGCTCTTGCCGGCGCCGTCGGGGCCGACGACCCCGAATACCTCTCCTGCGGCGAGCTCGAGATCCACGTCCTCCAGCACCGGTTCGGTCCGATACGCGAAGCGCACCCTTTGCGCGCGGACGACGGCGGCATCGCTCATCGCTCGACGGCAAGCTTAACGTCGGCCGGCATGCCGATCTTGAGCCGGCCGGCCGCGTCGTCGACGTCAACCTTGGCCCGATACACGAGGTCGACGCGCAGCGCTCGGGTCTCGACCGTCTTGGGCGTGAACTCGGCCTCGGGAGAGACGAAGCTCAGGTGTCCGGTGAATGTCTTTCCCGGCAGGCCGTCGACCTGGATCTGCGCGGGCTGCCCGAGCTTCACCCGCGGCAGCTCCTTTTCGTCGAGGTAGATGCGCACCCATGGCCGGTCGAGCTCGGCCACGCGGAAGACGGGCTGTCCGGCAGTGACGTTCTGGCCCTGCTCGGCCAGGCGCACGCTTACGACGCCCGCCACGGTGCTCGCCAGGTGCGCGTAGGCGAGCTGCTGCTCGGCGCTCGCCGCGGCCGCCTTCGCCGCGTCGAGGTCGGCGCTGGCGCGCTCGATGTCCTCCTTGCGCGCGCCTTCCTTGAGCAGCGACAGATTCTGCCGCGCCTGCTCGACCTTCGCGGTGGCGACGTCGACCTGGTCGTTCGCGGTGTCGAGCTGCTGCGGCGGAGCGAAATGATCCGCCACGAGCTTCGCGGTGCGTTCCTGCTGCGTGAGCGCGAAGCGCAGATCGGCCTCGGCCTGCCTGAGCGACGCTTCGCCGGCGCGGATGTCCTGCACGCGCGAGCCGGCCTTGAGCACGGCCAGCGCCTTTTCGGCCGAAGCCGCCTGGGCGCGGGCCCGGGCCAGTGCGAGCTCCAGGTCGAGAGGATCGAGCTCGGCCAGGACCTCGCCGGGCTGCACCGCCCTGCCCTCGTCGGTGTTCAGGCAGAGAATCCGGCCAGCGACCTGGAACGATAAGTCGACTTCGTGCGCGTCGACGGTGCCGGGAAGGGTGATCGACGCCATCCCGGCCCGATCGCTCCATGGCCAGGAGATGTCGCAGCCGCCGAGCAGCGCAAGCGAGGAAATCAAGGCAAGCGATGCGAGCGGCGCAAGGCCCGGAACCAACGCGCCGACGCGGGCGCGAATCGGCTCCACGCAGGCATCGAGCCGTCGACCGCCGTGTCTCGGCGTGGCGCTCATCATCGCGCTACGGTCGCATCGCGGTTTGCAGCGCGAGTGCGAGCACCCGCTGACGCATGCCGCGCCTAGCGGGCCTCCTTGTACTCGGCCTCGATCGTGAGACCGCATCCGAGCTCGATGCCGAAGATTGCCATGGTGGAGCAAGCCCGGAGCCGTTCGATCAGCGACGACCGACGAGCAGTCCCGCGATCAATGCCGTGCCCGCGATGATCGCGATCGACCGCCATGGGTTCTCGCGGACGTAGTCATCGGTGGCCTTTGCGGTGGCTCGCGCCTTGCCGACCAGACCGCGCCGGGTTTCGCCGAGCTCGGCCTTGGCCGTGCTCAAGCTCTCTACCAGGCGACCCCGAGCAGCCGCGGCCGCCTCGCTTGCCTGTCCTATAGTGGCCCGAAGATAGGCATCGGAGTCGGCCACCAAAGCCCGGAGGTCGCTCAGCAATTTGTCACGGCTCGCGGCCTTCGGTTCGGCCGTGCCGATCGCCTGTTTGTTCGAGGCTGTCAATTCGACGGTGTTCATCGTTTACCCTTCCGCGCTTCCGCTCGCGCTTTCAGTTTCAGTGCACCTTGCCGCCTGCGATGCGTTTCGCCGGCCGTTGTAGTATCGCCGTAACGCAGTGATCGTCCTTTGCGTTACGTCAACGCCGCGGCTCGTCGGCTCGGGTCTGCGTCAACGATGTCCCCGGAAGGGCCGCCTCCGGACTCTGGAGGAGCCTGCGGATGCGGAGTGTCGTGTGGTCCGCTTCCAGCGGTTCGATGGAAAAGCCGAACGCGCGGGAGAATTGCAGCATCGGCGCGTTGCTCTTGAGCACCAGCCCTTCGATCGTGGCGAACCCGCGATCGCGCGCGGCTTCGATCAGCGCTTCCATGAGTACACCCGCCACCCCGGTCTTCTGCCAGGCGTCCTCAACCAGCAAGCCGAGCTCGCAACTCTTGCCGTCCGCGCTTGCCATGCACCGTGCCTCGGCGATGATGTCCTCGCCGGAAGCGGTGGGCACGCTCGCTACGAGAGCCACGCCACCGCGAGGGCCCAGGTCCGTAAGAAAGTGAACCAGCGCGCTCGAAGGCGCCTCGATCCATTTCTGGAATCGCCTGTAGCGGCTTTCGTCGGACGAGGCCTCCAGCAAAGCGCGTACGCGGTCCGCATCGTCGGCGCTGATCGGCCGGATCGTGACCGTTCTGCCGTCGGCGAGGCGGTGCCTACGAGGCAACGGCAGGAGGCGTCCGGATCGGGCGGGGTGTCTGCATAGCAGATAGCCGTCGATATCATCCAGCGTGGCCAGCTCGCTGTAGTCCGCCTCGGAGATGTCGATGCCGAACACGTCCTGCAATGCCGCGACGAAGTTGAGCCAATCCATCGAGTCCATATCGACCTGATCGCGCAGAAGAGCTCGCGGGTTCAGCTCGGCGACAGCAACGTTGGGAGCGATCCGCTGCAGCGTATCGAGAACGCGCTGACGTACCTTAGCCGAGTCGGAAGGCGGTCGATCCTCTTCTTCACCCGATGCGAGCGCCGCGCGCGATGGCTCCGCGGACTCATGGAAGCTGGCGGGCATGATCAGTCAGGAATGCCCCGTTCCCGTCCTCGCTTGCTACCGGAAAACGACGACCGGGACCTTCGAGTGCGCCAGGACTTTGATGGTCACGCTGCCGAGCACGAGCGAGGCGAGCTCACCGCGGCCATGCGACGCCATGAAGATCGCGTCGCATTTGTTCTTCCTCGCGGCTTCGATGATTCCCTCATAAACCGCAGCCGGTTGCGAAACCCGCGATTCGCACGGTACTCCTGCCGCCGCGGCGATCCGGGCGGCTTCGTCGAGGTACTTCTTGGCCTGCTTGCGCGCGGCGGCTTCGACGGGCTCCAACGCGGCTGGAGGAATGAAGCCCTCGCCGTAATAGGCAGGAATGATCTCGAGCGCGTGGTAGGCCGTCACCTTGGCGCCGACTTCTTTCGCGAACGCGATGCCCGCCTTGAGCGCCTTCCGGCCTCGAGGCGAGCCGTCGATGGGGATCAGGATGTGCTTGAACATGTTTAGAGGCCTATCATTGGGCTACGAGCACGTGATTTTCGACCATGGTTACGCCCGGTGCCGCCCATGCCGCCTGCTCGGCCTGTTCCCGTTCCTCCCAGGAACGCACGCTTCCGCGCAGCACGACCTTCCCATCCCGTGACTCGATAGTGATCTGGTTCGCATCCAGCTGGGCCAGCCGCTCGAACGCCGCTTCGATCTTCGCTTTCACGTCGGCGGAGCTCACCCTTGGCTTGATCTCGATGTTGTTGGTGACGCCCTTGACGCCCATCAGGTACTTGATCTCGCTTTCGGCCGCCGCCTTCTGGTATTGCCACTCGACCTGTCCTTCGAGGGTCACCCAGCCCTTTTCGACGGTCACCTGAATCCGATTGGCCGGGACGGCGACGTTGAAGCGCAAGCCGCTGACCACAGACTGGGCGATGTCTGCGTCGCCACGCTCCGAGGCTCCGGGCAGCTTGATCGTAAGCTCCTCGGCGACGGCCCTCACCCCCGCGATGCGCTTCACGACGCGCTCGACTTCTTTCTCCTGCCAGTAGCTCGGTATGGTTCCGGTCAGCGTCACGACGCCGTCCTTGATGGCGACGCCCACGTCGGAAGCATCGATGCTCGGATCCCAGTCGAGCTCCGCGAGCACCTTGCTTCGAATCTCGCTGTCGTCGAGTCTGGTCATGCTTATTTCTCCTGTTGGATAGTGAGAAGGCGTGCGACGCGACATCACGCGGCCGCGGACGGCACGCCGATCGGCCTGGCCTTCGCCGCGAGATAGGTCATGCAACCGTCGAGTGTGCCGATCTTCCGGTAGTCCGCCTCGGGAATGTCGACCCCGAACGCCTTGTGCAGGCCGACGACGAAGTTGAGGAAGTCCATCGAATCGAGATCGAGCTGCTCCCGCAGATCGACGCGCGGATCGATCTTCTCGCGTTCCATTTCCGGCGCGACGTCGCTCAGCGCGTCGAGGATGGTGGTGCGAATATCAACTGTGGTCATAGCTTCTCCGGTTCCTGCAGCAGGCGATCGATGGCGTCGAGCAGCAGCGCGCCGCGGTGGCCGTCGGTGGCGCGATGGTCGCCCGAGAGCGTGGCGTAGACGACCGGTTGTGCGACCACGCGCCCGTCCACGATCCACGGCCGCTCCACGACCTTGCCGAAGCCCACGAGAGCGAGCTGCGGCGGATAGATGATTCCGTAGACGGCGTCCACCCCGCGTTCGCCGAGGCTCGTGACGGTGATCGTGGGATCGGTCATCTCGGAGCTCTTGAGCGAACCGGCGCGGGCGCGCTTGGTGAGGTCCTGCAGACGGCGCATCAGCTCGTCCAGGTCGCACTGATCCGCGTCGTGCACCGCGGGAGCGACCAGGCCTCCGCCACGCAGCGATATGGCCACGCCGACGTGAATCGGCCGGCTCGGCTCCGCGCGGCCATTGCGCCAGAAGCCGTTGAGCTCCGGCACGCTGCGCAGCGCGAGCGCGGTCGCCTTGAGCAGGAGCACGCCCGGTAACACTCGCTCCGTGACGGCGCGGTCCGCATTGCGCTTCCCGAGCCACGCAAGGGCCTTGGCCAAGGAGATGACGGTCGAGAGGTAGTAGTGCGGGATCTCGCGCTTCGACAGCGACATCGTGGCCGCGATGGCGTCGCGCATCCGCTGCGCCTTGTCGGGCACCTCGGCCGCCGTCGGCGGCGGCTTCGCGGCCGCGCGCTCCACATCTGCCAGCGTGATGCGTCCGCCCGGTCCCGTCCCGACGAGCTTCGCCGGATCGATGCCCAGGTCGAGCGCGTGCTTGCGCGCCGCTGGGGAGATCCTGAGGCGCGCGAGCGCTGCCTCCACCGCCGCCGCCGACACGGCCGGCGGCGCGCTCGAGGATGGGGCGACCACGGCGGGGGCAGCGACGCCCGGTAGCGGCGCGGGCGCCGGCTGGGGAGCCGCTTCGCCGGGAACCTCTCCGTCCACGTGAATCACCGCGAGCGGCGTTCCCACGGGCAGCCACTCGTCGTGCGGCTCGACGAGCACCCGCTCGAACACGCCGTCGACGAACGATTCGGTGTCGACGTTCGCCTTGTCGGTCTCGATCACGGCGATGATGTCGCCGCGCTTGACCGGCTCGCCGGGCTTCTTGCACCACTCGACCAGCTTGCCGCGGGTCATGTCGGCGCCGAGCTTCGGCATCACGAACTGGCTCATCGGAGTTGGGTCTAGAACAGTGCGCGCGCCGCGGCGGCGATCGCCGCCGGCTGAGGCAGCGCCGCGTCCTCGAGGTGCTTGGCGTAGGGAATCGGCACCTCGGCGCTGCACACCCGCGCCACCGGCGCATCGAGCGAATCGAAAGCGCCTTCCATGATCTGGGCGCTCACTTCCGCCGAAAGACCGCCCGTGCGCCAGCCTTCGTCGACGATCAGAGCGCGGTGCGTGCGCCCGACGGATTCCAGGATCGTGGCGGTGTCGAGCGGACGCAGCGTGCGCAAGTCGATCACCTCGGCGTCGATGCGCTCGGCAGCGAGCGCCTCTGCCGCCTGCAGCGTCTTCGGCAATGTGCCGCCGTAGGTGATGAGCGTCACGTCGCGGCCGCGGCGGCGGATCGCCGCCCGACCGATCTTCATCGGCACGCCGTCTTCGGTCTCGCCCTCGAGCGGATAGAGCAGCGCGTGCTCGAAGACGAATACCGGATCGGGCTCCTCGAGCGCGGCGAGCAGCAGGCCGCGCGCATCGGCCACCGTCGCCGGAGCGACCGACTTCGTTCCCGGGATGTGCGCGTACCAGCATTCCAGGCTGTGCGAGTGCTGCGCCGCCATGCCGCGCCCGCCGCCGCTCGCCATGCGCACCACCATCGGAACACTGAACTGGCCTCCGGACATGTGCCGCAGCGCCGCGGCGTTGTTGACGATCTGGTCGAGCGCCAGGAGGCTGAAGTTGATCGTCATCACTTCGACGATCGGCCGCATGCCGCCCAGCGCCGCGCCGATGCCGGCGCCCACGAAGGCCGATTCCGAGAGCGGCGTGTCGCGGACGCGCTCCGGCCCGAATTCCTTCAGCAGCCCAAGGCTCACCGCGAACGCCCCGCCGTAGCGGCCGACGTCCTCGCCCATGAGGAACACGCGCGGATCGGCGCGCATCGCCTCGCGCATCGCACCGCGCAACGCTTCGCGATAAGTCATCTTGCTCATGACGACCCCGTCGGCGTGTAGACGTCGCGGGCGAGATCGGCGACGGGCTCCCAGGGTCCCGCTTCCGCAAACGCCACGGCTTCCGCGATCTCGGCGCCGACGCTCGCTTCCATATCCTTGCGGGCAACATCCGTTAGCAGACCCTCGGCGCGCAGCATCGCGGCGAAGTTCTCCACCGGGCAGCGGTGCTTCCACTCCTCCACCTCCGCCTTGGTCCGATACAGATCGGGGTCGGCCATCGAGTGGGCGCGGAAGCGGTACGTTCTCAGCTCGAGGAAGCGTGGTTCGCGCTCGCGGCGCACCGCGTCGGCCGCTTCGCGCACCGCCGCTTCAACCGCGAGCACATCCATGCCGTCGACCGCGCTCGAAGCGATGTTGTAGCTCTGCGCCTTCAAGTGCAGGTCGGTCTGCGACTCCGAGCGCATGAGCGCGGTGCCCATCGCGTAGCGGTTGTTCTCGCACAGGAACACGATCGGCAGGTGCCACAGCGCGGCGAGGTTCATCGACTCGTGGAACTCGCCTTCGGCCACGGCGCCTTCGCCAAAGAAGCAGGCCGTGATCGTCGAACGGTTCTGCATCCGGTCGGCGAGCCCGAGTCCGACCGCCACAGGGAGACCCCCGCCGACGATGGCATAGCCGCCGTAGAAGCGCCGGCTCGCGTCGAAGATGTGCATCGAGCCGCCGCGTCCCCGGCTCGCGCCGTTCGCCTTGCCGTACATCTCGGCCATCACCGCCGCCGCCGGGATGCCACGGGCGAGCGCCTGTCCATGCTCGCGATACGTGGCGACGATCGCGTCGTCCGGCGTGAAGGCGCGCATCGCTCCGACTGCCACCGCCTCCTCGCCGATGTACAGGTGCAGGAAGCCGCGGATCTTGCCCTGGGTATAGACCTCGGCGGACTTCTCCTCGAAGCGGCGGATCAAGAGCATCTCCCGCAGAAGCGAAAGCGCGTGCTCGCGCTCGAGCTCGGGCAGAGCGAGGAGCGGCGTGGCCATCAGGCGTTCTCCAGCGTCGAGGTGTCGCCTTCGGGCAGGCCCAGCTCGCGCGCCTTCAGGAGCCGGCGCATGATCTTGCCGCTGCGCGTCTTCGGGAGCGAAGCCAAGAACTCGATCTCCTTCGGCGCCACCACGGCGCCGAGGCGCTTGCGCGCGTGGGCGAGCAGCGACTTGCGCAACGCTTCGTCGGGAACGTTGCCGGCCTTGAGCGACACGAAGGCCTTGACCACCTCGAGCGCCACCGGGTCGGGCTTGCCGATCACGCCGGCCTCGGCGACCGCCGGATGCTCCATGAGCACGCTCTCGACCTCGAACGGGCCGATCAGGTGGCCGGAGGTCTTGATCACGTCGTCCTTGCGGCCGACGAACCAGAAATAGCCGTCGCGATCGCGCCGGGCGAGATCGCCGGTGAGATACCACCCGCCAGCGAAGCACTTGCGATAGCGCTCCGGCTCGTTCAAGTAGCCGCGGAACATCGACGGCCACCCCGGCTTGAGCGCGAGCTCGCCCTGCTCGTCCGGCGCATCGATCACCGTGACCGCGCCGTTCTCTTCCGCGCGCACGATGGCCGCTTCGATACCTGGCAGCGGACGGCCCATCGACCCGGGGCGCACGTCCATCGCCACGTAGTTGGCGATCATGATGCCGCCCGTCTCGGTCTGCCACCAGTTGTCATGGAATGGCATGCCGAACGCTTCCACGCCCCAGAGCACCGCCTCGGGATTGAGCGGCTCGCCGACGCTCGCGAGGAAGCGCAGCGCCGGCATCTGGACACGCCGGGCCGCATCCAAGCCGGCTTTCATCATCATCCGGATGGCGGTCGGCGCGGTATACCAGACGCTTACCTTCTCGCGCGTCAGGATCTCATACCAGCGCTCGGCGTCGAAATCGGCCTCGTCGACGATGCTGGTGACGCCGTTGGTGAGCGGCGCGATGATGCCGTAGGACGTGCCGGTCACCCATCCCGGATCGGCCGTGCACCAGAAGACGTCGTCGGGATGGAGATCCAGCGCCAGCTTGCCCGTGATGTGGTGCGCGACGACCGCCTGATGCACGTGCACGGCGCCCTTCGGCGTGCCGGTCGTGCCGCTGGTGAAGTGCAGCAGCGCCATGTCCTCGGGATCGGTCGGCGGTATCGTGAACGACTCGCTCGCGCCTCGCAGCAACACGTCGAAGCTCCGCGTTCCCTCGGGGAGTTCGCCGCCGCCGACGATGAGGACGTGCTCGAGCGAGGGCAGCGAAGCGCGCAGCCCTGCGACCTTCCTCTCGTAGAGCGCGCGGGTGGTAACGAGCACCTTGGCGTCGCCCTTGACCATGCGCGCGTGCAGCGGCTCCGGCCCGAAGGCCGAGAACAGCGTGCAGAACACGGCGCGCTGCTTCCACGATCCGAGCGCGGCGATGTAGAGCGCCGGGATGCGCCCTGTCAGCGCGTAGACCCGCTGTCCAGGTGCCACGCCCAACCCGGCGAGCACATTGGCGAACCGGTTCGAGAGCAGCGACAGGTTGTGAAACGTGTACTCCTCGACGGCGCCTTCGCGGCCGAGCCAGCGAATGGCCACCTTTTCGGCCAACGGTCCCGCCCCGTGGCGATCCACCGCTTCGTGGGCGATGTTGAGCCCGCGCCCGCCCGGCAACCCGGCGAGTTCCCTGCGCGCCTCGTCCCAGGAGAAGCTGCGCCGGGCGGACTCGTAGTCCGGCATGTTCGGCACGCTTTTGAGCTGCCCTGCCTTCTTGGCAATCCAGTCGTATGGCATACAACTCCACCTCGCAGCGAAGCGCGATTCGGCGGCCCACTCGCGCGGCGGCTGCCGCGCCTGCCATGCAGCGTATGCCGTTCGGCGCCGGGCGTCTTGAGCCAAATCAAACGGCGATCCTGTTGACCCGTGTCAATACGCGCTTTGCCCCAGGGGACAACAATGCCTGCACAAACCGCCCGAGCCGGCGGTCACGGTCATTCGACGAAGGAAGGGGGACCATATGAACACTCTCTGGATCGTCGTCCTCGGCATCATCACGATCTATTTCGCTTACAACTTCTACGCCCGGCGCATCGACCGCAGCGTGATCCAGGTCGACGCCAAGCGCGCCACACCGGCCAAGATGTACATGGACGGCGTCGACTTCATGCCGACCAGCCGCAACGTGCTCTTCGGCTATCACTTCAAGGCCATCGCCGCCGCAGGACCCATCGTCGGGCCGATCACCGCCGCGAACCTTTGGGGCTGGTCGCCTTCCCTGGCTTGGCTCGTTCTCGGCGTGTCCTTCATCGGCTGGGTCAGCGACTACTCGGCGATCATGGTCGCCGTGCGCAACGACGGCAACAGCCTCTCGGCCATCTCGCACAAGCTGATCGCGCCGCGCACCCGCACGATCCTGTTCGTGTTCATCTTCTTCTACCTCATGCTCTTGGCCGGCGCCTTCATCGGCATCCTGGCCGCGATCCTCTCGGCGCGTCCCGACGTTCCGCTCGGCATCGTCATGCTGGCGCTCGCGGGGTTGCTCGCCGGGCAGATGATGTACAAGTGGAAGATGGGCATCATGGGGGTCACGGTCCTCGTGGTCGCCCTCACCCTTGCCGCGATGGCGGCGGGTCCGTGGGGCCAGCATCGCGACGACACTGGTGCGCTGGTCAACGGCCCGGTGGCAGCCGCCGTCGCAACGCTGAACAACGCGGTTGACGGCGTCACCGACCACAAAGCGCTCTATGCCGTCGAAGATCCCACGGCGGCGGATCCGAGAATTCCGGCGCCGGGCAAGGACGGCAAGCGTCCGACGACGTCCGCGTACGACTCGGACAGCGGCCTCATCAAGACGCTTCCGAATTACGTCCTGTGGATGGTATTCCTGTTCGCCTTCAGCTATCTCGGGGCCAATCTTCCGATCTGGCGCTTCGCGCAGCCGGTGAACTACATCGGCTTCTGGATCACCTCGATCACCATCCTTCTTTCGGCGGTGGGGATGGTGGTCGCTCCGCTTCTCGGGACCAAGGACGCGGCGGGCAACCTGATCGGCGCGTTCGCGCTGCCGGCGCTCAAGGATCTCGGCTTCGCGATCCACTCCGGCGTCGCGTGGCAGCCGCTGTGGCCCATGCTCTTCGTCACCATCGCCTGCGGCGCCATCTCGGGCTGGCACGCGCTGGTCGGCTCTGTTGGAACCGCGCGGCAGCTCGAGTACGAGACCGACGGCCTGCCGGTCGGTGCAGGCGGGATGTTCGGCGAGTTCGCCCTGGCGCTGCTGTCCCTCACGGCGGTTTCGATCGCCGGTGCGGGCGGCGGTGGCGGGCGGTTTGCGATCGGCGTCGGGAAGCTGGTCTACGCCGGAACCTTCGGGCTCGTCCCCGAAGCCTTCGGAACCGCGCTCGGCTTCGCGACCTTCGTCATCATCGTGTTGACGGTCACGCAGCTCGTGTTCCGCGTGATGCGCGTGACGCTGGCCGAATGGGTCGGCGACACGATCCCGCTGGTTCGCAACATGCACGTCTCGAGCCTGATCGCGATGGTGCTCACCCTCGCGCTGGTCCTCACCGGCACGTGGGTCTACCTCTGGCAGATGTTCGGCGCGTCGAACCAGCTCATGGCGGCGTTGAGTCTGCTGGTCGTTGCAGTGTGGCTCAAGAGCGAGAAGCGCAACCCGACGTTTGCCCTGGTGCCGATGATCTTCATGTACGTGACCACGCTGGCGGCAACCATCGTCACGGCGCGCAACCTCTACGTGACGATCGCGGCCAATCCCAAGATGTCGGCGCTGCCGGTCGGAGGCGCGTGGGCGATGATCGCGGTCTCCGCGCTCCTGTTCGTGGCAGCGCTCCTCATCGGCTGGGACGGCTACAAGGCCTATATGCGTCACGGCGCCACGCCGGCGGCCCCCGTTCCGCGTCCGGCCACCGTGCTGCCCGCGGCGCATCAACCGCCTGCAGCGCACGCGTAGGACGCGTGAACGCGTCAGTCCAGCGCGAGTTCGGCGAGAGCACGCACCGTCTCGAAGAACTCGCCCGCGGGCTGGCCACGATCCGGAAGAGGAACATGAATCTGCAGGTTCGGCTCGGTTCGGCGCAGCGACAGGCGCCGGATCGCCAGTCCGGCGCGCTGCGCCCGCGCGAGCATCGCCTCGGCCCGCGAGAGCGCTGCCGGATCCGCGTAGTGCACGGCCACGCCGGAGGCTGGTTCGCTGTGGCCCAGCCGCCATTCGGCCGGAATGCGGGAGCGCGCGTCGCGTGCCGACCAGCTCTTCGGGTCCAGCGCCTCGAACTCGACCGCCGGGCTTCGCCGCAGCATCCCGCGAACGATCAGCGTGTCGCGGCGGCCGCGGAGGCGACTGACTGGCCACCATGGCAGGTCGCGCGGTTCGAGGAAGACGACCACGGCGGCCGTGCTGAACGGCGGCTTGGCGTCGCGGATGACCATCTCGACCACGGTCGAGCCCAGCCAGCGTACGGTCGTCCGCTGGCCAATGACGGGCAGTCCGCCGTCCTGCATCCAGCGCAGCACTTCGCGACCCAGACGCACGTTCCAGATCGTGCCGGCGGCGAACCAGGCGACCACCGCGACCGCGACGACACCGATCAGCTCCGTCATGGAGGCAACGATAACATGCCCTCAGGCCGCGACAGCCCGCGCCCCGCAACCAGGTGGCGGAAAGCCCTGCGCGAGTTCCTCTACGGCCTGTCCGGCTACGAGATCGCGCAGGAGGCGCTCGAGCTCCGAGCCACCCTGGAGACGCTCTTCATGCTCGGCGTATTCGGCGACATGCTGGGTGTGCCGATCCTGCCGCCCTACTACGGCCTGAGGCTGCTCCCGTTCGTCGTTCCGCAGATCGAGACCTGGAAGCGGCACGTATTGCGCGAGCGCGAGCTCGGGAGCGACCACGATCATCACTTGCACGGAATCTAGAGGAATTCGAGCCATGACCGACGAAGAGAAGATGACTGGCGCAAAGAGAATCTGGCAGAACGTCCGCGACACGATCTACGGCATGGCCGCGCACGACATGAGCCGCGCGGCCCTGCGCACGCGGGCGTCGATGGAGCACCTGTTCATCCTGATCACCATGGGCGACCTGCTGGGCATTCCGATCCTGCCGCCCTACTACAGCCTGCGGCTCCTGCCCTACGTCGTGCCGCAGATCGCCACCTGGAAGCGACGGATGCTGCGCGAGAAGGACGTCGCGGACGCGATGTTCTAAGAGGACTATGATGGGATTCAAGGACGTGTTCCTGCAGCATCCCGAGCGCCGGTACATCATGTTCGGCGGCGGGGGTGGAGTCGGCAAGACCACCTTCTCGGCGGCAGCGGGGTACTGGCTCGCGAGCCACGGCAAGAAGGTGATGGTGTTCTCCGTGGACCCCCAGGCGTCGCTCACCGACATCTTCAAGCGCGACATTTTCGGCAAGGGACCCGTGCAGATCATGGACAAGCTCTGGGCCCAGGAGATCGACGCGGACAGGCACATCAAGGCGTACCAGCAGGAGATTCGCCAGAAGATCCTGGACATGTACGGGCTGCCCGCGGTGCCCGAGGAGATCGAGCACTACATCCAGGCGGCGAGCGCCGAGCCGGCGATGGAGGAGAGCGCAATGTTCGACGCCGTGGTCGACGTGGTCATGAAGGGCGACTACGACTACTACATCTACGATCTCGTCCCCCTCGGTCACGCGCTCTACTACCTGTCGATGGCCAAGGTCTACGACGAGTGGATCAACAAGGTCACCAAGCTGCGCGAGGACATGCGCGAGTACGAGGAGATGGTGAGCCGGCTCAAGCACGAGAAGCAGACCGAGCAGGACCAGATCCTCAACGAGCTGCTCTACATCAAGAACCGCATCAACACCTCCGCCGGAATCCTCACGGACAAGACGAAGACGGCTTTCTTCTTCGTGGTGATCCCGGAGGCCGGAGTCATCAACGACACGCAGAAGGCGGCCAAGATGTTCGCGCAGTTCGACGTGCCGATCGCCGGATACGTGGTGAACCGGGTCATTCCCCACGAGCTCCTGGACCAGAACATCCCGGAGTACCTGCGTAACCGCATCGCCATGCAGGACCGGCATCTCGCCGAGGTGCACAAGGTCTTCGATGACCGCGTGATGGCGCTGGTGCCGGAGATGGAGCGCGACGTCACCGGGCTGCCGATGATCGAGAAGCTGGCCGACATCATGTACGCCTAGCGGAGGCTCGCCATGTCAGAGATCACCATGCCGATGGGACGGCACCTCAGCGAGCACCCCGCGCTGAAGTACTTCTTCTTCGGCGGCAAGGGCGGCGTGGGCAAGACCGTCTTCGCCGCCGCCACCGCCATCGGGCTCGCCCGCCAGGGGCGCCGGACGCTGCTCGCGTCGACCAATCCCGTCCACAGCCTGACGACCTTGCTCGGCCAGGACGTGCTCGGCAAGCACGTGCCGGTCGAGGGCGTGCCCAACCTCTGGGCATACGAGATCGAGACCAAGCAGACCATCGAGCGCAGCAAGACGCAGATCCGCGAGAAGATTCGGTGGTTCCTCAAGTTCGCCGACATCACCACCAAGGCCGACGACTTCGTCGAGACCGCGACGATGAACCCCGCGTTCGAGGAGTCGGCGATGTTCGAGAACATGATCGACCTCATGTTCAAGGACGAGTACGACGTCTACGTCTTCGACACCGCGCCCACCGCCAACGCGCGGCGGCTCCTCGGCATGTCGAAGGTGTACGCGCTTTGGGTCAACAAGATGATGAAGAGCCGCGAGGAAGCGAAGACGCTGCGCGAGATGCTCTCCTTCACGAAGAAGAAGGAGGCGGACCCGCTGATGGAGTACCTCGTCTCCTTCCGCGACCGGATGGAGCACGCGCGCGTGCTCCTGACCGACCCCAAGCTCACCGCGTTCTACTTCGTGACGCTGGCCGAGGCGCTGCCCATCGCGGTGGTCACGCGCTTCATCCAGTGGTTCAAGGACTTCGGGATTCCCGTGGGAGGTGTGCTCGTCAACATGGTCATCGACCCTGTGTCGCTCGGTCCGGACTCTGCCGAGTTCGTCAAGAATCGCGTGACCATGCAGCAGGAGCACATGACGACGATCTGGCGGGAGTTCGACGACAGCGTGCGCGCGATCGTGCCGCTGTTCGATACCGAGGTGCGAGGCGTGCCGATGCTCAATCGTCTATGCGACGCGATCTTCGCCGCGGACGGCGCGAAGCCTGCGACGGTCCGTGCCGCCGAGGAGGTTCACGCGGTCGAAGCGCGAGCTTGAGTGGGGACCCGAGAGCCGCTTAGCGCGCTTGTTCTCGTCGATCAGCAATGCTGACCCGATCGTCAGCCCCGAGATCCGGCTCCCCGCAGTCGCGCAGCATCGCCGCGCGCACCTGATCGCGCAGCCGCACCGCCGCCGACCAGTCGCGCCCCGACGGCACTACGGGCGGCTGGACGATGACCTCGATCGGATAGCGCGCGAGGAGCCATCGCCCCTCGCGCAGCGCCGAGCGCGTGCCGCGCAGCACGATGGGGACGACCGGCGTGCCGCTTTCCGCGGCGACAACGAAAGCTCCCAGGCGGAAAGAGAGCAACCCCGGCGCGCGCGCGAACGTGCCCTCGGGGAAGAACGCCACAGTCTCGCCGCGGCTGGCCGCCGCCAGGACGTCGCGCGTGTCTTCGACGCCGCGCGCGGGATCGACGCGCTCGACGAAGTATGCGCCGAGGCGCCGCATGACCCAGCCGATCACCGGCACGCGAAGGAATTCGCGCTTCGCCGCGAAGTGCACGCGCGGCGGCAGCAGCGCCGTTAGGATCATCGCGTCGAGGTAGCTCGAATGATTGGCCGCGATCACCGCGGGTCCGCGCGGCGGGATGTCCTCGAGGCCGGTGACCGTCACAGGCAATCCGCAGCCGCGCATCAGGATCGTGGCTACGGCGCGTGCGAGGCGCATCCGCGCACTCTCGCGGCGCAGAATCGCCAGCACCGGAAGGCCCGCGAGCGATACCAGAACGAAAAGCAGCCAGCAGTGGACTCCGTAACCGGTCTCCCCCAGCGCTCTCAGCGCGCGATAGCAACGCGCGGCCGCCGCCCGGCCCACGAGGCGCGCGAGCTGCAGCCACACCGCGTGCCGCGGTGCCTCGAGGAGCCCCTTTTCGTAGAGGTCGCGACAGGCGGCGCGGCGGATCTTGCCGCTGGAGGTCTTGAGCACCGTGCGCGCCGGCACCAGCAGCACCTCGTCGGCGGGCCCGCCCAGATGAACGGCGGCCAAGGCGGCGATCCGACCGCGCAAGGCGGCGCGCGACCCAGAGTCGGTCTGGTTCGTCTCCGCGACCACGACGACGCGCTCGGTTCCGGTCGCAGCGTCGGTCGTTCCGAACACTGCGATGCAGCCCTTGCGAATCCCGGCAACGTCGCCGATTGCGGCTTCGAGATCATACGGATGGAGATTGTGGCCGCCGCGCTTGATGAGGTCCTTGGCGCGGCTGGTGAGGAAGATCTCGCCTTCGGCGACGTAGCCGATGTCGCCGGTGTCGAGCCAGTCGCCGTGGAACAATGCGGCGGTCGCCTTCGGGTTGCGGAAGTAGCCGCTCGTAGCCGAGGGTCCGCGAAACTCCAGGCGGCCTTCCGCGCGCGCGGCGACCTCCCGGTCCGCCTCGTCCACGACGCGAACCTCGTAGCCGGGAAGCGGCCTCCCGCACGAGACGACCTCGAGCGCCTGCGGCGCGGACGGCGGCACGGGAACCGCCCTGCCGTCGCGCGCGAGCGCGCTCGCGTCGATGCGGTCCACGCGCGGACCGCGATCGAGCGGCGGAAACCCGAGCCCGAGGGTCGATTCGGCAAGCCCGTATACGGGCGTGAGCGCGCGCCGATCGAAGCCGTAGCGCGCGAAGCGTGCGGCGAAGCGCTCCAGCGTGGCCGCACGCACGGGTTCGGCGCCGTTGAACGCGAGGCGCCAAGCGGAGAGATCGAGCCCGGCGAGGTCCTCGTCGCGCACCTTCGACGCCGCGATCTCGTAGGCGAAATTGGGTCCCGCGGAAATGGTCGCGCCGAAGCGGTGAATCGAGCGAAGCCACCGCGCCGGACGGGCGAGGAAGTCGGTCGGCGACATCAGCACCAGCGGCACCGCGTAGTACATGGTCCCAAGCCACGCCCCGATGAGCCCCATGTCGTGGTACAGCGGCAGCCAGCTCAGGAAGCGATCGTTCGATGTCACCGCCGCGGCGCGCCCCATGACCCGCAGGTTGGAGAGCAGGTTGCCGTGGCTGAGCACGACGCCCTTGGGATCCCCTGTGCTGCCGGAGGTGTACTGCAGCAACGCGGTGTCGCCCGCGCGAAGGACGCCCGGCGGCTCGGCGGGCTCGCCGTGCTCGCGCAGCCGATCGACGCTCGTCACCGTGACGAGGTCCGGAAGCTGCGCGCGCAGCAGGCGGCCGATGAAGAGCCCTTCGGGAACCGTGACCAGCACCCGCGCCTGCGCGTTGGCGAGGATCGCCGCGCGGCCGCGCACGTGCTCTTCGATCTCCGACCAGCGCAGCGGCGGATACATCGGCACCGGCACCGCGCCGATGCGCATCGCCCCCACGAACGCCTCGAAGAACGCCCGGCACGTCGGCAGCATCAACGCCACCGCGTCGCCTCGGCGCACGCCGCGCAGCGTCAATCCCCGCGCGACCTCTCCGGCGCTGCGCCACAGCTCTGCATACGAGAGCGCATCCCGCACTTCGTCGCGCTCGAGCAGCGTGATGTGCGCGCGGTCGGGATGCCGCTCGAGGTGCCAGCGGAACGCCTCCACGATCGTGCCCGCCTCCTCCGGCGTCCCGCCGACGGGCTCGGGTGGAGGAGCGCCGGGCGGCGGCAGCGGCAAGGCGCTCGCCCCCACCTCCGCGACCGCAATCGCCCGCAGCAGGTCGCGGGGCGTGCGCGCGGCCGCCGCCATGCGCTCGGGGAGCCGCACGCCGAAGCCGCGCTCGATGCGCAGCAACAGCTCGGCGCGCGACAGGCTGTCGAGCGCCAGATCGCGCTCGATCGAATCGTCCAGGCGCGCGCGGCGCGGCGGCGCCCCTGGGCGCAGCTCGCGCAGCATGTCGGTGATGAGCTGCAGCAGACGCTGCTCGGCCGCGCCTTGCGCCGGGCGTTCGATCAGCGTCGTATCATCGGGGGCCATGGCGGTCGACGCGCTGCGAGCGGCGGCCCGCCGTCGCGAGCCGTCGCGCCCGGACCATCTTAGCCAGCGCCGCGCCGGCGTCGTTGACGGAGATCAACGGCCGGCCGGGCGGGAAAACATTTCGCTCACGCTTGACACGCGTCAATGTTTGCGAGCGTTGCCCCCTTGCCTGTGCGGCGCGAAGCGGCTATCGTCGAATCGCCTGGGTGCATACCGAACGCCAAGGCGTAGACCGAAGGACGAACGCGCACGAGATTGCGCCGAAACGTGGATCGGCTCCGGACGGCGTCGCGTCTGCACCGGCGCTCACGACGGTGAGGCCCACGACGGTGGGCAGAAGGCCCCGAAGTCCAAGCTTCGGGGCTTTCTCATTTGCGCGGCGAGACGCTCTTTCGCGCAGCGCTCCCTTGCGCCACGTCAACCGATCGCAACGCGGCCGCGGCTATGATGGCCAGCGAGGACCTGGCAAGGAGGTCGAAATGGCGATGTCACGGTTCCAGCTCTCCAAGCTCGCTTTGCTCCTCGACAAGCGTCATGCATTGCTGCTCGAGGAGATCCGCGACGCGCTGGAGAAAGGCGAGAATCAGCAGTACATCGAGCTGATCGGACGCGTGCCCGCCGACATCGGCGATCAGTCCGTCGGCGACGCGCTGGCCGATCTTAATCTCGCGATCATCGACAAGCATGTCGCCGAGCTTCGCGATCTCGAGGCCGCTCGTGCGCGGATGAAGGACAGTACCTACGGCAGCTGCGTCGAGTGCGGCGGCGACATCGGTTACGATCGTCTGCTCGCGTACCCGACCGCGAAACGCTGTCTGCGGTGTCAGCAGCAGCGCGAGCGCGTCTACGCTCACCCGGGCACGCCGACGCTCTGATCGGCGTTGCTGCCGGCTCACGGAAGCGAACGCGCCGATCGGGCGATTCCTCGCTGCGCTACGAATGACACGCGGGCCGCCGTCACGCCCGCTCTACCACTCGACCGCCAGTGTGCCGTCGGGCAATTTCGCGACGCCGGTCCCGAGCGCACCGCCCTCGCGGTTCAGCACGCCGATGAGCCAGCCCGCATCGGCCTCGGAAGCGTGCGCGAGGCGCAGGCGCCGGACCCGCAACGGCGTCAGCTCCAGGCGCGAGAGTTTGCCGCTCGCGGTATCGAAAGTCGGAAAGTACATCAGCGCGAGATCTCCCCGAAACGCTTCGTGGCCGTGGATGCCCTCGTAGTCGGTGATGAGATCGCCGCAGCCGTACAGGATCGGCCGGTCGCGGTAGACCTCGATGCCTTTCACATGGTGCGATGAGTGCCCGTGCACGGTGTCGACGCCGCCATCGATCAGCCGATGGGCGAATTCGCGCTCCGAGGCGGCGATGGCGTAGCTCCAGTTCTCGCCCCAGTGAATCGACGCGACGATGATGTCGCCGGCGCGCCGGCGGGCGCGCACGCCCGCCGCGACGCGCTCGGCTATCGCCAGTGAGGACTCGTCGACAAAGTTGATCCCGGGTCGGTTCTGGGCGGCCGCCCACTCGGACGGCACGCCGCTGCTGGGCATGCCATAGGCGAAGACCAGCACGCGCCCGCCCGCCGGCAGATCGATGGTCGCCGGCGTGGCCGCTTCCGCGGCGTCGCGTCCCGCGCCGGCGACGCGCAGCCCCGCGCCGTGCAGCGTATCGAGCGTCTGTGCGAGCCCGGCATACCCCCAGTCGAGCACGTGATTGTTGGCGAGCACGCAGCAATCGAGCGCAGCGGCAGCGAGGCAGGGAACGTTCGCCGGGTGCATGCGGTAGTGAACGCCCTTGCCCGGCCAGGGCTCGCCGCTCGTGGTCACCGCCGTCTCGAGGTTGACGATGCGCGCGTCCGGACGGCGGCGCGCGAGCTCGGCGAGCGCGTCGCCCCAGACGTAGTCGAAGCCCACCGGCTTGGGAATCGGGCCGCTTTCCTCCTCCGCGAGTCTCACGTATTCGATCGCTGAGCGCACATACGGCTCGTAGAGCGCCGGCTCGCCGGGATGGGGCAGGACCTGATCGATGCCCCGACCGGTCATGACGTCGCCGCAGAGGAACAGCGTACAGGACGCGAGGCGCGTGCTCATGCCAATCGTCGCTGGCAAACGATGCGGCTCACGTTATGCCTGGGCGGAAGACCGCGTTATGAGCTGGATCAATACCAGCCGACGAGCCCTGTGGCACTCTGTGCTTATTCGCCGTGACTCCGGCAAACCTTCTTGGAGTCGTTCATGGCCATCTCGGTTGCTCCCGAACCTTCCGCCGTCTCCCCCGCAGTCACCGTCGCGCAATCCACCAAGCCGCCGCACGTGGCTTGGCGCGCGCTGGTGCCGATCGTCGTCACCCTCGCGCTCGCGCTCCTGCCGCATCCGAGCGGCCTCGCGCCGCACGCGTGGTACTACTTCGCGATCTTCGCCGGCGTCATCGTCGCATTGATGCTCGAGCCCCTGCCGGGCGGCGCGATCGGCTGGATCGGCGTGACGATCGTCTGCGTTCTCGCGCCGTATGTGCTGTTCTCGCCGGACGAGCTCGCCAAGCCCGGCTTCAAGGCCTACAACGCCGCGCTCACCTGGGGCCTGTCCGGTTTCGCCAACACGACCGTGTGGCTCATCTTCGGCGCCTTCATGTTCGCGCTGGGCTACGAGAAGACCGGCCTGGGCCGCCGGATCGCACTGCTGCTGGTAAAGAAGATGGGCCGGCGCACGCTCACGCTGGGCTACGCCATCGCAGCGAGCGACACGATCCTCGCCCCGTTCACGCCGTCGAACACCGCCCGCTCGGGCGGGACGATCTATCCGGTGATCCGCAATCTGCCGGCGCTCTACGATAGCAAGCCGAACGACCCGTCGGCGCGGCGCATCGGCTCGTACCTCATGTGGGTCGCGATCGCGACCACCTGCGTGACGAGCTCGATGTTCGTCACCGCGATGGCGCCCAATCTGCTCGCGATGGAGCTCGTCAACAAGTCGGCGAAGGCGGGTCTCACCTGGATGCAGTGGTTCGTCGCCTTCGCGCCCGTCGGCATCGCGCTCCTGGTTCTCATCCCGCTCGTCACCTATTGGCTATACCCGCCCCAAGTCAAGTCGGGCGACGAGGTGCCGAAGTGGGCGGCGGGCGAGCTCGAGCGGATGGGCGGGCTCAAGCGCAGCGAGATCATCCTGATGGCGCTCGTTGTGCTGGCGCTCGCGCTGTGGATCTTCGGCGGCGATTTCATCAACGCCACCACCGTCGCGCTGGCGGTCATCTCGCTGATGCTCCTGCTCAAGGTGGTGAGCTGGGAGGACATGATCAAGAATTCGGGCGCGTGGAATACGCTGGCGTGGTTCGCGACCCTGGTGGCGCTCGCCGACGGGCTGTCCAAGGTCGGCTTCGTCAAGTGGTTCGCCGACGCGGTCGGTGCGCACGTCTCCGGCTTTCCGCCGTTCCTGGTGATGATCGCGCTCCTGCTCGTGTTCTACTTCACGCACTACCTGTTCGCCAGCGTCACCGCGCACGTCACGGCGATGGTGCCGGTGTTTGTCGCGGTGGGCATGGCCGTCCCGGGCATCGACGCGCCGCGCTTCGCGCTGCTCATGTGCCTGACCCTGGGCATCATGGGTGTGCTGACCCCGTACGCCACCGGGCCGAGCCCGGTGTACTACGGCTCGGGCTATCTACCCACGAAGGACTACTGGCGCCTCGGCGCGGTGTTCGGCGCGTTGTTCATCGCCGCGATGCTGCTGCTCGGGCTGCCGTGGCTGGCGGTGATCAAGTAGCCACGAGCTGGTCGCCTTCGCTCATTCCCCGGTCGCGGCGGGCGGAGCCGCCCCGCCGCGACCCGGCTTGAGCAGCATCACCAACGGGATCATCGCCACGAAGCTCGCGACAATCAGCCAGAACGCCTGCAGGAGCCCCAGCATCTGCGCCTGCAGCGCCACCTGCTGAGCGATGAGCGCGAGCCCGGTGCCGTGCGTCTTGAGGTGCAGCGGATCGAGGTACTGCTGCACGGCGGTGCGATAGGGATCGACGAAGCCGCGCAGCACGTCCCAGCTCGCCTGCCCGCCGCGCGTCATGTACACGGTCACGATCGAGATGCCGATCGACGAGCCGATCGAGCGGATCAGGTTGTAGACGCCGGCCGCTTCGGTGGCGAGCCGCTGCGGCAGCGTGGCGAAGACTACCGCCGAGAGCGGCACGAACACGAAGCCCACGCCGAAGCCCTGCAGCAGCAGCGGCACGACCGTCGTGCGGGCGGTCGCATCGAGGCCCAATCGCGTCAGCAGCCACGCGCCGAGCAGGCTCACCGCGATGCCGAAGTAGATGAGCTTCTTGGCCCCGAACTTCGGCAGCAGGCGGCCGACGAGCAGCATGCTGGCGAGGCTGCCCAGGCCGCGCGGCACCATCGCCACGCCGGTCTCGAACGTCGGAAACTGCAGGATGCCCTCGAAGAACAGCGGCTGGAGCAGCATACCGCCGTAGAGAGACAGGCCCATCGCCGCGGCGACGAGCGACGCACTGGCGAAGTTCCGATCGAGAAACAGGCGCAGGCTGAAAAGCGGATGCCTCCGCGTGGTCGCGGCGTGCCAGATAAAGAGCGCAAGTCCCACAGCAAGCATGCCCAGCGCGATCCGGATCGAGGACGAATCGAGCCAGTCCTCCTGCTGCCCTCGGTCGAGCGTGTACTGGAGCCCGGCGATGAACGCGGCGAGGAACACGAAGCCCCACCAGTCCATGCGCCGCTCTTTCACCGGCGTGTCGGGCACGTAGCGCAGCGTGAGCAGCAGCGACAGCGCGCCGACGGGCACGTTGATGTAGAAATTCCAGCGCCAGTTCACCGCTTCGGTGAGCCAGCCGCCGAGCGTGGGCCCGAGGATCGGCGCGACCATCACGCCCATGCCCCAGATCGCGAGCGCCTTGCCGCGCTCGTGCTGGGGGTAGGTGTCGACCATGATCGCCTGCGACAGCGGCACGAGCGACGCGCCGAAGAGCCCCTGCAGCAGGCGGAAGAGGACCATCTGCTCGAGCGAGCCGGCGATCCCGCATAGTGCCGAGGCGATCACGAAGCCCAGCACGCTCACCAGCAGGTACTTGCGGCGGCCGATGCGATCGGTGAGAAAGCCCGTCATCGGCATCACCACCGAGGAGGCGACGATGTAGCTCGTGAGCACCCAGCTGATCTGGTCGGTCGTCGCCGAGAGCTCGCCCGCCATGTGCGGCAGCGCGACGTTGACGATGGTGGTGTCCAACACCTGGATCACGGTGGCGGCCATCACCGCCAGCGTAACGAAGAAGCGCGACGTGCCGTCGGCTGCCGGCCGTCGGGAAGGCGCGGAAGCCATGGCGCTCTAGCGCCGCGAGAGGTTCGTCGCCCCTGGCCCGACGCGCACGGTCACGGTCGCGGTCGCGCCCACGCGCAGCGGATACGCCGCGTCGTCGGGATCGTCGATGGCCACGCGCACCGGCACGCGCTGGGCGACCTTCACCCAGTTGCCGTTGGCGTTCTGCGGCGGCAGCAGCGAGAACGCAGCGCCCGTGCCGCCGGCGAGGCTCTCGACGTGGCCGTGGAAGGCGTGGTCGGGATACATGTCCACCACGATCGTGGCGGGGCGTCCCGGACGCACGCCGCCGAGCTCGGTCTCCTTGAAGTTGGCGTCGACCCAGAAGCTGTGTCCGACCACGATGGCGAACAGCGGATTGCCCGGCGTGACGACGGTGCCGGGCGTGAGATCGAGGCGCGTGATCCAGCCGTCCTCGGGGGCGCACATCACCGCGTGCTCGAGGTCGAGGCGCGCCTTGTCGAGGTCGGCCTGGGCCACGCGCACGGCCGGCGTGACGCTGCCGCTCACCGTGGCGATCGCGGCGCGCGCCTTGGCCACCCGGGCCTGCCCGGCATTCACCGCCGCGCGCGCCGAATCGACGCGCGCCTGCGCGTCGTCGAGCGTCTGCTTGGACATGAAGCGGCTGGCGACGAGCTCGCGGGTGCGCTGCAGGTTGCTCTCGGCATTGGCGAGATCGGCGCGCATGCGGGCGACGTCGGCCTCCGAGGCGGCGACTTCCGACGTATCCGCCCGCGTGCCCTGCTCGGCCTGTCTGAGCTTGCCCTCGGCCTGGGCGACGGCAGCCTCGAAGGGCCGGCGATCGAGCGCGAACAGCACGTCGCCCTTGTGCACGTACTGGTTGTCGTGGACCGGAACATCAACGACCTGTCCCATCACCAGCGACGAGACCTGGACTATCCGGGCGTTGACGTAGGCGTCATCGGTGGACTGACGCGTGGCGCTCTCCCGCCAGTAGTCGTAGCCGCCGCCGGCGAGCGCAACCGCTACGAGCGCACCAGCCCCGATGTGCACAACGCGGCGCATCCGGGCGCGAGGCTGACTCATGCGCGCACCGCTTCGATCCGCTGCTTCGCCTTGGTGAGCAGCGCGTGCAGCGTAAAGAGCTCCGCCGCCGTCATGCCGCTCAGGATCTCGCGCCGCAGCGCGCCGGCCGTGGCCTCGATCCGTGCGAACAGCTTCCGGCTCGCGGCCGTGGCGCGCACGGCGTTGCGCCGTCTGTCGCCGGGAACGGGCGTGCGCTCGACGAAGCCTTCCCGCTCCATGCGGTCGATGAGCGCCACCGTGGCCGGCGCGCCGATGTCCAGGCGATCCGCGAGCTCGCGCTGCGTGAGCCCCTGCGCCGCTCTCGAAATCACGAGCAGCGCCTGCCACTGCACGCGGGTGAGGCCGAGAGGACGCAGCCGGCGGTCGAGCTCCTCGCGCCAGGCCTTGGCCACGCCGTGGATCAGCGGGCCGAGGCTGTCGAAACTGGTGCTCGGCGTCTCCGCCGGCCGACGGCGAGCGCCGGCCGCAAGACCGGGGTGGGTTTGACCCGACCGGCCCGAAATCGATCGATAGTGACTCATTCGCATGCGAACTATTATGGAGATGTCCGGCCGACGGGTCAAGCTGGGGAGGCGATCCGGAACGTCTCGCAAGCCGCCTCCGGGATCGCGCGGCGCCGGTGCGAATCCATTCGCACCGGCGTCGGGATGAATCCCGACCTACGTCACCCGGGTTTGCCGTCGACACGCGGCCGGGCGAGCACCGGCCAGTAGCGCGCGGCGTAGAGCGCGAAGGCCGAGGACCACAGCGCGCCGGCGGCCACCACTGTGGCGACGTACTGCGCGGGAAGGATCAGCGGTCCGAACACCCGGACGACTGCCGCGGCCTGGACAAGAACGTAACTGGCGATCTCGAAGTGGTCGGCGTGAAGCGCCCGCCCGGTGTGGCCGCGCGCCGTGCGGGTCATCATGCCGAGCGTGAGACCGCCGATCGCGCCAACGGTGAGCGCATGCGTGGCGAGGGGAACCGGAACCCAGTCCGCTTCGGCGAGCAGGCGCAGGGCAAGGTGCAGGGGGATCCACGCATACGCCGCGTGCAGTATCCAGACCAGCGGAACGCGAGCCGTGCGCCAGGGCATCCAGAGCAGAAGACGTGTCGCGTGCGCAGCGCATGCGAGCACCAGCACGATGAGCAGCAACGCGCCGCTCGCCTGAAGCGCGTCCGCGGCGAGCACGGCAAGCGTCGCGCCGAGCACGAGCCTTTCGAGCTGCGGCAGCCGCCGCGCACCAACGCCGGGCACAGCGTTGTTGGTGAACATCGGGATGACGCGTCCGCCCATCACCGTCATGACGAAAAGGACCACGTCGAGCGCGATCTGGATGCCGAGCCAGCCGGGCAGGTCGAGCACGCCCAACTGCGACAGATGCACCATGAGCACGGCGACCGCGAGCGCGATCAGGAGTGCGATGAAGAAATAGTTGCGCCGGTTGGCCGCGCGGATGATGGGGACGCCGATGCCGACCGCCACGGCGACGGGGAACGCGGCGTTCACCACCGCGGAGGCCCAGCCCAGCGGCGTGGAGACCAGGACCCGGCCGGCGACCCAGAGCAGCACGATGAGCGCCAGCATCGCGCCGGTCGGCGTCGGCCGCCCGGTCCAGTTGCGCACGGCGGTGAAGAGAAATCCCGCCACCACGGCCATCGTGAAGCCGAAGAGCATCTCGTGCGCGTGCCACAGCGGCCCGGCAAGATACGCCGCGCGCATCCCGCCTGCGTACTGGGCGCTCCACAGGGCGACCGACACCGCGGCGAAGACGCTCGCCAGGAGATAGAACGGACGGAAGCCGAGCCGCAGCAGCGGCACGCCGGCTCGTGCGCCGGGCTCGGGCCGACGCTGCGCGGCCTCGTTTGGGAAGGGTTCAGGCACGGGCTCGCTCACGGATTCACGGCCCGCAAACGCATGCCGCGCGCGAATGAATTCGCGCCTACCCGCAAGCCCCGGTGTGACCGCAAGCCGTACAGAAGTCGCAGCCGTCCTTGCGGATCATCGTCTTGTTGCCGCACTCCGGGCACTTGCGCCCGGCCAGGAGCTTGAGCTCCGCGCTCGCCTGGCGCTCGCCCTCGGGCACCGACAGGATGCCGACGTGCGCAACCGGGTAGCCTTCCTCGGAGAGGATGCCGAGCATCGCGTAGCGGTGGATCATGAGCTGCGCGAGATAGGCGATCGTCGACGGCCACGTCTGCGACTTGTCCGATCCGGGGATGCGGGCAATGAACGAGCCGTTCGGCTCGCCGTAGCTCAGAAGCTTCCGCAGCTTCATGCCGATCCATGCCGGGTCGTACACGCGCATGTCGAGCGAGAGCGCCTTGCACAACCCGTCGAGCACGCGTGGATACTCGCCCGAGAGCCACATCGAGTACGGACGGCGCTGGCCGTCCGGCATCACCAGCTCCTTGAGGAACAGCACGAAGTCGTCGCCGGTGTTGTGATTGACCACGTCGACGGTCCAGGAGAGTGTCCCGTCGGGACCGGCCTTCGGCTCCTTGAGCCCGATCAGCGCGTCCATCACCGGCGTGGCGCCGGGCTGCCCGTCGTCGAACGCGCCCAGCTCGTTGCAGCGATAGCGCACCAGCCGCGCGAAGCCCGAGACGAGGCTGGGCACGCGCACCTTGTCGCCGGTCGGCGGCATCGCCATGTCGAACGCGTCGTCGCCGCTCGCCTTCTGCAGCGCCGAGAGCTTCATGTCCAGCCAGCGCCGGTCCTCGGCCCGCATGTCCATGGAGAGCGTCTTGGCGATCGCGGACAGACCCCGCGGCTGCTCGCTGCCGTTGACCCACACCTCGAAGGGATAGGGCCGGCCGTTGACGATGTGGCCGATGAATACCGCGAAATCGCCCAGCGGATGGCGCACGGCGTAGGTCCAGCACGGGTTGCCGTTCGGAAGCTCCGGCCTTCCCGGCCAGCGCAGGCTGGCGAGTGGCGGCTGCGGCGCTTTGTCGAGGCGGATTCGCCGATCGGGATCGACGACGAAATCCTGCGGCGCCACCGACTGCGGCGACACCTCCAGCACGGCGCCGACGACGCGGTTGGGCCGGTACGTGGTGAGGCCCTTGAGCCCGCTCTTCCACGCCTCGAGATACAGGTCCTCGAACTGCGCGAACGGATAGTTCTCCGGCACGTTCACCGTCTTGCTGATCGCGGTGTCGATGAACGGCTGCACGGCGGCGCTCATGCGCATGTGATCGAGCGCGCTCATCTCGAGCGCAGTGACGAAGTATGCGGGCAGAGTCGCGAACCGCCGTCCCTCGCCGTCCTGCCACACGCGCCCCGCCTCGCGCTCCGGCGCGGCGTCGTGCGGCAGCATGGTCACCTCGGCGTCGATGCCGTTGAGATGCTTGAAGAGCCGGTAGGCGTGATCCTCGACCGGATACTCGCGCCGCGTGTCGTCGGCCATCCGCTTCTTGCGGGTGTAGAACCAGCTGAAAGCCGGCTCGATCCCGTTGGAAGCGTTGTCGGCAAAGGCGAGCGAGATGGTGCCGGTGGGCGCGATCGACATCAGATGGCTATTGCGGATCCCTTTCGCGCGGATGCGCGCCTTGAGTCTTTCTGGAAGCCGCGAGGCGAAACGCGGGGCCGCGAGATAGTTCTCGGCGTCGAGCGCGCGAAAGGGGCCTTTTTCCTCGGCGAGTGCGGAGGAGGCGAGATACGCGGCGTCGCGCATCTCGCGCGCGATCGCCGCCGCCATGCTGCGTCCCTCTTCGGCGTCGTAGCGCAGCCGGAGCATCGCCAGCGCGTCGCCCAAGCCCGTGAAGCCGAGGCCGATCCGCCGCTTTGCCGCGGCCTCGTGAGCCTGTTCTGGGAGCGGCCATACCGTGGCGTCGAGGACGTTGTCGAGCATCCGCACCGCCACCGGGATCACCGCGCGCATGGCGGCGAAGTCGAAGCCTGCGTCGGCGGCGAAGGGAGAGCGCACGAAGCGCGTCAAGTCGATGCTGCCCAGATCGCAGCAGCCGTAGCGCGGCAACGGTTGTTCGCCGCACGGATTGGTCGCCTCGATGATCTCGCAATACGCGAGATTGTTGTCGCGATTCACCTGGTCGATGAAGATCACGCCGGGCTCGGCGTGGTCGTAGGTGCCCGCCATGATCTGGCGCCACAGCTCCTTCGCGCGCAGCGTGCGGTAGACCCACAGGCCGTCGCCGCGCTGGAATGCGCCCGCCTCGACCAGATCCGGCGCCGGCGGCGCGCGATGCACCAGCTCCCATTCGCGGTCGGCGACCAGCGCCTGCATGAACGCGTCGGTCACCGCGACGGAGAGATTGAAGTTCCGGAGATCGCCCTGGTCCTTGGCGTGCACGAAAGCTTCCACATCCGGATGGTCGCAGCGCAGCACGCCCATCTGTGCGCCGCGACGCGAGCCCGCCGACTCGACCGTCTCGCACGACTCGTCGAACACCCGCATGTACGAAAGCGGACCGCTCGCCCGGCTGTGCGTGCCACGGACGTAAGCGCCCTTGGGCCGGATGCGCGAGAAGTCGTAACCTACGCCGCCGCCGCGGCGCATCGTCTCGGCCGCCTGATTGAGGGCGGCGTAGATCCCGACTTCGCCATCCTCGGTGGAGATGCTGTCGCCCACGGGCTGCACGAAGCAGTTGATGAGCGTCGCCTTGAGGTCGATCCCGGCCGCGGAATTGATGCGCCCGCCGAGGATGAAGCCGTCGGCCTGCACCCGGTAGAAGGCGTCCTCGAATGCGGCCCGATTTTCGGCCGGCTCCACCGCGGCGAGCGCGCGAGCGACGCGCCGGCGTACGTCCTCGACCGTCCGCTCGGCGCCCTTGGCGTATTTCTCGAGCAGCACCTCCTCGCAGATCGCCTGCGGCTGAAGCTCCGCCAGCGGGCTCGCGCGGCTGATTTCGCTTGGATGCATAAGGTCTTATTTTAGCTTAGCGGCTCGACCCTCGCCGCGAAGGAACCATGCCCATGGCATGGACTTGAGCCTGCAGCCTACGCAGATCCGGGGCGCACCTCCTTGACCCGGGTCAAGGCCGTGCCTGGCGCTTGTGGTAGAGGCGCGCACTCGCGCCACGTGGAGGAAGAGGTTCCCGCGATACAGCACTGGCGGCGGGCGCCCAGATGGCGAAGCTGCCGCCCGGATCGGATATCGGGGTCGTTTCTGCCAGGGCGGCCCTCGCCCTTCGGCATGGCGCTCGTCGGCGGCGATTTTCGCTTGGCGCGCTCCTCGTCGCGGCCGGCGTGGGCAACGCTCTCTGGCGGGTCACCGCAACGAGCGACGGCGCTCGCGCCGCCGCGAAATAACGCGCCGAAGCGCCTTCAGGGATACGCGCGCGCGGCCGTCGCCGCGCCGGTGCTCGGATGCACCGGGCGCATCGGCGCACGAGGAGTGCCGCGCGGCCGGGCCCGACTCTCTCGTCGCTTCAACGCCGCGTGATGCCGCAAAAACGCGGCCACAACGCGCTCGGCACGCCGCGGAGCGCCCCTGAGCGATTCGCGGATCGACCCGTGCAGCGCGCCCGTGCGCCAGCTGTCGAACACGACCGGGTTGATGTACGACTTGCGGCATACCGCCGGCGTGTTGCGCAGTCCCGCCGCGACTTCGCGCACCACCTCGACGATGCGCGCGGCCAGCGCGCGCTCGCTCGGGCGCTCCGGCAGCGGCGTCGAATGCATGAGCTGCAGCGCCCGCAGCGTCGCGCTCCAGGTGCGGAAGTCCTTGGCGGTGAAGTCATCGCCCATGCACTCCTTGAGATAGGCGTTGACCTGGTCGGAATCGATGGGCCGCGTCTCGCCGGCATCGTCGACGTACTGGAACAGCCGTTGGCCGGGCAGCTCCTGGCAGTGGCGCACCAGGCGCGCGATCCGCTTGTCGCCGACCGCGATCTCCTGGGCCGCGCCGCCCTTGCCGACGAAGCGCAGCACGAGCTTGCCGTCGCCCGCGAACTGGACGTGGCGGTTCTTCAGCGTGGTGAGGCCGTAGCTCGCGTTCTCGCGCGCGTACGCGTCGTTGCCGATGCGCAGGCGCGTCGCGTCGAGCAGCGACACCACGATGGCCAGCACCTTCTCTCGCGGCATGCCTTCGCGCGCGAGATCCTGTCGCACGCGGCGACGCAAACGCGGCAAGGCCTCCGCGAACGCCGGCATGCGCTCGAACTTCTGCGCGTCGCGAACCTGCCGCCAGCTCGGGTGATAGCGGTACTGCTTGCGCCCGCGCGCATCGCGCCCCGTCGCCTGCAGATGGCCGCGCGGGTCGGAGCAGATCCAGACATCCTCGTAGGCCGGCGGAATGGCGAGCTTGCCGATGCGGTCGAGCTCGGCCGGGTCCGTGACACGGCGGCCGTCGGGCGAGATGTACGCAAAGCGCTTGCCGCGGCGAACGCGGCGGATTCCCTGGACCGAATCGGCCACGTACACGAGTCCTGCAGCCGCGGCGCTGGTCTGCGGCTCCATGCACGGTTTCGCTTGCGCGTTGCCTCGCGCCATCGTCGTCGACTCGCGTGTCGAGGAACAGGGAAAGAGCGGCGGCGAGACGCGCCCGCCTCGTCGCTTCATCGCTGCATTTTCGGCGACCGCCGCGAGGCAATGCCATCAGCGGATCGCTCTTTGTCGTATCGGAGCCGCGGCGTCGCACCTAGGACGCCGCCCTACGCGCAGGCGATTTCGCCGCGCCGGCATGGCCGAGCCGCGCCGATGCGGTTTTCCAGCGACACGAACCAGCGCCGATTCCTACAATGAATTCAGACCGTTTCCGATTGTGAACGCATGGCGCACCCGAGCAGAATCGGCGTGGCGGTACGGCTGCAGACGTCGCCCGACGCGGCGGCCGACAAGAACTGCTGGAGAGGCAGCGGCACGGCGCTTCGAGATCGAGCGGCAACTCGAAGCGCGCAGCGACTGCCGGATCGGGCTCTTCTTAAGGAGAACGTGATGCGCCTGGTACTTTTCATCATTGTCATTCTGTTGCTAATCGGGGCGCTGCCGACGTGGGGCTACAGCTCCGGATGGGGCTACTACCCCGCGGGCGGACTCGGTCTGCTGTTGATCGTGCTGCTCGTGCTCGCGGTGGTTGGAATCATATGAGCGATCGGACGAGTGCGAGAACCAGGGCCGGCCTGGCGGCGATCGCCGCGCTGACGCTTTGCCTGACGGCGTGCGAACGTTCCGACCCGAGCGCGGCGCCGCGCGAGAGCGCGCGCACGCCGTCGCCGCCGCCCACGGCGACTACCACGGCGCCCGGCTCGTCCGAGCAGGGTACGCAGCCGCTCGCCGAAGCGTCGCCGCCGTCCGCGGGGAATTCGAGCGATCGCGCGCACCAGGGCGAGACGGCGAACGGCAGCGAAGCGCCGATGCAGCCGATGGACAAGGACGAGGAAAGCAAGGCCATGCCCGAGCCCGGTCAGGTGAACGACCACTCGACGCTGGCCCAGGATCCGAGCCTGTCCACGCAGGAGCCGAAGGCATCCCAGTAGGAGCCCGACGCGCGGCGACGCGCGCCGAATACGATGGGTAAACCCAAACTCAAGGAGCGAACGATGAGACATGCGATGAGAACGTTGCTTTGTGCGGTAGCCGTCAGCGCCGTTGCCTTCGGCGCCAATGCCAAGACCGACGCGGTCAAGAGCGCCGAGAAGCAGTACAAGGAAGACTACAACGCTGCGGTCGACCGCGCCGACGCCGATTACAAGGCGGCCAAGCAGGCGTGCGACGCCAAGCGCGGCAACGACAAGGATGTGTGCATCAAGGAAGCCAAGGCCAACCGCGACAAGATCAAGGCCGACGCCAAGGCGAACCTGAAGTCCAAGGAAGCCATGGCCGACGCGCGCGACACGCGGATGGACGCGCAATACAAGGTCGCGAAGGAGAAGTGCGACGCGCTCTCCGGCGACGCGAAGGACCGCTGCGTGAAGGAAGCCAAGCAGCGTTACGGTCAATAGCTGATTGCCGTGCCGGGCGCCGGGGACTGCTCGCAAGGCGGACCGGCGCTTTTTTCGTCTCGCGCTCGGTAATGCGCGCGCAAAGCACGCGGCTTCTTATGCCACGGCCGATGGGACTCTCCTACAGCGGCTTGCGGCGATCTCCTACGAAAGAATCCGCGTGCGGCCGATTGCGGCGGAATCGTGCTCGGCCGATGCTAGTGCCGCGCGCTGTGTGCAGCGCGCTTGATCAACTCTGAAGAAAGGAAAGGTCATGTGGAAGAAAGCGTTGTTCGTGATCATGTCGCTTCTGTCGCTGGCGCTGACGGCGTGCAACACGATGGAAGGCGCCGGACGCGACGTCCAGGCGGCCGGCCGCGGCGTGTCGGAAGAAGCCCGGGAACACAAGAACTACTGATCCCGCGTCTTGCCGCGCGTCATCGGTACCCGCGGGACGCGACAGCTGGCACGTGAGCCGTCGCGGCCACCCGGCCGTCGACGGCTCCGTTGCGTTTGGAGGGCTGCGAACTTGCCGCGCGGGTTCGGACAAGCCGCGGCGCATCATGGCGCGGCGCGTTCAGTCTGCCTGCTTGCGCACGTCGCCGCGAGCGGCGGCGACCTGCTTCGGCGCTACCGCCCCGGCCTGATTGCCGAAATCGGCTCTCAGGTACGTGAGCAGGTCCGCGACCTCGGCGTCCGACAGCTTGCCCGCGAAGCCTGGCATGGCGAAGCCTTCCGGCTTCTGCGGCGTCTTGACACTGCCCGCGCCTTGCAGCACCAGGCGGGCCAGCGAGTCGGGATTGTGGGCGTGGAGCGCGGTGTTGTCCTTGATCGGCGGAAACACGCCGGGCAGGCCCTCGCCGTTCTCCATGTGGCAGCCCGCGCACTGATCGACATAGATGAGCCTTCCGCGCTCGAGCGCGTCGCGGTCGCTCGACGGCTTGCCGGGCTGCGGCTTGCTGCCGTCGTCTCCAGGACCATCCTTCAGATAGGTGGCGATCGCGGCAACGTCCGCGTCCGACAGATGCATGGTGGAGTGCTGCACCACCTCCGCCATCGGACCCAGCGCGCGCGCCCGCTCGGTGGCCCCTGTCTTGAGATATTCGGCGATCTGGTGGTCCGTCCACGAACCGAGCCCTTCGCGCGGATTCTTCGTGAGGCTGGTCGCGAACCAGGCTTCGCCCATTCCGCCCTGGAACTGTTCGCTGCTCTTCACCGCTCCGAGCCAGTTCTTGGGCGAATGGCACGCTCCGCAGTGACCCAGCCCTTCGACCAGATAGGCCCCGCGGTTCCACTGCGCCGACTTGGCCGAGTTGATCGCGTACGTGCCGGCCTTGAAGAACAGCCAGTTCCAGACCGCGAGCCCGGGCCGCCAGGACAGCGGCCACGGGAACTCCGGCGGCTTGTTCTCCTGCCTCACGGGCTCGAGCGTCCTCAAGTAGGCGTGTATCGCGAGCACGTCCTCGCGCGTGAGCTTCGTGTACCACGGATACGGAAACGCGGGATACAGGTGCGCTCCATCGGCGCGAATCCCGGCGTGCATCGCGTTCCAGAACTCGTCGTCCGTCCACTTGCCGATGCCGGTGCGCTCGTCCGGCGTGATGTTGGTCGCGTAGATGGTGCCGAACGGCGTGGGTACCGGCCGGCCGCCCGCGAAAGGCTTGCCACCCTCGTCGGTATGGCAGGCCGCGCAGTCGCCGGCGTAGACGAGGTAGCGCCCGCGCTCGATCTCGGCGTGCGAGCTCTCCATGGCGCGTGCAATCATGGGCAACCCGAGCGCCATCGCGGTCAAGGCCGCTCCGATGAGCGCGCGCAAGCGTCGCCGCGACGCAGACCGCCCGCGAGTGGCGAGTGCGCCGGCGGTGCCTGAGATCGACGTAAGCATCGCGCTTCAGGCGCTCATCAGGGGACCCGGCTGCCGCAGGTATGCCTTGCGGATCGCGTCGGCGGCCCAGAAGGTGAGCGCTCCGACCGTGCCCGTCGGGTTGTACCCCGCGTTCTGGGGAAACGCGCACGCGCCCATGACGAACAGGTTCGGCACGTCCCACGACTGCAGGTAGCGGTTGACGACGCTGGTCCTCGGATCGGTGCCCATGATGGCTCCGCCCGTGTTGTGCGTGGTCTGGTACGGCACGATCGAGTAGTGGCCCGTGCGCGGCTTGGGATGGTACGAGCGCGTGCTCATCTTTTTGGCTATGTCGGTGGCGCGATCGGTGAGGAACTTCGACATCTTGTGCTCGTTGTCGTGGAAGTCGAAGGTGAGCCGCAGCAAGGGGTTGCCGTAGGTGTCGCGGTACGTCGGGTCGAGATCCAGATAGGCGTCGCGGTAGCTCATCACCGCGCCGTGGGTGGAGATCGACGCCGCGTGGAGGTAGTTCTCGGCCAGTGCCCGCTTGAATTTCGACCCCCAGGTCGGCGTGCCGGGTGGCACCTTGTGCTGCAGGATGGGCCGGCCGCCCGTGGACCACAGCGCGATGTAGCCGCCGCCGATGAAGCCGTGCGACCCGTGATCGAAGTTGTCGCCGTTGAAGTCGTCGATCGCCTGCCCAAGCGCGCCGGCGCCCATGAACGGATTGAGGTTATCGTCGACGAACACGTCCACGCTCGAGGTGACCTGGTAGGCGTAGTTGCGCCCGACCACGCCGGTGTTCTGCACCGGGTCGTAGGGCTTGCCGATGCCCGAGACGAGCAGCAGGTGCACGTTGTGGTAGGCGTACGCGCACAGGATCACGAGATCGGCGGGCTGCTCGTACTCCTTGCCGGCGATGTCGACGTAGGTGACGCCGGTCGCCCGCCTGCGCGACCCGTCCAGGTTGACCCGCGTGACTTCGCACCGGGTCTTGTAGTGGAAATTGTCGCGCCCGAGCAACACCGGGAAGATGCAGGACTGCACGCTCGACTTGGAATAGTTGCCGCAGCCGAACCATTCGCAGTAGCCGCAGTAGGTGCACTGGCCCATCTGCACGCCGTAGAGATTCTTGTACGGCTGCGACGTGTTCGCCGCCGGAGCCGGAAACGGCTTGAATCCGGCCTCCTTCGCCGCCTTCTCGAACAGCACCGAGGCGTGAGCGCGCTTGAGCGGAGGGAGCGGGTACTCGCGCTTGCGCGGGCCTTCGAAGGGATTGCCGCCGGTCTCGATCTTGCCGTCGAGGTTGCCGGCCTTGCCCGAGACGCCACAGAGGTACTCGAACTTGTCGTAGTACGGCTCGAGCTCCTCGTACGTCACGCCCCAGTCCTGGATGGTCATGTCGGCCGGAACGAACTTCGCGCCGTAGCGCTGCACGTTGCGGGTGCGGACCAGGAAGTCCGAGGGCAGGAAGCGCCAGCACTGGCCGTTCCAGTGCACCATCGCGCCGCCCACGCCCGAGGCCGGATTGAACGACCCGAGCTGGCGCATCGGCAGCGCCGTCTGCTGCATCGTGTTGCGGAAGGTGAGCGTCTCGCGCTCCGGCTCCTCGAACAATTCGTTGCGCACCGCGTAACGCAGCTCGTCCTGCACCGTGGAGGGCGAGAAGTCCGGGATCGTGTCGCGGAAGCCGCCGCGCTCGATGGCCACGACCTGCAGCCCTTCGTCGGCGAGCTCCTTGCCGAGAATGCCGGCGGTCATGCCGAAGCCCACGAGCACGACGTCCACCGGAGGCAGCCGGGTCGCCATGGCTCAGGCCTTGCGCACGCCGCTGTCGACGCCGCCGATGCTCACGAAGGGCATGTCGTACTTCTTGCCGTACTGCTCGATCTCCGCGACGTAGTTGTAGCGGGGACCGGGAAAGCCGATCAGCTTCCAGCCGATGAAGTCGCGGTTCCCGCCGTAGATCGGATCGGCGAGAAAACCCTCGACGGTGTTGCGCACGAGCATCTCGAAGAAGGCCCGGACCGGAGCCCCGGTGATCTGCAGCTGATCCTTGTCGATCGCATCGAGCACCGCATCCTGCGCCGCGGGATCGAGCTGCGCGAAGGTCTTGCCGCCGTGCTGCGCCTTGACCTTGGCGTCGATGGCGCGGATCGCGGCGCGATAGAGCTGCGCCGGGGTGAGCTTGAGCTGGTAGCCCTGCTGCTCGATCCCTTCGCGCCACGGGCCCTGCATGTACCAGGTCTCGGCGCGACCGTAAGGCCCCGCGAGCTGGCGGTCGATGAACGTCGTCACGCCGGCTTCCAGCGCGCCTGGGCCGAGTTCGTCCTTGGGAATGATCCGCGCGACGGCCGCGTCGACGAACGCGATCTCGTCGCGAGTCAGGTATCCGGCGTGCGGGTTCTCGTAGGAGCGCTCGTCGGCGCGCGCGGCGCCTGCACCCGGACCGAAGAACTGCAGAGGCGCCACCACCGCGGCCGGCGCCATCGCGGCGGCCCGCAGCAGATCACGCCTGGAAAACTGCTTCATGGAGGACTTCCGCACGGCACGCCGACCCCGCGACACCGGTCGCGATCGTGCCTCTCGCTACGTGCTCGAAGAAGCAAGACCCGTGCAAATGCGCGCTCGAGGCTCTAACGCTTTTAGCTCATAGTAGATTTCCTTGCGTGGCAACCGTGCTTTCGCTAAGAGCGCCGCGGCCATGGCCTCGAGCGCGGTAGAAGTTGCAAGTCCGCGCCGCTCCTGCCGCGAACCTTTTTCAATGCTCGACCCAAGCGTCGCGACGGCGCGAGGTCTCGCCGGCCCGGTGGCTTCGGACGTCGTCTGTCAGAGCGCGCTCGCGTGGCCGCTCGGCGGCAGTGCATGAAACCTTTGGCGTTGTGTGAACCCTCGGCGGCTCGCCGACACGCCGGACCGGCGTATGGTTCGGCAGCGAAACTCGATCGACTGCGCGCGCGTCAGAACAATAAGCAGACGCAGGTCCCGTTCCCTCGCAAAGGAGTTTCTTCATGAATGCCACCCCGTACAAGGCAATCATGGTGTGCGTGGTGCTCACGTTCGGACTGGCGGGCGCCGCGCTTGCCGCGCAGAGTGGCCACGGCAACAACCGGGCCCTGACCGAGCCGGCGGCCGGAGCCACGGCCAAGCCGCTCTCGAACGACGACCGCGCTTTCATCGCCAAGGCGGCCGAAGGCGACATGGCTGAGGTCGCAGAGGGCAAGATCGCGGAGCGAAAAAGCGAAAACCCCAAGGTCAAGGCCTTCGGTGCGCGGATGGTGCACGACCATACGGACATCAACGGCAAGCTGCAGCGGATCGCCGCCGAAAAAGGCGTCGGCATTCCGAACAAGCTCGACAGCTCGGGAGAAAAGGAGATCGACAAGCTGCAGGAGCTTTCCGGCGCGAAGTTCGACAAGGCCTACAGCAAGCAGCAAGTGTCCGACCACAAGAAAGCGATCCAGGCGTTCCAGAAGGAGGCGAAGTCCGGCTCAGACAGCGATCTGAAAGGATTCGCCGGGCAGACGCTCCCGACGCTCAAGGAACATCTCAAGCTCGCGCAGTCGAGCCAGAGCGCGGCCACGTCGCAGAACGTGTCCCAGGGCGAGTGACCGCCTCGTGTATCGGGCCGCGTCGCCGGGGCGGGTCTGCGACCCGGGTGCGAGGCGCTCGCGCCGCTTAGAAACCCGGCCCGCCGCTTCGTATCCAACCTTCATCGATCCTCGTACATCGTCAGGAGCACACACGTGAGACCTCTATCGAAATGGCTGTGGGTGGCCGCGGCCGCTCTGAGCCTCGGCGCGGGCAGCGCCCAGGCCTGGTCGAACCAGCAGCAGGCCTCCGCGCAGGACACCCGGATCACCGTCTCCGAGCTGAAAGCGAGACAGATCGCGCTCGACCGGGTGCCCGCCGGCAAGGTCAAGTCGGAATACCTGGAGACCCACGGCGGCTCGCCCGCCTGGATCGTCAATATCGCTCAGTATCGAGAGCCTCAGAACGTGACCACGGTGGTCGTCGACGCCAACACCGGCGCGGTGCACTCCGGCACCGCGCACCCACCGCAGACGAAGTAGGCGCCGGCGTCAGACGTCATCGCAGAACGCGACGGTGCTGAGCAGAGCGAGATCGGCGCGCCGCGAGTCCAGCCGCGTGTGCTGAACGACGACGGGAGTGTCCGACTCGATCACGCAGGCGTAGTCCGTGTCGGGGGGCACGGGCTGGGGGTCCTTCAGATCGTTGAAGCGCAGGTGGAGGGTGCGCTTCGCCGCGACGGTCACGGTATAGGGGCCGACAGGATCGCGATCGCTGAAAAAGAGCGTGATCGAAACGTGCGCGTCCCTGGCGCTCGCGTTCAGGATGCACGCGGTCTCGTGGCTGAGGTACTGGCGCGGCTTCCCCGGATCGTCGGGAGGGATGTAGCCCTCGGCGATCGCCCAGCGCTTTCTTCCGATGGGCGCGCTCATGCCGGCTCCCGAACGCGGATCAGGGGCAGCCCGGTCGCCCGGTCGACCTCGCGATGCAGCCATGCGGGCGATTCGTTCAGCACGACTTCGAGCGTCGGCCTGACGATGCCCTCCAGCAGGTGGCCCCCGTGCGCGGTGCCGTCAGACTTCGCCACGACGACGTGGGCGTGCAGCTTGGGCTCTCCTTTGCTAAGGGCGAAGTCGCCGAGGAGCGACACCAGCTCCACCTGCTCGTCGATCTCGATGCGCAGGTAGTCCTTGCGCGCGAAGTCGAAGTAACCCAGCGTTACCCGGCTGAACGCGCCGATGGCGGAGAGCTGGGTGGCATGCAGCGATTGCTCGCGGGCGAAGCGGGTGAGGCAGTCGACCGCCTCTTCGCCCGTGTCGACGAGCGCGAAAGTGCGAAGCGGTCCGGCGTTGAGCAGCTTGAACTGCATCTTCGATCTCCTAGCGCCCCTCTTCGGCGCCCCGCAGCGCCCGCTGCATCACCTCCGCGAGATGCATCGCGCGGCGGGTCGTCGTCTGCGCGATCTGCTCGCGGCAGCTGTAGCCGTCGGCGATGATGAGCGTATCGGGCGACGCGCCGCGCACGGCGGGCAAGAGGACGCGCTCGCCGGCGGCGATGGACACTTCGTATTTGTGCGCCTCGAAGCCGAACGTGCCCGCCATGCCGCAGCAGCCGGAGTCGAGCACGTCGAGATCGAGTCCGAGCCCGCGCAGCACGTCGACTTCGTCGCCCATCCCCAGCACCGACTTGTGGTGACAGTGGCCGTGGACGATCGCCTTGCCGGGGAGCTTCGGCGGCGTGTAGCTCGGGGCGTGGCGGGCAAGGAACTCGGAGAGCAGGAACGTCTGTCCGGCCAGGCGCTTCGCCTGCTCGTCGGATGGAAAAAGTTCGAGCATCTCGTTGCGGAACACGCTCGCGCACGCCGGCTCGAGCACGATCACCGGGGTGCCGGCACGGATGTCCGCGTCCAGCGCATCGAGCGCGCGGCGGAGATAGCGCTTGGCGCGATCGAGCATGCCCCACTCGTAGAGCGGGCGCCCGCAGCAGACATGCCCTGCCGGCACGGCAACGTTGCAGCCCGCGGCTTCGAGCACGTCGACGGCGGCTATGGCGCTCTCGGGATGGAAGTGATTGTTGAACGTGTCCGGCCACAGTAGCACGCGCTGACCGCCAGCCTGGGCGCTTCGGCGCCGCCGAAACCAGGTGCGGAAGGTTTGCGGCGCGAAGCGCGGAAGCGATCGTTGCCGCGGCATGTCGACGACCGACTTGGCTAGCGCGCTCACGGGCGCCCCCTGCAGCACGCCGTTCAGCAGCCCCGGCGCATACGCCGCGATGCGCGCCCAGCGATCGATCAGCCCGAAGGCGTACGCCGGAACCGGTCGCCGCCGTCCCGCGTAATAGTGGGAGAGAAACTCCGCCTTGTAGGTCGCCATGTCGACCCGGACGGGACACTCGCCTTTGCAGCCCTTGCACATCAGGCACAGATCGAGCGCTTCCTTCACTGCCTCGCTCTTCCAGCCGTCCTTGAGCGGACCGCCGTGGATCATCTCGGAGAGCAGCCGCGCACGCCCGTGCGTCGCGTGCATCTCCTCGCGCGTAACCTGGTAGCTCGGGCACATCGTGCCCTCGTGCTTGCGGCACTTGCCGACGCCCACACAGCGCAGCATCGCCCGGTTGAAGCTGCCGCTGTCGCTGCGGTAGTGGAAATGCGTCGCGGGCTCGGCGGGATCGTAGGCGACGCCAAGGCGGAGGTTCTCATCGGTCCGGTACGCCTTGACGATCTTCCCCGGATTCATCCTCCAGTCGGGGTCCCAGATCGCCTTGAATTCGCGGAAAACGCTCATCAGCTCGTCGCCGAACATGATGGGCAGCAGCTCGGCCTTGGATTGGCCGTCGCCGTGCTCGCCGGAGATCGAGCCGCCGAGGCTCACGACCAGATGCGCGGCCTCGTGCAGGAACTCGCGGAATTTGGCGATGCCCGGCGCGGTCTCCAGGTCGAAGTCGATGCGGGTGTGGACGCAGCCCTGGCCGAAGTGGCCGTAGAGATCGCATTCGTAGCCGTACTTCTCGAACAGCGCGCGCAGCTTCCGCAAGTAGACGCCCAGGTTCTCGGGCGGGACCGACGAATCCTCCCAGCCTTCCCAGGTGATCTTCTTGTTCGGAACGTGCGCCGTGGCGCCGAGCCCCGATTCGCGGATCTCCCAAAGGTGCTTCTCCTGCTTCTTGTCGTCGTAGAGCTTCATCGAGGGCGCGTCGTTCTGGCGCTGGAGGGCTTCCATGGCTCGCCGCGCGCGCGCGTCGGCCTCCTCCTTCGTCGCGCCGCCGAACTCGACCAGCAGCCAGCCTTGTCCGTCGGGCAGGTACTTCAGATCGCCGCCGTGCATGTGCACCATCGTCATGTCGTCGACCAGGCGGTCGTCGATGCCCTCCAGCGCGATGGGCCCGAAGCGCATGATCTCGGGCACGTGGTCGCCTGCGGCGTAGACGTCCGGGTAACCCAGCACCAGCAGCGTGCGAGCCGGCGGGCTGTCGATGAGCCGCAGCGTCGCCGCGAGCACGACGACGCACGTTCCCTCGGAGCCCACCACCGACCGCGCGACGTTGAAGCCGTGCTCGGGTAGCAGCGCCGGGAGGTTGTAGCCGGACACGCGGCGCGGAATGTCGGGGAATTCCGCTCTGACCCGGTCGGCGACGCGGTCGCGGAGCTCTCTCAGTTGGGCGTAGATCTCGCCCTTGCGCCCTCCGGCGGCGATGATGCGGTCGAGCTCCTCGTCGGTGGCCGGGCCGACGGTCATGCGGG
>DATJBM010000007.1:0-22712 GCA_035515295.1 Casimicrobiaceae bacterium | reverse complement strand
CCGACGCCGCAGCCGGTGCACTACCGGCCGATGTTCGGTGCCTTCGGCAAGGCGCTCGCGACGTCGGTCACGTTCGTGTCGAAAGCGGCGCTGCGCAATCGAACGGTCGAGGGCCTGCGCCTGACGAAGCCGCTGATGCCGGTAGAGAACACGCGGCGGATCGGCAAGCGCGACATGAAGCACAACGACGCGCTGCCGAGGATCGAGGTCGATCCGGAGACCTACGTGGTGCGCGCCGACGGCGCGATTCTCGCCTGCGAGCCGGCGGCGGAGCTGCCGCTGGCGCAGCGCTATTTCCTGTTTTAGGCCTGCCGATGCTGATCGTCGAGCGACGCATCGCCCCGCAGGCGCAGGTCGATGCGGAGCTCTGGCTGTCCTTCGAAGAGCGGCGCAAGGCGCGCCAGCGGCTGCGGCTCGTGAGCGGCGAGGAGGCGGCGCTCTTCCTGGATCGGGGCGCCGTCCTGCGTGGCGGTGATTGTCTCCAGGCCACGGACGGGCGGGTGCTGCGCATCGTCGCCGCGGCGGAGGCGCTGATGGAGGTGCGCACGCCAGACCCGACGCTGCTGGCTCGGGCCGCGTACCACCTGGGCAACCGGCACTGCCCGGTCGAGATCCGCGAAGGCGCGATCCGCTTCCCGGCCGACCGCGTGCTCGCCGAGATGCTCTCGGGCTTCGGTCTCGAGGCGAAGCCGGTGTCGGCGCCGTTCGAGCCGGAAGCAGGCGCGTACGCGGGGGGACATCACCACTCCGGCGAAGCCAGGCACGCGGGCATCATCCACGACTTCGCGAGTCGCTCGCCATGAGCAGCGAGGGTCCGCTGCTTCCGCTCGTGCGCCTGCTGCAGCTCGCCAGCCCGGCGCTGCCCATCGGCGCCTACAGCTATTCGCAGGGACTGGAATGGGTCGTGGCAGAGGGTGCGGTGCGGGACGCGCCAGGCGCGTCGGCGTGGATCGACGAGACGCTGCGGCTCGTGGTGGCGGCCGGCGAGGCGGCGATGCTCTGGCGCCTGCTCGGTGCCGTGCAGCGCGGCGACTGGGCCGAAGCGATCGACTGGAACGACCTCTTCCGAGCTTCGCGCGAGACCGCAGAGCTCCGCGCGGAGACCGAGCAGATGGGCGGCTCGCTGGTCCGGCTCGCCGAGGATCTGGCGCTCCTCGATGCGGGCGCACGTGAGGCCGCGCGCACGATGGCGCCCGTCACGCTGCCAGCCGCGTATGCGCTCGCGGCGCACGGCTTCGCCCTGGATCCGTCGGCCGCGCTCGCCGCTTACGTGTGGTCGTGGCTCGAGAACCAGGTGCTGTGCGCGGTGAAGACGATTCCGCTTGGGCAGCTCGCGGGTCAGCGCCTGCTCGTGGAGCTCGGTGCACGCGTCCCCGCGGCCGTGGACCGCGCGCGCTCCATCGCTGACACCGACATCTCCACCTTCGCGCCCGGACTGGCCCTGGCGTCGTCTCGGCACGAAACGCAGTACAGCCGGCTGTTCCGCTCCTAGTTTTGCAATCGGTCATGGCCCCCGCTCAGTCGCAGCCTCTGCGCGTCGGCATTGGCGGCCCGGTCGGCTCGGGCAAGACCGCGCTCGCGCTGAGATTGTGCCAGGCCCTCCGCGGCCGCTACCAGCTCGCGGTGGTGACCAATGATATCTACACCGAAGAGGACGCGCAGTTCCTCGTGCGCAACGACGCGCTCGCGTCCGACCGGATCATCGGCGTGGAGACAGGCGGCTGTCCGCACACGGCCATCCGCGAGGATGCGTCGATCAACCTCGAGGCCGTCGACCGGCTGGTGCGGCGCTTCCCCGACCTGGACATCGTCTTCGTGGAGAGCGGCGGCGACAATCTTGCGGCGACGTTCTCGCCGGAGCTCTCCGATCTCACGCTCTACGTGATCGACGTTGCGGCCGGCGACAAGATTCCCCGCAAGGGCGGTCCTGGAATCACCAAGTCCGATCTGCTGGTCATCAACAAGATCGACCTCGCGCCCCTGGTGGGCGCATCGCTCGACGTGATGGACCGCGACTCGCGGCGCATGCGCGGCGAGCGGCCGTTCGTGTTCACCAATCTCAAGACGGGCCAAGGCCTCGACGTGGTCGTGCGCTTCATCGAGGAGCGCGGACTGGTCTCGATCGCCGCGAAGACACGCGAATCCCGCGCTGGATCCTGACGCGCGGCTTGCGCGGGTCCAAAGCGGTGCGTGCATTGGCGCCGACGCACCGGGATGGCACATCGAAATCGATACCCGGCGCGTCGTCTTGCGATGCCGGCTCGCGCGTCCGAGCGCGCAAACGCCAAAACAATGCGTTAGCGCTCGGTTTCTTCCATGGCATGGATTGTGCGACGCAACGCGCGGTTGTTCGACGCACAGGCGCAAGTGCCGGTGCTGCGGGCAGCTGCACCCGCTTGGCGTTGGAACTTCTCAATCACTCGAACACGAGGTCACTCCATGGAACGAAGAGGCTTTCTCAAGCGTCTGGCGGCATCGACCGCGCTGGCGACCGGCGGATTCAGCATCGCGCAGCGCGTTTTCGCAGCCGATACCATCAAGGTCGGCGTTCTGCACTCGCTGTCGGGGACGATGGCGATCAGCGAGACGGTGCTCAAGGACGTGACGCTGATGGCGATCGACGAGATCAACGCCAAGGGCGGGGTGCTCGGCAGGAAGCTTGAGGCGGTGGTTGTCGATCCGGCATCGAACTGGCCGCTCTTCGCGGAGAAGGCCCGCCAGCTCCTGACGCAGGACAAGGTGGCGGCGGTCTTCGGATGCTGGACGAGCGTCTCGCGCAAGTCCGTGCTTCCCGTATTCGAGGAGCTGAACGGCCTGCTGTTTTACCCCGTGCAATACGAAGGCGAGGAGCTCTCGAAGAACGTCTTCTACACCGGCGCGGCGCCCAACCAGCAGGCGATTCCCGCCGTCGAGTACCTGATGAGCAAGGACGGAGGTGGTGCCAAGCGCTGGGTGCTGCTGGGCACCGACTACGTCTATCCCCGGACGACCAACAAGATCCTCCGGGCGTTCCTTAAGTCGAACAGCGTGGACGAGAAGGACCTCATGGAGACGTACACGCCGTTCGGGCACAGCGACTACCAGACCATCGTCGCCGACATCAAGCGGTTCGCTGCGGGCGGCAAGACCGCGGTGGTCTCGACGATCAACGGCGACTCCAACGTGCCGTTCTACAAGGAGCTCGGCAACGCAGGCCTCAAGGCGACCGACGTTCCGGTGGTCGCGTTCTCGGTCGGCGAGGAGGAGCTGCGCGGCGTCGACACCAAGCCGCTGGTGGGCCATCTTGCGGCGTGGAACTACTTCATGTCGCTCAAGAACCCGGCCAACGACGAGTTCAAGAAGAAGTGGGCGGCGTATGCCAAGAAGATGAAGCTGCCGAATGCCGACAAGCCGCTCACCAACGATCCGATGGAGGCGGCCTACGTGGGCATGAACATGTGGAAGCAGGCGGTGGAAAAAGCCAAGACCACGAACGTCGACAAGGTCATCGCCGCGATGGCGGGACAGACCTTCAAGGCTCCGGACGGCTTCACCATCAAGATGGACGAGAAGAACCACCACCTGCACAAGCCCGTGTTCATCGGAGAAGTCCAGGCGAACGGTCAGTTCAACGTCGTATGGAAGACGCCGGGGCCGATCAAGGCCACGCCGTGGAGCCCGTACATCCCCGAGGACAAGGGCAAGAAGGACGAGCCTGACAGGGCCTAAGAGTCCCGTTGCATCGTGCTCGGCGACCAGCGGCGGCGGCCCGTGATCACCCGCCGCCGCTCGCTGTGTCGCGCTGGAACTTCGCGCGGAGGAGCCGGCCGGCGATGAGACGTCTTCTCGCCTCCCTAGCGCTCGCCTGTCTTGCGGTGGTGGCCGCGGTCGCGGCGTCCGCCGCGGCGGCCGCCGTCGATCCGGAAACGCTCCGGCAGCTCGCCTTCGGCGAAAGCGACGACAAGCTCAAGGCGATCGGGGCCCTGGCCGCCACCGGCGATCCGGCGGTGCTCGCGCTGCTTCAGGCATTGCTCGATGGCAACGTGCAGACGGTCGGCGGCTCTCAGGTGCTGCTGGTGAAGGACGACGCAGCGACGGACCTGGCGACCGGCCGCACCGTGACGCCGGTTCCCGAGAACCGCGACGACGTCGTGGTCAACAACCGCGTGCGCAAGGGGCTGGAAACGGCGATCGCTGCGCTGAAGGTCTCGGATCCGGACCGTGCCGTACGGCTCGCCGCGGCGAAGCAATTGCAGGACGGGGCGGACGAATCGACCCTGCCGGCGATCGAGCGGGCGCTCGCCAAGGAGACCGACGCGGAAGTGAAGGATCTGCTCACGCTGACGCGCGCCTCGATCCAGCTCGCGAGCCGCGACAAGGCCACGCGCATTGCGGCGATCCGAGCGCTCGCGGAGAGCGGCAATCCGGCGACCAAGACGCTGCTGCTCGGCATCCTCGAGCGCCGCGGCGACAGCTTCGCCGAACCGGATGCCGATGTGCGCGCCGAAGCCGACAAGTCGCTGCGCGCGGTCGACCGCAGGCTCGCCACGGGCGAGATGATCGGCCGCATCTTCAGCGGCGTGAGCCTCGGCAGCATCCTGCTTCTGGCCGCGCTGGGCCTCGCGATCACCTACGGCCTGATGGGCGTCATTAACATGGCGCACGGCGAGCTGATCATGATCGGTGCCTATGCGACCTACGTCGTGCAGAACCTGTTTCGCCGCTACGCGCCCGGGGCGTTCGATGCCTACCTGGTCTTCGCGGTGCCTGCTGCTTTCGCCGCGTCCGCCGTGGTCGGAATGATCCTCGAGCGCAGCGTGATCCGGTTTCTCTACGGCCGGCCGCTGGAGACGCTGCTCGCGACCTGGGGCATCAGCCTGGTCCTCATCCAGAGCGTGCGCACGGTGTTCGGCGCGCAGAACGTCCAGGTCGAGAACCCGTCGTGGATGTCCGGCGGTTTCGCCGCCTTTGCCGACGTGGTGCTTCCCTGGAACCGCGTCGTGATCATCGGCTTCGCTGCGATCGTCCTAGTCGCCATATGGCTCCTGCTCACGCGAACGCGGCTTGGCCTGTTCGTGCGTGCGGTCACCCAGAACCGCGCCATGGCCAGCTGCAACGGCGTGCCGACCGGCAGGGTGGACACGCTTGCGTTCGGGCTCGGATCGGGCATCGCCGGGCTCGCCGGCTGCGCGCTGTCGCAGATCGGCAACGTCGGTCCCGATCTGGGTCAGAGCTACATCGTTGACTCCTTCATGGTGGTCGTGCTCGGCGGCGTGGGGCAGCTCGCGGGCACGGTCTACGCGGCCGTCGGCCTGGGCATCGTCAACAAGTTCCTCGAGGGCGTGTCCGGCGCGGTGCTGGCCAAGATCGCGGTGCTGGTCTTCATCATCTTCTTCATCCAGAAGCGGCCGCAGGGGCTGTTCGCTCTCAAGGGCCGGACCGTGGAAGCATGATGATGAGTACCGCGTTCGTTCCCCACGCGGGATACCGGGCCCCCCGCTTCGCAGGCCTGCTGTCCGGCGGCGGCTGGTCCGCGTGGGGCGTCGCCGCGCTCGTGCTGTTCGTCGTCTTTCCCGTCCTGCATCTCGCCGTGCCCGCCGACAGCGCGCTGCACCTGTCCGACTTCTGGGTGACGCTCATCGGCAAGATCATGTGCTACGCCATCGTGGCTCTGGCAATGGACCTGATCTGGGGCTATACGGGAATTCTTTCGCTGGGTCACGGGCTGTTCTTCGCGCTCGGCGGCTATGCGATGGGCGTGTACCTCATGCGCTCGATCGGCCACGACGGCGTGTACCACAGCGATCTGCCGGACTTCATGGTGTTCCTCGACTGGAAGAAGTATCCGTGGTACTGGAGCTTTACCGACCACTTCTGGTACGCGGCTCTGCTGGTGGTGCTCGTGCCCGGGTTGCTTGCCCTGGTATTCGGCTTTTTCGCATTCCGCTCGCGCATCAAAGGCGTGTATTTCTCGATCATCACCCAGGCGCTGACCTATGCTGCGATGCTGCTGTTCTTCCGCAACGACACCGGCTTCGGCGGCAACAACGGCTTCACCGACTTCAAGCGCATCCTGGGCTTTCCGATCACCGCGCCGACCACGCGCATGGCGCTCTTCGTGACCACTGCGGCGGCGCTGCTCGGCTTCCTGCTGCTCGGGCGCTGGATCGTCAAGTCCAAGCTCGGCCGGGTGCTCACCGCGATCAGGGACGCAGAGACGCGGGTGATGTTCTCGGGCTACAACCCCATGTACTTCAAGCTCTTCGTCTGGACGGCCTCGGCGGTGATCTGCGGCATCGCCGGCGCGCTCTACGTCCCACAGGTCGGCATCATCAATCCGAGCGAGATGTCGCCGGCCAACTCGATCGAGATCGCGATCTGGGTCGCGGTCGGCGGTCGCGGCACCCTGATCGGTCCGGTGCTGGGCGCGGCGATCGTCAACTTGGGGAAGAGCTGGTTCACCAAGGCCTTCCCCGAGTACTGGCTGTTCGCGCTGGGGCTGCTGTTCATCCTGGTCACGCTGTTCCTGCCCCGCGGGCTCGCGGGTCTGCGCCTGCCGGCGAAGAGATCGCCATGAGCGAGAGCGCGACGCGCGAGCACTGGGACGATCCGGTCGCGACCGGCGCCCGCGTCGTTGCCGAAGGCGTGGACACCACGCACCGGGGCATCCTTTACCTCGACGGCATCGGCGTGAGCTTCGACGGCTTCCGGGCGCTCCACGATCTGTCGCTGGTCGTCGACGAAGGCGAGCTGCGCTGCGTGATCGGCCCCAACGGCGCCGGCAAGACGACGATGATGGACGTTATCACCGGCAAGACGCGGCCCGACATCGGCAGCGCGTTCTTCGGCCAGACGATCGACCTCACCCGGCTGTCCGAGGCCGAGATCGCCGAGGCCGGCATCGGTCGCAAGTTCCAGAAGCCCACCGTGTTCGAGCAGCACTCGGTGTTCGAGAATCTCGAGCTGGCGATGAAAGCCGACAAGCGGGTCATCCCGACGCTGCGCGCCCGCCTCGCGGGCATCGAGCGCGATCGGATCATGCACACGCTGGAGACGATCAAGCTGCTTCCCGAGTCGGATCGCGCGGCGCGCATGCTCTCGCATGGGCAGAAGCAATGGCTCGAGATCGGGATGCTGCTGATGCAGGAGCCGCAGGTGCTGCTGCTCGACGAGCCCGTCGCTGGCATGACAAACGAGGAGCGCTCGCGCAGCGCCGAGCTCTTTCTTTCGCTCGCCGGCAAGTACACGCTCGTCGTCGTCGAGCACGACATGGAGTTCGTGGCGAGGATCGCCCACAAGGTCACGGTGCTGCACGAAGGCACCGTGCTCGCCGAAGGGTCGATGGCGAGCATCCAGCGCAACGAGGAGGTGATCGAGGTGTTCCTTGGCCGCTGAACGCACGAGCGGAGGCGAAGGCGCGATGCTGAGCCTGCGCGGGGTCAACCAGTACTACGGCGGCAGCCACATCCTGTGCGACGTCGCCTTCGAGGTGCCGGCGAACGCCTGCACGGCGCTGCTCGGCCGCAACGGCGTGGGCAAGACGACGCTGCTGCGCTGCCTCATGGGCCTGCTGCCGATCCGATCCGGTGACATGGCGTTCGACGGCGCGAGCCTCAAGGCGCTCCCGCCCTACGAGCGCGCCGCCCTCGGGATCGGCTACGTGCCCCAGGGCCGCGACATCTTTCCGCGCCTGACGGTCGAGGAGAATTTGCAGATGGGGCTCGCCACCGCGAAGCGTGGCGGCAAGGTTCCCGAGCTCGTCTTCGAGCTCTTTCCGGTGCTCAAGAGCATGCTGGGCCGGCGCGGCGGCGACCTGTCCGGCGGCCAGCAGCAGCAGCTCGCCATCGCGCGCGCGCTGGCCATGCGGCCGCGCCTGCTGATTCTAGACGAGCCCACCGAAGGCATCCAGCCGTCGATCATCAAGGACATCGAGCGGGCGATCCGCAGCCTGATCGCCGCCGGGGGAATCGCCATCCTGCTAGTCGAGCAGTACTACGACTTCGCCCGGTCGCTCGCCGACCGCTACGTCGTGCTTTCCCGCGGCGAGGTCGTTGCGAGCGGCGCCGGTGCCGACATGGAGCGCGCGGGCGTGCGCCGCTACCTCGCTGTCTAGCCGCTCCGATCGCCGGCCGGCGCCCATCACTGCCGCGGCGAGGGCGGTGCCGACGCTTCCTGTCCCCGCCGTCTGCGCCAGGTCGCGGGCGGCATGCCGAACTCGCGCTTGAAGGCGCGATTGAACGCCGCTTCCGAGTCGTAGCCCACGTCCACCGCCACCGCTGCGAGCGGGTGATCGCTCGTGCGCAGTTGCTGCGCCGCGATCTGCAGCCGCCAGCGCGCGAGGTACTGCATCGGCGGCACGCCGACGAGATCGGTGAAGCGCTGCGCCAGCGCGGAGCGCGACAGACCCACCTCTCCGGCCAGCTCCTCGACCGTCCACGCTCTTGCCGGCTGCGCGTGCAACTGCGCGAGCGCCCGTCCGACGAAGCGATCGCGCAGCCCCGCGAGCCAGCCGGCCTGCTCCTCGGGGAGCGTGTCGATGTAGCGCCGTATCGCTTCGACGAACAGCACCTCGGAGAGCTTGCCCAGCAACGTCGTGCTTCCGGAGCGCATCTGCGCGGCCTCCTCGGCCGCGAACTGCAGCGACGACTGCAGCCACGCCGCCTGCGTGCCCTTCATGTCGACCTTGAAGATGCGCGGCAGCGCGCCGAGCAGCGGGTTGCCGAGCACGTTCTCGCCGCCCATGAAGCCGCACACCATACGCGTGACCGGGCCGCTGCCGCCGTGGGTGAGCTTCATGATCCGCCCGGCCGCCTGGAAGTGATGCTCGAGCACGTCGGCCGAGGACACCGGCTTGAGGTTCGTGGCGCTGCCGAGGATGTGGGTCTCGCCCTGCGGCACCACGACGATCTCGCCCGCGTCGATGCGCAGCGCCGAGGCAGGATCGTCGGGAAGCCGCGCCCAGCACGTCCCCGCGGTGATGAAATGAAACGAGACCACGCGCTCGGCGCAGGCCAGGTAGCCCGCGCAGAGGCGCGGCTCGGCGCGGCCGATCACGCACCACGGCGCGGCGAACTCGCCGTCGAGGTAGACCGCGCCGTTCAGGCGAACCACGCGCAGCACGTCGGAAAGGGCATCCATGACGAGGAAGGCGCAAATCAGGCGTCCCGCGCAAAAAGCCTGGACGCTCGATCATTCGGCGCATCGGCAACGTGACGATACTAGCACCCGTACCCGGCACCAACAACGAAGCCGGACATGTCCAGGAGATGGCCATGAACGCAGTGATGAAGCTTCACCCGCCCGAGCCTTCGACCGCCGATTGGCGCGAGCTCACGCGCACGCTCGGCCGGCGCTTCGGCGAGCGCGCGGCCGACGTCGATCGCGAAGATCGTTTCGTCGCCGAGAACTATGCCGACCTGAAAACCTACGGCTTCTTCGCGGCCGGCGTGCCGGTGGAGCTGGGCGGGGGCGGCGTGAATCATGCCGAGCTCGGCGCGCTGCTGCGCGAGATCGCGCGCCATTGCGGGTCCACCGGACTCGCCTTCGCCATGCACACGCACCAGGTCGCCGCGGCCGCGTGGCGCTGGAGGCACCAGAAGGCGCCGGTCGACGCTCTCTTGCGACGCGTTGCCGCGGAGCAGACCGTGCTGCTCTCGAGCGGTGGCTCGGACTGGCTCCAGGGCAGCGGCAGGGCCACGAAGGTGGAGGGCGGATTCCGCGTCGACGGGCGCAAGATCTTCGCGAGCGGCGCGCCGGCGGCCGATCTCTTCGTCACCACTGCGGTCTACGACGATCCGAACGACGGCCCGACGGTCATCCACTTCAACGTGCCGATGAGCTCGCCGGGCGTGCGCGTGCTCTCCACCTGGCGCACGCTGGGCATGCGCGGCACCGGATCGCACGACGTCGTGTTCGACAACGTTTTCGTGCCGGACGCCTCGATCGCGCTCAGGCGTCCGCGCGGGCGCTGGCATCCCGCGGTCCACCTCGCCGCGATGATCGCCATCCCGCTGATCTACGCCGTGTACGTCGGCATCGCCGAGTCGGCGCGGGATCTCGCGCTCGAGCTCGCGCGCAAGCGCAGCGCCGACGCGCATCTCGTCGATCTGGCCGGGGCCGTCGACACGGCGCTCGCCTCGGCGCAGCTGGCGCTGGCCGACATGTTCGCCGCCGCGGCCGGCAATGCGCCCGGTGCGGCCACAACCAACCGCGTGATGCTCGACCGCGGAATCGTCGCCGGTGCGGTGCTCGAAGTCGCCGAGCTGGCGCTCGAGCTCGGCGGCGGCGCCGCGTTCTACCGCGATGCGGGGCTCGAGCGGCGTTTTCGCGAAATGCAGGCCTGCCGCTACCATCCGCTGCAGGAGCGCGTGCAGCGCGAGTACGCGGGCCGGCTCGCGCTCGGCCTGGACGCCGACGCGCCCGCGGGCCAGGCGATCCGGGCGGCGGCGTGAGCGCCGCCACTCCCTGCAGCGCATGGCCGCAACGGCCCTTGCTCCGGGCCGGTGTCGTGGCGCCGGACTCGACCCCGGCCCGCGTCGCCGCGCTCGACGAACAGCGTGCGTTGCGCTCGACGCTGGGTCGGTTCGCGACCGGTGTGGCGATCGTGACCGCCCGCGACGGCGAGGGGCCGCCGTGGGGCCTCACGATCAATTCGTTCGCTTCGATCTCCCTCGATCCGCCGCTGGTGCAGTGGAGCCTCGCCGCGGCGGCCGCGAGCCGCCCGGTGTTCGAACGGGCGGCATTTCACGCGATCAACGTTCTCGCGGCATCCCAGGGCGCGCTGGCGCGGCGCTTTTCCGCCCGCGATGTCGATCGCTTCGCGGGCGTACCGCTGCGCAACGGGCCGCATGGAGCCGTCCTGATCGAGGGCGTGCTGGCGCACTTCGTAGGCCGCGTGTGCGCGCGGCGCGAGATCGGCGATCACCTCGTCTTCGTGAGCGAGGTCATGCACCATCGGATCGGTCCCGGCGAGCCGCTCGTCTTCTATGCCGGGCGCTACTGGACGCCCGGCCGGCCGGTCGACGTCGCGAGCGCGCCGGCGCGCACGAGCGAGTCCGCGCTGCTGTCGTCGCCATGAGCGCGCTCAGGCGCCGGCGTAGAGCGTCATCGCCAGCAACGCGAGGCTCATCGCGCCGAGCACGGCGGCGGTCGCCCATTGCACGACCTGCAGCGCGCGGCCGCTCGCGTATCCGCCCATGACCGTCCGATCGCTCACCAGCAGCACGATGAACACCAGGATGATTGGCAGCTGAACGCCATCGATGAACTGGCTGACGATCATCAGTTGCACCAGGGGCATGCCGGGCACGAGCGCGATCAGCGCGCCGATCGCCAGCGTCGCCGTGTAGATGGTCATGAACGCCGGCGCTTCGCGGAAGGTGTGGGTGATCCCGCGCTCGAAGCCGAGCGCCTCGGTCACGAGATAGGCCGTCGACAGCGGCAGCACCGTCGCGCCGAAGAGCGACGCGCCGGCCAGGCCGATCGCGAACAGCATCGCGGCGTACGCGCCGGCGAGCGGCGCGAGGGCACGGGCCGCCTGGTCCGCCGTCTCGATGTGGATGCCCACCGGGTACAGCGTCTGCGCCGTGGTGAGCACGATGCAGAAGGCGATGAGGTTGGCGAAGATGGAAGAGACGATGACGTCGGCGCGGACGAGCTTGAGCTCGCGCACGCCGGTGCCTTTCTCGACGTACGCCGCCTGCAGGAAGAACTGCATGTACGAGGTGATGGTCGTGCCGATCAGGGTGATGGCCATGAACAGGAACCCCGGATCGAACCGGACCGTCGGGACCACCGAAGCCCGCAGCACCGGCAGCCACTGGTGCGTGGACATGAAGGCGGTGGCGACGTAGCCGAAAAACACGACGGTCATCGCCAGGAACGCCTTCTCGACGATCCGGTAGGTGCCCCCGACCACGAGATAGAACACGCCGAGCAGGGTAACGGGCACCGTGACGTAGCGCGACACGCCGAAGAGCTCCCCCGCGGCCGCGATGCCGGCGAACTCGGACGCGGTCGTGGCGACCGCGGCGACGAAGAAGCTCACGATCGCGAGCGCCGTCCAGCGCACGCCGAACTCCTCGCGGATCAGGCCCGCCAGGCCCTTCCCGGTCACCACGCCCATGCGCGCGCACGCCTCCTGGACGACGACCAGGCTCACCGTGATCAGCGGCAGGATCCACAGCATCGATAGCCCGTACGACGCCCCTGCCACGGAATACGTGGCGATGCCGCCGGCGTCGTTCCCGGCGTTGGTGGTGATGAGCGCGGGTCCGAGCGCGGCGATGAAGGCCCAGATCCCGCGCCGCGGCCAGCGCAGCCGCGGCCGGCGGAGCAGCCGCCGCACCGGCGCCGGGACACGCGTCCGCGGAGCCTTGTTCATCGCCTTCAGCTGAACAGCCGGGGCAGGTGGCGGCGCAGGGTCTCGGGCAGCACCATGTCAAGGACGTCGTCGGCGGTGACCAGCCCGAGGATCCTGCCTTCCGCGTCGACCACCGGCAGCGCCAGCAAGTTGTATTCGCTCATGATGTGCGCGACCTTCTTGCCCGAGTCCTCCGGCTGCACGCTGCGCAGCTCCCGATCCATGTAATCGCCGAGCCGCTGCTGCGGGTCCGCGAGCAGCAGGTCGCGCAGCGAGACCACGCCGCGCAGTAGCCGATTGTCCGGGTCGTCGACGACGTAGACGTAGTAGACGAGGTCGGGCTTGTCGAGCTGCGAGCGCAGATGCTCCACCGCCTCGCGCGTGGTCTCGCGCTCGAGCGCGATCACGAAGTCGGTGGTCATCAGCCCGCCGGCCGATTTCGAACCGAAGGAAAGCAGCAGCTTCACGTCCGAAGCGGCCTCGGGCTCCATCCTCTCGATGAGGCCGTCGGCGCGCCCCGGCGGCAGATCGCTCAACAGGTCGGCCGCGGCGTCGGGCGCCATGTGATCGAGGATGCGCACCGCCTTCTCGCCGGAGAGCTGCTCGAAGAGCTCCGGCTGGCGATCCTTCTCCACTTCCTCGATGGCGTCGGCGGCGGTGACGTCGTCGAGCGCGGCGACCAGCTCGGCGCCGTGGCGGTAGGGCAGATGATCGATGATGCGGCCGATGTCGGAGGGGTTGAGCCGGGCCAGATTGCGATGCGGCAGGCGCAGCCGCACCTCGGGCATCTCGGCGGCGAGAGGCTCGACGTTCGACCAGTCGAGCAGCTCCCCCTCGATGCGCCCGGGAAGCCACGCCGGCAGCAGCCGGCGCAGCAATCCGCGCAGGCTCACGTCGATGCCCAGCAGCGAGAGCCGGCCCTGAACCGGCGCGAACATGACGTCGTTGACGCGGAGCACTCGCGCGCCGCGCGCATCGACGACCTGCCGATCGAGGAGGTCGCGATACGCGAGCAGCTCGCCGTCGCGCCGCTGGAACGCGTCGCCCGCTGCCGAGGCGGCGAGGCGCGCGCCGTCGGCGCTCACCCGCACGACCTGGACGATGGGGACGAAGCGATCGCCGCCGCTGCCGCGGATGAGCACGCCGCGCGCGGGCGGGTACCCGCTCGGCTCTACTGCCACGACGATATCGCGCAGGCGCCCGACGCGGCGCCCTCCGTCGTCGGTCACCGGCGAGCCGCGCAGTCGCGAAAGATACAGGCTCGCGCCGCTGCCCGGCGCCCGCGCGCGCTCGGAGCGGCGTCGCCATGCGCCGTGACGGGTCGCCGCCGACGAATTCGTTCCCATAAGCGCCTCCAGCGGGCTCCGGCTTCGCCTTGCTCTCACGAAAGGCATCGCGCGGTTCCGCGCGTGCCACGCCGCGGAGCATCGCCGCCCGGACAGCGTGCCGCTCGGGCGCTGCTACGACTCTGGGAGGTGCTTCACCGATTCGCTCGATCGCGAATCAGCCTTGGTGCACCGTCCCGCCTTCCTTCAGCGAGACGGCGGTCAAGGAGATGAACCGCGCCGACGTCTCGCGTCTAGCCTTCGTGCGAGCAACTGCAGCAGTCCATTGCCACCGATCGGTTCAGATGCGACGCCCGATCTTACGGCGCGCGCAACCGCGGGGTCAACGGCCGCTCGCGCTCCTTCCGGTCAAGGGCGGAAACATGTCGCACTCCTTGACCGCCGCCGCGGTAGCGGAAATACTCGCCCGCCGGGCGGGTTGCCGTCAGCATGGAGAAAGGGACCGTGGAGGGAGAGCTGGATCTGCTCACCAGCATCGGCTTGTGCGTGTCGGTCGCGGCGCTGCTCGCGTTCGTCGCCAATCGCCTGCGGCAGCCGCCGCTGCTCGCCTATCTGCTGGCCGGCGTGGTCATCGGCCCGGAGATCGGCCTCAAGCTCATTCGTACCGAGGAGAGCATCCGGACCGTCTCGGAGATCGGCCTCATCCTGCTGCTGTTCATCATCGGCCTCGAGATGGACCTGCGGAAGCTCGCGGCGGCCGGCAAGCCGGTGCTTGTTGCGGGTGCGCTGCAGGTTCCTCTGTGCCTCGTCTTGGGTCTCGCGCTGTTCCAACCGCTCGGCTTCCACGGCGGCGATTTCGGGTCGCTGTACCTGGCCGCGTGCCTGGCGATGAGCAGCACGATGATCGTCGTGAAGCTGCTGTACGACAAGTTCGAGCTCGATACGCTGCCCGGCCGCATCACGCTGGGCGTGCTCGTGTTCCAGGACATCTGGGCGATCGTGTTCCTCGCGGTCCAGCCCACCCTCGCGCATCCGCAGGTGTTCACGCTGCTCGAGTCGCTGTTCAAGGGCATCGTGCTGGTGACGATGAGCCTCATCGTCAGCAAGACACTGTTGCCGAAGCTTTTCGACTCGGTCGCCAAGGTGCCGGAGCTGGTGCTGATCGGCTCGCTCGCCTGGTGCTTCGTCGTGTCTGCCGGCGCGGATGCAGCGGGGCTCTCGCGCGAGATGGGAGCGCTGATCGCGGGGGTTAGCATCTCGACCTTTCCCTACAACCTGGACGTCGTCGCCAAGGTGATCAGCATCCGGGACTTCTTCGTCACGCTGTTCTTCGTCGCGCTGGGCATGCAGATTCCGATGCCCACGGCGGAGGTGATCGGGCTCGCGCTGCTCGCGTCGGTGTTCCTGGTGACGAGCCGGTTCGCGGTGGTGTTTCCGCTTCTGCGCACCCTCGGCCTCGGCCACCGCGCGAGCCTGCTCCCGTCGATCAACCTTGCGCAGATGAGCGAGTTCTCGATGGTGATCGCCGCGATCGGGCTCGCCGACGGCCAGGTCGAGCGCAAGACGGTCAGCATCCTGATCTTCGTATTCGCCTTCACCGCGGTCGGCTCGACGTACCTGATCGAGTACAGCCACCGGGTTCAGGCGCGGCTCGCGCGGCTGCTGCGGCGGGCGGGAGTGCCGGACCTGGACCCGGAGGCCGAAAAGCCGTCGTCCGTCGAGTCGCCGACGCCGAAGGACATCGTGCTCCTCGGCTTCTTTCTCGAGGCGAGCGCGCTCGTCCACGAGTACGAGCTCGACGGAGCGGGCGGCCGGCATCCGTTGCTCGACCGGCTGCTGGTGATCGACTTCAACCCGCACGTGCACGAGGAGCTCAAGCGCCGCGGCATCGCCTGCGTCTACGGCGACATCTCGAACATGGATACGCTGCGCCACGCCGACATCCACGACGCGGCGCTCGTCGTCTCGACGATTCCCGACACCGTGCTGCGCGGCACGAACAACCTGGAGCTGCTGCGCAAGGCGCGCCGGCTCTGTCCGCGGGCTCGGGTGGCGGTGACCGCGACGCGCACCGCGGCCGCGCTGGAGCTCTACGCCGCCGGCGCGGACTACGTCCTCGTGCCGCGACTGCAGTCGGCGGCGCAGATCGCGGCGGCTCTCGCCTCGGGGCTCGAGCGGGGATTCGAGGGCCTGCGCGCCGAGCAGATCGCCCAGCTCGGCCGGCGCAACGAAGTGCTGCAGTGAGCGGATAGGCCTCAGCGCAGCGGCGTCCGGCGGCGCGATCGAGCCTCGCGGCTTTCGACGAGCAAAGGAGCTATGGAGAATCTCCTGCGCAGGGCGTTGATGGCGCCCAGCACTCGCGGCTGCCGGATCACCCGGTATTCGAGCGCCCGCTTGCCGGGGAAGTCGAGCAGCGCGACACCGACCAGCAACGTGACGATACCCGGGCCGGGAACGCCCGGAACGGACAGGGCGATCCCCGCCAGCACGAGCATTGCGCCCAGGAGGTTCTTGGCGACGATGGCGGCCCAGCGCACGGCCCGATGATTGCCCGCCATGAAGCGGCGTCGCGGCTGGATGAAGTACGTCGCAGGCAACCGGATGAGGACCAGGATCGCGAGCGCGCTGCTGGCGAGCAACAGGCCGACCGCGACGACGGCGGCCAGAAGCAGACTCGTTTCGTTCAAGGTTCGCGGCGAGGAGCTTAGCCTGCTTGAGCCCAACCCCGCACGCTACGCCTCTTCGTGCAAACAGGCACGACGGCGGCTCGCCCCGTGAGGAACACGACCAGGATGCCCGCCGCGAGGAACCCGGCCATCAAGCTCAAGTACCGGCGGCTCGCGACCGCGTAGCGGGACGGCAGGCAGCCGAAATCGCCCGGGCCACGCGTCGCCGCACGCGCGCGGTTGCTGCCTGAGCCTGGCGATCGACCCGTGAGGAGCTGCTCGACTGTCTGCCCGGCTTGACGAGATAGTGCGCGAACCCGGCCTGCGCGCCGAGCTGTCTCGCCTCGTCCTGGGCGAGGCTGGTGGTCGCGATGAGCACCGCGTGTTTGAGCTCGCTCAATGGGCGCAGGCGGGTATCGAGCTCGTCGCGTTCGGCTGCGGCTCCGCTGGCGTTGGGTATCCGGCAGCTTGGTCGGACGATTGGCTGCCCGGGGTTTGGCGTCGTGCCGGGCGGCTAGAATCGAGCCATCGCCGGCGCTCGGCGACATGGTCTGCTGACGATTGGATTCGTCGCCGCGGGCATCGCCGGCTTTGTGATTCTTACCGCGAGCGCAGGGCTGGAATAGCATTCATGGTATTTGGCTCTTAGCGCCCCAAAGACCTCATGCCTCGATTCGCCGCCAACCTGTCGATGCTCTACCCCGAGCACGCATTCCTCGATCGCTTCGCTGCCGCGGCGGCGGATGGGTTCGAGGCGGTCGAATATCTGTTCCCGTATGCGTATCCGCCGCACGAGCTCGCGGCGCGGCTGCGCGATCATGGGCTCGAGCAGGCTCTGTTCAACGCACCGCCGGGCGACGCGGAGCGCGGCGATCGGGGCCTCGCCTGCGTGCCCGGGCGCGAAGCGGAGTTCCGCGCCGGCATCGTGAGGGCGCTCGAGTACGCCGCCGCTCTCGGCTGTCCACGCGTCCACGTGATGGCGGGCATCGTTCCCCCCGGAGTCGCCCGCGAGACGCTCTATCCGACGTACATCGGCCAGGTACGCTGGGCTGCGGAGCAAGCCGCGAAGCATGGCGTGGACATCCTCATCGAGCCGATCAACACGCGCGACATCCCGGGATACTTCCTCAATCGCCAGGACGAGGCGCATAGCCTGGTCGCGGAAGTCGGGCTCGCCAACCTCAAGGTGCAGATGGACCTCTACCATTGCCAGATTGTCGAGGGCGATCTCGCCACCAAGGTGCGCGCATACGTTCCTGCGGGCTGCGTCGGCCACGTGCAGATCGCGGGCGTGCCGGAGCGCAACGAGCCGGACGTGGGCGAGGTCAACTATCGCTATCTGTTCGAGGCGCTCGACGCGTGCGGATATACGGGCTGGATCGGCTGCGAGTATCATCCCCGGCGCGGCACCGAGCCCGGGGGCACATCCGCCGGCCTCGAATGGCTAAGGCCGTACCTGTGAGACCCCGACACGATCGCGCGTGACGCCGCGGCGGCCGGTGAGCGCCGCCGTGCGTCGCGCCGACACCTGCATCGCCTCTGATCATCGCCCTCGCTTTTCCCCAAGCATCGTCTCGCGAGGTGCCTGGCGACGTGTCGCGGTAGCTTATCCACGCTGGCGGTGCGGATATGGCCTCACGTAGCTTTGACGAAAATCAAAGGCGGAACGCCCCGACATCGCTAATCTGCGTCTCGCATTCGGGGCCGGCTCGGATACTCGGGCCGACGGGCGGTAAGACGCGCGATCTTTCCTCCGTCGCGCGACTGAAGACCCGCGCGATTCGTCGCGCGGGTTCTTTTTTGCGGTCCAGCGCGAGGCCAATGCCGCGCCAGCGTTTCCGCCCCCCATAAGCGTAGAACTCCTGGTTCCTTCCGCCCGAGACGCGATCCCGCCGTAGCGTGTAACCGACGGCCGCCGGCGCGGTCGAACAGCCGGGGACGGTTCACGCACATGGCGAAGAGCTACGTCATCCACGAAAACGACGCCTGGGTCGAGCCGCTGCGCGCGGCGTTCGGCGCGCTCGATCTGCCCTACGAGCAATGGTTCCTGAGCGAGGGCCGGCTCGATCTGGGCGAGACACCTCCGGAGGGCGTCTTCGACAACCGCATGAGCGCCTCGTCGCACACGCGCGGCCATCGCTACGCGCCCGAGCTTACGGCCTGTCTCACTCGAGTGGCTCGAGCTCCACCGGCGGCGGGTGATCAACGACCGTCGCGCGCTCGCGCTGGAATTGAGCAACATGGCGCAGTACACCGCGCTCGCCGCCTACGGCATCCGCACGCCGCGCACGGTCGCGGCGGTGGGGCGTGAGGCCATCGTCGCCGCCGCACGGAGCGTGCCGGGGCCTTTCCTCACCAAGCACAATCGTGCCGGCAAGGGCCTCGGCGTCAAGCTCTTCCACGGCGTCGAGGCGCTGCGCGACCACGTGCACAGCGATGCGTTCGAGGATTCCGTGGGACGGCGTGACGCTCGTGCAGGAATACATCGGCGCGCCCGAGCCGTTCATCACCCGCGTGGAGTGCGTCGGCGGGAAGTTCCTCTACGCGGTGCGTGCCGACATCACGCTCGGCTTCGAGCTGTGCCCGGCAGACGTGTGCCAGATCGGCGATGCGTTTTGTCCGGTCGGCCAAACGCCGTCGGCCTCGCCGGCGCCGCCTTTCCGCATCGTCCGCAACTTCAGCCATCCGATCGTCGAGCGCTACCGGCGCTTCATCGTCGACCACGGCATCGGCATCGCCGGCATCGAATTCATCACCGACGCGGCGGGCGAGATCTACACCTACGACGTCAACACCAACACCAACTACAACGGCGCGGCGGAAGCCGAGGCGGGCATCTACGGCATGCGCGCGATCGCGGCCTACCTGGGCGCCGAGCTGCGCACTCTCGATCGCGTTCGGCGCGAAGCCAAAGCGGCGTAGCGGCTGCGGTCGCGCCGAGTCCTCCGGGGCCGGTCGGCAGCCCGGGTGTACGCATTCCGACAATTCATGCATAGCATGCGCACAAGACGTTTGAGCCCGGGCCGGACCGCCGCCATAATCTTCTGATGAAACCCGGATCCGGCCGGCTTTTCGGCGGGATCCCGGACGCATGAGGAGATTGCATGAATTCTGCATGGGTAAAGGGCGCGGGGCTGCTGCTGCTGGCCGCGCTCGCCTGGGGCGGGTTGTTTCCGGTCGCGGTCGTCACGTTGCGAACGCTCGATCCGTTTCACATGACGGCGATCCGCTATGGGATGACGGCGATCGTGCTCGGCGCGTTGCTTGCCTGGACGGAAGGTCCGGCCGCGCTCAAGGTCGAGGGACGCGGGTGGCGCGCAGCGCTGCTCGGCACGATCGGCTTCGCCGGGCTGGGACTCGCCGTTTTCGTCGGCCTCGAGCATTCGCGCCCCGAACACGGCGCCGTGATCATGGCCACGCAGCCGCTGATCGCCGCGCTCGTGGCGTGGTTGCTGCGGGGCGTGCGGCCCGCGCGGGCGACCCTGGGCTTCCTGGGTGTCGCGCTCGCCGGCGTGGTGCTGGTCGTGACCAAGGGCCGGCTCGTGGGCCTGTTCGCGGGTGGCACCGGCTTCGGCGACATGCTGATGCTGATCGGAGCGATAAGTTGGGTGGTCTACACGCTCGGAGCCGCGGACTTTCCCTCGTGGTCGCCGCTGCGCTACACGGCGCTCACCACCCTGCTCAGCTTGCCGGCGATCTTCGGCATCGCCGCGGCGGCGAGCGCGAGCGGTCGCGTCGCGGTGCCGAGCGCGACCGACGTCGAGGCGGTGGCCTGGCAGCTCGCCTACATGGTCGGCATCGCCTCCATCCTCGGAGTCCTTGCCTGGAACGCTGGCAACCGGCTGATCGGCGCCGCCAACGGCGTGCTGTTCATCAACTTCGTTCCGGTCACGGTGTTCGCCATCCGCATCGCGCAGGGCCATCGCTTCGAGCCGATCGAATTCGTCGGCGCGGCGCTAGTGATCGGCGCCCTCGTCGCCAACCACCTTTTCGTCACGCGGGCGGGCGGCGCGCCGTCGCCGAGACCGCGCAAGCCAGCCGCTTTGGTGCGGGCGCGTGGCCGCGTCCGCCCGCAGGCCTGCGGCTGAGCGCTCGCGTCCCGGCGCCGACACGCGCTTCTCAGCGCGGCCTCGACGCGAGGCGCGCGGCGCGGGATATGCCACAATGACGCCCGTACGTCGTGGGTCCCGCCCGAGCGTCTTCCCAAGGAGGTGCCATGAAGCTCTACTATCATCCGGTGTCGACCACGAGCCGTCCAGTCGTCCTCTTCGCCAAGGAATCGGGCATCAAGCTCGACTACCAGATCGTCGATCTCTTCACCGGCGCGCACTACCAGCCGGAATACGTGGCGATCAATCCCAGCCGCCAGGTGCCGGTGCTGGAAGAGGGCGATTTTCGTCTGACCGAGAGCTCGGCGATCCTCAAGTACCTCGCCGACAAGATCGATTCGCCGGCGTATCCGAAGGACCTGCGGCAGCGCGCGCGCGTCAACGAGCGCATGGACTGGCTCAACACCGGCTTCTACCGCGACTTCTCCTATGGCTTCCTCTATCCGCAGATCTTCCCGTTCATGAAGCGGCCCGACGAGAAGGTGCAGGCGGGAACGATCGCCTGGGGGAAGGAGAAGGCGCTCGCCTGGCTGAAGGTGCTCGACGAGAGCCTGATCGGGCCGCGCAATGCCTATCTCGTGGGCAACGACATCACGCTCGCCGACTATCTCGGATCGATCATGACGCTGGGCGGCGAGGCGATCGATTGCAAGTTCGCCGACTATCCCAACATCTGCCGCTGGCTCGGCAACATGAAGAAGCTCAAGAACTGGTCGGCCGTCAACGAGGCGTTCTACAAGTTTGTCGTCGAGCCGAACAAGGGCAAGGCGTTCCTGCAGCTCTGACGGCCAAGCCGACCCCGTGATCGATCTCGTCATTCCGCAGCGCCGCCGTGACCTCGGCGGCTTCGAGGTGGGACGCGTGCTGCCCTACGCCCAGCGGCGGATGGTGGGGCCGTTCATCTTCTTCGATCACATGGGGCCGGTCGACTTCCCGGCCGGGATACCGCGCACGGTCGACGTGCGCCCGCATCCGCACATCGGGTTGTCGACCATCACTTATCTGTTCGCGGGCGAGATCATGCACCGCGACAGCCTCGGCTCCGAGCAGCCGATCCGACCCGGCGAGGTCAACTGGATGACAGCCGGGCGCGGCATCACGCACTCGGAGCGCTTCGAGCGCGCGCGACGCGAAGGCGGGCGCATGCACGGGCTCCAGGCCTGGGTGGCACTGCCCGAGCGCGACGAGGAGGCCGCGCCCGCGTTCTTCCACCACGGGGCGGCCGACCTGCCGAGCTTCGACGAGCGGGGCGTCTCGTGGCGGCTGATCGCCGGCGAGGCCTTCGGCGCGAAGGCGAAGGTGCGCACGCATTCGCCGATGTTCTACGTTCACTGGGAGCTTGCCCGCGATGCGGCCGCGGTGCTGCCGGCGGATTACGCCGAGCGCGCGATCTATGTCGCCGCCGGCACGGTCGAAGTCGACGGCGAGCCGCTGCGGCCGGGCCAGATGGCGGTGCTCGCCGCCGGAGCGACGGCGATCGTCCGGGCCACGGAAGCGGCGATCGTCATGGCGCTCGGCGGCGAGCCGCTGGGCGAGCGCTTCATCGAGTGGAATTTCGTCTCCTCGTCGAAGGAGCGCATCGAGCAGGCGAAGGCCGACTGGCAAGCGGGCCGCATGAAGCTGCCGGACCTCGACAGCCAGGAGTTCATTCCGCTGCCGGGGGATCCGCAACCGGCCAACCCCATGCCCTGAGCGACGGCGGAACGCCTGGGCGCCCGTGCAGTCCTAAGAGCCATGGGCGCGCACCTGCAGCGAATCGATGCGGCGCTTCTATGGGATGACCGTCTGTCAGCGGAACAGCGCTGCGCTTCCCTCGACGGACCACAACCGTCGAAAGAAGAAAGGATTGTCGAGCATGAATGCGCCCAAGCCGCGTGACCGTTCCCCGAAGCGGCAACGCCCGAACGGGGAGGGGGCGCCTCTCGAGGGCGTCGACCACGTCGTCGATACGTGGCTGCCCCCGGGCGTGAGCGTCGACGAGGCGAAGGATCCCGGATCGCACCCGCAGCCTGACCCGAAGCAGCGCAAGCCGACGGACAACCGCACGTAGCGGCCGGTCCGGCCGCCTCGCCGCGTCGGTGAGGCGTGGCATCGACCAGAGACGCGGCGCTTGCCGCGGGCGATAATGTGGAGCCATGAAGCGCCTTCGGGTCATCGACTCCCATACCGCCGGCGAGCCCACGCGGGTGGTGTTGGACGGCGGTCCCGATCTGGGAACCGGCAGCCTCGCTGAGCGGCGCGAGCGCTTCCGCACCGAATACGACCGCTACCGCTCGGGCATCGTCAACGAGCCGCGCGGCTCGGAGGTGAT
>DATJBM010000006.1:0-46038 GCA_035515295.1 Casimicrobiaceae bacterium | reverse complement strand
TCGCGTGGCAGCGCGCGAGCACGATGAAGCTCATCGACGCGGCGATCGCCTGCAAGGCGAAGATCGTCCTGCTGCCCGAGTGCGGCCATGCGTACACCGCTCTGCGCTGGCAGGGCGCAGCCATGCTCGGCCGTCCGCTGCCGTTCCGGGTGCTGCACATCTCGGAGTTTCTCGCGGAGAACATCGCCAGCGGGCGGCTGCGGGTCGGCAAGATCGGCCGAACAGCGGCTTTCCACGACCCGTGCCAGATCTCCCGCCGCGGCGGCGCGACGCGCGCGCCGCGCTTTGTCCTCGAAGCCCTCGGTCTCGAGTTGCGCGAGACCGCGGACGCGGGCGATCTCGCTTTCTGCTGCGGCGGAGGCGGCGGCGTCATCGCCAACCGTCGCGCCGACGCGTTGCGCTACAAGGCGTTCGAGATCAAGATGCATCAGATCGATGCCACCGGCGCGGAGATCCGGCTGACGAGCTGCGCGAACTGCCGCCAGACCTTCGACGACGGCGCTGCGCATTTCCACTGGGACAAGGAGATGGGAAGCTTGCTCGAGCTGGTCGCGGACAACCTGCTCGAGCCCGGGACCGATCTTTCTCCGTGTCCCCGGGGCGAGGAGGAGTTGACAGCGGCGGCTTCGTATTAGAAATTCCTAATGTGGCGTCCGGGGTCTTCTGATGCGTATCCGGTCGGGAGAGCGCGGGCTTTCCGGGACGATGGCGCGAGGATGGAGCGATGAACTTCGACAAGGAACTCGATGCGCGCGGGCTCAACTGCCCGTTGCCGATTCTCAAGGCCAAGAAGGCGCTCTCCGAGATGGGGAGCGGTCAGGTGCTGCGCATCATCGCCACCGACCCCGGGTCGGAGAAGGACTTCGAGGCGTTCTCGAAGCAGACCGGGAACGCGCTGCTTGCGCACTCCTCCGAGAATCAGGAGTTCACCTTCTTCCTGAAGAAGAAGTGACCGTGGGTGACGCAAGCGGCCGCGCCGGCGGGAAGCGGTGCGGCTCGGTCTTCGTCGGTCACGATATCTATCGCCGGCCTGCGTACGGAACGCTGCATCCGCTGGCGATTCCCCGCGTCGAGGCGGTCGTCGACCTGTGCCGGGCGCTCGGTTGGTTCGCCGAGGGCGAGTACCGCTCCAGCCCGCCGGCGAGCGAAGCGCAGCTTACCGCCTTTCACGATCCCGCATACGTACGCGCGCTGCGCGAGGCCTCCGCTTGCGGCCGCGTCGATCGCTGCGTGCGCGAGCGCTACGCAATCGGCACCATGGAAAACCCGCTGTTTCCCGGGCTCTTCGAGCGCGCGGCGACCAGTGTCGGCGGCTCGATCCTCGCGGCCGAGCTCGTCCTCCGCGGCGGCGTCGCGTTCCATCCCGCGGGCGGTACGCACCATGGACGGCCCGACCGGGCCAGCGGATTCTGCTACTTCAACGATGCGGTCTTCGCAATCCGGCGCCTGCTGCAAGGCGGCTGCGCGCGAGTCCTCTACGTCGATCTCGACGCGCATCACGGCGACGGCGTCGAAGAGGCGTTCGCCGAGGACCCGCGCGTGCACACGCTGTCGATTCACGAGTCGGGACGCTGGCCGCACACCGGCAATCTCGCCGACACGGCCGGCGGTCGAGCGTGGAACCTGCCGGTTCCACCCGGCTTCAACGATCGCGAGCTTCGCCTGCTCGTGGACGGCGTGGTGCTTCGGCTCGCCGGACGCATCGATCCCGACGCGCTGGTGATCACCTGCGGCGGCGACGCGCTGGCCGGCGATCCGCTCACCGCCATGGCGCTCTCCAACGTGGCCCTTTGGGACGCGGTCGAGCGGCTCGTCGCGCTCGGGACTTGCGTCGTCGTTCTCGGTGGCGGAGGCTACAATCCATGGACGCTGACGCGCTACTGGACAGGACTGTGGGCTCGGCTGTCGGGACGCGCCGTCCCGGACCGGCTCCCCGACGCGGCGCAGGACGTGCTTCGCCGCCTGCACTGCGACCTCGTGGACGAGGAGGATATCCACCCCGAATGGATCACGACGCTCGTCGACGCGGCCAACGATGCCCCGGCTCGGCCGGCGATCGCCGCGCTGCGCGATCACGCGCTCGCGCGGATGGATGCGGCGCACCCGCCCCCGCGGCGCGCCTTGCCGCTTGCACGACGCGCGGCGGCGAGCTGAAGGCGGCGCGATGACCTGGCTCGAGCGGCTGGCCGGGATCGAGGCGCTCGAAGACGCGCCGCTCGACGCGGCGCTTCTCGCCGAGTGCGAGCGCGCGAAAGCCGCCGCGGTCGGGCGCGAGATCCGGTTCTCGACGCCGACGTTCAAGGCCTACTCGAGCTGCGAGCTCGAGGGCTGCGGCAAGAACGCCTTTCCGGCGTTCTCGGTGACCGCGGGTGGCTGCGCCCTGATGTGCGATCACTGCCAGGCGAAGATCCTCGAGCCGATGATCCCCGCGACCAATCCCGAAATGCTCGAGCGCAACGTGCGCGAGCTCGTCGCACGCCAGGATCTGCGCGGGTTCCTGCTCTCCGGCGGATCGACCAAGCGCAACGAGATCCGCTACGAGCGTTTCTACCCGGTCATCGAAGCGCTGAAGCGAGACTATCCGTGGCTCAAGGTCGCCATCCATTCCGCGCTGCTCGACGAGCCGCGGGCGAGGCGCATGGAAGCGGCCGGCGTGGACACCGCGATGATGGACGTGATCGGCTCGGAGGCGACGATCCGCGAGGTCTACCATCTCGATCGGCCGGTGGAGGACTTCGAGGCCACCCTTGCCGCGCTGTGCTCCACGCGGATGGAGGTCGTCCCGCACATCGTGATCGGGCTGCACTACGGCCGCATCGTCGGCGAGCCGCGGGCGCTCGACATCGTTTCCCGGCAGCCCACGCATTCGCTCGTGTTGGTCGTCGTGATGCCCTTCTACGCCAGGCCGGGCGCATTCCAAACGCCGCGCGCGGAAGACGCGGGACGCATCTTCCTCGAGGCGCGGCGGCGGTTGCCGGAGCGGCCGCTGCTGCTCGGCTGCGCGCGTCCTCCCGGCATGCACCGGCGCGTGACCGATGCCTATGCCGTCGCGGCGGGCCTCGACGGCATCGCCTTCCCCGCGGACGGCGCCGTTGCGGTGGCAAATGCGATTGGCCGGCCCGCGGTGCAGGAGCACGCGTGCTGCTCGATCAAGACCGGCCGCACGATCGAGATCCATCCTCGCGCATCGCTCACTGCGCCGTGAACGTTGCCAATGTCGACGTCCTGGTCGTCGGCCTGGGGCCCGCGGGCTCGAGCGCCGCTGCGGCGGCCGCTCGCGCCGGCTGCCGCGTGCTCGCGATCGATCGCCGCCGCGAGCCGGGGCGTCCCGTGCAGTGCGCGGAGTTCGTCCCGGCGTTGATCGGCATCGAGGTCGGCGATCTCGCGCACTCGGTGCAGCAGTCGATCGCCTCGATGGCGACGTTCGTGGAGGACGACGCGCCGGACCTCCGCCGGAACTTTCCGGGACGGATGCTCGACCGTGTCGCGTTCGACGCGGCGCTGGTCGAGCGTGCCGAAGGCGCCGGCGCGGCTTGCGCGTTCGGCGTCGCGGTGCGCAGGCTCGCCGAGGGCCGCGCGACGCTTTCGGACGGCGGCATGGTCCACGCCAGGGCGATCGTCGGCGCGGACGGCCCGCGCTCGATCGTCGGACGCGCGATCGGGCAGCGCAATTCGGCGCTGGTGGAGACGCGCCAACTCACGGTGCCGCTCAAGCGCGCTTCGCAGTCGACCGACATCTTTCTCTCGCGCGACATCCCGGGCGGTTACGGCTGGCTCTTTCCCAAGGGCGAGGCGGCCAACCTCGGCGCCGGAGTGGGTCCCGAGCACAAGGCGCGGCTCAAGGCGATCGTCGATCGGCTGCATCGCTCGCTCGCCGCCGAAGGCCGCGTCGGCACCGAGGCTCGCGCGCTCACCGGGGGCGCGATACCGGTGGGCGGCATGGTCGGCCCGACCGGCGCGCTCGGCTCGACGCTCGTCCTGCTCGCCGGGGATGCGGCCGGGCTTGCGCATCCGGTGACGGGCGCCGGCATCGCCGCCGCCGTGCATTCCGGCCGGCTCGCGGGCGAAGCGGCCGCGCGCGCCGGCGCGGGCGACGCCTTGGCGCTGCGCGACTACGAAGCGGAATTGCGCGACGTCTTCGGCGCGGCGCTCGCCCGCGCGGTGCGTCGCCGGAGCGAGCTCGCCTCAGCCATGCGCGCCGGCGTCCCCGGTGCGAAAGCCGCGCTGCGCCGCGGCTGGATAGCCTATCCGGAATACTGGGCCGCGTGAGGGCGCCCTCCTTCCTTTCGAGGAGATGAACCGATGAGCTGTCACCGCCCCGAAGCGCCCGTCGCCTCGTCTTTCCCGAACCGCGCCGATCACAACCCGCTCGTCGCGATGCAGCCGCGCGCTCCTCGAGCCACGCCGAAGGAGGCGCGCAACGGCGCCCGCGTGATCGCCAACCACGTGGCGCCGCAGGGCGTGTACCTGCCGAACTACAACATCCTCACGCCCTACATGCGCTCGCCCGAGTACGTGCAGATGTCGACCGCCGCCGCGATCACGCTCGGCATCGTGCCGGGACGGATGTACCGCTGCGAGTGCACGCGCTGCCTCAACCTGCTGCTCACCTACCCCGAGGGCTGCCGCGCGAATTGCGCCTACTGCGGCCTCGCGCGCCACCGCGAAGCCGAACGCGACTACGCCGACCGCAACTTCATCCGCGTCGACTGGCCCGCCGTTCCGCTGGAGAAGACCATCGACATCGTTGCCCGCGACGGCGCGGCGAGCCCGTTCCACCGCATGTGCATCTCGATGATCACCCATCCGCGGTCGGACGCGGACACGGTGAGCGTGCTCAGGCGCTGGACCGAGCGCGTCGATCCGGCGGCGATCCCCGTGTCGATCCTGTCGAACCCCACGACGATGGAGCGTGAGGACGTGAAGCGCTTGCGCGATCTCGGGGCCGACATCTTCACCGTCGCCCTCGACGCCGCGACGCCCGAGATCTTCGATCGCACGCGGGGCAAGGGCGTGCAATCGCCGCATTCCTGGAGGAAGTACTGGGAGATTCTCATGCACGCGCGCGCGATCTTCGGTCCGCGGAAGTTCGGTGCGCACATCATCGTCGGCATGGGCGAGACCGAGCACCAAGCGCTCGCGCTGGTGCAGCGGCTCGTCGATCTCGGCGGACACAGCCATATGTTCTGCTTCTTTCCCGAGAAGGGCTCGCTGATGGACCATCTGCCGGCCACCCCGCGCGACCAGTGGCGCCGCGTGCAGCTCGGGCGCTATCTCATCGACTACCGCGGCGTGCGCGTCGAGCACATGCGCTTCGACGGGGAAGGCCGCGTGGTCGACTTCGGATTGCCGCCAGCCGAGCTCGACGCGGTGGTCGAAGGCGGCGTGGCGTTCCGCACCTCCGGCTGCCCCGGCAAGTTCGCCGACGACGTCTCGGCCTGCGATCGTCCGTACGGCGATTCGCCGCCGAGCGACATCGCGAGCTACCCCTTTCCGCCGGCGAAACGCGACCTCACGAAGATTCGCCGGCAACTGCGCATCGTGCCGCGGAAGTGACGAGCGCAGCGGCGAGGCCCTTCCGCGTCATCGACACGGGCATCCGCGAGGGCCGGCGGCAGATCGCGTTCGACCAGGCGTTGATCGAGGCGCACAAGGCAGGCGCGATTCCCGACTCGATCCGTTTTCTGCGCTTTCCGCCCACCGCGCTCATCGGCCGGCACCAGGCGCTGTCGCACGAGATCCGGCTCGACTATTGCCGCGCGAACGGCGTCGGCACCGCGCGCCGGATCACGGGCGGCGGCGCCATCTACTTCGACGAAGGACAGCTCGGCTGGGAGCTAGTCTTTCACCGGTCCACACTCGGCGTCGCATCGCTCAGCGAGCTCGCGCGCGAGATCTGCGAGGCCACCGCTGCGGGTCTTGGCACGCTGGGCGTCGAGGCGCGCTACCGGCCGCGCAACGACATCGAGGTGGAAGGGCGGAAGGTCTCGGGGACCGGTGGCTTCTTCGACGGAGACACGCTCTTCTATCAGGGCACGGTGCTGATCGACCTCGACGCCTCGCGCATGGCGGCAGCGCTCAATGTCGCGCAGGCCAAGCTCGCCAAGCGCGCGCTCGATTCGGCGGCGCAGCGCGTCGTGACGCTCAGGGAGCTGCTGGGCGAAGCTCCGCCGATCGACGAGGTAAAGCGAGCGCTGCTCGAGGGCTTCGCGCGACATCTGGGCATCACACCGGTCGCTGGCGAGATCACGGCGCACGAAGAGGCGCTTGCCGAGAGCTACTACGCCGAGGAGATCGGAACCGAAGCCTTCGTCGCGGGCATCGACGATCCGCGAGCGAGAGCGGACGTGCGCAGCGCCACGGTGGACGGATCCGGCGGCAGCGTGACCGCCCATGTGCGCCTCGACGGCGGAGGCCATCGCATCCGCGACGCGCTCGTCACCGGCGACTTCTTCGTGACGCCGCCGCGGACGATCTTCGATCTGGAAGCCGCGCTGCGCGGCGTGGCGGCGAGCGAGGCCGGCGCCGCGGTCGAGCGATTTTTCGCGGGCGCGAACGTCGGCCTGCTGTCGAGCTCGCCCGCCGATTTCCGGCGCGCGATCGAGGCGGCGATCGACGCCTGCGCCCGACGGTAGCCCTATCCGGCCGAACGAGGCGTCGCTACGCCTCAGGCGTTCGACCAGCTTATCGGCGCGTAATGGCCGTTCCTGCCCGAATTGTCCCAGCGCATCCCGTGATCGCTGAACGTGCTGCCCGACTCGCCGACCGCCAGCGCCAGCTTGTCCGGACTGAACGGATGTCCCGCGGACATCCAGATCTCCTCGTTCTCGCGCAGGCTCGCGAGCGGCCGCACCGCCATCCGCATGACGCCGGGAATTTCGGCGGACCGACGCTTGCCGTCGATCCGATAGTCGATCCGCACCTTCTTCGCCCCCAGATTCTTGGCGATCAGCGGCGCAAACAACGCCATCGGCCCTCCGGCCGAGCCGCTCATGATGGCGCCGATCGCCTCCGCTTGCCCGGCGCTCGCGCGCTCGTCGACGTACGCGGCGACCGTCCAGTTGCCTTCACCCATCGGCCCGGGTGTGTGCACCGCCACGGCGGCGTTGAGGCCGTCGAGCGTCACGGTCCCGAAGCGGCCCTTCTCGATGTGAACGATCAGGGCGACGTCGCAGGAGCCCTGGGTCGGCCGCGACGCCAGCGGGGTGCCGGTCGAAACAAGGCACGGACACACCACGTCGCAGTTGCAGTTTTCGAAGTAGTCTCCCGAGAGTTGCCACCGAGTCCCGTCCGTCATGATCGACCTCTTTGAGGTTGATTTGATCCGACCGCTGGACCATTATCCTCCTGCCTGCCTCGCCGGTGAACCGCCGCCCCGGGGTAAGGGCACCCCGTATCGCCCACGAGGCGACGCCGAGCAGCTCGCCGCCGGAGGATCATGGGCGTGGGCGCGCCGGAACGGACGGTAGAATCGACCGGTCGAAATCGCCATGCCGACGTCCGATTCGCCGCGTAATCTCGAAGCCCGGGTCGATCGCTGGACGCTGCTCGCGGGCGTGGCGGCGCTGGTCGCGGCGAGCTGGGCATGGCTAGGCTATCAGGTATGGTCCATGGCGCACATGGACATCGTCGCCATGGCCATGCCGAGCGTCGGGCCCTGGGGTCCGACCGATCTCGGGCTGATTCTCACGATGTGGGTCGTCATGATGGTCGCGATGATGGTTCCGACCGCCATGCCGGCCGTGCTGCTGTATCAGCGCGTGGTCGCCGAGCGCGACACGTCCACCCGGGCGGCGGCGCTCACGGCATTTTTCGTCGCCGGCTACGTGCTCGCCTGGAGCCTCTTCGCCGTCGCGGCTACGCTCGTGCAGTGGGCGCTGCACGGCGCGGCCGTGCTCTCTCCGGCCATGCGGCTCACGGGCCCCGTGATCGGAGGCGCGGTGCTGATCCTGGCGGGTGTCTACCAGTGGACCCCGCTCAAACATGCCTGCCTTGTCCGTTGCCGCACGCCGCTCGCCTTCCTGCTCAATGCGTGGCGCGGCGGCAGGATCGGCGCGCTGGCGATGGGCCTGCGGCACGGCGCCTACTGCACGGCGTGCTGCTGGCTGCTGATGGCGATCCTGTTCGTGGTCGGTGTCATGAACCTCGCGTGGATCGTCGCGCTCACCGCGCTGGTGCTGGCGGAGAAGCTCCTGCCGAACGGCGATCGCCTCGCCCGGGCGAGCGGAGTCGCGCTCGCTGTCTGGGGCCTCTACCTCATCGCCAGTGCGTGACGCGACGCTTCGTCGCGCGAGCGCGTCGCCAACGAAAGTCCCGCCACGGCACCGATGACGAGCGCGGGACGCCGCCGCCCCGCACGCGTCGCATTGATCCGAAGCGTCAATCGCCCGCCGCCAACATGAAACTCGTGCACGTCGTTCAGCACACCTCCGCCGAGTACCTCGGCCTCGTGGAGGACCACCTCGAGGGACGCGGCATCCGCTTTCGCTACCACCGGCCGTTTGCCGCGAAAGGCGCGCTGCCCGCGGCCGATGCGTTGGCGGACGGGCTCATCCTGCTGGGTGGCGGTCCCTGGGGCAGCGCGGGCGCGCGCGACCTGCCCACGCTCCAAGCGGAAGCGGAGCTCGCGCGCGCCTGCCTCGAGCGAGGCTGGCCGCTTCTCGGCATCGGACTCGGCGCACAGATCGTGGCTCTCGCCGCGGGGGCCGAATCGGAGCCGGCCGCGCTCGAGTTCTCGGTTTCGACCGCGGCGCGCGTGGATGATCGGGCTCTCGGCGGTTATCTCCCCGAGCGCTATCCTCTGGCGATCTACATGCGCGACCGGCCCGCCCTTCCCGACAGCGCGCACGTGCTCGCGCGCGACGCGCGCGGACGGCCGGCCCTGTGGCAGCTCGGCTCTCGAGCGCTCGGCTTCGCCGGGCATCCTGGGCTCAAGGTCGCCATGGTCGAGGACCTGGTCATGGAATTCGACGAATCGCCTTCCAACCTCGATCAGGAGCTGGCGCGGCTGCGCGCTGCGCAGCGCGCGATCGAGGACGCGCTGGTGCCGATCATGACCGGCGTGGTGCGACTCGCCGGCTGGATGGACGACCCGCACGCGGGCTAGCGTCCCCGGCCGCGCTCCCCGGCACGCCTCGCTTGATATCACCCCGAGTATCGTCCTATCATTCTAACGATCTAACGAACGTTTCCTATGGGACGAGGCGATGGCGACCCACCGCGAAGTCAAGGACCTCCTCTACGAGCAGGTGGCCCGCATCGGCCAGGCCGCTGCGAGTCCCAAGCGGCTCGAGCTGATCGAGCTGCTCTGCCAGGGCGAGAAGACCGTCGAGACCCTGGCGCACGAGGCCGACATCGACGTGAAGAGCGCGAGCGCGCATCTCAAGGCCCTGAAGGCCGCCCGGCTCGCTGCGGCTCGCAGGCAAGGCAAGTACGTGCGTTACCGCCTCGCGGATGACGCGGTGGCCCGGTTCTGGGTCGCGCTGCGCACGCTTGCCGAAGGCCGGCTCCTCGAGTTGCAACAGGTTCTGAGCCAGTTTGTGCACCAGCCGCGCGAGCTCACGGCGCTCGACGGCCGGACGGTGCTCGGGCGCGCGAGAGAGGGTGAAGTCGTCGTCCTCGACGTGCGCCCGGCAGAGGAATTTGCCGTTGGCCACCTTCCGTTCGCCCGCTCCATCCCGCTCTCCGAGCTCAGACGCCGACTCGCCGAGCTGCCCCGCAGCAAGGAGATCGTCGCCTACTGCCGCGGGCCCTTCTGCCTGTTCGCGACCGACGCGGTGGCGCTACTGCGGCGCAAGGGCTTTCGCGCCGAGCGCCTCGACGACGGTGTGGCCGAGTGGCGCGCGGCCGGGCTGCCGGTCGAAGCCGGCGCAGGCCCGGGCTGAAGGCGCGCGCGGAAGCGCGCGGCCAGGACCGCTTTGGTTGATCCGGATTCGCGGGAGACGAGCATGTTCTTCAGGCAGCTTTCCACCATCGATTTCAGCTTGTCGTACGTCTTCGGGTGCGGCACGGCCGGCAAGGCGGTGGCCGTCGACGTCGTCGCCGGCGACGAGGAGTGGTTCGCGGCCGAGGCCGCGAAGAGCAGCGCGCGCATCACCCACGTCGTCGACACCCACGTTCACGCCGACCACTATTCCGGCGGGCGGCGCCTCGCGGAGCGGGTCGGCGCCGAGTACTGCCTGCACGAGCATGCGCCGGTGAAATTCCCGTTTCATCGCCTGCGCGACGGCGACGTGCTTGATCTCGGCAACGTCGCGTTCCGCGTGCTGCACACCCCCGGACACACGCTCGACAGCATCGGCCTGCTCGTCACCGACAAGCGCCGGGGCGAGGCGCCGTGGTTCGCGGTCACCGGGGACACGCTATTCGTCGGCGCCGTCGGGCGACCCGACCTCGCGGGGCGCGAGCGGGAGATGGCCGGAAAGCTCTACGAGACGTTGCGAAGCAAATTGGTGACGCTCGCCGACGAGGTCGAGATCTTCCCCGGCCATCAGGCGGGAAGCGTCTGCGGGGCCGGTCTGTCGGGCAAGCCCTGCTCGACCATCGGCTTCGAGAAGCGGTTCAATCCAGGCCTGCGGATCGCCTCGAAGGACGAATTCGTGAACGCCGTGCTGACGCAGATCCCCCCGCGTCCGGCCAACATGGACCGGATCCTCGCGGCCAACAGCGCCGGCTAGACGTTTAAGCGCGCCCGCGGCCATGCGTGCCCACTCCCCGCGAGCCGTGTCCGCCTCCTACAGCGTGCGCGCCGCGCACGCGTCTGCACGTAGGCCCGTGCTGGGCTTGCGGGCCAACCTGGCGCAGTTCAGCCTGCTGGTGCTGGTCAACGCCTTCGTCGGCGCGATGGTCGGCATGGAGCGTTCCATCCTGCCGGCGCTCGCGGAACAGCAATTCCGGCTGGCCGCCCACACCGCGATCCTCGCCTTCATCGTCGTCTTCGGCGTGTCGAAGGCGCTCACCAACTATTTCGCCGGACGCTTCTCCGACGCATACGGACGCAAGGCGATCCTGGTCGCGGGCTGGCTGATCGCCGCCCCCGTTCCGTTCCTGCTGATGTGGGCGCCGTCCTGGAACTGGGTGCTCGCCGCCAACCTGTTCCTCGGCGTGAGCCAGGGGCTCACCTGGTCCACCACCGTGATCATGAAAATCGATCTCGCGGGACCGCGTAATCGCGGCCTGGCGATGGGGATCAACGAGTTCGCCGGCTACCTCGCCGTGGGCGCCGCCGCGCTCGCGACCGGCTGGGTCGCCGCGCGCTACGGCTTGCGGCCGCAGCCGTTCTATCTCGGCGTCGGCTTCGTTCTGGCCGGAGCGCTGCTCTCGGTATTCGCCGTTCGCGACACCCGGCTCCATGCGCGGCACGAAGCCGCGCTGCGGCCGGCGAGCGCGGCGCTGGCGGCGCCGTCGCAGAGAACGATTTTCTGGCGCGTGAGCCTGGGCGACCGCAATCTCTCCGCGATCAGCCAGGCCGGACTGGTGAACAACCTTAACGACGGCATGGCGTGGGGATTGTTTCCGCTGCTGTTCGCCGCGGCCGGCATGAGCCTGACGCGCATCGGAGCGCTCGCGGCGATCTATCCCGCGGTGTGGGCGGTGTGCCAGCTTTTCACCGGCGCGCTCTCCGACCGCATCGGCCGCAAGGCGCTCATCGTCGCCGGGATGTGGCTGCAGGCGGCGGGCATCGCCGTGACGGCGCTGAGCGCAGCCTTTGCCGGGTTCATTGCCGGCGGCGTTCTTCTCGGGATCGGCACCGCGATGGTCTATCCCGCCTTGCTCGCGGCAATCGGCGACGTCGTGCACCCGGGATGGCGCGCTTCCGCCGTTGGCGTGTATCGCCTGTGGCGCGACCTGGGCTACGCGGTCGGCGCTCTTCTCTCGGGCGTCGTGGCGGACTTCTCCGGGATGGCGAGCGCGGTATGGCTCGTCGCGGGCTTGACCTTCGCGTCCGGAGCAATCGCCGCGCTGCGGATGCGCGAAACCCATTCGGCTTCGGTGCGCGCGGCCTGAGGCGCCTTGGCGCGAGCGCGCGGCCGGACATCGCTGCAAGGAGGAGAGGCCATGAACGTGTTTGCCAACCCGTGTCCCTGGTACGTCGCCGGACCGCTCTTAGGCCTGCTGGTCACCGGCTTGCTCTGGACGATCAACAAGCCGCTGGGAGCGCTCGGCGGCTACGTTGACACCGCGAAATGGCTCGTCGAGCGCGAACAGCCGGGCCCGACCTGGCGCGTCGCGTTTCTGCCAGGCATCGTCATCGGCGGTGCGCTCTCGGCGCTCGCCGCGGGAGCGTGGCAAGGGACGTCGAGCTATGGAGCGTTCACGTCGTCCTTCGGTGCGATCCTGGGCAGCGGCGGCGTGGTGCTTCTCGCGGCCGGCATGCTGGTGGGCTTCGGTGCGCCTCTGGGCGGCGGGTGCACGTCCGGGCACGGCATGTGCGGCACGGCGTTCGGCTCGCCGGCGAGCATCGTCTGCACCATGACCTTCATGGGCACGGCGATCGTCGTCGCGCATCTTCTGGCCGCCGCGATCGGGAGCGGATCATGAACGCGGTGGGACTTCTGTTCGGCATCGGCTTCGGCTTCGTGCTCGGCTGGTCGCGGCTCACCGATTACGACGTGATTCACGACATGCTGCTGCTGCGAAGCTTCGACGTGTTCCTGATCATGGGTGCGGCGGTGGCGACGGCCGCGGTCGGGGCGCGGCTGCTGCGCTGAAGCGGAGCCCGCTCGCTGATCGGCGGCCAGCCGGTGTCATGGACGGTCAATCGGCCGACCCGCAACCATTTTGTCGGCGCGGCGATCTTCGGCGCCGGCTGGGCGCTGTGCGGGACGTCTCCCGGCCCGGTCGCCGCGCAGGTGGGCCGAGGACAACTCGCGGGGTTGTTCACGCTCGCCGGAATTCTTGGGGGCGTCGCGCTCTTCGGCTGGCTCCAGCGCAGACGGGAGTCGCAACCCTGTGCGACGCAACCGGAGCCGAGCCCGAAGCCCGGACTCTAAGCGCCGCACATCGCGCGCCGAGACACGATCCGGCGCTCAGCGCGGCGAGCATGGGGGCGCGCCGGCACACCCGTGTAACGATGGAGGAACGACCATGACCACAGCAACCGGCGTCGACCGCGCCGAACTCGAGACCAAGGTGCAGGAAATGTATCGCGCGGTGGCGCTCGAGCCGAAAGGCGAGTTCCACTTCGAAATGGGACGCGCGCTCGCCGAGCGGCTCGGCTACGCGCCCGCCGATCTCGATCGCATCCCGCGGAGTCGGTCGAGTCGTTCGCGGGGGTGGGCTACTTCTTCCACCTCCTCGGGCTCCGGGAAGGCGAGCGCGTGGTCGATCTCGGCAGCGGGTCGGGCATGGACACGTTCGTCGCCGCGCTCGAGGTCGGCTCGAGCGGCCGCGTGATCGGGGTGGACATGACCGACGCGCAGCGGGGGAAGGCCGAGCGGCTCCGCGACCGCGCCGGCTTCGCCAACGTGAGCTACCTCAAGGGTTACATCGAGTCGATACCATGCGAAACGGCGAGCGTCGACGCGGTGATCAGCAACGGCGTCACTTCGAACGCGCAGGGGGCCGCGCGGAGGTACGGCGTCAAGGGCCTATCGCTGCTCGCGCTGCGGGCTTGATGGCATTGGCCTGCGCGGTACTCGGCCCCGCGTGGGTCCGTCTCGCCGCGGGTTGACCGCGGTCAAAGGAGGCCGGGGCACGCCGGCTTACGTTACGGGCATGGCATGTGATCTGGAGTACCGGTGCCAGGGCGCGGCCCATGAAGACGCTGTTCATCCTCAACGACGCCCCCTACGGTACGGAGCGGACCTACAACGGCGTGCGCCTCGCCGGATCGCTGGCGAAAGACAGGAAGCGGTAGCTGGGATTGTCGACGACGCGCTCGATCGCGAGCCCGGCCTGCTTGATCGCCGCGCGATAGTCGTCCTGCTGCATCGCGCCGCCGATGCACGCGGCCCACAGCGTCGAGTTGCAGACGATCGTGGGCGGCAGCTGCGCCTCGGTGACGATGTCGGCGATCGCCAGCCGACCTCCCGGCTTGAGCACCCGCGCCGCCTCGCGAAACACGGCGCCGTTGTCCGGGGAGAGATTCCCGGCGAGGAAGTGAAGCTGTTTCTGATCGGCGACGCCGCCGCCTGCGCCAAGGACGGTCAGAAAGTGCCGGAAGGCTTCTACAACCTGGCGCTGATGCTCGGTCGCGTCGCGCGCAGCGGCGGCGCGATCGGCGTGTGCGGGACCTGCATGGATGCGCGCGGCATCGGCGAAGGCGAGCTCTTTCCCCGGGGCCCGCAAGAGCACGCTCGCGGAACTCACGTCATGGACGCAATGGGCGGACAAGGTGATCGTGTTCTGACCGCCGGGGACCCGCCGCGCTGGACCACGAGTTGACGTTGGACGCGGCGCGAGCGATGGTGAGCGACGCGGGCGAGCCGGAACGAGCCCGATCACGGCCCTTCGGCGCCGAGCCGCGGGCGCTCGGCGCCGAAGGCTACGACGCCTGGTACCGCACGGCGCGCGGGCGGTGGGTCGGGGACGCCGAGTTCCGTCTGCTGGTCTCGCTGCTGCGCCCCGATGCCGGCGAGTCGCTGCTCGACATCGGTTGCGGCACGGGGTATTTCGCGCGCCGCTTCGCCCGCGAGGCGGGCTTGCGCGTGGCCGGGCTCGACCGCAATCCCGTGTGGGTGGACTTCGCGCGGCAGCACGGCGGGAGCGAACGCTACTGCGTGGGCCGCGCCGAAGCCCTTCCCTTCGCCGATCGCAGCTTCGACTATGCGCTCTCGGTCGCCGCGCTATGTTTCGTTGCGGATCAGCGCTCCGCGGTCCGCGAGATGCTGCGCGTCGCGCGCAAGCGCTTCGCAGTCGGCTTGCTCAACCGGCGCAGCGTGCTGTATCTGCGCAAGGGCCTTGGCGGCGGTGCCGGCGCCTATCGCGGCGCACACTGGCACACTTACCGCGAGATCCGCGCCCTCCTCGAAGGACTGCCCGTGGGACGGGTCGCGATCCGAACGGCGATCGTGCTACCCGGCGCCGGTGCGCTGGTGCGCGGCATCGAGCGGCTCGCGCCGAGACGGCTGCCGCTCGGAGGGTTCATCGCCGTGGCCGGAGATGTCGTCACTTGAGCGGCTCACCCGCCAGTACTGGTACTTCATCGTCGCCGCGGAGCCGGCGACGATCGCCAGAAACGTGATCATGGAGCCTAGCGCGAGCGTGGAAAATCCCGTGATCCCCTGGCCGATGGTGCAGCCGAGCGCGGTGATGCCGCCGAAGCCCATGAGGAGCCCGCCGACGATGTGATTGGCGGTGTCTTCGGCGTCGCGGAAGCCCTCCCAGCGGAACTTCCCGGTCGCAATCGCGTAGGCCGCCGAGCCGGCGATCACGCCGGCCACCGAGGCGATCCCGTAGGTGACGATCTCCGACTTGTCCGTCCACAGCATGAAGTACTGGAGCGTGAACGCGAGCGGCGCAACGAACGAGAACGATTCCATGCGGCCGGTGTCGGTGGCGACGAAGGCTTCCTGCAGCGTGTTCGGATCCTCCGCGACGTGCCCGATCACGCCGCTCACGAGCCAGCCGCCGACCACGACCAGTCCCACGACGACGCCGCCCAGCGTGTAATCGAAGTTCTCGCGAAAGCTCCGGCTCGAATAGACGAAGGCGGCGAGCGCCCCAGCCGTGACTGCGCCGACCAGCGCCACGAGCAGGCGCTGGTCCACGCCGCTCGCGCGGGCGAGGAGCGAGGGCACGTCCTGGCCCGTCGGCAGCGTGATCGACGCGCGCTCGAGAACGCCGACGCGAAACGCGCCGAACAGCCCGCGCAGCGTCATGTACGCCGCGATCGCGAGGAAGACGAACACTACGAGCGACTTCAGGCTGCCGCCTCCGACCCGGACCAGCGTCTTGGAGCCGCAGCCCGAGCCGAGCGTCATCCCGACACCGAAGCAGAACCCGCCGACGATATAGGACAGCCAGGTGAAATTGGGGCTGGGATAGATCGACTTGGACAGATCCACGACTCCGGCCAACTGCAGCGCGTTCGAGCCGAGGATCGCCACGGCGATGGCCAGCAGCCACATGCGCATGCGGCTGGTGTCGCCCATGTTGACCCAGTCCGACACCGCGCCCATGGTGCAGAAATTGGTCTTGTTCGCGACCGCGCCGAACACGAAAGCGAGCGCGAAGGCGCCCGCGACGACGTAGGGCGCGAGCTGCGCGGGGTTGGCTTCGCTCATGGCGCGGCGCCTCTCGCCGTCCTCGCCGCGTGCGAGCACATCGTCCCGGCCCCGTTCAACGCCGCCCCGCTACGCCAGTCCCAAAGCCTTGCGGGCGATGCCGTCGAGCAGTCGCTCGACCTCGCGCAGCGCGGCCTTCGACGCCGCCGACCCGTCCGGTCGCCACGGCCGCCGGTAGGCGACGTGGACTTGCTGCGGCGCATCGGCCGTGGCATACACCACCATGCTGTACGGGCACTGCGCGATGTTGGCCGGATCGGCTTCCATGGTCCTGCGCGAGAGCAGCGCGCTGCAGAACACGAAGGCCTGCGCGTCGGCGTAGATGCTGCGCGTCGAGCCGACGTCCTTGCCGGTGCGCTCGAGCATCTTGTTGATGTAAGACTCGTAGTCGATCACGAGGCCCTTGGCTTCGATCGCCAGCTTCAGGTCGTCGCGAACGTCGTCGAACTTCGCGGCCTTCGAATAGGTGACGATCGGATGCGGTTTCGCGGCCACGGGTCCTCCTCGGTAAATCGCTTATTTCCTCGAAGCCTGCCCCGGCGAAGACGGGGATATCTCTTGCCGACGCTTCGGCGAGGCCGGTAGCAGCGAGGCATTTTGGCACCCGACCATACGCCGACGGACGATTATTCTAATGCCTTCATAAGCGATCGAGCATCGCCCGCGCCGTGCATCGGCTAACATGGCGGGATGAAGGTGTGCATCGTCTCGGACAGTCACGACCGCGCCGATGCGCTTGCCGCGGCCGTGCGGGCGGCGAAGAACGAAGGCGCGACCGCGGCGATCCATTGCGGCGACCTGATCGGCGCCCAGACCGTCCGGCCGGCGATGGCGCTGGGCCTCACCATCCATCTCATTCACGGCAACAACATCGGCGACCCGCTCATGTTGCACAGCCTGATGCGCGGCAGCGGCGGTCTGCTGCACTACTACGGCGGCGATGCGAGGCTGGAGCTCGAGGGGCGCCGGGTGTTCGTCGTGCATTATCCCGAATACGGCTACGCGATGGCCTGTACCGGCGACTGGGACCTCGTCTGCTGCGGACACTCGCACGTGGCCGCCGTCGACCGGGTGGCCAACGTCAAGGGGGGCGCGAGCTGGCTCGTGAATCCCGGCACCGTCGCGGGCCTGGCGGCCCCGGCCACGTGGATGCTGGGCGACCTCGAGCGAATGACTTTCGAGATCCGCTCGCTGGCGGCTTGAGCGTCGGCGACGCGAAGAGCGGCGAGTTGAGCCTGTCGGAGCTTCCCAGGCCGCATCGTGCCGGGCTTCGAGCTGCTGCGGGTCTGACCGCTCTCGACGCCGGCGCGCGCCTCAGCGCCGGACAGCCTCGATGAAAGGCGCGAGCGCGTCGGCGAGCTCAGCTTCCCTGCCCGTGTAGAAGTGATCGGCGCCGGCGATCACGATCTGCCGTGAGCCGGGAATTCGCGCGAGCGCACGCCGCCGGTCTTCGGCATGAGCGAGCACAGCCGGCAGGTCGTGCTCGCCGTATACGTCCAGAATCGGTATCGGGCGCGCCGGCGCAGCGAGCGTTCCCGACCGGCCCATGCAGATCCAGGCGGCGAAGGGCGCCTCTTTCGTCGATTCCAGGTAGCGCTCGGTCATCCAGGCGCCAAGACTGTGCGACAGGATCACGATCGGGTCGTGCGTCCGAGTCTCGAGCCAGGCTGCGGCCACCGCGATGCGTTCACCGGCTTCGGGAAACAGCGGCAGGTAGTCATCGGCACGGGCGTCGGCCGCGAGCACGGGCATCTGGATCGAGAGGGTCGTAAACCCGTGGTCGGCGAGCGCGACCCGCAGGCTTCCGATCACGCCGTGATCCGGGTGCACGCCCGCGCCGTGCACCAGCAGCACCGCGGGCCTGCCGGCGCGACCTTGCGCGTACAGGCCGAGAAACGCGACGCCCGACGACAGGCCGAGCTGCACCGCGTCGCCGACCACCAGGTTCGAGAGCACCTCGCTCTTCCAGCGCTGCTCGCGCGAGTAGTCCTGGCCGCTCGCGGGCAACGTCGCGGTCGCGATCGCCCAGGCGAGGAAGCGCCGTCGCTTCATCGCCATCGCGCGAATCGGCGGTAACCACTGGACTGCACGCGACGCGGCTCCGCCGCTCGCTTGCCGCTCGAGCGCGCTTTATGCTTACATAAGCTTTTTTGAATTCGCCCGGTGCCTGTCAGGCGCTGACCGGCGGAGAACTCATGGCGGATCGGCGTCTCCGGGTGTTTCACGCGGTCGCGAAGCATCTGTCTTTCACCAGAGCCGCCGAAGCGCTGTTCATGACGCAGCCCGCGGTCACGTTCCAGATCCGTCAGTTCGAAGAATACTTCAACATCCGGCTGTTCGATCGCGCCCAAGGCCGCATCGCGCTCACGCCCGCAGGAGCGCTGGCGCTGGAGTACGCCGAGCGCATCCTGGCGCTCTCCGACGAGCTCGAGACGCGGCTCAAGGAGCTCGCCGGCCAGCTCGGAGGCCCGCTCCTGATCGGCGCCAGCACGACCATCGCCGAGTTCGTGCTGCCGCAGGTGCTGGGCGAGTTCAAGGCGCGCTTCCCGGCGGTCGTGCCGCAGCTCTTCGTCGCCAACTCCGAGGTGGTGCAGAACCGCATCGCCGAGCGCAACCTCGACCTGGGCTTCATCGAAGGCGATTCGTGCCTGCCCTCGCTCGCGAGCGACACCTGCTGCGAGGACGAGCTGCAGGTGGTGTGCGCGCCGTCGCACCCTCTCGCGAGGCACGCCGCCGTCCTGCCGAGCTCGCTCATGGAGCACGCCTACATCAGCCGCGAGGCCGGATCCGGCACGCGCCAGGTGATCGACCATTATCTGCAGCGGCAGGGCGTGTCGCCGGAGTCGCTGCAGGTCGTGATGGAGGCCGGAAGTCCCGAAGCGCTGAAGGGACTCGTCGCCACGGGGCTCGGCATCGCCATCATGTCGCGAGCCACGGTAGTGATGGAGACCGGCCTCGCACGACTGGTGCAGATCCCGCTGTCGCCGCCGCTCAAGCGTCACTTCTCGGTTGTCTATCCGAAGGAGCGCTTCCAGTCGAAGCTGGTGGTGACTTTCGTCGACTTCGCCCGGCAACGGCTCGCGGCGATGCAGCCGGCGGATTCGCCACGAGTCGTGGCGGCCGGCCGCTGACGGAGGACTTCATAGCGACACGCGCTCTGACCCTCGGCGCGGACGCTAGCGCGCCGAATGGCCGGTAAGCTTCACCTCGACCTTTTCCTCGAGTCCCGCGTAATAGGCGCGCAGAACCTCGAGCACCTCGGGCCGCGAGAACTCGGGCGGCACGGGACTTCCCTCCGAGAGCCACTTGCGCAGCTTAGTCCCGGAAACGAGCAGCCGGTCGCTGTCCTCGTGCGGACAGGTGCGCCCCGAGGCCATGCCGCCACAGCGGTAGCACCAGAAGGTCCAGTCGAGCTTCAGCGGCCGGATCTCGAGCGCATCCGCCGGGATTTCGTCGAAGATCCGGTGCGCGTCGAACGGGCCGTAGTAGCTCCCCACGCCGGCATGGTCGCGCCCGACGATCAGATACGCGCAGCCGTAATTCTGTCGAAACAGAGCGTGGAGCAGCGCCTCGCGCGGTCCCGCGTAGCGCATGTCGAGCGGATAGCCGGCCTGCACCACCGTGCCGGGCACGAAATACTTTTCGATCAGCGTGCCGATGGCGCGCGTTCGCACCTCCGCCGGGATGTCGCCCGGCTTGAGGTTGCCGAGCAGCGAATGCACCAGCACCCCGTCGCAGACCTCGATCGCGACCTTCGCGAGGTACTCGTGCGAGCGGTGCATCGGGTTGCGCGTCTGGAAGGCGGCCACCTTGGCCCAGCCGAGCCGCTCGAATTCGGCGCGGGTTTCGGCCGGCGTCATGAACAGCGCCCCGTACCTCGCCCTGAAGCCGCCGTCGGAAAGCACGCGAACCGGACCGGCAAGATTCACCTCGCCCTGCTCCATCACCATGCGCACCCCCGGATGCTCGGGGTCGGTGGTGCGGAACACCGCCTGGCATTCGCGCCCCTTGTCGATGCGGTACTTCTCGCTCACCGACATCACGGCCAGAATCCCGCCGCCGTCGGGATCGGCGAGCGCGATGTCCGCGCCCGTTCGGATCGACGCGGCCGTTGCCTCGTCGACGGACAGGGTGATCGGAATCGGCCAGAACAGTCCCGCCGCCGTGCGCATCTCGCCGCAGACGCCTTCCCAGTCGGCGCGGGTCATGAAGCCTTCGAGCGGCGTGAAGCCGCCGATGCCCAGCATGACGACGTCGCCCTTCTCGCGGGAGGTCATGGTCACGCTGCGGAGCGTCCGCGCGCGCGCGCGCTCCGCCTCGAGCGGCTCGCCCGCGAGGAGCAGCGGTTCGAGCCGACCCTTGCCGTGCGGTGCCACGAGCTGCGCCACGACCGTTCTCCGCGTGAACCTACGAGGCCATTGTCACGAGGCACCTTCGGCCCGGCAAGCCCGCCGTCCGTATGAGCGGATAAGCAGAATTGATCTCGCTGGCCGCACTGGCCGCCCTGCAAGCTTCCGTTTCGCCGCGAACAGGGCGTACTATCCTTGCCTCGCGGCGTGTACTCGGTGCGGCCAAGAATGAGACGCCCACGACGAAGGAGGGTTCCGATGAAACGAAGAAGCATTCTCTGGGCCTGCGCGGGGCTGGCGCTGTTGACTGCGGGCTGTGCGACGACCGGGACGACGCAGGGCGGCGATGACAAGGTCGTCTACCACTTCAGTGAAGGCCTCGAGCAGGCATCGGACGGCTTACGCAACATCGGCAATCACCTGGAGGTCAATCCCAACGCCAAGATCGTCGTCGTGAGCCACGCCAAGGGCGTCGATTTCATGATGAAAGGCGTGAAGGACAAGAACGGCAACAAGTACGAAGACCTAGTCGAGCAGCTTAGGATGCGCGGCGTGCAGTTCGACGTCTGCCAGATCACGCTGCGCAACCGGCACCTTTCCAAAGATCAGTTCATCGAGTACGCGACCTTCGTTCCGTCCGGCGTGGCGGAAATTTCGAAGCTCGAGCACCAGGGCTATGCGTATCTCAAGCCTTGAGCGAGCCGCGCTCCGGACGATGCGTCGATAGGAAGATTCGACGGGCCGCACGGGCGGACATTCAGGATTCCGTCATTTCTAGAGGAGTGGGAATGGATCACGATCGCAGGACGCTGCTCAAGCGGGCGGCGGGCGCCGCGGCGGTGCTCGCCGTGGCGCTGCTCGAGCCGATGCGCGCGCTCGCCGCCGCGTGGAACAAGGAGGCCTTCGCCGCCAAGAACCCGAGCGACGCGCTGAAGGGCATCGGCATTGCCGACACCGTCGCGAGCAACGATCTCCTGATCGACGCGCCGCAGATCGCCGAGAACGGCGCCGTCGTGCCGGTCGAGATCACCAGCAACATCCCCAACACCACCTCGATCGCTGTGGTCATCGACAAGAACCCGTTCCCCCTGGCCGGCAAGTTCGACTTCATGGAAGGCGCGCTGCCGTTCGTGAAGGTGAACCTCAAGATGGGCGAGACGTCGGCGGTGCGCGTGGTGGCGACGGCAGGCGGGCGCAACTACGTGGCGAGCAAGGACATCAAGGTGACGATCGGCGGGTGCGGAGGCTGACATGGCGACTGGACCGATGAAGATGCGCGCGACGCTGGGACAGGCGTACACCGACGTGCGGGTGCTGATGAGCCATCCGATGGAAACCGGGCAGCGCAAGGGCCCGGACGGCAACCTGGTACCTGCCCATTTCATCCAGAACGTGACGGTCAAGGTCAACGGCAAGGTGGTCGTGGACGGGCAGATCAGCCAGGCCGTTTCCCGCAACCCGGTGTTCTCGTTCCGCCTCAAGGGCGGCGCCAAAGGCGACAAGATCGAAGTGAGCTGGCTCGACAACAAGGGCGAGACCGATTCGGCCGAGGCCACTGTCGCGTGACGGGAGGAAGCATGCGCATCGTTCTGTGCACCGCAGTCTTCGCCGCGGCGCTCTCGCCCGCGCTCGCCCAGGACGCCAAGACGGAGATCCAGAAGTACCAGCGGATGATCAACGAGGACAGCCCGGCGGAGCTTTACGCGATCGAGGGCGAGACGTTGTGGAAGAAAAAGGCAGGGCCCAGGAACGTCTCGCTCGAGCAGTGCGACCTGGGCCTCGGGCCCGGCGTGCTCAAGGGCGCGTACGCGCGGCTGCCTCGCTACTTCCCGGACGCCGACCGGGTGATGGACCTCGAGACCCGGCTCCTTTACTGCATGACGACGCTCCAGGGACGCACGCACGAGGAAGCCACCAAGCGCGTGTTCGGCAACGACGATCAGCCCTCCGAGATGGAATACCTCTCGGCGTACGTCGCCAGCCAGTCGCGCGGCATGAAGATGGAGCCCGGCACCACGCACCCGAAGGAGAAGGCGGCGTTCGAGCTCGGGCGCGAGCTCTTCTTCCACCGTGCGGGGACGTGGGATTTCTCCTGCGCGAGCTGCCACGGCACGGAAGGTCAGCGCATCCGGATGCAGGATCTGCCGGTGCTCTACAAGCCGGCGTACGCGCGGCACGTGATCGCCACTTGGCCGGCATACCGGGTCTCCAACAGCCAGTTCAAGACCATGCAATGGCGCGTCAACGACTGCTACAGGCAGATGCGCATGCCGGAGCCGACGTTCGGATCCGACGCGACCGTCGCGCTGATCACCTTTCTCACCGTGACCGGCGAAGGCGAGCCCTACGCCGGCCCGGGGACGAAGCGTTGAGGAGGCCCGCCATGAGACGCCACATCGTCGCCGCCGCCGCCGCGTCGCTCGTTGCCTGCGCCTCGACGCTGCCGATCGGCGAGCGCCCGACCGCCACGGCCGACGAGCAGGACCGGATCACCGCCGTGCTCAAGCGCGACTTCCACGACCGCGGTCCCGCCAAAGTCTCCCGCGTGGAGCTGGACGCGGTGCAGCGGACCTGCAACCTGCACGCCGACAACCCGCCCGCGAGCGTCGCCGAGCCGCTCGAGAAGGCACAATTGGCGACCATCAAGTTCCCGAGCGACGGGAGGCTGCTCGGCGACTGGAAGAACGGCGAGAAGATCGCCCAGAGCGGCCGCGGCTCGATGTGGAGCGACAAGCCCGGCCAGCCGGCGGGCGGCGGCTGCTACAACTGCCACCAGCTCTCCCCCATGGAGGCGTCCTTCGGCAACGTAGGACCGAGCCTGTACCGGTTCGGCAAGCTCCGCGGCGACGGACCCGACGTGCAGAAATACGTCTACGGCAAGATCTACAACGCTAAGGCCTACAATCTCTGCTCGCAGATGCCGCGCCTGGGCTACGCGGGCACGCTCACCGAGCAGCAGATCAAGGACGTGACCGCGCTGCTGCTCGACCCGGCCTCCCCGGTCAACCAGTAGGGAAGCCGCTCGCAGCCGCGCGGGGCGATTTCAGGGGTTCCTTGCTCCGGCGCGATTTCCTGCGGCTCATCGCGCTCGCCGCGGCGGCGGGCGCGAGCCTGCGCCCGGGCGCGAGCGAGGCGGACGCCGCGGCCGAGCTCTACGACATGCCGGCGTTCGGGAACCTGAGCCTGCTGCACATCACCGATGTCCACGCGCAGCTCCTGCCCGTGTACTTTCGAGAGCCGAGCGTCAATCTCGGCGGAGGTGAGCCGCCGCACCTCGTCGGAACCGCGTTTCTCGAGCACTACGGAATCGCCCCGGGAAGCGCGCTCGCGCACGCCTTCACGTATCTCGATTTCGAGCCGCTCGCGCACCGCTATGGCAAGGTCGGCGGGTACGCTCACCTCGCGACGCTCGTCCAACGCCTGCGCGCCTCGCGCCCGCACGCGCTGCTCCTCGACGGAGGCGACAGCTGGCAGGGCTCGGCGACCGCGCTGTGGACGAAAGGCGCCGACATGATCGGCGCCCAGAAGCTTCTCGGCGTCGACATCATGACCGCGCACTGGGAATTCACCTACGGCGCCGAGCGGCTGAAGCACGCGGTCGACCACGAGATCGCGCCGATCGAGTTCCTCGCGCAGAACGTGAAGACCGCCGACTTCGAGGACCCGGTGTTCAAGCCCTACAGCCTGCGCACCGTCAACGCCGTCCCGCTCGCGGTGATCGGCCAGGCATTCCCCTACACGCCCATCGCCCATCCCCGCTACATGTTCGCCGACTGGAGCTTCGGCATCCAGGACAAGCGGCTGCAGCAGCTCGTCGACGAGGTGCGCGCGAAGGGCGCCAAGGCGGTCGTGCTGCTTTCGCACAACGGCATGGACGTGGACCTGAAGCTCGCCTCCCGAGTGCACGGCATCGACGCGATCCTGGGAGGGCACACGCACGACGGCGTGCCGGCGCCGGTGATCGTGGACAAGACGCTCATCACCAACGCCGGCTCCAACGGCAAGTTCCTCGGCGTGCTCGATCTCAAGGTCGCGAGCACGGGGGTCACCGACTACCGCTATCGCCTCCTGCCGGTCTTCGCGAACCTGCTCCCGGAGGAGCCGGCGATGGCGGCCTACATCGCCAAGGCGCGCGGGCCCTATCGGGCGAAGCTCGAGGAGAAGTTGGCCGTGACCGAAGGACTGCTCTACCGCCGCGGCAATTTCAATGGCACGTGGGATCAGCTCGTGCTCGACGCGCTCATGGCCGAGAAAGGCGCCGAGATCGCCTTCTCGCCGGGCTTCCGCTGGGGCACGACGCTGCTGCCGGGCGAGACGATCACCTTCGAACAGGTCATGGATCAGACGGCGATCACCTATCCCCACTCGACGCTCAACGAGTTCACCGGCGGGCAGATCAAGGCCATCCTCGAGGACATCGCCGACAACCTGTTCAACCCCGATCCGTACCTGCAGCAGGGCGGCGACATGGTCCGCGTCGGCGGTCTGAGCTACGCCTGCGAGCCCGGCCAGCCGATCGGCGGGCGCATCTCCGATCTGCGCCTAGGCGGAAAGCCGGTCGAGGCGCACGAGTCCTACAAGGTGGCGGGCTGGGCTCCGATCGCCGAAGGCGTGACCGGCGAGCCGATCTGGGACGTGGTCGCCCGCTACCTGCGGGTGAAGAAGACCGTCCCGCCCCTCGAGGCTAACGTCCCGCGGCTGATCGGCGTCGACCGCAATCCAGGTATTGCTGCATAGGCAGCATTCCGCCGGCACGATCCAGCGACCCGGCGCTCGCCGTCCGTCGAAAACCGCTTGCATCGCGCCCGCCAGACGGCTTACATTAGCAATTTCTTATATATCCCCCGGGTGGCGGACGATGGCGAAGAAGCTGGTGATCGTGATGGCGAACACCGATCCGCGCAACGGCGAGGAGCTGGGAGCGCCGATTTTCCAGGCGTCGGTGGCGGCGGCGATGGAGTATGAAGTCGAGGTGATCTGCACCGCGACCGCGGGACGGCTCATGAAGAAAGGCGTGGCCGAGAAGCTGTTCGTCAAGCCGGGCTCGCCCAAGTCGGTCTACGACTTCATCAAGGACGCGCACGAGGCAGGCGCCAAGTTCTACTGCTGCTCGCCGAACCTGGACCTCTTCGACATGACCAAGGAAGACCTCATTCCCGAGTGCGAGGGGATCATCGGCGGCGCGCACCTCATCGAAGAGGTGATGGAAGAGGGCGACTGCCGGGTGATGACGTACTGATCGAAAACCCATGGCGCATACGACGAGCCGAGTTCAGGAGCGCATCGGCGATCCGGTCTCCGACCGGCCGCCGGTCCCGCGCGCGAAGCTCGAGGAGATCTTCAAGGACATCCAGTCGGACCTCCGCTACGACCACGAGCTCAACGGCTGCCTCAACTGCGGCATCTGCACCGCGACCTGCCCCGCGGCGCACTACTACGACTTCAGCCCGCGCGAGATCGTCCAGCTGCTGTGGACGGAGAACCTCGAAGGGATCTATGACGCGATGCAGGAGAAGATCTGGTCGTGCGCCCAGTGCTACACGTGCGCGGCCCGCTGCCCGTTCGGCAACTCGCCGGGGGGTCTCGTCATGCTCATGCGCGAGACGGCGATCAAGCACAACATGGAATCGGCGCGCAACGTGCTCCGCCCCTTCAGCCGCGTGATGCTCAAGCTCATCTCCACCGGCAATCAACTGTCGCCGGACATGATCACGCGGGACCACTTCCCGGACTGGGGACCCAACGTCTCCAAGATCGACGCGCCGCTCAAGGTGCTGCGCCAGGCGATCCCCATGCCGACGCTGAACACCACGGCCACCGCGTGGGAGGTCAATCTCAAGACGTCGGTCGAGCTCTACACGATCTGGGAGGAGACCGGCGTGCTCAAGCAGCTCGAGACGATCGACGAGAACCTCTTCGACGTGATCACCGACATCATGGACGAGAAGCGCGAGGACTGGAAGGACTGGCTCGCGGATCAGGAAGAGGCGAAGGATGACGATTGACGTTGGCGGCCGGGACGCGGGTGCGAACTCATTCGCGCACGACGGCTGCATTCATTCGCACCCGACCGGCCGGATGAATCCGGCCCTGCGCTCCGGCCTGCGCCGGGGCGAGGAACCAGGCAGCGTAGCAGCCTGACGGAGAACGATCGATGACGACATCCAATTCATCCCAACCGGGCGAACGCTTCACCGGCCACGGCCCCGAGTGGCGCGACGCCAATCTCTCGGCACAGGAGGCGCGCATCGCCACTGCCTGGGTCGAGCTCAAGATCGACAAGCGCTCGATGCTCACCACCAAGCAGCGCGTCGAAGACGTGCGCGACATCATGTGGCAGCTCGAGCGCGACGGCGAGATCGTCGTGCATCGCGTCCGCGACGAGCACGAGCCGGTGATCGCCCGGACGCTCTACGGCTGGGAGAAGAAGATCCCGACCCGGCGGCTGTGGCACCACAAGTCGTGCGGACAGTGCGGCAACATCCCCGGCTACCCCGCGTCGCTGCTGTGGCTGATGAACCGGCTCGGCATCGAGTATCTCGATGAGACCGACCAGACCTCGTGCACGGCGTGGAACTACCACGGCTCGGGCATCGGCAACCTGGAGAGCCTGGCGGCGGTGTTCCTGCGCAACTTCCACCAGGCGTTTGTGGCCGGCAAGGCGCAGGGGCTGCCCGACGGCTACTACTTCCCGCTCGTCCACTGCGGGACCTCGTTCGGCAACTACAAGGAAGTCCGCAGCTATCTGCTGCATTCGGCCACCCTGCGCGAGAAGGTGCGCAAGATCCTCGCCAAGCTCGGGCGGCTGGTGGACGGCAAGCTGCTGATCCCCGAGGAAGTCGTGCACTACTCCGAATGGGTGCACGTGATGCGCGAGCGGATCAAGACGCTGCAGGAAATCGACTGCAGCGGCATCCGGGCGACGATCCACCCCGCGTGCCACGTCTACAAGATGGTCCCGCAGGACGTGATCTACGACGACACGGTGATGGACGGCAACCGCGTCGCCGTTTCGACCGGGCTCATGCAGACCCTCGGCGCGCAGGTTATCGACTACTCGACCTGGTACGACTGCTGCGGCTTCGGCTTTCGCCACATCATCAGCGAGCGCGAGTTCACGCGCAGCTTCGCGATCGACCGCAAGATCCGCGTGGCGATCGAGGAGGCGCACGCCGACGTGATGATCGGCCACGACACCGGATGCATCACCACGCTCGACAAGAACCAGTGGATCGGCAAGGCGGGCGGCAAGGCGGTCGACCTGCCGGTGCTCGCCGACTGTCAGTTCGCGGCGCTGGTGTGCGGCGCGCACCCGTACAAGATCGTGCAGTCGCACTGGCACGCCTCCTCGACCGAGACGCTGATGGAGAAGCTGGGGATCGACTGGCAGGCGAAGAAGTCCGAATTCGTCGCCTACCTGGACGAGGTCAAGGCCGGCAGGCAGGAGAACCTGTACGACCCGCGGCGCCGGATCACCTCGGGGCCCGGGTACATTCCGATCGCGACCCGGCCGTGACCGCAGCCGTTCTCGTCGTCGGGGCCGGCCCCGCGGGGCTCGCCGCCGCCCACGCGCTGGCGAGCGTCGGAACACCCGCGGTCCTGGTGGAGAAGGAACAGCGCCTCGGCGGCGCGCCGATCCTCTCCGGCTACGCCAAGCTGGTTCCATCGGGCGAATGGGCGAAGGACGCGATCGGCGGCATGGTCGCCCGCGTCGAATCGAATCCGCTCGTCACCGTCCATCGCGGGTGCAGCGTCGAGAAGCTCGATGGCGAGCCGGGTGCGTTCCGGGCGCGGTTGTCGAACGGCGCCTCGATCGAAGCCGGCGCGGCGATCCTCGCCACGGGCTTCACCCATTTCGATTCGATCAACAAGCCGGAGTGGGGCTTCGGAACCTATCCCGACGTGGTCACCACCACCCAGATCGAGCAGATGATCTCCTCGGGGCGCGGCATCCGCTGCCCGTCTGACGGCCGCAAGCCCGAGCGCGTGGCGATCCTGCTGTGCGTGGGCTCGCGCGACCGGCAGATCGGCCGCGAGTGGTGCTCGAAGATCTGCTGCACCGTGTCGTGCAACATCGCCATGGAGATCCGCGAGGAGCTGCCCGACTGCCACGTCTACATCTACTACATGGACATCCGCACCTTCGGGCTCTACGAGACCAAGTACTACTGGCAGAGCCAGGAGGAGTACAAGGTCAAGTACATCAAGGCGCGGGTCGCCGAAGTCACCTCGAACGGCGAGAAGCTCGTCATCAAGGGCGAGGACACGCTGGTGAAGCGGCCGATCACGATCCCGTTCGACCTCGTGGTGCACGCGATTGGCATGGACCCGAATGTCGACAACCCGCGCATCGCCGCGGCGTTCGGTATTGAGCTCGAGGGCCACGGCTTCATCGGCAAGGGGAGCGCGTACGGTGCGCTCGGGGAAACTTCGCGGCGCGGCGTGTTCGTCGCCGGTGCGGCGACCGGTCCCGAGACGATCGACGACTCGATCGCGCAGGGCAAGGCGGCGGCCATGGCTGCGCTCGCGCTCGTCGCGCAGCCGCGCTCGGTCGTCGCCGCCTGATGGGGAGATCGATGCCGGCGAACGCCCACGGCCGCCCGGCCATGGCGCCCGGGCTCGAAAGGCCACGGCTGGAGCTGAGCGGCCCCAAGCTCGCGCAAGCGTTCGAGACGCTGGTGCGCGGCACCGAGGAGCACGGCGGGGTCGAGCAGTACGTCGCGGCGCTCGACTGGAAGCGCACGCTGTTCCGCGACGCGCTGGGCTCGGGCGGCTGCCGCGAGGTCGGTTTGGCGGCGTTCAAGGCCCTATGCGCGCGCATCGCCACGGCGCGGCGGCGCATGGGACCGCACCTCGAGCCGGCGGCGTTCCCCGCCCTGCGCGAGCGCGTGAGCGCCCTCCTCGATCCCGCGGAGCCGAACGTCGACGCGCGGCTCGCCGCGTTCTGCGCCGGCTTTCCGGACGACCGCGCGCACCGCTGGGTGCGCGATCTCGCGGCGGAGATCCTGCACAACACCGATCCGGAGCGCTATCCGCTGATGAGCCGCTGGGTGTGGGATGCCCGCGCCAACACCGGCGTGCTGCGCGAGCTGTGGTACGGCGAGGACGTCGACCACATACTCATCGACATCCCCGATCGCTTCGGCACGTTCGTCGTGCTGCGCGAGGAGCTCACGCAGTTCCTGGCCGACAACGGGGTGTTCCGCGACGTGCTGCACTACGTCGACCTGCTCACGGCGCAGGTCTACGCGGGCTACGTCAGCGAACAGGGCGGCAGCTACCTGCGGACCGACTTCGCCATGCCCGAAGATCCGCTCGTGCACACGCGGCGGCTCCTGGGCCTGGACGGGATCGACGCTTCCGGGCGCACGCGCCTCAAGGCCTTCGATGGCACGGCGTTCGTCGTTGCCGACCCCAAGCAGCTGAACTAGGGCCCTGCCGCGGCAATGCCGATCCACGAGAAATCCCTGATCCGGCCGGAGAACCTGCTCACCCACGAGAAGCTGGTGGTCGACGGCGTGGACGTCTCGGGGCATTGGAGCACCTTCATCGCTCCGCGCGTGGTCACCGACTACAACGAGCGCCTGCAGGAGGAGATCGCAGCGCTTCCCGGCGGCGAGTACGTGCACCGCTGCTGGCAGTGCGGGTCGTGCACCAACGCCTGCACGGTCAACGCCATCAATCCCGACTTCAACCCGCGGTTCTGGATCTATCTCATCCGCATGGGGATGGAGTCGGAGCTGCTGCGCGACAAGGACATCATCTGGCAGTGCGTGTCGTGCCATAAGTGCACCTACGCCTGCCCGCGCGACGTGGTGCCCGAGGGCGTGATGAAGGCGACCGCGCGCTGGCTCGAGCTCAAGGGCCACACGCCCAAATCGAAATCGGCAATCTTCGACGAGGAATTCTCCGACCAGGTGATCGCGACCGGCAAGATCGAGGAAGGGCGCATCATCCGCAACTTCTTCGCCAGGACCGGCCAGCCGCTGCGCCAGGACTGGCTGGTCGAGATGGCGAAGCGCATCGCCCGCCGGCTGCCGGTCAAGCTCGGCCTGATCATGGGGTTCGCCGCCCTGGTGCGGCCGCGAACGCGGGGCTGGACGAAGGCGCGCGCGGCAATCGAGCGCCACGTGGCCGAGCAGGAAGCGAAGCAGCGCGCGGCGCTCGGCCTCACGCCCGCAGCCGGACCTTCACCGCCTGCCCGGACCGGCGCACGGCACAGTTGACGAACGGAAAGCGAATCATGTCGAGCCCCCCTCCGACCGACGACAAGGCGAAGTACCAGCGGGTCGCGTACTACCCGGGCTGCGCGCTCGAAGGCACGGGACACGCCTACAACGAATCCACGCGCGCCGTGGGTAGGGCGCTGGGGCTCGAGCTCGACGAAGTGCCCGACTGGAACTGCTGCGGGGCGATGGAAGTGAAGAACATCGATCCCAAGGTCCAGACCTACCTCTCCTCCCGCGTGATGTCCATCGCGGCGCACGAGATGCGGGCGTCGGTGGTCATGGCGCCGTGCAACGGCTGCTACCACAATCTCAAGCGGGCCGAGCACGATCTCGCCCACGACGCCGCTTCGCGGGAGACCGTGGAGAAGATCTCCCGGCAGGCCGGGCACGCTGCCTATCGCGCCGGACAGATCGAAACCATCCACGTGCTCGACTGGCTCAAGCACGGCGTGGGCGAAGGGGAGCTGCGCAAGCGCGTCCGCAAATCGCTCAAGGGACTCAAGGTCGCCAACTACTACGGCTGCATGTACACCCGGCCGCGGCACATCTTCCCGGAGAAGGACCGCGGCCCCGGCAGCGAATCGACGTCGAAGCCGCACTTCATGGACGACATTCTCGCCGCGGCCGGCGCGGAGAACGTCGACTTCGCGCTCAAGACCGCCTGCTGCGGCGGCGCGCACACGCTCTCCGACAGCGACACCTCCACCAGGCTGGTGCTCAACATCCTCCGCGCCGCGGAGGCGGCCGGCGCGGATGTGATCGCCACCGAATGCCCGACCTGTCACGCGGGCCTGGAGATGCATCAGGTGCGCGCCGAGAAAGTGTTCGGCGAGAAGACCAGGGTGAAGATGCTCTACTTCACCCAGCTTCTCGGCGTCGCGCTGGGGCTTTCCCCGCGCCGCGTGGGCGTGCACGAGAACGTGTCGGACGGGCGCGAGCTCCTGGCGGAAAAGGGGCTCGCATGAGCGGGCCGCTTCAGGACACGGCGCCCGAGCGGCGAAGGCGAGCCTCGCCGCCGGTCGAATCGATCGACGCGGATATCGACGCCGCTGCCGCGCTCGACGATCCGGCCGCTGCCGCTACGAGGCTGCTCGCACTCTCCGAAGAAGTGCTCGAGCGCTGGATCCTCGCCCGCGGCGAGACGCCGACCGCGGCGCGGCGCGAGCATTTCCGCCTCCTCGCGCTGCATCACCAGGGAACGCGCAACGCGCCGAGCTTCAACGCCTGCCGCGAGACGTGCCGGGAGATCGCGTACCACTACAACCTCCTCTGCGGCGAGCCGCGCGACGCGCGCTGCACGCAGCGCCAGCGGATGATGAGCCTGCTCGTGCGGCACCTCGCCCTGTTCGTCGCCGGCAAGATGGAAGTCGAGAAGCTCGGCGAGTTCTGTTGTGCGTCCCGGCCCCTCCGGACTGCGGACTGCTAGAATCGCCAAGACGACGCGACGAGAAAGGAAACGTGGATGGCGGAGGTGCGCGGATGCCAGTTGCCGGACGAGCTGCTCTACGACGTCGACAACCACATCTGGTTCAAGGAGCTCGACGACGGCAACGTGAGGCTAGGCATGACGACGGTGGCCACCGCCATGGCGGGACAGCTCGTCGCCTTCACGCCGAAGAAGGTGGGGCGTGAAGTGCAGGCCGGAAAATCGTGCGCCACCGTGGAGTCCGGCAAGTGGGTCGGTCCCGCGAAGTCGGCGGCGGCAGGCGAGATCGTCGCGGTGAACGAGGAGCTCGTCGCGAAGCCCACGCTCGCCAACGAGGATCCCTACGGCGCCGGCTGGCTTGTGATCCTGAAGCCCGCCGACTGGGCTGCGGCGAAGGGCGCGCTGGTCCCGGGCACGCAGGTCGCCGCCCCGTACGAGGCCAAGATGAACGCCGACGGCTTTGCCGGATGCGCGTGCGCGCCCGGAACGTAATCGGAACGCAGACGACGATGAACAAGACCCTCGCAAGCGAACCGACGAAGGCTGGCCACGCTCCGCGGATGCGCGAGCTGCAGCGCGATGCGCGCCGGGTCGCGAGCCTGCTCAAGGCGATGTCCAATCCCGCCCGCCTCGTCATCCTGTGCCAGATCGCGGAAGGCGAACGCTCGGTCGGCGAGCTCGAGCGCGCGGTGGGCTTGAGCCAGTCGAGCATCTCGCAGCATCTCGCGGTGCTGCGCGCGCAGGCCGTGGTCTCGGGCCGCCGCGTCGGCCAGACGGTTCTGTACTCGCTCGCGAGCGGCGAGGTCGCGGCGCTCATGTCGACGCTGCACGCGGTGTTCTGCCGGCAGTCGCCCGCGCCGCGCATCGCCGGCTCGCGCGTGCGCACGGCCTGACTGCGCCGCGGCGCCCCGACGCGGTCACTCGGGCTTCGGCACTGGCGTCGATAGGCAGCCGACGAGACGCTCGATCCTGAAACGGTAGAGCTGCTGCCACGCCGTTTCGATGCGCGCCTCCTGCAGCGCACCGTCATCGCCGTTTGCGTAAGCGAACACCGCCTCGAGCAGCTCGTCCAGCGCCGCGCCGAGCTCGGTCGTGCGCAGGTCGCCCTGCGTCCAGCCCAGGCGCCGCCCCGCTCGCTTGAAGGTCTCGATGTCCTCGGTCGAGCGGGCGAGCTCGCCGAGCCTTTCCAGGCGTGCGCGGTCTTCGCGCAGGAGCTGCGCGTGGAACAGGCTCGATTCCCGGGCAGCGAGCCCCCGCAGCTTTTCGATGAGAAACGCGATCGACACGGCCTCGATTGTAGCGGCTCAGCGCGACGACGAGAGCGTCGCCGCCACGATCTCGCGCCATTCCGTGAAGCGCGGCCGCCAGCCGAGCGTCTCTTCGACGCGCCGGCAGTCGAGCGTGACCGTCGCGTCGAGCCCGTCGATCCAGCCCGTCTCTCCGCCCCACCCTGTCGCCAGCCAGGCGAGGCGCACCCCGCTGCGGAAGAGCCCGAGCGGCACGCCGGGCGCGTCAGGATGGTGCCAGCGCACCAGCTCGCGTAGCGAGAAGCTTCCCGGCGCGGCGAGGTTGAACGGGCCGCTAGCGCCACGCTCGAGGGCGGCGACGATTGCCTCGGCGACGTCGTCCTCGTGCACGCATTGCAACCGCGGCTGCGGATCGGGCAGACGCACGTAGAAGGGAGACGCGATCAGCCGGCGCAGCAGCGGCAGCGCGTGCGGACCCAGGATCACGGTCGGACGCAGCACCGCGGCATGCGGCAGCTCGCGCCCGATCCAGCGCTCGACGGCGACCTTCTGGCGCGCGTAGTGAAAGCGCGGCAGCGGCGCGAGCGGGGAGCCCTCCACGAGATCGGTCCCGGGCCCGTACACCGCGGCGCTCGACAGATGCACGATTCGCGGGACGCCCGCGCCACGCGCGGCGGCGAGAAAGCGCTTGCCGCCTTCGACATTGGCACGTTCCATCCAGCGCAGCGGCCTGCGCCCGCGGAAGAGCTCGAAGGCGAGGTGCACGACTGCGTCAGCGCCGCGCAGCGCGGCATGGGCCGAAGGCTCCGCGACGTCGGCGACGCGCGACTCCAATTTGGGATGTCCAAAGCTGCAGGGACGGCGATCGATGCCGGTCACCCGCGCGACGCCCGGATCGGCGCACAGGCGGCGCAGGAGCGCTGCGGCGAGGCTCCCCGCCGCGCCGCTTACCACTACGCGCATCGACTCATGCCGGTTACCCGGCGAGTGCGGGCAGGACGTCCGTGGCGATGCACTCGAGCGATTCGCGCACGATTTCGGTCGGCAGCGCCCCCGCGCCCACGGCACAGAGCACGTGCGTGACGCCGGCCTGCGCATAGCGCTCCAACCGACCGAGGCAATCCGCCGGCGTGCCCACCACGGTGAGCCCGGCGAGATCGAGCAGCCGCGGCCGCGTTCCGAAGCGCAGCAGGCGGCGGAAGCGTCCGAGGTCGTAGAGCTGCTCGTAGCTCGGCAGCAGGCTCTCCAGCACTGGCGCCGTCACTTTGAGCAGCTCGCCGTAGAACCAGCGCATTGCCGGCGCCGCGAGCTCTCTCGCCCGCTTGCCGTTGCGCAGGCAGAGCATGCCGACCGTCATGCCGATGCGCGGCGGTTCGCTCCCGCGCCAGGCGGCGCGATAGCGCCGAACGTCCGCGGCGACCATCGGCCAGGGCTTGAACGGACCGGCGAGCACGCCCAGATCGGAGCGTGCGGCCCAGTCGAACGTCTCGGGGCTCACGGCGGCCGTCCACAAGGGAGGATGGGGGCGCTGGACCGGGCGCGGCAGGATCGCGACCCCATCGAGGCGGAAGTGTCGGCCGGCGAAGACGACCGGCGTGTCCTTCGCCGCCGCGCGCAGGATGGCGAGCGACTCGTCGACGAGCTCGCGGCTCTTCGCCATCGGCACGCCGAAGACCTCGTACTCCCGCGGCGCGAATCCGCGGCCGATGCCGACTTCCAGCCGCCCGCCGCACAGGTGATCGAGCGTCGCGATCCGCTCGGCGACGTGCACCGGATGGTGATAGGGCAACGGCACGACGCCCAGCCCGAGACGCAGGCGCGAGGTGCGCGCTGCGAGCGCGGCGAGGAAGAGCTCCGGCTTGGAGCAATGCGAGTAGCCGGGCATGAAGTGATGCTCGACCAGCCATACGCCGTGGAAGCCGAGCCGGTCGGCGAGCTCGGTCTCTACCATCGCGTCGGCAAAAACCTGCGACTCGCTGCGCGCGAGCTGCGGAGGAAGCGCGAGCTCGTAGAACAGATCGAGAACCAGGATGGTCTTCCGTCGTCTTGCAATGCGTCGCCGAGCCGGTATATTGCCAGCGATTGAGCCGCACGGCGCGCGGCATTCGCCCGCCCCGATTCATCGTGCGCATCGCCGAACCCTCCGTCCCGCCGTATCGCGATCCGCTCGAGAGGATCGACTGGCGCGCCGTCGACCGCGAGTGCTGGTGGCTGCCGCCGAAGGAGCTGTCGCTCGCCGGCGTGCCCGAATTCGAGGCGCTTCCGCTCGCGACGCGGCGGCGCCTGTCGCATCGCGAGTTCGAGCATCTCGCGCAAGCCGGTCTTTGGCTGGAGGCGATGTTCATGCAGCGGCTCGCGCATCTCGCCCCGCGTACGCGCGACGCAGTGCGCCGCGCCCGGTACCTCGAGGAAATCCGCGAGGAGGCTGGACACAGTCTGATGTTCCTGGAGCTTCTACGCGGCGGCGGCGTGGCGACGCACAACGGGCCGTGCCTTGCCGAGATGCTGGCGGGATGGCTCCCGACGCGCTCGGCGCTGTTCTGGGCGATGGTAGTGGCCGGCGAGGAGCTGCCCAACCGGCTGAATCATCGGCTGCAGCAAGGCGTGGAAGATGCCACCTTGAGCGCAGTCGTCTATCGCCTCTCGCACCTGCACAGCGGGGACGAAGGCCGGCACGCCGCGCTCGCGCGCGAGCACTGCGAGGAGGCGACGCGGCGGCTCGCCGGATGGGAGCGCGTGCTGCTCTCCCCGCTCCTATCGCGGCTCGTCGACGCGCTGGCGCGCTATCTCTACTTTCCGCCGCTCGCCGTCTATGCCGATGCCGGCCTTGCGCCCCCACGCCTGTGGCGCCGACGCGCGCTCGCCAATCCGCGGCGGCGCGCGGAAGCCGGCGCGATGCTCGAGCCGACGCTCGCGTTCCTGCGCCGAGTCGGCTGGCGCGTGGAGAACCCCTACCCGCCTGAATGACGAGGCGGGACTCTGCTGAGCCGGCCAAGTGAAAAGCCCCGCAGCAGCGGGGCTCTTTCGGGCGAAATCAGGCCGACGTCAGAAGTGGTACGCCCACTGCACGCCGAGCGACCATTCGTACATCTGGATCTTCTCCTGCATGTTCGCCGCCCCGGGCGGGAAGAAGCCGTTCAGCAGGCTCGGCCCCTGGACGTCGTTGTTGAACGCGTACATGAACCCGCCAGTGAGCTCGTTGCGGGCATCCCATTTCCAGGTAGCGCCCGCGGTGACGTGGTCCTTCACGACGCCGGGGGCGAGGATGTTGAACGTGACATCGTTCGAGCGGATCGGATTGTCGCTGTGGTTGTAGCCCGCCCGCAGCGTCCACTGGGGATTGAGCTCGTACTGCACGCCGAGCTTCCAGACGCCGATGTCCTGCCACCCGAAGCCGGCGCCGTTGGAGCCGCCAAGGCACGTGTTGGGATCGACCTGGAAGGCGCACTGCAGGATCAGGTTGCTCGGGTTGTGCACGGACTTGGCGTCGCTGTAGTAGATACGCACATAGTCGAGCGCGAGCAGCCATTGCGGGGTCGGCCGCAGCGCGACCCCCACGCCCCAGTTCGATGGGATGTCGAAGCCGCCCTGCTCGGCGAAAAGCCCCTTGTACTTGCCGAAGTCGCTCATACTGATCTTCGACTGGTACGTCACGCCGACCGCGAACTGCGGCGTGAACTGGCCGTAGTAGCCCACGCGCACGCCCCATCCGGTCTCGCCGTCGTAGCCGCGGTTGGTGACGTTACCGGGGCTCGTCGAAAGTCCGGGGTTGGTGTCGAATGCCTGCAGCCCCTCGGCCTTGAAGCGTTGATAGGCGAACAGTGGCGCGATCCCGATCGAATGGTCGGGATGGAAGCGCCACGCCGCGGTCGGAGCGACAATGAGCTGCGAAAGGTCTACGCCGAGCCTCCCGTTGCCGCAGAAGAGGTTGTAGGGGCCGGGTGCGGGGTTGAAACCGTTGCCCGGCCCGGTCGCCGGGCCGCACGCGCCCGGCGAGGGCAGCTGATCGCCTGGGTAATCGGTGTTCATGCCGCCGTTGCCGTACACGGTGATGCCAAGGCCGACGTCCGGACGCACCATGTAGCTGTAGCCGACCTCAGGAATCCCGAAGTAGTTGCTGTCGCTCTCGGCGGAGCCGCTGAGGCCGAATGCGTCGCCGCCGGTGCGCTCGGCCTTGCGGTGCGGGCTGAAAAGGGTCGCGCCGATGGCGAACTGGTTGCCTGCATAGGCCATCGTCGCGGGATTGTTGGCGCCGCCGAACGCATCGCCGGTGACGGCGATCGACGTGCCACCCATGCCGATGGCCTTCATTCCGTAGCCGTGCTGAAAATAGCCGTCGGTTGCGTACGCCACGGCCGGCAGCGCCAGCGCGACGGCCGCCGCGATCGTTCTCAGTCTCATGGAGCTCTCCCTCTCTGGTTGCTGTTCTTGACCGGACGCAGCCTTGGCGACGCCGGGAAAATGAAGTCGGATCAGATGAACAGGCTCACGTCGGCATCCTTGGCCATCGGCAGGAACGTGGCAGCGCCGACGTAGTCCTTCACCTCCGGAATGAAGTCCTCGCGCTTGTAGCCGAAGAGATCGACCGTCATCTGGCAGCCGATCAGGTTCACGCCCGCCTCGAGGCACAGATTGCGGAGCTCGGCAATCTCGGCCACGCCCTTGTTCCTGATCGTCTTGCGCATCATGCGGGTCGCGAACGCCTCGTAGGCGGGAATCAGCGACTGCACTGCGTTGGGAATGTTCCAGCGGATCGACCGGAACCACGCCGGCCCCATCGGCATCTTCATCGGCATCGCCGGATTGCCCAGCGGGCTCACCTTGAGCTTCCGCAGATCCTTCTTGAGCAGCTCCAGCCCGTAGAACGTGAAGAACACCGACACGTCCCAGCCGAGCGCCGCCGCAGTGGACGACAGGATGAACGGCGGATAGGCCCAATCCAGCGTGCCCTTGGTGGCGATAATGGTCATCGACGGCGTCTTCGCCGCCTTGATCTCGGCGAGCTTCGCCTCGAGCTTCGAGGCGAACAAGGCGTCGATGCGCTCGTCGATCAGGCGGTCCAGCGCGACGGCGTCGATTTTTTCCGGCGTGGCTTGTTCGCCCATTGGATCGCTCCTCGGTCAATTGCTTGACTTCAGACATCGGGCCTGCGCGCTGTGCGCGCACTACGGCTTGATGCTACGACGCCTGCGAAAACGCGCCTTGACTCACGTCAAGCCCCCCTCGGGCAATCCTAATACTCTGGGAGGGTATCCACAAGCTCGGATCATGGTGCCCATGGGAATCCGCGATTGCGCGCCTTTGCCGCAGCGCGGCGCGTGCCGGTGCGCATTTACCCACAGGGGTATATCATCACCCGCCCGGCAACCGCCGATGGAGACAGCAATGGGCTCGACCCGGAGGAAGCATTCGGCCATTCACGATGCCGCCGCCAAGCGGGCCATGGATTCGCGGCTGGCACGGATCGAGGGCCAGGTGCGGGGCGTCCGGCGGATGATCGCCGACGACCGCCCGTGCGAAGACATCGCGCTGCAGCTCGCGGCCGCCCGCAAGGCGCTGGACCGCGCTTTCTACGAAATGATTTCCTGCCTGATCCGCAGCGGCGTTCCTGACGGCGCGAGCGCCCGGCGGGCGCGCGCCGGCATGGTGGCCGAGCTGCTCGCCCGCTTCGGCTGATCGAGGCCCCGGACGCCCGCGCTTCCTCGCAAGCCGTTCGGCGCAAGCGCGGGTTCTCGTTGGGTGCCAGCGGCCCGCGTTCGGATTCGCCCAGAGAAGCGTCCTGGGGCTCAAAGTCTCGTTATGCCATTGGCATAATTCGTGCCGCAGAACGGTTCGGCGGAGCCCGCGCAGCGCGGGGGCGCGGCCTTGCAGGCGATGCGGCAAGGGATCCCGTCGCGCGCGCCGCCAACCACCCCGGCCTGGAGCGTCCCCGGCAGTCGACCCTACCTAAGTGCCGCGAGGACAACTCGTGCGCAGCTGCTTGCCGAGCAGCACGAGGAAGCCGAAGGCGTCCTGCGTCTCCGGGTCCTTCATCGTGCGCCACAGTCCCCCGAATCCACCGCTCGAGCGCGGGGCCTTGTCGCTCGCGATCGCCGCCTGCTCGATGCATTCGAGCAGCGCATGGACCTGGTCCAACCTTTCCAGCACACGCGGCATCGTATTCGCCATCTTCTCCAGGGCGCCGCTGTGTTCGAGACGCTCGAGCATCGCCACGACCCGCTCGCCACCGCCGCGATTGAGCCGATCCAGCAGCGACATGCCTCCGCCGATGGTGTCGGCCACCCGCCCGACCATCTCCTCGGTCATCGCGTCCTCGGCCGAGCTGTAGAGCCGGGCCAGCCTCACGAGCCGCGCCAAGTCGCCGTTCTCGACGAGCTGCACCAGAGCCGGAATCGCCCGCTCCAGGCCGGCGCGCTGCACCTGGTCGGCGAGCGACAGCCCTCCGCTCACCGCCTCGGTGAGCCGAGCGACCATCTCGTCAGTCACCGCATCCTGGGCGGCCGCGTAGAGCCGCGCGAGCTGCGCCAGACGCTCGAGATCACCGTCGTTGACCATCCGCGCGAGCTGCGGGATCGCCTTGCCGAGGCCGCTGCGCTGCACCTGATCGATCATGTCCATCGCGTCGGCCGCGGTGGACGAGAGCCGCCCGACCATCTCGTCGGTCAGTGCGTCGCGCGCGGCCGAAACCACGCGCTCGACCTCGGCGTCGGCCGATCCGTTTTCCTTCACCCCGTCATTCATGATCCCTCCTCACAGCAGGCCGCGGGCCGAAACCCAGTACAGCTTGTTGTACGCCATCTTGAACCAGTGCACGGCGCGGGTCGGCTCCTTGGGTTGCGGCGGGTTCTGGTAGTCGAACATGGCGTACGTGGCGCGGTCCTTCCCCGCCTCGATGAAGCAGAATACCTTGCCGTCGTAGTCGCGCACCGGCGAGCCGAGCTTCACCATCGCCGCGATGTTCTCGCCCAGCGCCTCGGCCTCGAAGTGCGCGGTCGAGCCCGCCTTGCTGATCGGGATGTTGGTGGTATCGCCGAGCACGAACACGTTCTTGCGCCCCTCCATGTTGAGTTTCGCCCGGTTGGTCGGGATCCAGCCGCCCTGCCCCAGGCCGTTCTTCTCGATCACTTCCATGCCGCGGTGCGCCGGAATCGAGATCAGGAGGTCGAACGCCGCCTCGGTGCCCTCCTCGCTGCGCACTACCTTGGCCTTGCCGTCGACCTCCTTGATGTTGAACAGCGTCTCGTAGGTGATGCCGAGCCGGTCGAACTCGGGAGCGGCCCACTTGGCGACGTTCTCCAGGCTGTGCACGCGGCCTATCGGATAGGTGTAGTGGATCTTCACCTTGTCCAGGATGCCGCGATCCTTGAAGTAGTCGTAGAGCATGAAAGCGATCTCGAGCGGCGCCATCGGGCACTTGTGGGGCACGCCCACGGCGATCACGACCTTGCCGCCTTCGAAGCTCTGCAGCCGCTTGAACATCTTGACCGCCGTCTCCTCCGTGTAGAACGTCTCGGAGTTCTCCACGAGACCCGGGATCGTCTCGGGCACCGGGCGCGACCCCGTGGCGATGGCGATCACGTCGTAATCGTGCACCTTGCCGCCCTTGGTCTTCACCTGGTTCTTGTCGAGCAGGAACTGCTCCACCGGATCGGCGTAGAACCTGATTCCAGGCTCGAGCAGGCTCGCCTGATCGCGATAGAGCTCATCCGGCGTCATGCGCCCCAGCGCCAGGTAGAGCAGGCCCGGCTGATACATGTGCTTCTCCGAAGCCGACAGCATCGTGATCTGCGCCTTGCCCGACTTCAGTTCCCCGGGCAGTCGCCGCGCCAGGTTGTTCGCGAGGATCGTGCCACCCATTCCGCCACCAACGACGAGTATCTTCATGCCCTCCTCCTTAAGTCTTCCGATCGAAGCAACCGCGCCTCGAGTCTCACTTCGCCTTCCTCACGGTGATGTGCCAGACGCCCCCCTCCTCCCGGTTGTCCAGCAGCTCGTGCCCGACTTTACGTATCCATTCCGGCACGTCGTTGGCTGATCCCTTGTCCGTGGACAACAGCTCCAGCTCCTCGCCCACCTGGGCGAGCTTCATCCCGGCGATGAGCTCCATCAAGGGTCCGGGGCAGAAGCTGCCGCGCGCGTCGATCAGTTTCCGGTCGTTCATGAGGTCTCCGTTCGTTGCTCCAAGGTGGCGGCGATGGTCGAAGCCGCTGGCCACTGCGGCATGAAGTCAGAATGTCCAGACCTGGGCGTCCTGGGCGTCGTCGAGGAACTTCGTGAGTCCGAGCGGCTCGCCCAGGTAAGGCTCCAGCGCCTTGGACTCGAGCCCCATGACGTCCATCGCCATGGAGCAAGGATGGATCTTGGCGTCGCCGAGCTCGACGGCCTGCTCGAACAGCGCCCGGAATCCGGGTGCGTTCTTCTCCGACAGGAGTTTTCCGAACGAGCCCTCGAAAGGAGCTTCTTCGCGGTTGTCGCGGAGAAAATACGCGAGAGCGTTCATGGAAACGAACACGCTCACTTCGTTACCGCTCACGGCGCCGACCGCGGCGGTCATCGCCGCCATCTGCAGACGCTCCCGTACTCCTGACATCACGATGATTCCGATCCTCTTGGCCACGATCTTGCTCTCCCGAACCGGACGCCGCTCCGCTTCAACCGGTAAATATTAACAGGGACGGCGGATTTCCTTCTTGAGCTGCATCAACCCGGGGAAGCCTCGGGGGGTGTCGCGCGGCAGCGGCAAGCGCGTCGCCGTCTCATGCCGCAGCGGGTACGCGCTCCTGCTTCCGATAGATCTCCGCCATCCTCGCGAGCGGCACGGGCCGGATCTTCGACGCTTGCCCTGAGCAGCCGAAGGCGGCGAAGCGAGCCGCACCGATCGCCTTCGCCGCCGCCGTCGCATCCTTGAGCGGCTTGCGCGGGTCGAATTCCCGCCGGTCCCTGGCGAGCGCGCGCCGGATCGCGCCGGTCATCGCGAGGCGGATGTCGGTGTCGATGTTGACCTTGCGCACCCCGTTGCGGATCCCCTCCTGGATCTCCTCGACCGGAACGCCGTAGTCTCCTCGAAATCGCCGCCGAACTCGCGGATCACCGCCAGCCACTCCTGCGGGGCCGAGGAGGAGCCGTGCATTACGAGGTGCGTGTTCGGCAGGCGCACGTGGATCGCCTTGATGCGGTCGATCGCCAGGATGTCGCCGGTGGGCTTACGCGAGAACTTGTAGACGCCGTGCGAAGTGCCGATCGCGATCGCCAGAGCATCCACCCCGGTCTTCGCCACGAAGTCGGCGGCCTGGCCCGGATCGCTCAGGAGCTGATCGTGAGAGAGCTTCCCTTGCGCCCCCACGCCGTCCTCCGCGCCGGCCGTGCCCGATTCCAGCGAGCCGAGACAGCCCAGCTCACCTTCCACCGAGACGCCGATCGGGTGCGCCATCTCGACCACCCTGCGCGTCACGGCGACGTTGTACTCGTAGCTCGCCGGCGTCTTCATGTCCTCCTTGAGCGAGCCGTCCATCAGCAAGCTGGTAAAACCGGAGCGGATCGACGCCTGGCACACCGCGGGGCTGCCACCGTGGTCATGGTGCATCACCTATCGCCTCGCACCGGCCGAACGCTGATCGCCGCGAAACCCGGCTCGCCGGACGCCGGCCGACGTGACTTATACTGGCCTGACGATGCTCGTCTTCCGCCAACTCTTCGATCCGCAGTCGTCGACGTATTCCTACCTCCTGGGCGACGATCGGACGCGCGAAGCCGTGCTGATCGACCCGGTATTCGAGCAGGCGCGACGCGACGCCGCGCTCATCGCCGAACTCGATCTCAGGCTGCTCGCGACGCTCGAGACGCACATCCACGCCGATCACGTGACGGGAGCGTGGCTGTTGAAGCATCCGTTCGGCAGCGCGATCGTCGTCTCGGCGGCGACGGGCGCCGGGGGTGCCGACCGCTACATCGAGCACGGCGACCGCGTGTCCTTCGGCGCGCGGCATCTGGAAGTGCGCGCCACGCCCGGCCATACCCACGGCTGCGTGACATACGTGCTCGACGACGAAAGCATGGCTTTCACCGGCGACTGCCTGCTCATCCGCGGCAGCGGCCGCACCGACTTCCAGCAGGGCGACGCGCGCGAGATGTACCGCTCGGTGCGGAGCCAGATCCTGACGCTGCCGCCCTCGTGCCTGCTCTATCCCGCGCACGATTACCGCGGCCTCACCGTGACCAGCGTGGCCGAGGAGCGGCGCTACAACCCGCGGCTGGGCGGCGAAATCGGCGAGGCGGATTTCGTCGGCTACATGCAGAACCTCGGTTTGCCGCATCCGAAGCTGATCGACATCGCGGTACCGGCCAACCTGCGCTGCGGGCGGCCCCAGACCGACACGGCGCTGCCGGCGGACCCGGGCTGGGCACCGCTGACCTTCACTTTCGCCGGCATCTGGGAGATCCAGCCCCAGGCGCTCGAGGAGCACGCTGACGCCATCCAGATCGTCGACGTGCGCGAACCCGACGAGTATCACGGCTCGCTCGGCCACATCCGCGGCGCAACGCTGATTCCGCTCGGCGAGCTCGCCGCGCGCGCCGGCGAGCTCGCCCGGGAGCGGCCGGTCGTCGCGGTGTGCCGCTCGGGTGCGCGTTCGGCCCAGGCCTCCGTGCTGCTCCAGCGCGCGGGGTTCAAGGACGTGGCGAATCTCGCCGGCGGGATGCTGCGCTGGCGCGCCGAAGGGCTTCCTGTCGATGGCGGTCGGGCCTGACCGCCGCGGCGACGAATCGGGTCCAGGGCGTGGTGGCTGTGCATCCGGTCAGCCACGGCCCACGTACAAGCGGAGGTCTCGACCATACATTCCAGGAGGTTCATCGTGCGCAAACTGAAGGCCGCGGTGACGGGATTCGCCCTTCTTCTCGCCCTCGCGCTGCCCGCCGCAGCACAACAATCGGGACCCAGCCTGTACAAGCGTCTCGGTGGCTACGACGCGCTGGCGGCCGTCACCGACGATTTCCTCGGACGGCTCTCGACGCACCCGGCGTTCACTCGCTTCTTTGCCGGTCACAGCAGCGATTCCATCAAGCGGATCCGCCAGCGCATCGTCGACCAGCTGTGCGCCGTGACGGGCGGCCCCTGCTTCTACACCGGGCGCGACATGAAGACCGTCCACGCCGGGATCGGCATCCGCGAAAGCGATTGGAACACCTCGGTCAAGCTGCTCAACGCCACTCTGGACAAGTTCAACGTTCCGCCCAAGGAGAAGGACGAGGTCCTGACGAGCGTATCGACGCTCAAGAAGGACATCGTCGGAAAGCCGTAGCCGACAGCTGCCGGCGCACGCTTTCCATCCGGCGTGGCTTATGCTAATGTCATAAGCTCTCCCGGACTCTTCCATGGCAACCATGAAGGCGCGTACGCTGGTCACCGATCGTCTGTACTTCGGCATCGATCCGCTGAGCCTGCGGACCGCCACGGCGCGCGTCTATACCCGGGTGGTCGGACTGCCAGCCTCCCGGGCGCGGGTCAGCGCTCGGCACCTGCGCAACGACTTCGGCATCGGCGATACGACGCAGGGTCAGATGCTGATCGACGAGTTCGTCGCCCAGGGGTTGCTCGACCCGCCAAGCGAGAGCAAGGCGGACTACGGTCTGAACCAACGATTTCTCGAGCTCGCTTTCGCACGCGTCGTCGCGCCCTTGCCGCGGGAGCGCGCGAGACAGATCCTCGGCAAAGCGTGCGAGCTGGCGGCTCGCATCAACGCGGAGTGGACGCGCAATCCGCTGGAGATCGCGATCGTCGCGCCCTATGGCAGCTACATGAGCCGCGACCGGCAGCTCGCCGAGCTGTCGCTCGGCCTCGTGGTCCGGGCCCGCCTGGCGTCACGGCGCTCGCGCTGGGGACGCATCGTCACCCGCAGCGAAGGCGCGCACGACCTACGTTCGGCGTTCCGGGATCTTTCTTCCTTCGTCCACGTGCGCCTCGTCAGCACCAAGGAGCGCTTGCCGCGCCCGTTTGCGGTAGCGTTTCAGGACGATTCGCCGGTCGTTCTCGACGACCGCTGACCCGCCTCGCCAAGCCCGATATCAGGGCCTGCGCACCGGCACGCCCGCTCCCGAGGCATCCAGCTCGGCACGAATCCGGGCATAGCGCTCCGCCTGAGCCGTCTTCCCGTCGAGGAGCGCCTGGCGCAGCGAGGCGAGATCGATTGCCGCGCCGTCGCTGCTTCGCACCCTGGATGCGTCCGCGCCTTGCGCCTCGACCGCCGCGATGCTCCGTGCGATCGCGGCCAAGGCTTCGTCGACCGTCGTTTGCGATGCCGCCTCGCTCGCCGCGAGCGCGCCGCGAGCGCGCTGCAGCGAGGCCTCGGCCGGCAGCGTCGAGCTGCCCACCCATTGACGCGGCTCGGGAGGCGCGGTCTGGAGGACCGGCACGACCAGCGTGAAGGTGCGCAGGACCCACGTCACGCGCGGCACGTCGATGAAGGTGCGGTGCTCGCCGGAGCTCCATTCCGCGACGTCGACGTCGATGTGCTCGCGGCGCATCGTGAGCTGCGGGAAATCGCCGTAGACGTCGCGCCACTCCAC
>DATJBM010000005.1:0-60689 GCA_035515295.1 Casimicrobiaceae bacterium | reverse complement strand
GCCCGAGCCCGAGCTGCCGCGCTGGCAGCGGAACGCGTCCGCGGGCGTCCATTGGCTGCTCTATCTTCTCGTGCTCGTGACCACGCTTACCGGCTGGTTCTACGCCTCGGCCCGCGGCTGGTCGCTCACCTTCTTCGACCTCGCTCCCTTGCCAGCCCTGGTCGCGCAGGGCTCGCCCATCGGCAGGGGAATCGGCGAGACACACCAGAGCATCGTCTGGGTCCTGCTGGCGGTGATCCTCGTGCCACGTGCTGGCCGCGCTTACGCACGCGTTCGTATACCGGGACCGTGTGATGCAGCGAATGCTTTTCGTCGCACGCCCTGACCCGACCGGCCGGATGCCGTCGTAGGTCTACCGACAGCCTGCCTCAGGCGCTTCCCTTTCCGAGCCAAAGCCACAGTGCGCTGAGCGCCAGCACCAGCGCGGCGATCGCGCTGGCCGCGCTCACTCCCGCGGCCCCGGTTGCCGGCTGAAACTGCAGCGCGCGCACCAGCAGCGGCCCGGCGATCTGTCCGGCGGCGAAAGCGGCGGTCATCCTGGCGAGCAGCGGCGTGGGATCGCGTGGCATGAGCTCGCGGGCCATCTGCAGCCCCGCCATGGTAGTGATCATGAACGTTCCGCCAACGAGCAGCGCAGAGAGCGCCAGCAACCAGAGGCTTTCGCTAAGGACCGGAAGCCCGGTGCCGACCGCCATCGCCCCCTGCGCCACCGCCCAGAGGCGGCGCCGTGGCGCGGCCGACAGCAGTCGCGCCACGACGGCGACCGATAGCGCGGCGGCGATACCGAACAGCGGCCAGGTGACACCGAAGACGAGCGGGTCGTCGACTTGCTCACGCGCGAGCGCGGGCAGGAAGGTCGCCGGCACGATGTAGCCGAACCCGAACGCGCCGTAGCAGATCACGAGCTTCCAGCTTCCCGGCGGGCGCCCGTGCGCCGTAACGCTTGCAGCGGGACGGTCGGCGCTCGTTCGCGGAAGCGCGGCCAAGGCGTACGCCGCGCCGAGCGCCGCTAGAAGCCCCAGCTCGAGCCACAGCAGCCAAGCCGCCTGCCTGCCGCCGAGCCAGGCCACCACGCCTGCCAGGGCGATGCCCAGACCCACGCCGGTGTAGATCCACGATCCCGCGCGCACCTCGCCGCGACGCGCAAGCTCGGCGAGGCACCAGCTGCTCGCCAGGACCAGCACCCAGGCGCTGAATACGCCCGCCGCGAAGCGCAGCGCCGCCCCGAGCACCGCCCCTTGGACGAAGGCGACCAGTATCGTGGACAGCGCGATCCCGATCAGCGCCGCACGCAGGCTCGGCAGGATTCGCCGGCCCATCCGTGCGGCCGTCATCGCGCCGATGAGATAGCCGGCGTAGTTCGCCGCCGCCCATTCGGAGCCGGTCGCGGCATCAATCGCGTGGTCGCGCACCATCAGCGGCAGCAGCGGCGTGAAGGCGAAACGCCCGATCCCCATGGCGACCGCGAGCGATATGACGCCGACGCGCAGGATGGACAGCGGGCCTGGCGAACGGCGGTTCGCCCGGTCGGCAGTCACAGCCGTTCAATGGGCCGACGGCGCCAGCGTTGCGCGGATCGGCCTCTGGGATGGAGATCAATCATCGGTTAATGACGGCATTGCCGAATGTGGTAAGAATTCCCAGTCGATCTCGCTGGCATCGGGCTTGGCGACCGAAACAGGTGGGATGCTTCTATGACGCAGGTCCGTATGATCGCGAATTTCCCGCCGCTTCGCCTGGTGCTCTACGTTGCGGGCGAAGCCGAGTCGCGCTACGACGTCGGTTTGACCTCCGCGGAAGGTCTGGGCACTCGGCGCGATGCGGTCGAAGCCGCCCATTGGTTCCGCATTTTCGCCAACAAGGGCTATCCCCCCGCGCAGTACGCGCTGGCCCACATGCACCGCACCGGCAAGAGCGTGCCTAGGGACGACGTCGATCAACCTCGGCTTCATGTACGAGCATGGACGCGGCGTGGCCCAGGACCCATGCGGAAGCCGTGGAGTGGCATCGCCGAGCGGCCATCCAGGGAAGCCCTCACGCACCGTTCAATCTCGCAGTCATGTACGAGCGCGGTTCTGGTCTGCCCCAGGACTATGCCGAGGCGCTCAAGCGGTATCATGTACTTCTTCAGCCGGGGGTTCCGCAGAACTACATCCAGGCGCACAAACGGCTCAATCTCGCCGCTGTGGGCTTCGCTGCTTCAGCGACCGAGAAGCGCGCTCCGGGCGATCAGGAATCGCGACATCGTGGCGAGGAAGATGACGCTGCGGTGACTCGAGGAGGCGCAGAGCCTTGCGCGCGCGTGGAAGCCGCGGCAGCCGGCTGACGGTCGCGAAGCCATCGATCATCGCGCGCCTCGAGCCTCTCGTCATTGACGACGGTCGTTCGCGGCATTCCCGCCAGCAGCTAGACGGCTGACGTCTCCTTCGACAAGCTTGCGGGCGGCGGCTGCGCCTGCCGTGCCCGCGCTTCCTGCGCTCGGCCCAGCGCCAGCGCGAGGACGAGCCATCCCGCGGCGACCGGCACAGTCGCGAGCGAGATCGTAGTCAGCTCCAGGCCCGCACCGCGCAGCAGAGCGAACAGCCAGCCCGAGACCGCGTCGGCGCCACGAAAGACGACGATGTCGATCACGTTCTTGGCCTTATACTTCTCTTCGCGCGCGAGCACGGTGAACAGGACCTCGCGCGCCGGATTGGAAAGGCCGAAGTTCGCGGTGCGCTGGAGCGCCTGGAAGGCGATGACCACGAGGAGCAACGGCGTCCAGGCCAGAACGAGGAAACCGATGGCGAACACCAGCGGCAGCAAGGCCGCTGCCCACCCCACGCCGAAGCGGGCTATGAGCCGCCCGGTCGCGAGGCCTTGCACGACGATGGTCAGGATGCCGACCGCCAGATCGATGGTCGCGAAGATCCGCGTGCGCACCGCGGGATCGCTCGACGCCGCCGCGACGATGTTCGCCTGCTGAAAATAGAGGAATGTGCCCGCCAGCGACAGTAGGAACACCCACAGCGCGATTCCGGCGAGATACGGCGAGCGCACGACCATCGCGATACCGGCGAGCCAGCCGCCTCCCAGGCCTTTGCTCTCCGGCGGCTTCGCCGACAAGGGCCCGCCGACAATCTCCGGCGTCGGCGCCTTGAGCGCGGGCGCCACCGCTTCGAGCCGGCGCGCGCAGAACACCGCGAGTTCCAGCAATGCCGCCGCGACGATGAGCAGGTTCACCGCCCCGAGCGGAATGGCGAGCGCGACCGTCATCGCCGGACCCAGCAGCGCACCGGCCGATCCGCCGGCGGCGATGAAGCCGAACAGGCGCTTGCCCTGCTCGCTCGTGTAGAGATCCGCCATGAACGACCAGAACACGGACACCGCGAACAGGTTGAACACGCTGATCCAGACGAAGAAGACTCGCGCCACGTCCTGCCTGGCGATGCCCGAGACGAGCAGAAGCCAGAAGAGCGCGATGTTAAGCACGAAGAAATGGTAGACCAGCGGGATGAAGCGGCGCCGGGGCAGCGTGGCCACGATCCATCCGAACAGCGGCACGGCCAGCAGCATGACGACGAACGTGGCGGTGAACAGCCACTGCAGGTTCTTCACCCCGCCGGCGATACCCATCTCGTCGCGCAGCGGCCGCAGAACGTAGTAGCCGGCGAGCAGGCAGAAGAAATACGCGAACGACCAGCACAGCGCCGCGACCTCTTCCAGCCGCACCGCGACGAGGCGGTTGAGCGTTCGCCGGACGACGCCTGCGTTCATCCCGGGTTTTCCCTGGCGAGCGTCGCGACGACGCTCCGCTTACTTGGCGATGCCGAGAGTCTTGCGCAGCTCGGAAGCGGTCAGCGCCTTGCCGAACACGGGCGTGCCGACGTCGAATTCCTTCGCCTTGGCGAGCGGGCCCACGAACACGGGCTCGAAACCCGCGTCCTCGACCAGGCGCGTGGCGACCTTGAGTGCCTCCGGATCGTCGGCCGCGAGCGGGATGGCCACTTTTTCTCCGGCACGGTGCGCCTCGCTGCGCAAATAGGTGTAACCGACCGAATTGAACGCGCGCACCAGCCGCGCGCCCGCAAGGTACTCGGCCGACGCGACGCCGGTGCCTTTCTCCCGCGCGGGAACCGCGATGTCGCCGTCGCGTCCCGCGATCGGGTTCGACGTGTCGAGCACGACCTTGCCCTTGATCGAGGCCGCGTAATCGCGGCCGATCTGCGGCAGGGCGCTGTACGGCACGGAGATCAACAGCACGTCGCCGAAGGCCGCCGCCTCCGCCGGCGTACCCGCCCGCGCGCCGGCGCCGACACGCGCGGCGAGCTCCTTGTCGTGCGCGACGTCGAGCGAGGAGAACATCACCGGGTATCCGGCCTTGGCCCAGAGCTCGCCCAACGTTCCGCCGATCCTGCCGGACCCGATGAGACCGATCTTCGGCTTCCCCGAGTCGGCTGCGAGAGTCGATTGGGGCCAGGATGCGGCGAGGCTGGCCACTGCGGCGAAGATGGCGAAGAAGAATGCGCGCCGTGTACGAGCCCGTGGATCGTGCAACTTCATGTTGTCCCCTCCGCGTCGAATTCCGCCTGTCCGCTTCATCGCATCCGAGCATGCCACCCTGCCCCGCTGCCAGGGCGCGTCCGCAGCAGCATTCTCTACTGGAGCCGACGTTCTCATATGCATCTCGCTCAGAACGTCGAATTGAGTGTCGACGGAAATTGGACGATGCAGCGCGCGAAAACCGCTGCCGGAAAATAGGCCGGCAGGGTTTCGGCCGGGAGATGGCTTCCCGCAGACCCGCCCACGACTACCCTATCCCGCTCTTGCGCGCGTGCCATAGCCGCCAAGGATAGCGCTTCCGGTCCGGGTCGGGCGGCGCGCGGGTCTGAAGGGGCCGGGGCTAACCGCCCGGATGCAAAGCTTCTTCCTCTTCCGCGCCGAGATGGATCCGCATCAACTTCAGCGCAGACTCGAAACTGCAGAGAAGATTCTGTTGCCAAGGCGGTGTTCTGGCCTGCGATGTCGATGCGGTCGATCAGCTGCCGCTGGAGCTGGATCCGCCTCACCGCCATGGCGACGTGCAAGCGTGCTCGCTCGAGTCGTATGTCGTCCGTCACCGCCATGCCGCTATTGTGCGATCCGCGACCGGCGGGCGTGGGCGTGCGGTATCGCACCTCGTGACCGCAACGTCGCGGACCAGGGCGGCAGAGTCGCGGGGCAAACGACGCTATGGGCCGCCCACTATCCGGCGCCGCTCGTTAGGCAATATACTCGCTCGCTTCATTCAGCCGCGTCCCATGGCCATGTCCCGCATCCTCCTCTTGCTGTGCGTCGTCTCGCTCGCGTTCGGCCTGAATCAGCGTGCGGACGCGCAAGCTTATCCGGCCAAGCCGGTGCGGCTGGTGGTGCCGTTTCCCGCGGGCGGCGGCTCCGACAACGTCGGCCGAGTCGTCGCGCAAAAGCTCTCCGAGCTTCTGGGGCAGCAGGTGTTCGTCGATAACCGCGCCGGCGCCGGCGGGTCGATCGGCACCGAGGTGGCGGTCCGCTCGCCGCCCGACGGCTACACACTCGTGCTCGCGAGCACTTCGGAGATCGCGGTCAACCCGGCGATCTACAGCAAGCTCGACTACGACACGCTCAAGGACCTCGCGCCGGTCGCGATGGTCGCCTCGTCGCCGATGGTCCTCATCGTCAGTCCGTCGCTGCCCGTCAAGACCGTCGGCGATTTCATTGCGCTCGCAAAGGCGAAGCCGGGCGAGCTCAACATCGCCTCGGCCGGGAACGGCAGCTTCACCCATCTGTCCGGCGAGCTGTTCCGGTCGATGACCGGCCTCAGCTGGACGCACGTCCCGTACAAGGGCGCGCCGCCAGCCATCGGCGATCTCGCGGGCGGCCGCGTCGACGCGATGTTCTCGACCATGCCCGCTGCGATGGGCTCGATCAAAGGTGCCCTCGTCAAGGCGATTGCGATCTCCTCCAGGATGCGCATGTCCGCGCTGCCGGACGTGCCGACCTTCATCGAATCCGGCGTTCCCGGCTACGAGCCCGAATACTGGTACGGCGTATTCGTTCCCGCGGCGACGCCCAAGGAAATCGTCGCGAAGCTCGGCGACGCGGTGGCCAAGGCGGTGCAATCCCCAGAGGTCGCCGCCAACCTCGTCAGCCAGGGCGCGTCGCCCGCGACGATGCCCTCGGCGCAGTTCGCCGGCTATGTCAAGCAGGAAGTGGCGCGATGGGGCAAGGTCGTGAAGGATTCGGGCGCAAAGGTGGATTAGTCGACATGAACCGGCAACAGGCGTTGAAAGCCCCGTTCGAATCGGCGAGCGTGGAGACCGATCGATTCGGCAATCGTCTCGACCCCATCGTGCGCTATGCGAGGGGAAGCATCCTCAAGAGCTCGGACGAGGAGATCGTGCGCATGCTCCGTGCCCGCAGAATCGTTGGCGAGCGCGTGCGGAGCCACGGCAAGAATAGCGTGTACGATCTCTCGGGGATGAATCGAGGCAGCGGCATCACCGCGGAGGACGTGCCGCATCTCACTAGCCACGTGCCGTTCTTCGCGCACTTCGAGGGCAGGACCGAGCCGCTCGCGCTGAAGCACATGGGCGCCGATCCCGCCCGGCACTCCGCGCTCGTACTCAATCGCGTGTCGGCCGCCAACTTCATAGCGCTGACCTCCGTGCTCAAGCGCGGAGCGCGCGTGTTCGCGTTCGCTCCCGCGGGTGGGCAGACGCATCCGTCCGCGGTCCGGCCGATCTCGATGGCGGGAGCCGAGCTGCGCGAATTCCACAGTCACGGGGAGCTCGCCGAAGCATGGGAATCCGGCGCGCCGCGGCTACTGCTGATCACGCCGATCAGCGCCTCGAAGCGGCACATTCCGTTCGCCGAATTCCGGCAGGCGCTCGCGCTGCCGCGCGCCGCGGAGACGCTGGTCTACGTCGACGACGCGCACATGGCGTCGCGCATCGCCTTCTTCGCCGAGCCGCCGACGTTCCAGGTCGGCGAGATCGATCTTGCCGTGTGCTCGGCCGACAAGCACGTAGCCGGTCCGCGCGCGGGCGTGCTCGTCGGGCGCAAGGACCTTCTCACTGCCATCGGATCGCGAGCCTACGAGCTTGGCCTCGAGGCGCAGGCGGGGCAGTACGTTGGCGTGGCCAATGCGCTCAGGGACTTCGATCCCGCCGCGGTGAAAGAAGCCGGCGAACTCGCCAAGCGCCTGATCCAGGTGCTCGCGGAGAAGTACGGACCGAGCCGCGCGTACCTCGGCGGTCCAGGCGTGTCGATCGCGGGCGACGACGTGCTCGATATCGCCCTTGAGAAGAGCGCCATCCGCGACAAGCCCAGGCTCGTCGCGGTCGAGGCCGCGGGACTGGTCGCGATGCACATGCTGGAGCAGGAGGGGATCCTCACCATCGGTGCGGTGGCCATGCCGGGCAGCGCGCCCGCCGTGCGCTTGATGATGTATCCCGACGGGCCGCGGCTTGGCATCGAGCCGATCGTGGCCTCGCTCGAGGGCAGCATCGATCGGCTGGGCCTTCTCGCTCACGATCTGCCCGCCGCGCGCGCGCAGCTTCTCGGCGGCTGAGGTTCGATTCATTCGTCGGTCGGCATATGACGCCGACGGATTGCGCTTCCGCACAGCATTCGGAAGCGCACCGGGAAGCGCTCCTGGAAATAGGCGCTTGCCGGTTGGTCGCTGCATTCGTCGAGCGCGTATCAAGGCGAGACTCTTCGCCGGGATTGGGCTACACTGGCCCGTGCTCCTACCCGAAGACCTGCGCTCCTGACAATGCGCCCTCCCGAGTTCCTCTTCATTCAGATCAACAAGCGCTGCAATCTTCGCTGCCAGCACTGCGACTTCTGGCAACTGAACGACGACGACAGGCCCCGATACCTCAGCACCGGACGTCGCCGCGAGGTACTCGACGAATTCGCAGCGATGGGTTCCGACGGCAAGGTCGTCATTTGCGGCGGCGAGAGCATGCTCGACCTGGAAGACTACTTCGACATCGCGCGAACGAGCCGCTCCCTCGGCCTGCGCTGCCTGTCCGTGATCAACGGTACCCGCGTTCGAGATCGGGAACGGGCCGACCGCATGATCCTCGAGGGCCCGCACGAGATTTCGGTCTCGCTGAACAGCCATCGCGCCGAGCTGCACGATCGCACGCGCGGGATACCGGGGGCGTTCGATAAGGCGGTCAAGGCATTGCGTCTGCTGCTCGCCGCGCGCAACCGGCATCGCGCCCCCACCCGCATCTACGCGATGGGGCTCATCTTCGACGAGAACTATCGCGAGCTCGATGCGTTCTACGATTTCGTTCTCAACGACGTTGGCGCCGACAAGCTCAAGCTCAACTTCATCCAGCCCTCGTTCGGCCACAATGGCCCGGTGGATGAATTCTTTGCCCGGCACCACCGGGTCGACCCGGATGTGCTGCACGCCGCGATTGGCGAGTGCGACCGCAAGTACAAGCTGGGCCTGAATCCGGTATGGCGGGATCAGGTTCGCATGTACTTTAGGTCTCTCGCCAAAGCTGCCGACGTCTCGAAAGGGTGGAGCTCGCGTAGCGGCACCGAGGAGCACATATGCAATACCTATGATCGGAACATCATGGTCGACCACTACGGCGTCGCGCGGCTGTGCTTCTCGACTATGTTTCCCGGGTTTCCGCTGCGAGAGCGCGGCGACCTGCACAAATTCTGGCACTCGGCCGAATTCATCCGCGGGGCGATGCGCCGCTGCAATCAGTACTGCGGCATCAGTCACAGCGTCAGGCGCGAATCGAGCACGCTCGCATCGCGCCGGCCGATCGGCGTCCCCGTGGTCGAGCAGCCACCCGAGCCGAAGATGACGCTCGTTGACTATTCGTTCAAGTTAACGCCCAGGTAGAATGCGAGAGCCCGGCGGCGCTGTGCGCGCAGTGTCGCAATAGCGGTTTCGCGTGCGGCTAGCCCTGTATACCGCAGCAGCTGGCGATCTTGAGAGAGTTTCGCGACCTGGCTCAGCGCGTCTTGTTCTGAAACTACGACGAAGCCGTTTTGCCCGTCGGCAATCCACTCGCGAGCGCCGATGCTGGTTGGAAACACGATCGGAACGCGCGCAGCGGCCATCGCTTCCAGCAACCGCAGATCGGCGTGCCCCCGGTAATTCGGATCGCCGCGGTACAGGAAGACGTCGATCTCTCCGAGCGCGGCTCCGTCAGACCTGAGGTCGATTGCAGACAAGAAGCGATCCGCTGGCATCGCAGCCAACGTCCTTCGCAGCAGTTCGGTCGCCGGGACGCTAATGGCGTGCCCAGCTTCAATCAGCCGCCGATAAAGCGCGGGGTCGTCAGGGTGGTCCTCGCCCGGCCCTGATGTCCCGTGACGCCCGACGACGAGCGGCCGCTCCGTGCCTGCATCCGGCGGAGGCATCCGGAAGTGGGACGGATCAATCCACGGGTACTCGATCGGCAGATCCTGGGGTTCCGGGTCGACAATGCCGGCATGCGGCAGTGTGAAATCACAGCGCGCACCGACAGACGGCCCGTCCGTCAACCGGGCAAATCCACGCACGAGTGCCGCGGGATCGTTGCGCGGCATTCGAATCACGATGCGTGCCACGAGCGGTCCGACGCCCTGCTCGGGAATCGCCTCGGGATCGATGAACACCAAACACTCGTCCGCACGTTGCTCGATCATTCGAGGGGCGATTTCAGGCATGACCTCGACTTCCGCCGCCTTGGACAGGACGCCTCCGAGCAGCGCTGCCTGACGTGCCCCGATGTCGCCATGGCGACCGCTCACGATGACGACGCGTCGCGTAGGAGGCACCGCAGAAGCTGCGGACGCCCGTGCGCGCAGGCGCCGCGCCATCGACCACAATGAAGCCATGCTGCGGGATGCCGCAAGTCGCGCGCCGCACGCTTCGAGCATGTATCCGACGTCGGCGGTGCACCGGCTTTCGGCTGCGACCTTCAGCTGTTCCCATGCCGATGGCACATCGCCGCGGTCGAGCGCCGACCGTGCTGACGCGCACAGCGTCGCGTGCGCTGCCGCGAAAGAAGTTTCCGCCAACCTCGTGAAGATCCGGCCGCAGCATTCCTTGTAGCGGCGTCCGCTGCCGCAGGGACAGCGGGCCGTGCGCCCAAAGGATGCCGAAACGGTGTCGGTCTGGGAACCGCCCGTGCCCACGATGGCGGCCAGCGTTTCGCGATACTCTGCGGCCATTGGATTGATCTCGATCGCAGCGCGAGCGTGGCGCTCTGCGAGCGTCCGGTCTCCGCGCGCCAGCGCAATACGCGCCAATCCGTGCAGCGCATTGGGATCATCGGGATAGAGCACGAGCGCCATTACGAATGCGCGTTGTGATCCGTCGAGATCTCCTTCAAGAAACGCGTGTACGCCCTGTCGGCAGAGAACCGCGACCTTCTCGTTGTGATAGACGCCTTGGCCGGCCCACTTGGCGCGTACGAGATTATCAAAGCGTGCGATGCGCGCCTGGTCACGGTTGGCGCCGCTACCGGTTCCCGAGGTCCCCAGGTCTGGGCGAAAGTTGAGCGTTGCCAGGCTGGGTACGAAGACGAAGTCGCCGTGTTCGGCAACCTGCGCTAGGAAGTCGCGGTCTTCGCAGACCTCGAATTCCGGGTCGAACGCACAGCCCAGATCCCGCACCCGCGTCCGGACGAGCGCTGCCTGCCAATAGAACAGCGGCGCGAAATGCATGAGAGCCCGGTTGAACGGACGGCCGAATACTCGCTCGATCGACCCGTCGGCGTGCAGCGTACGTCCTTTCCCGTAGATGACCAGGGCCGATGGAAAGGCTCTTGCCGCGGCGATCAGCGCCGAGATGTGCGAAGGTTCGCAGGTGTCGTCGTCATCAAGGTAAGTGAACCATTCGCCACGCGCGCTCGCGAGCCCCAGGGCAGCCGCGTGCGCCCGAGGCAACGGCCGTCCCGCATCAATGATGCGAATAGTGTGACCTGCGCGCAGGTGCTGGCGAGGCAGCGGCCGGTGACGGCCTCCCGTGGCATCGACGACGATCGTCTCGATCCTCGGGTAGTCCTGACGGCCGATCGATCCGATGGCGTGCGCAAGCTCTGGCCGGTCCATGCTGCGCACGATGACCGTGACCAGCGGAGACACTGCGATAGCGTCCATCAATTGTTCGCTGGAGGTAGGAAGGCGCCGAAACCGCTGGCGAGATCGCGTGCCTCGAGATCCGGCGCTATTTGCGCAATGCGCAGGCGATATTCGGCCGGCGGAACTCCGGCTTGCTCGTTCCCTTCTTTCGGTAGCGGGGTGGGATCCTCATGCGCGGCGGCGTCCTGCCGTCTTTTGTCGATCTCGATCTGGGAATCGGTACCGCAATTCTCGTTGGCCCAGCCTACGTTGCGAAACCACAATCAGCGCTCGGACTTGGCAACGGTTTCATCGATGAGCATCGGCTGTGGCGTAGTTCGGATGCGTCCAGCCGATCCGTCCCGAGCGTTGAACCGATTGTCGAACTTCGAACGCTCGTTAGTCTGGCGTCCCCAGGGGGATTCGAACCCCCGTTACCGCCGTGAAAGGGCGATGTCCTAGGCCTCTAGACGATGGGGACGAGGCGGAGAAACGAAGACGACGGAGGGTGGGTGGTGGAGCTAAGCGGGATCGAACCGCTGACCTCTTGCATGCCATGCAAGCGCTCTCCCAGCTGAGCTATAGCCCCACGGCGAGCGTCGAATTATAGGCTTGGGGCGCCGGGCTGGCAAACCAGGCGGTGCGGCTATCATCGCAACCGCATCCGCGATATAGCCATGCCCCTTCCCGACCCTGCTCAGTCCTACGCTGAATCGCTCGATGGACGCGTCGTCGTCGTCACGGGCGCGACGGGCGGCCTCGGCCGCGCCCTGGCGCTCGCCTGCGCCGCGCGAGGCGCCACCGTGGTGCTTCACGGCCGCATCGTACGCAAGCTCGAAGCGCTCTACGACGAGATCGTCTCCGCTGGCCATCCGGAGCCGTCGATCCTGCCGCTCGATCTCGCCACCGCGCAGGCGGAGGACTTCGCCAACGCGGCCAGCGCGCTGCAAGCGCAGCTGGGGCGCACCGACGCCCTCCTTCACACCGCGGTCATGCTCGGCAGCCTAGGGCCGATCGAGCATCAGGCGTTCGATCAGTGGCTCGCGACGCTTCGCGTGGATCTCCTCGCGCCGTTCGGGCTCACGCGCGCGCTTGCCCCGCTGCTGCGCGCAGCGCCGGACGCGAGCGTCGTCTTCACCCTCGACACGCGCGGTCAGGAGCCTAAGGCGTACTGGGGCGGCTACGCGGTTGCGAAGGCGGGTCTCTTGGCGCTCTTCAGGATTCTCGCCGACGAATGGGAAAACGTCCAGGCGCTGCGCGTGAACGGCGTCGTGCCGGGACCGATGCGCTCGCCGCTGCGCGCGCGGACGCATCCCGGGGACGACATCTCTCGGCTTCCTGCGCCGGAGGCGTTCGCGTCGCTGTATCTGTACCTGATCCACGGGCAGCCGAAGGCCGAAAGCGGCGGCGTGATCGATGCGCAGGCGTGGCTCGCGCGCGACCCCTAGCATCCGTCACGGAGGCTCGGCGCGTCGCTGGCTCTTCGATCCGACGACGCGCAACAGGATACGCAGTCGGCGCAGCTCTTCAGCGGACAGCATGTCGGGATGGATCGCCATAGCCTGCGACCAGTGCTCGGCGTCGATGCGCACGACCGGCGTCGTGAGCCACGTGCCCAGGTAACACTCCGGCTGCACGCGTCCTTCGCGGCGCGCACCGGAACGTTCGAGAAGCGCCGCGCGGCCGTCGGGCGAGACCTCGACGCCGACGATCGCACCTTTCGCCGTGCGCAGCGCCGCGACGCGCAAGGTCCGCATGGCGTATGCGCCGATAGCGACGACGGCGGCGCCGCGAAGCCAGGCGAAGCCCGGGAGAAGCGCCAGGAGCGTGGCGGTCGCGAGAAAGGCGATGACAACGACGGCGGCGATCGGCGAGCGTCGCAGATCGATGTGCAGCGGCGGCGGACCTCTCATGCGCCCGATTGGGCGCGCTCACGAGATCCCCGTCAATCGGCCGGAACGCTGAATCGTGCCGGTCCGAATGAATTCGGACCTACGCTTCGGCCTTTGCCGCGGCCGCAGACCTATCACCGCCCTTCTTCCTGTCCTGCGCCTTGGCGAGAGCGAGCCACGTCTCGACCACCGTATCGGGATTGAGCGACATGCTCTCGATCTTCTGCTCGAGCAGCCACTGCGCGAGGTCCGGATGGTCGGACGGTCCCTGGCCGCAGATGCCGGCGTACTTGCCGGCCTTGCGGCAGGCGGCGATCGCCATCGACAGCATCGCCTTCACCGCCTCGTCGCGTTCGTCGAACGTGCCGGCGATCGCACCGCCCGCGTCGCGGTCGACGCCGAGAGTGAGCTGGGTCATGTCGTTGGAGCCGATCGAGAAGCCGTCGAAGTGCTCGAGGAACTTCTCCGCGAGCAGCGCGTTGGAAGGGATCTCGCACATCATGATCACGCGCAGCCCGTTGGCGCCACGCTTGAGACCGTTCTTCGCCAGCAAGTCGATCACTTCCTTCGCCTCGTCGAGCGTGCGCACGAACGGAATCATCACCTCGACATTGGTGAACCCCAGGTCGTCGCGAACCCGCTTCATCGCCCGGCACTCGAGCGCGAAGCATTCGTAGAACGACTTCGCGACGTAGCGCGACGCGCCGCGGAAGCCGAGCATGGGATTTTCCTCGTGCTCCTCGTAGCGCTCGCCGCCGAGCAGGTTCGAGTACTCGTTCGACTTGAAGTCGGACAGCCGCACGATGACCTTCTTGGGCCAGAACGCCGCGGCGATCGTCGCCACGCCTTCGGCGATCTTGGAGACGTAGAACTCGACCGGATCGGGGTAGCCCGCGACGCGCTCCGCGATCTTCGCTTTCAGCTCCGCCGGCTGCCGGTCGCATTCCAGCACCGCGCGCGGGTGCACGCCGACGTTCTTGGCGATGACGAACTCGAGCCTGGCGAGTCCCACGCCCTCGTTGGGAAGCTGGCGGAAGCCGAATGCGAGCTCCGGATTGCCGACGTTCATCATGATCTTGGTCGGCAGCGGCGGCATGCGCTCGGCGGAGACATCGGAGATCTCGATCTCGAGCAAGCCCTCGTAGACCTTGCCGGTGTCGCCTTCGGCGCACGACACCGTCACGCCCTGTCCGTCATGCAGCGAGGTCGTCGCGTCCTCGCAGCCCACGACGGCCGGGATGCCCAGCTCGCGGGCGATGATGGCGGCGTGACAGGTGCGACCGCCCCGGTCGGTGACGATCGCCGACGCGCGCTTCATCACCGGTTCCCAGTCCGGATCGGTCATGCCGGTGACGAGCACGTCGCCTTCCTTGACGCGATCCATCTCGGCGGCAGATTTGACCAGACGCACCATGCCCTGTCCGATCTTCTGGCCGATCGCCCGACCGCTCGCGAGCACCTTGGATGGCTTGGCGAGCTTGTACCGGCGGACCTGGTGACCGGCGTCCTGCGAGCGCACGGTCTCCGGGCGCGCCTGGAGGATATAGAGCTTGCCGTCCTCGCCGTCGCGGCCCCATTCGATGTCCATCGGCCGCTTGTAATGGCGCTCGATCGCGAGCGCGTAGCGGCCCAGCTCCTCGGCTTCGGCGTCGGTGATCGAGAAGCGTCGACGCTCTTCCGGCGGCACGTCCACCGTGCGCACCGACTGCCCGGCGCGCGCGCCATCCCCGTACACCATCTTGGTCGCCTTGGAGCCGAGCGACTTGGAAAGAAGCGCCGTGCGTCCGGCGATCAGGTTGGGCTTGTAGAGGTAGAACTCGTCGGGGTTGACCGCGCCCTGCACCACGGTCTCGCCGAGACCGTACGACGCGTTGATGAACACCACCTGGTCGAATCCCGATTCGGTGTCGAGCGTGAACATCACGCCCGCGGCACCCGAGTCGCTGCGCACCATGCGCTGCACCCCCGCCGAGAGTGCGACATCGGCGCGGGCGTAGCCTTTGTGCACCCGGTAGGCGATCGCGCGGTCGTTGTAGAGGGACGCAAAGACCTCTTGTATAGCATGAAGAATATTGTCTATACCATTGATGTTTAGGAATGTTTCCTGCTGTCCAGCGAACGACGCGTCGGGCATGTCCTCGGCGGTCGCGGAGGAGCGGACCGCCACGGTGCCATTGGAGGCCCGCGTGGTGAGCGCCCCGTAGGCGGTGCGGATATCTGCTTCGAGCGCTCGCGGCAGCGTGGCCGAGCTGATCCAGCCGCGAATCTCCCGGCCGGTACGCGCCAGCGCCGCGACGTCGTCGATGTCCAGAGCGTCGAGCGCACGGTCGATGCGCTCCTTCAGCCCGTCCTGGCTCAGGAATTCGCGAAAGGCGAAGGCGGTCGTGGCGAAACCGCCAGGTACGCGCACGCCGCCGCTCGCGAGCTGGCTGATCATTTCGCCCAGGGAGGCGTTCTTGCCACCGACCTGGTCGGCGTCGGTCATGCGCAGGCGATCGAAGGCGATCACCCGTTGCTGCTCGGCCATGATGTCCCCGCGTGCTGTTCGCGGCGATTCTAGCCGTTCACCCTTCCGCGAGGGAAAAATCGCAGGCGCGGGCCGCTTGGACCCGCGTGGCGAGAACTACTGTTCGTCGTCGACCGTTTCCGGCTCGCGTTCGATCGAGGTTTCGCTGATCGGAGCCGGCGCACCCGAGGCCTGCTTGTGCCTGCTGCGCGCGGCGCGTCGCAGGTTGCGGTACAAGTCGGGATGCGCTTCCTTGAGATAGTTGATGATCTCGAAATCGACGCGTTTCACCTGCGAAAGATCCACCTGCTCCACGTGCACCAGGCGCAGGAGCTCGCGCACGGGCTTGGGCATTTCCCGTCCGCTCTCGTAGCGCGATCCGCCGCTCTGCGTGACGCCGATCTGCGTCCAGAACTGCTCTTGGTTCAGCCCCAGCCGCCGACGGATCTCGCGCGGGTTGAGTACACGTTCGAAGAGTTTCACGGCTTGTCGCCTGTTTACGGTATCAAAAAGACACGCGGTCTTGGGCAAATGTTCCCGGGCGTCCGACGCGATACCATTGGCATAATTGTTGACCAAAGTCGGACACCGTGCAAGGGGCATAGCCCGCCCCGCAAGCAGCATCGGGCGTGGGCATTGCCGCCGCACCAGCGCCGCCGAGGCGGGGAAATGGAAGGCTCTTTGCTAGAATGAGCCCGTTCGGCCCGAACCTGACCCCCGGGTCGCCCGCCGCGTTCCGTGCCGCGCTACGACCTGCACTCCCATTCGACGCACTCCGACGGACTGCTGACCCCGCCCGAGCTCGTCCGGCGTGCTGCCGAGCGTGGGGTCGATGTGCTCGCGCTGACCGACCACGACGAGCTTTCCGGGCTCGCCGAAGCCGAAGCCGCAGCCGGCGCATCGCGGCTCACGTTCGTCCCGGGAACCGAAATCTCGGTGACCTGGCGCGATCTCACTCTGCACGTTCTGGGCTTGCGCCTCGATCCGTCCTGCGCCCAGCTTCACGCCGGCCTCGGCGCCATCCGCGCCGGACGCGCCGAGCGGGCGCGGCGGATCGGCGCCTCGCTGGCGGAAGCCGGGATTCCGGATGCGTACGAAGGCGCGCTCGCCTTCGTCACCAGCGAACGGCTGGTGAGCCGCACGCACTTTGCCCGCTTCCTGGTCGAGACGGGCCACGTGCGCGAGATGAAGGACGTCTTCAAGCGCTACCTCGCCCGCGGTAAGCCCGGGTACGTCGAGCACGCGTGGCCTGCGCTCTCCGAGGCCATCGGCTGGATTCATTCCGCCGGCGGCCGCGCCGTGCTCGCGCATCCTGGACGCTACAAGCTCTCCACCGGCGCGCTGCGCGCATTGCTGGCCGAATTCCGCGACCGCGGCGGCGACGGCCTCGAGGTCCTGTCGCCTTCGCACACTGCGGATCAGGTGGCCGATCTGGCTGCTCACGCGCGCAAGCTGGGCCTCCTCGCTTCGTCGGGATCGGACTACCATGGCCCCGGTGAGAGCTACGTCGACTTGGGCGACATGCCCGAGCTATCTTCCGGCGTCACGCCGGTCTGGCACGACTGGTGAGCGACGCGCGGGAAGGCCCGGACCGGCATCGCACGGTCTTCTTCGTCTCCGACCGCACCGGCATCACGGCGGAGATGCTGGGCAACAGCCTGCTGTCGCAGTTCGAGACTTTCGAATTCCAGCGCCGCACGATCCCTTTTGTCGATACGCCGGAGAAGATCGCCGAGGTCGTACGCACGATCGACGCCACCGGTGCCGCCGATGGCAAGCGCCCGCTCGTGTTCAGCTCGATCGTCGACGAGGCGATGAGTGCGCAGCTCGGGCACGCCAACGCGCTCTTCCTCGACCTGTTCCAGGTGTTCATCGCGCCGCTCGAAACCGAGCTGGCCGCGAAGTCCTCCCACGCGGCGGGCCGCTCGCACGGCATCGCCAACATCCACGAGTACTTCGCGCGCATCGAGGCGATCAATTTCGCCCAGGCCCACGACGACGGCGCGGCCACACGCGATCTCGGCAAGGCGCAGGTGATCCTGATCGGCGTCTCGCGCTGCGGCAAGACGCCCACCACGCTCTACCTCGCGCTGCAGTTCGGCATCCTGGCCGCGAATTTTCCCTTGACGCCGGACGATTTCGCCGATGGCGAGCTGCCGGCCTCGGTGCGCCCGTTCAAGGATCGGCTGTTCGGGTTGACCATCGACCCCGATCGCTTGCAGCAGATCCGCCAAGCGCGCCGTCCCGACAGCAAGTACGCGGCGCTCGAGAACTGCCGCTACGAAGTGCGCGAGGCCGAGGCGCTGATGCACCGCGAGCGCATCTCGTCGATCGACACGACCAGCCGATCGATCGAGGAGATCGCCACCACGATCATGCATCGAGGCGGACTGCAGCGGCACATCTTTTAGTCGAGCCCGTAGAAGCGCCGCGCGTTGCCGCCGCGGATGGCTTCCTGCTCGCGTGCCGAAAGAGCCTCCAGCAGCGCATCGCTCGCACTCGACCAGCGCTCGTAGGATGCAGCCAGCGTCACCACGGGCCAGTCGCTGCCCCACAGCACGCGCTGCGGCCCGAAGACGCCGAGGACGTGATCGACGTAACGGCGCAGGCGATCGACGGTCCAGCCGGCGCCGGCTTCGGTGACGAGTCCCGACAGCTTGCAATGCGCGCGCGTACGCCGCGCGATAGCGGCGATGTCGTCGGCCCACGGCTGCCAAGCGCCGGCCGCGGTGTCCGGCTTGGCGCAGTGATCGACGACGACCTCGAGATCGGGACGGCGCTCGAGCGCGCGCAGCAGCGCGTTGAGCTCGCGCGGCTTGACCAGTGCGTCGAAGCGCAAGCCTAGACTTGGCAGAGCGTCGAGCGCAGCCTGCACTCCGGGGCGGAGGATCCACCGCGCGTCGGCAAGGTCCTGCAGCATCGGCCGAATGCTCCGGAGCAGCGGCTCGCGAGCCAGACGCTCCAGCGTCACGACAGCGTCCGGCGCTTCGAGGTCCGCCCAGCCCACGACGCCGCGCACGAGGCCGCCGCTCTCACGCGCCACGTCCAGAAGGAACTCGGTCTCCGCGACCGTCGGCGCGGCCTGCACGAGCACTGTCGCCTCGATGCCGGCCGCGGCGAGCAGCGGCCGCAGCTCGGCGAGCGAGAAGTCGCGATAGATCGGTGCGAGCGCAGGCGTGGGCCGCAACCAGCCGTAGTCGCCGCGCGCAACGGTCCACACGTGGTGGTGCGCGTCGACGCGACCGCTCATGGCCCGTCCCCTTCAGCGAGCGCGCTCATCGCTCACAGAAGCGCCGGCGTGAAGGGGACTCGACGGTGCTGCGCGGGGCAGCGGTGCGCGCTCATCGAGCAGGCCCTCATCTCGCAGCGCCCGCCAGAACGCCGCCGCAATCGGTTGGCGCGCGAGCCGCAGGTTGGCGTCGAATTCCGCGACGGAGCGCGCGCCGGCGAGAACGCAGGTCACCGCGGGATGGCCGAGCGGAAACTGCAGCGCCGCCGCCGGGAGCGGCACGGCAAACTGCGAGCACACGCTCTCGATCGCCGCGACGCGCTGAACCACGGCGGCGGGCGCCGGCGCGTAGTCGAAGTAGGGTGGCGAGCCGTCGCGCGGAGCCGAGCCGGTTGCGAGGATGCCGGAATTGAACGGTCCCCCGAGGACGACCGCCACGCCTCGGCGCTCGCATTCGGGCAGGAGCTCCGGCAGCGCCGACTGGTCCGCGAGGGTGTAGCGGCCGGCAAGCAGGATCACATCGAGATCGGCGCGGCGCAACACGTCGCGGCAGATCGCGACGTCGTTGACTCCCAGACCGTAGCCCTGGATCGCGTCCGCAGCCTTGAGCTCGGCCAGCGCAGGCAATGCGCCGTCGAGCGCGTCGGCGAGGTGACGTGGATGCGCCTCGCCGTGGGTGTCGCGATCGATGTCGTGCACGTACACGAGGTCGACCCGTGCAAACCCGAGCCGCTGCAGGCTGTCCTCCAACGAGCGGCGGACGCCCTGCGCGGTGTAGTCGTAGCGCTGCACGAACGGCAGCGTGTCGATGTACCCGTGCTGATTGCGCGGCGCGTCGGCACGTGGCTCGAGCAGGCGTCCGACCTTGGTCGAGAGCAGGTATGCGTCGCGCGGAAATCCGCGCAAGCCGTCGCCCATGCGCCGCTCCGAGCGGCCGTGCCCGTAATGCGGCGCGGTGTCGAAATAGCGCGCTCCGGCGGCGTAGGCATGGCGCACCAGCGCGAGCGCCGCTCGGTCGGCGATCGGCCGGAAAAGATTTCCCAGCGGTGCACCGCCGAGCCCGGCGGCATCACAAAGCCGCGCGCGCAGCGCCTCGCTCAACGCCATGGCGAAGAGCTCATCGCCCAATCACCAGGCGCGGCAGCCACGTGGTGAGCGGCGGCCACAGCGTGCACGCGGCGAGTGCTACCAAGAGCGGGATGAGGAACGGGACGATGGCGCGCGACATGCGCTCGAAGGAGATCTTCGCGATATTGGAAACGACGTACAGCACGACCCCCACGGGCGGCGTCACCGTGCCGATCATGAGGTTGAGCACAAACACCAGCCCGAAATGGACCGGATCGATCCCCAGCTTCGTCGCGACCGGCACGAGGATCGGAATGAGGATCAGCATGGCGGCGATACCCTCCATGAAGCAGCCGACAAACAGCAGCAGGGCATTGACGATCAGCAGGTAGACCAGCGGATTCGTCGACAGCGTCGTGAGCGCCTGGCCAGCGATCTGCGGAATGCGTGAGATCGCCAGCGCCCAGCCGAGGAGCTTCGCCGCCATCACCAGCGCCATGACGACACCGGTGGTCTCGACGGTGTCCAGGATGAGGCGCGGGAGCCGGGCGATGCTGAAGCTGCGATAGACGAACAGGCCGAGGATCAGCGCATAGAGGGTCGCGACCGCCGCCGCTTCGGTCGGAGTAAAAACGCCGGAGCTCATCCCCACCAGAAGCACCACCGGCGTCATCAGCGCCCAGAAGGCCGCGCAGAACTTCTGCCACAGATCGGGCAGCGACGGAAAACGCCCTTTCGGAAGGTCGAGCCTGCGGGCCATGACCGAGGACAGCACCATCAAAGCGAGGCCCGTCAGGACGCCGGGAATGACGCCGGCCATGAACAGCTTTCCCACGGAGACCTCCGCCGCGGCCCCGTAAACGACCATCGGCAGCGACGGTGGAATGATCGGCCCGATGGTCGCAGCGGCGGCGGTGAGACCGGCGGCCATTTCGAGCGGATAGTTCGCATCGCGCATGGCGCGGATCTCCACCGTGCCGAGCCCGCCTGCCTCCGCGACCGCCGAACCGGACATGCCGGCAAAGATCATGGACGCGACGACGTTGGCGTGGCACAGCCCGCCACGCAGCCAACCCACCACCGCGGTGGCGAAGTCGAAGATGCGGTGCGTCACGCCGGCATTGTTCATCACGTGCCCCATCAGGATGAACAGCGGCGCGGCAACGAAAGTGAAGGAGTTGGCGGCCGAGACTTCCTGCTGCGCGATGATGACGAGATCGAGGTGCTGTACCAGGATGAACACCGTCGCGGCGACGGACATCGTGAGCCAGATCGGGGGGCCGAGAAAAAGGCATAGCGCCCATACGGCGAGGATCGCGGTCATGCTCGCGGTCATAGCTGCGCCTCCGAAGTCCGGAGGTCGCCCTTGCGGGCGATGTAGAGCAGATCGCGCGCGGCGTAGAGCGCGAGGAAGATCGCGGCGAGCGGCACGACTGCGTACACCGGCCAGAAGGCGAAATCGATCGACACCATGCGCACATCGCCGTTGCGCCAGGCAACGAGTGCGCCGACCACGCCAAGCACCAGCGCGAACAACACACCGGCCGCGCACCACAGCAGGTGCAGAGCTCGCCGCCAGCGTGCCGGAAGCCGGTCGACGAGGACGTTGATTCCGATATGGATGCGCCGGCGCGCGGCCATCGTCCAGCCGAGGAAGGACACCCAGACCAGAAAGTACTGCGCGGCCTCGTCGGTCCAGACCAGCGGCTGATTGAACACGTAGCGCAGCACGATCTGGAGCACGATCACGCCGAACATCAGCGCGAACAGGACGACGACGAGCCCGTCCAGCGCCCGCTCGCCGAGCGCAAACAGCCGCTTCGCGCTCACAGCGCTTGCAGCCGCTCGAACGTCCCCTTGCCCCAGCGCGCTTCGAACTTCGGCGGCACCGCCTTGATCACGGCGTCACGGAAAGCGGGTACGTCGGGCTGGATCACGGTCATGCCGCCTTTGGTAAAGGTATCGACCAGCTCCTTCTCCTGCGTGATGATCTCCGCGTTGGCGGTGGCGACCGCCTTGCCCAGCGCAGCCTGCACGACGCCGCGATCGGCATCGGACAGGCCGCGCCAGAACTGCTCGTTCACCACGACGAAGCGCGGCGTGATGATGTGGGCGGTCATGACCAGGTACTTCTGCACCTCGAAGATCTTCGCCGACTGGATCGTTGGCAGCGGATTCTCCTGGCCGTCGACCAGCTCCTGCTTGAGCGCAAGATACAGCTCGCCGAAGTTGATCGGCGTGGGTCGCGCGCCCCAGGCTTCCGCCATCGCGTTGAACACGTCGACCGGCGGCACGCGCAGCTTGAAGCCGGCCATGTCCCTGGGCTCTCTGACGGCCTTACTCGCCGTGGTGAGCTGGCGGGTCCCGTAGTAGATCGTGTCGACGATGCGCATGCCGCGGCTCTTGACCAGCGCCTCGGAGAGGTTGCGCGCATCCGGGCTCGCCATCCCCTTCACCATGTGGACCGCGTCGCGCCAGATGTACGGCGCCTCCAGCACCGAGATCGCAGGCACCCACGAGCCGAAGGTCCCCGCCCCGTCGGTGTAGAGCTGCAGTGCGTTCGAGGCAAGCTGATCGATCATGTCGCGCTGCGTCCCGAGCTGGGAGGCGGGAAAGCTCTGCATCTCCAGACGACCACCGGTCTTCTCGGCAATTTCCCTGCCGGCAGCCTCGATCGCGACCACGCTCGGATAGTTCGCCGGCAGCACGTCCCCATACCGGATCACGGTCTTGCCTTGCCCATGCGCGCGGCGAACGAACGGCACGGCGGCCAGTGCCGCCGCTGCCGCGGTGAATCTGCGTCGGGTGATCATGCACTTCTCCTCCTCTCGAACGTGACGGTAAGCGGTACCTGGCGGGCTCGCTCAGGCTACAGGCGCATTGCGCGGCCGCGGGCATTGGCGATGTGCGCGCCGATGGCGTCGGCCGCCTTCGCCGGATCCCGTGTCTCGAAGGCCGCGATGACGCCCAGGTGCTCGCGCATGACCGGGACAACGAGCGACTCGTGGATGCGCGTCTGCGCCTGGCGGATCAGGCGGATCTTGATCGAGTTCACCCGGTAGGCGCTGGAGACGATGTCGTTTTGCAGAAAGTCGATGATCGTATCGTGCAGATTCCAGTCGATCGCCTGGGCACGGGCAACGAGCCTCGGCGTGATTCGCCGCGCCGCCTCCTGCAGCACCGCTTCGTGGGCCGCGCGGAGCCGCCGGAGCTCGTCGTCGGGCACGTGCTGGACGAAATATGCCGCGGCTTCGCGCTCGAGAAAAAGGCGGAACTGGAAGGCGTCCCGGATCAGATTGAGGTTGACGGCCGCGATGCGCATCCCGCGCTGCGGGACCGTGGTGACCAGACCCTCGGCCTCGAGCCTGGGCACGAGCTCGCGGATCGCGCCCAGCGGCATGCCGGTGATTTCGACCAGCTCGCGCTGCGTGACGAACTGCCCGGGCTGAATCGCGCTGGCGAGCAGCCGCTCGGTGAAGCTGCTATAGGCCTGTTCGCGCAGTTTCAGCGGCCTGACTGCTTGACCCATGCTCCTCTCCGGACGGGCGGGCGATATGAGCGCTGGACAACCCCGCGGGATCAAGACTAACATGTTAGTGAACCCTGTCAACGCTCCTCCGGTGATCCTTCCGTCGTGGCCGCTGTGACCTCTGACATGTCGAGCTCCGAGCAGCGACCCCCGTCGGGCCCCTCGCCGCCGAAGCTGCGAGGCGTATGGTCCGCCACGCTGACGCCGCTCGCCGCCGATGGCCGTCTCGATCAGGCCCGGCTCATCGCCCACGTACGGCGCATCTTCGCCACCGGTGTCGATGGCGTGGCGCTCTTCGGTACCACCGGCGAAGGCCAATCGTTCTCCGCCGCCGAGCGCCGGGCCGGGCTCGAGGCCCTGCTCGCCGACGGCATCGACCCGAAGCAGGTGCTGGCCGGAACGGGATGCGCCGCGCTGCCGGAAACGATCGAGCTCACGCGCCACGCGGTTGCCTGCGGTTGCGCCGGAGCGCTGGTGCTTCCGCCGTTCTTCTTCAAGGAGGTCAGCGACGAAGGCGTCTACGCGAGCTTCGCGCGCATCGCGGACGCCGTGGGCGATGCCCGCTTGCGGATGTATCTCTATCACATCCCGCAGGTTTCCGGCATTGCGATCGGCGAGCAGGCCATCCGCCGCCTGGTCCGCGACTACCCGGCGCTGATCGCCGGAGTCAAGGACAGCCAAGGCAACCTCGGGCATTCGCTGCAATTGCTTTCCGATTTCCCGCAGCTTGCCATTTTCGTGGGCTTCGAGCCGCACCTTCCGCCGGCGCTGGCCGCGGGCGGCGCCGGCACCATCTGCGGAATCGCCAATCTCTATCCCCGTCTCATCCGGCGCCTCTTCGACTCGGCTGCGGCGCCGGAGGGCCGCGAGGCGCTGCGAACGGTCGAGCGGTTCGTTGCCGCCCTCCAGGGATATCCGCTCTTCGCGGCCTTCAAGGCGCTGCTCGCGGAGCTCTCGGGCGATGCGGCGTGGAACGCGCTGCGCCCGCCGCTCGTGCCGCTCGAGCCTTCGCAGCGCGTGGCCTGGCTCGCCGCGGTCGCGGCATGCGGCCTTTCGCCTGCCGACACCGGCTGACCGCGTTCGGCCCGCTGGACTATGATGTGGCATCGAGGCGCCGGCGCATTCGACCATCGGCAACACAGAGGAGGAGATCATGGCTGACCGCACGCACGATCAACCCGCGAATGCATTGCGCCGTCGATTGCTGCAGGCTGGAGCCGGCGCGGCATGCCTGGATGCATTGCCCGGGGCCAGTCTGCTCGCGCAGGCCCAGGGTACGTTCGACTGGAAACGGTTCAAGGGCCAGAAGATCGAGATCCTGCTGGTCAAGAGTCCGCGCGGCGATCTGCTGACCAAGTACCACAAGGAATTCGAGGAGCTGACCGGCATCGAGGTGGGCTCGGAGATGGTGCCCGAGCAGCAGCAGCGGCAGAAGGCGGTGATCGAGTTCAACTCCGGCAATCCCAGCTTCGACGTGATCGCCCTCTCCTACCACGTGCAGAAACGGCAGTTCGCCAAGAACAACTGGCTCACCGACCTGCGGCCCTATATCAACGACCAGTCGATGGCGGCGCCGGACCTCGAATTCGCCGATTTCGCCAAGGGCGGGCTGCAATACGCGGTCGAGTCCGACGGTCGCGTCATGAGCCTGCCGTTCAACCTCGACCCGTGGGTCGTGTACTGGAACAAGGATCTCTTCGCCGCGAAAGGCGTCGCGTATCCGAAGAGCTTTGCCGAGATGATCGATGCAGCCGCGAAGCTCAACGATCCAGGCAAAGGCATCGCCGGCTTCGTCGGCCGCGGACTCAAGAACGCCAACGTTCCGGTATGGACGAGCTTCCTCCTCGGCTACGGGGGCGCCTTCACCGACGCCAAGGGCAAGCTCCTGACCGATTCGCCCGAAGCGATCGAATCGGCGAAGGTGTACCAGACGCTGCTCGGCAAATACGGGCCCCAAGGCGTCGCAGGGTTCAATTGGAACGAGGCGCAGAGCCTGTTCCTGCAGGGCAAGGCGGCGATGTGGCTGGACGGCATCGGCTTCGCGCAGCCGCTGGAAGACCCGACCAAATCGCGCATCGTCGGCGAGGTGGGCTACGGCGTCGTTCCGCCCGGACCAAAGGCGCAAGTCTCGGCGCTCTTCGCCGACGGCGAGGGCATCTCGACCTACAGCAAGAAGAAGGGCCCGGCCTGGTATTACCTGCAATGGGCTTCGAACAAGGCCAACCAGACGCGCATGCTGCAGGCGGCCGCCGGCGCGCCGGTACGCAATTCCGCCTATGCCGCCGCGCAGGCCTCGAGCGACTTCAAGGCGCCGAAGGAATGGGTGGAGTGCATGCTCAAGTCGGCCGCCATCGCGCAACCTGGCCTGCCGATCATCGCTCCGGTGACCGAATTCCGCGATGTCTTCGGCGTGGCGCTCACCAACATGATCAACGGCGCGGACCCCGCGGCGGAGCTCAAGCGCGCGACCGCGGAGTTCCAGCCCGTGCTCGACAAGAGCGAGAAGGCGTAGTGGAGATCGACGGCGCGCAGCGCGCCTGAGGCGCGGGGCAGCATGTCGACCGCGTCGCACGCCGGGTTTCTGCTCCGCCGCCACAGGCGGTATTACCTGTTCGCGGTGCCGGCACTGACGGTGGTCGGCGCGGTGATCATCTTCCCGTGGCTGTTCACGGTCTGGATGAGCGCCTTCGACTGGACGATCGGTTCGGCGGCGCGATTCGTCGGCTGGAGCAACTACGTCGGTCTCGCCTCCAACCAGCGCTTCCTCGAGGCGATCGTCCACACCTTCTACTTCACCGCGGTCGCGGTGATCGTGCCGCTCGCCCTCGGGCTGGTCGCGGCGCTCGTCTTCCACCGCGAATTCCCTTTCCGCGGCGTGCTGCGCGGGATCTTCACCATGCCGATGATGGCCACACCGGTCGCGGTGGCGCTGGTATGGACGATGATGTTTCACCCGCAGCAGGGGGTGCTCAACTATCTGCTGTCGCTCGTGGGCCTGCCGCCTTCTCTGTGGGTGTATTCGCCGACCTGGGTCATTCCCAGCCTGGTGCTGGTGGAGATCTGGCACTGGACGCCGCTCGTCATGCTGATCGTCCTGGGTGGCCTGGCCGCGCTGCCGACCGAGCCCTACGAATCGGCGCGTCTCGACGGCGCCTCCGAATGGCAGCTCTTCCGCCACCTCACGCTGCCGCTGATCGCCCCTTTCCTGGTCGTGGCTGCGGTGATCCGCACCATCGATGCGGTCAAGGCGTTCGACACGATTTACGTGATCAGCCAGGGCGGCCCGGGAACCGCGTCGGAGACGATCAACCTGTATCTCTATCTGCAGGCGTTCGCCTTCTACAACGTCGGCAAGGCCTCGGCGGTGGTGGTGGTGTTCTTCATCATCATCCTGGCGCTCGCGCTGCTTCTTCTCTACGTGCGGCAGAAGGCGAAATGGACCTGACGGCTACCCTGCCGCTGCCGGCGGCGCGCCGCACTCGCGCGAAGCGCGTCTGGCGCAAGCTGGCGTTCGGGCTGGCAGTCGCGATCATCGTCTCGCCCGCGATCCTGGTGTTTCTGTGGATGCTGTCGTTGTCGATCAAGACCGAGGTCGACAACACGGCCTATCCGCCGGTGTTCATCCCGGCCACGCCGACGCTTGCCAACTTCGTGCAGGTGTTCACCGAGAACTCGATGGGCTTGTACTTCTGGAACAGCATCGTCGTTTCCGGGCTGGCCACGCTCATCGCCCTCATGGTGGGGATCCCGGCCGGCTACGGCATCGCCCGGACGCAAGCGCACAAGCTCACGGTCCTGATCCTGATCGCCCGCATGACGCCGGCGCTGTCGTATCTCATTCCGCTGTTCACCGTGTTCCAGTTTCTCGGGCTCAACAACACGCTCACCGCGCTCGTCATCACGCATCTGGTGATCACCGTGCCGATCGTCGTCTACGTCATGGCCGGCCACTTCGAGACGCTGCCGAAGGAACTCGAGGAAGCGGCGCTGATCGACGGTGGCAGCGTTTGGACGAGCTTTCGCTACATTGCCCTGCCGCTCGCCCGGCCCGGGATCGTGGTTGGCACGATCCTCGCCTTCATCTTCTCCTGGAACAACTTCGTGTTCGGCGCGGTGCTCGCGGGACGGGCCACGCGCACGCTGCCGGCGGCGGTGTACAACGTGCTCACCTTCGAGCAGCTCGCCTGGGGTCCGCTCGCGGCGGCCGCTCTGGTGGTGACCGTACCGGTGCTGCTGCTCACGGTGGCCATCCAGAAGGAAATCGTCGCCGGCCTGACCCACGGCGGCGTGAAGACATAGAGGACATGATGCTCAAAGGAATTCATCCGCTGCTGCATGCTGATCTGCTGCACGCGCTGGCCGCGATGGGCCATGGCGACGAGCTCGCGATCGTCGACGGCAATTTCCCGGCCGCCAGCGTGGGGCGCCGTGTCCTGGAGGTTGTCGGCGCGACGGCGGCCGAGACGCTGGAGGCTGTGCTGAGCGTCTTTCCGCTCGACACCGTCGTCGCGCCCGCGGCATTCACCATGGAAGTGGTCGACGAGCCCGAAGCCGTACCCGAGCCGGTGCGCGAGTTCGCCGCGGCGTTCACGCACCACGGGCTGGCCGACGCCGAGATCGGGCATCTGCCGCGCGCCGCCTTCTACGAGCGCGCCCGCGGCGCCTTCGCGGTGGTGCGTACGGGAGAGTGGCGGGCCTACGGCAACATCCTGCTGGTGAAAGGTGTCGTCACCGTCGATCAGGCGACGCCCGGATAAGCGGCGATGGTGGTTGTCTTCGGCTCGATCAACGTCGACTTCGTCGCTCGCGTTCCGAGCTTTCCCCGCCCCGGCGAAACGCTCGCTTCCCAAGGCTTCGCCGTGCACGCGGGAGGCAAAGGGGCCAATCAGGCGCTGGCCGCGGCGCGCGCCGGCGCCTCGGTGCGGCTCTTCGGCGCCGTCGGGCAAGACGCCTTCGCCCCGGTGGCGCTCGAGCATCTGTCGGCCGGCGGCGTGGACTTGAACGGCGTGACGCGCTGCGCCGAGCCCACAGGCTCTGCCACCATCCTCGTCGACGCGCACGGCGAAAACTGCATCGTCATCGCCGCCGGCGCCAACGCGCGAGCCGATCCGGATTTCCTGCCCGACGCCATCCTCGGAGCCGGAACCACGCTCGTTCTGCAGCACGAAGTCGGCGAAGCCGCCAACGCCGGGCTCCTCGCGCGGGCACGCCGCCTCGGCGCGCGCGTCGTGCTCAACGCGGCGCCCGCGCGGCCGGTGGGGGCCGAGGCGTTGGATGCGCTCGACGTGCTGGTCGTCAACGAAAGCGAGGCGGCTGCGCTCGCTGCCTCGCACGGGTGGCCGACGGAAGGCGCGGCGTTCGCGCGCGCCGCGGCGCGAGCGCACCCGGGCCTGACGGCGGTCGTGACGCTGGGCGCAAGAGGCGCGATCGCGGTTGATGGGGCAGCGTTGCTGTCCGCGTCGGCGCCGCCGGTGGATGTCGTCGACGCGACCGCAGCCGGCGACGCCTTCGTCGGTGTGCTCGCGGCCACGCTCGACGCGGGCGCATCGCTGCGCGACGCGCTCCGGCGCGCGATCGCCGCCGGGACGCTCGCCTGCACGGCGCACGGCGCGCAGCCGTCGTTGCCGGATCGCGCCGCGATGGACGCGCTGTTACCGCTGGTTACAGAAGACCGACGGGAGGACTGTTAGAATTTCGTCGCATTTTGTGCGGAAAGGTTTTGTCATGCTCAAGCGTTTCTGTCTGACCATTCTTCTCGCCATCTTCGCTTCCCCCGCTTTCGCCATCGACTATTCCGACATGTGGTATCTGCCCGCCGAGAGCGGATGGGGCGTGAACTTCACCCAGAACGACGGCGTGATCTTCATGACTTTCTTTCTCTACGGGACCGACAACGAGCCCGTGTGGTACGTGGCGATCGCCTACGAGGACGCGAGCGGAAACTTCTCCGGCATGCTCTACTCGACCACGGGCACGTATTTCGGCGCCCCCTGGGGGGGGTTCACCTCCACGGCCGGCGGGACCGCGTCGTTCGCGCCAACGGACGCGTCGCACGGCACGCTGACCTATACCTTGAACGGCGGGCCGACGGTGGTGAAGTCGATCGTGCGCCAGACGCTGACTACGATCGATTTGTCCGGCAACTTCACCGGTGGCCAGGCCGGGGGCTATTCGGGCTGCGCCAGCGCCGGCGACAACTTCCTCTACAAGGATACGTTCGATCTGTCCGTGCTGCAGTCTAGCGGCAACGTGACTTTCACGTTCGCCTACCCGACGCTCAACTGCACGCTGTCGGGTGCGCTGGTGCAGGAGGGGCAGCTCTACCGCGTTCCCTCGGCGACCTACCAGTGCGACGACGGGACCAATACGCAGGCGAGCGTATCGGAGATCAAGAAGACCTCGCAGGGGATCGAAGGCCGCTTCGCCGCGCCGGACGTCGGCGGCGCCTGCCGCGAGGACGCGACGTTCTCGGGAGTGAACCTCGAGTAGCGAGCGATTTCACTCTGCGCCGCGGCGGCGCTGGCGCGCACACTCGAACAGGCATACCGCGGCGGCCGCGGCCGCGTTGAGCGATTCGAACCGGCCCGGCATCGGGATGGTTGCGATCGCATCCGCGGCGCCGCGCAGCGCCGCGGAGAGCCCGCCGCCCTCGTTGCCGATGGCGAGCGCCACCGCGCCGGTGAGATCGGTGCGCCAGATGGACTCGCCGGTTGCGACCGCCGTGGCGATCGTCCGGCCGCGATAGGCGCGGGCCCACGCGGGAAGGTCGACGTCTTCGTGGATCTCGAGGTGGAAGTGCGCGCCCTGCCCCGCGCGCAGCACCTTGGGCGACCAGGCGAACGCACATCCGGACGAGAGGAACACCTGGGCGACGCCCGCGGCGGCGGCGCTGCGCAGCATCGAACCGACGTTGCCGGGATCCTGAACGTCCTCGATCAGGAGACAGAAATCCGCCGGTACGTGCGCGGGCGGCTGCGGCGTCGGAACGACGGCCAGGACGCCCGCCGCCGCGGGCACCGGGCCCAATGCGCTCCACGCGGCATCGGCCACGATCAGCGTACGTCCCCCGGGGATCTTCGCGATGAGCGTCCGCACGTCCGGCCGTTCCTGTGCCGTCTCGGCCACGATCAGGACCTCCGGCGGCCCGATCCGCCGGCAGTACGCCACGACGAGGTGCTCGCCTTCGAGCACGCAGCGTGCGGTCTTCCGCCTCTCGCGCGACGAGGCGATCAGCCGGGCGGCCGAGGCAAGACGGGGATTGTCGCGCGAGGTGATGCGCGGCATGAGGACGGTCGCTCCGGCGGACGCGGGAATCCGGCGTCTTGCGCCTGAAACGTCACGGCGTCCCGGCTTTCGCGGGCACGGCGTTGCTGCTCGCGGATTCGCCCGGGAGCTGGAAGAACACCTCGTCCTGCCTGATCATCCCCAGCTCCGAGCGCGCCCGCTCTTCGACGGCTTCCACGCCTTGCTTCAAGTCGCGGACTTCGGCGTCGAGCGCGTCGTTGCGGGCCTTCAGGGCCGCATTGCGCTCGCGCTGGCCCGCCAGCTGGCTGTTGAGCTCGCGCACGTTCAGCCAGCCGCCCTTGCCCAGCCACATCGGATACTGCAGGGCCAGGATGACCGCGAGGAAAACGAGCGCGAGCCAGCGCATCGGTGGTTATCTCAAGCGCCGCAAGGCGGCGCGCCCGGCGTACCGGGCGACATCGCCCAGGTCCTCTTCGATGCGCAGCAGCTGGTTGTATTTGGCGATGCGGTCGGAGCGCGAGAGCGATCCGGTCTTGATCTGTCCCGCGTTGGTGCCCACCGCGATGTCTGCGATCATGCTGTCCTCCGTCTCGCCCGAGCGGTGCGATATCACCGTCGTGTAGCCGGCGCGGATCGCCATGCCGATCGCCGCGAGCGCCTCGGTAAGGGTGCCGATCTGGTTCACCTTGATCAGGACCGAATTGGCCACGCCCTTGACGATGCCTTCCTGCAGGATCTTCGTGTTGGTGACGAAGATGTCGTCGCCGACGAGCTGCACACGGCTGCCGAGCCGGTCGGTGAGAAGCTTCCAGCCGTCCCAGTCGTCCTCGGCCATTCCGTCCTCGATGGACACGATGGGATACTTGTCGACCCAGCTCGCGAGATAATCCACCATCTGCGAGCGCGTGAGTCTCCGGCCCTCGCCTTCGAGCTCGTACATTCCGTCCCTGTAGTACTCCGACGCGGCGGGATCGAGCGCGATGGCGATGTCGGCGCCCGGCTCGTAGCCGGCCTGGTCGATCGCCTCGAGCAGAAGCTCGAGCGCAGCTTCGTTGGACGGCAGATCCGGCGCGAATCCGCCCTCGTCGCCGACGGTGGTAGCCATGCCCTTGCCGTCGATCAGCTTCTTGAGCGCCTGAAACGTCTCCACGCCGTAGCGCAGCGCCTCGCGGAAGGTGGGGGCGCCGACCGGCACGAGCATGAACTCCTGCATGTCGATCGAGTTGTTGGCGTGGGCGCCGCCGTTGATCACGTTCATCTGCGGGACGGGCAGCGCCATCTCGCCTACCCCGCCGAGGTAGCGGTACAGCGGCAGCGAGGATTCCTCGGCGGCAGCCTTGGCGACGGCACACGACACCGCCAGGATCGCATTGGCGCCGAGCCTGCCCTTGTTGTCCGTTCCGTCCAGCTCGATCAGCGTCCGGTCGATGAACGCCTGCTCGGAAGCGTCAAGCCCAATGATCGCCTCGCAGATCTCGGTGTTGACGTGCTCGACCGCCTTCTGCACGCCCTTGCCGCCATACCGGGCGGGATCGCCGTCGCGAAGCTCGATCGCCTCTTTCGAGCCGGTCGACGCGCCCGAGGGCACGGCCGCTCTGCCGCTCGTCCCCGACTCGAGCACGACGTCGGCTTCGATCGTGGGGTTGCCGCGTGAATCGAGGATCTCCCGGGCGATGACGTCTACGATGGCGCTCATGCTCGATTTCTCCTCGTTTATCGGGCGGCCGATGCCGCCATGAGATCGTTTTCGGGAAAACCTGCACGTTTGACCGTGCGGTCGAGCTGGAGCAGCGTCTCGAGAAGCTCGCGCATGCGACCGAGGGGCCAGGCGTTCGGCCCGTCCGAGAGCGCCTTATCGGGATCGGGATGCGTTTCCATGAACAGCCCGGCCACCCCGGCGGCAACCGCCGCGCGCGCGAGAACCGGAACGAACTCGCGCTGGCCGCCGCTGGAGCCGCCCAGTCCGCCGGGCAGCTGGACCGAATGCGTGGCGTCGAACACCACGGGGCAGCCGGTCGCGCGCATGATCGCGAGCGAGCGCATGTCGGAGACGAGGTTGTGGTAGCCGAACGATGCGCCCCGCTCGCACACCAGGATGTTGTCGCGGCCGCTCGCCTCGCGAGCTTTGGCGACGACGTTCAGCATGTCCTCCGGCGCCAGGAACTGTCCTTTCTTGATGTTCACCGGCTTGCCCGCGGATGCGACGGCATGAATGAAATCCGTCTGGCGGCAGAGAAATGCCGGCGTCTGCAGCACGTCGACGACGGCGGCGACCGCGGGCACGTCCTCCTGGGTGTGCACGTCGGTCAGCACCGGCACGCCCGCCTGCCGCTTCACTTCCGCGAGGATCCTCAGGCCCTCTTCCATGCCCAGACCGCGGAACGAGCCCGACGAGCTGCGGTTGGCCTTGTCGTAGGACGACTTGAAGATGAACGGCACGCGCAAGGCGGCGCACGTTTCCTTGAGCTTGCCGGCGACGTCGATCTGCAGCCCGTGCGACTCGACGACGCAGGGACCGGCGATGAGGAAAAGAGGCCGGTCCAGGCCGGCCTCGAATCCGCACAACTCCATGGATCGCGCGCCGGGTCAGGCGACGAGCTGCGGCCGGACGCGGGTGGGCGCGTCGCGCATCTCGTGCGCACGCGCGAGGGCCGCCTGGATATAGGCGATGAACAGAGGATGCCCGCGCCGCGGGTTGGACTTGAATTCCGGGTGATACTGACAGCCGAAGAACCACGGGTGGCCGGACAGCTCGATCATTTCGCACAGGTCGGCGGCCAGCGCGCTCTTGGCCCATGCCCCGACGACCAGCCCGGCCGCCTCGAGCCGCGGCAGGTAATGGTTGTTCACTTCGTAGCGATGCCGGTGGCGCTCCGCGACCGTGGTCGAGCCGTAGGTGCGATGCGCGAGCGATCCCGGGACCACGTCGCAGGGCTGCGCGCCGAGGCGCATCGTGCCGCCCAGATCCGACTGGGCGCTGCGCCGCTCGACGGTGCCGTCGCGGTTCTGCCATTCGGTCACCAGCGCCACGACGGGGTGCGGCGTATCGGGGTCGAACTCGGTGCTGTTGGCATTCGCGAGCCCCGCCATGTGCCGGGCGTACTCGATCACTGCGAGCTGCATGCCGAGGCAGATGCCGAGATAGGGGACGCCGTTCTCGCGGGCGTAGCGGATCGCCGCGATCTTGCCTTCCACGCCGCGCTTGCCGAAGCCGCCCGGAACGAGGATAGCGTCCATGCGCTCGAGCGAGCCGACGCCGTCGCGCTCGAGCGCTTCCGAGTCGACGTAATGAATGCACACGCGGGTGCGGGTCTGCATGCCCGCGTGGACTAGCGCCTCGGAGAGCGACTTGTAGGATTCGGTGAGGTCGACGTACTTGCCGACCATGGCGATGTGCACCTCGTGCTCGGGGTGCACCAGCGACTCGACCATCTTGTGCCAGACGGTGAGATCCGCGGGCTTCGGGCTCAAGTTGAGTTTCCGGCAGACGATCTCGTCCAGACCTTCGGCGTGCAGCGCCGCCGGGATCTTGTAGATCGAGTCGGTGTCGAGCGCCGGGATGACCGCCTCGGGCGTCACGTTGGTGAACAGAGCGATCTTGCGCCGGTCGCCGTCGGGCAGCGGCCGGTCCGCGCGGCACATGACGATGTCCGGTTGGATACCGATCTCGCGCAGCTCCTTCACCGAGTGCTGGGTCGGCTTGGTCTTCATCTCGCCCGCGGTGGCGATGAATGGCACGAGCGTCAGGTGGATGTAGCAGACGTTGTCCCGGCCCATCGTGATGCCCATCTGGCGGATCGCTTCCAGGAACGGCAGCGATTCGATGTCGCCGACCGTGCCGCCGACCTCGACCACGGCGACTTCCGCCTCGCCGGCCCCCGAGATGATCCAGCTCTTGATCTCGTCGGTGATGTGCGGGATGACCTGCACCGTTCCGCCAAGATAGTCGCCGCGGCGCTCCTTGCGGATCACGCTTTCATAGATCTGGCCGGTCGTGAAGTTGTTGCGCTTGGCCATCCTCACGTCGACGAAGCGTTCGTAGTGGCCGAGGTCGAGGTCGGTCTCAGCGCCGTCCTCGGTGACGAATACCTCGCCGTGCTGGAACGGGCTCATCGTTCCAGGATCGACGTTGATGTACGGGTCGAGCTTGAGGTTGGTGACGCGGATGCCGCGCGAGGCGAGGATGGCGGCGAGCGATGCGGCGGCGATGCCCTTCCCCAGAGAGGAAACCACACCGCCCGTTACAAACACGAACTTCGTCATGGGCGAGAAGTTCTGGAAATTGGCATTCTACATGAAGTCAGTGCATCACACAAACCGTGACGCACCAACTCGCCGCGTTGGACGGGCGCTCGCGTGCCGGTCAACACGGCGGCATCGAAAATGATGTTCCACGGGTGTGGAACCCGTGGGGGCGAATTCATTCGCACCTCGCGCGTGGCCCGATGCATTCGGTCCTAGGGCAAGGCGCGCTGCAGCCGCTCGCGCGTGCGTTCGCGGCCCATGAGCGCGAGCACGGCGTCGATTGCCGGCGTCTGCACGGTGCCGGTGACCAGCGTGCGCACGGCCATCATGACCTGAGGCGGCTTGAGACTGTGCTTGGTGGCCACCGTGCGCAGCGTGGCGCCGATCGTCTCGCGCGTCCAGTCGACATCCAACAAGGCGCGCTGCAGGTCGTCGAGCGCGGGTCGCACCGCCGGATCGAGCTTGGCGGCGTACTTCTCCCGCGCTTCCTTGACGCCCGGCGTCTCGCCGTAAAAGTACGCCGCTTCCTGGGCCATCTTCACGAGCGTGGGCGCCCGATCACGCAGCAGCGCCGCCACCGCGGCGAGCGGCGGCCCGGCCGACACGTCGAGCCCTTCGCCCTCGATAAAGGTCAGCAGCCGCTCGCCGAGAGCGCTGTCGGACAGCCGCTTGATGTGCTCGTGGTTCACCCAGTGCAGCTTGTCCACGTCGAAGCGCGCCGGCGAGGGATGCACGTGAGCGACGTCGAACCAGGCGATCAGGTCGTCGCGGCCGAAGATCTCGTCGTCGCCATGCGACCAGCCGAGCCGCGCCAGGAAGTTCAGCATCGCCTCGGGCAGAAAGCCCTCTTCCTTGTATTGCATGACGCTCACCGCGCCGTGGCGCTTGGAGAGCTTGGTGCCGTCGGCGCCGAGCACGGTGGGCAGGTGCCCGAAGACCGGCGGCTCCGCTCCGAGCGCGCGGAAGATGTTGATCTGCCGCGGCGTGTTGTTCACGTGGTCATCGCCGCGGATCACGTGCGTGATCGCCATGTCCAGATCGTCGACCACCACGCCGAAGTTGTAGGTCGGGACGCCGTCGCGGCGCACGATCACGAGATCGTCGAGCTCGGCGTTGGCGATCTCGATGCGTCCCTTCACCTTATCGTCCCAGGCGACGCTGCCTTCCAGCGGATTCTTAAACCGGAACACCGGTTCGATCCCCGGCGGAGGCGCCTGCCCGGGCCGCAGGTTCCCGGGCCGCCAGCGGCCGTCGTAGCGCGGCTTCTCGCCGCGCGCCATCTGCTCGGCGCGCAGCGCCTCGAGTTCGGCCGGCGTCGTGTAGCAGGGATACGCCAGCCCGCGCCGCAGCAGATCCTGCAGCACCGCCTGATAGCGGTCGAGCCGGTGCATCTGATAGTAGGGGCCTTCGTCGTAGTCGAGACCCAGCCACGCCATGCCATCGAGGATGGCCTGGATCGCCTCGCGTGTGGAGCGCTCGCGGTCGGTGTCCTCGATGCGCAGGATGAACTTGCCGCCGTGGTGCCGCGCGAAGGCCCAGGCGAACAGTGCCGTGCGCGCGCCGCCGAGGTGCAGGTACCCGGTCGGACTCGGAGCGAAGCGGGTGCGCACCGTAACCACGGCGTCACGGCTCCGGATGCGGGAGCCCGCTGAATACCCTGTCCGCGGATTCTTCCGACGGGCTGTCGATCATCCGATACGGAGCCGACTCAGCGACGCGGCGCTGCAGGCGGACCGTGAGTGCGTTGGCCTCGTGGACCACGGGATCGATGGGCAGGCCGATCGAGACGTGGGCGCGCATCGCCGAGTCGACCGACACTTCCGCGTCGAGCGACATGGCGATGCAATGGATCATGGCGAGCGTTCGGCGGATCGGGTCGATTCTACCGGATCGCCCACAGGAACCTCGGTGCAGTTCGTGCGTTTGATTGACTCCATGCTGGACATGGGTCGTTGGGCGGGTTAAATGGAGCACGGCACGGTGCAGAACCACTCGACGGGGGCCCCGGAACGGGACCCCCGGCCCCGCCGTCGCTCAGCTCGTCGTAAAAGGGACGGGACATTGAGGGTCCCCGCACTAATCCCGGGGTTTTGAGCAAGAGTCGAGCCAATAATTTTTTTGCTTGTGGCGCCGTTAAGTTACGGAAATCGAACCGCCGCTACGGGTTGGGAGAGCAGGCGCAGGGATCTCGCCCGAGCCCTCTACGGTGTCAGTTTTGTCTAGGACACCCATATACAGAGATCCGCGCCGGTTTGACCCTCGTTTTGGCGCTGTGCTTAAATACCCGCTCCTGTCTGGGTTCGCGCGGGCGGTTAGCTCAGCGGTAGAGCATTGCCTTCACACGGCAGGGGTCACTGGTTCGATCCCAGTATCGCCCACCATGGAACCAAGGGGTTGCACGCGAGTGTAACCCCTATTTTTTTGCCCGCGTTCGCGTCGATATACGACATCGGGCGGAATTTTTGCATACGATGACCGAAAAAATTCGCGCGGAGACGAGGCAATGATTGCGAAGTCCTCGGTCGGGCTCGTTGACGGGCTGGTGTTCGATGCTTACGGAACGCTGTTCGACGTTCAGTCCGTCGCTGCGGCCGCGGAGCGATTGTTCCCGGGTCAGGGAAGCGCGCTGTCGCAGCTGTGGCGCACGAAGCAGCTCGAGTACTCGTGGTTGCAGAGCCTGATGCTAGGTTCGCGGCAGCGGCGCGAGGATTTCGCGGCGCTGACCGCGCATGCGCTCGACTACGCGGCCGAGGCGCTGCGGCTGTCGCTGAACGCGACGCTGAGGCATCGCCTCCTCGACGCCTATCTCGATTTGTCGCCATATCCGGACGCGGCGCCGGCGCTCGCGGCGCTCGCGCCGATACCGCGGGTCATCCTGTCCAACGGCACGCGCGCCATGCTGGAACCGCTCGTGGCGGCCACCGGTCTCGCCCGGCATCTCGACGCGGTGCTCTCGGTCGACGCCGCCGGCATCTACAAGCCGAGCCCGCGCGTGTATCAGCTCGCGGTGGACCACCTGGAGCTGCCCGCGGAGCGCATCGGCTTCGTGTCGTCGAACGGCTGGGACGTGACGGGCGCGAAAGCCTGCGGCCTGACCACCTTCTGGGTGAGCCGCGCGGGCGCTCCGGTCGAGCGCCATGGCCCGAAGCCGGACCACGTCATCGCCTCGCTCGCCGAGCTGCCGGCGCTCGTCAACGCGTAGGTCGTGATTCATCCCCACGGTTGTGTCCGAATGAATTCGGACCTACGGCATGTATTGGCCGCCGTTGACCTCGATCACCTGGCCGGTGATGTAGCCGGAGAGCGCATCCGAGGCCAGGAAGACCAATGTTCCGGCGCACTCCTCCGCGGTGCCGAGTCGATCCATGGGAATCATCGCCTGCATCGCCCTGAGCTGCTCGGCCGTGGAATACCGCTCGTGGAACGGCGTGGCGATCACCCCGGGCGACAGCGCATTCACGCGGATGCCGTCGGCCACGACTTCCTTCGCCCAGCCGTGGGTCGCGGCCGAGACGAATCCCTTGGCAGCGGCGTAGATCACCGCGCCCGACCCTCCGCCGGTGCGGGCCGCGATGGATGTCACGTTGATCACGTTGCCATGCCTCTGCCGCCGCATGATCGGAACGACTTCGTGCATGAACAGCGCCACCTGGACGACGTTGAGCGCGAGGACGTCGCGCAGGAAGCCCTCGGTGTAGTCCTCGATGCGGGTACGCGCAACGAGTCCTCCGGCATTGTTGATCAGCACGTCGATCCGCCCGAGCCCATCCAGCGTCTCCGCTACGATCCGCCGCACGTCGTCGGCGCGGGTGACGTCCCCCGCAACGAGCCGCGCCTCGCCGCCCGCGCCGCGAACGTCGGCGGCCACCTTCTCCGCTGCCTCGCGGCTGGCGTTGTAGTGGACCACGACCTTGGCGCCCTCCTTGCCGAAAGCGCGCGCCGCAGCGGCACCGATGCCCGTCGAGGAGCCGGTGATGAGAACGATCTTGCCCTTAAGATCGGGAGTCATGACACCTCGCTCGAATGACACCGTCAGGCCGTGGTCTGGAGACGCGGGCGCTCGTTGTTCGCCGGCCGGCATTCGAGAACGGCCTCGCGGATCGCCGCCACCGCCGCGGGCCGGGGGAAGCTTTTGCGGTAGGCGAGCCCGATGCGCCGCGTCGGCACCGGCCGCGCGAAGGGCACGGCGACGACCAGCCGGCTGTGGTATTTCGGTGTGAGCGCGTCGCGCGGCAGCACCGACACGCCCAAGCCCGAGGCGACCATGTTGCGGATGGTCTCGAGCGAATTGGTCCGAGTGATGGGCGCATCGCTGCGATTGAGCTCGGGGCAGGCGTCGAGGACCTGATCGCGGAAGCAGTGTCCGACATTGAGCAGGATGGTGTGCTCGGTGGAAAGCTCCGTCGGCTGGATCGCCTTCCGCTTGGCCCATTTGTGCTGGTGCGGCACGACCACCTGGAACGGCTCCTCGTAGAGGAACTCCGTGACGATGCTCGATGGCTGGAACGGCAGGGCGATGATCGCCGCGTCGATGCGGCCGGTCTTGAGCGCCGCCTCGAGGTGCTCGGTCAGGTTCTCCTCGATCTCGAGCGGCATCTGCGGCGCACGGTCATTGAGCGCCGGGATGAGATCCGGAAGCAGGTACGGCGCAACCGTGTAGATCACCCCGAGGCGGAACAGCCCGACGAGCTGGTTCTTGCCCGCCTGGGCGATGTCGCGGATGCGGGTCGCCTCTTCGAGCACTTTCTGCGCCTGCTCGACGATGCGCTCGCCGACCGGCGTGACCGTCACCTCGTTCTTGCCGCGCTCGAAGAGCTGGAGGCCGAGCTCTTCTTCGAGCTTCTGGATCGCCACCGAGAGCGCCGGCTGGCTCACGAAGCAGCGCTGCGCCGCCCGGCCGAAGCTCTTTTCCTGCGCGATCGCGACCACGTAGCGCAGCTCGTTCAGCGTCATCGCGACGCCTATTGCGCCGAGGAGCTGTCCTCGCGCACCAGTCGGTCCTCCCGGTTGCGGGGCACGGCCGCCGGCTCGGCTGGCGGCTTGCGCTCGCTCAAGAAGCGGGCGAACTCGGCGCCGACCTCCGGATGCTTCACGCCATAGTCGACCGTCGCCTCCAGATAGCCGAGCTTGTTGCCGCAATCGTAGCGGCGGCCCTCGAAGCGATAGGCGAGCACCTTCTCGTCGTCCAGGAGCCGCGAAATGGCGTCGGTGAGCTGAATCTCGCCACCCGCGCCGGGCGGCATCGCTCCCAGATGATGGAAGATTCTCGGCGTGAGGATGTACCGGCCGACGACCGCCAGCGTCGAAGGCGTCGCTCCGGGTTTGGGCTTCTCGACGATGCGCGTGATGCGTCCGAGCCGCTCGCCCAGCGCGTCGGTCTCTACAATGCCGTAGCTGCCGATGTCGGACTGCGCCACCGGCATGACGCCGATCACCGAGTATTGCTCGCGCTGGGCGATCTCGGCCATCTGCTGCATGACCCCCACGCGGGCGTCGATCAGATCGTCGGCGAGGATCACCGCGAACGGCTCCTCGCCGATCGCCGGCGCCGCGCAGAGCACGGCATGGCCCAGCCCCAGCGCCTCGGCCTGCCGGATGTAGATGAAGTTGATGCCGCGCGGCAGCGCGCTCTGCACGGTTTCGAGCAGCTTCGTCTTCTTGCGCGCCGCGAGCTCGGTCTCGAGCTCGTAGGCCTTGTCAAAATGGTCCTCGATGGCGCGCTTGTTGCGGCCGGTAATGAAGATCATCTCCGTGATCCCGGCCGCCGCGGCTTCCTCCACGGCGAACTGGATGAGCGGCTTGTCGACGATCGGCAGCATTTCCTTCGGGCTCGCCTTGGTCACCGGCAGAAAACGGCTGCCGAGCCCGGCGACCGGGAACACCGCCTTGCTGATCTTACCGAACGCCATGGGTGGGCTCCTTCATTCACGCGCCGCGACCGACCATCGCTCGCAGCTGTTGTTCGTCGACCACGGGCACGCCGAGTTCCCGGGCGCGGTCGAGCTTGCTGCCGGGATCGGCTCCGGCGACGACGTAGCTCGTCTTCTTCGACACGCTGCCGGCAATCCTGCCGCCGTGGCGCTCGATCAGGCCCTTGGCTTCGTCGCGGGTCAACGTCGGCAGCGTCCCGGTGAGAACGAGCGTGAGACCGTGCAGCTTGCCGGCCGGGCGGCGTCGCGGCTCGCCTTCCGGCCAATGTACCCCGGCAGCGCGAAGCTGGGCAATGACTTCGCGGTTGTGCGCTTCGGCGAAGAACTGATGGATGCTCTCGGCAAGTACCGGTCCGACATCCTCGACCTCGGTGAGCGCGGCCTCGTCGGCCGCCACAATCGGCTCGAGCCGCCCGAAGTGTCGCGCCAGATCCTTCGCGGTCTCCTCCCCCACGTGCCGGATGCCGAGCGCGTAGATGAAGCGCTCAAGCGTCGTCGAGCGGCTCTTGTCGATCGCGGCGACGACGTTCGCCGCGGATTTCTCGGCCATGCGCTCGAGCTCGGCCAGCGCGGCGACGCCGAGCTTGTAGAGATCCGCCGGCGTGCGCACGATCCCGCCGTCGACGAGTTGGTCGACCAGGCGATCGCCCAGCCCCTCGATGTCCATGGCCCTGCGACTGGCGAAGTGCAGCAGTGCCTGCTTGCGCTGCGCCGGGCACACGAGCCCCCCCGAGCAGCGCGCCACCGCCTCATCGGGCAGGCGCACGACCGCGGAGCCGCACTCCGGGCACTTGCGCGGCATGGCGAACTCACGCGCGCCCTTGGGCCGCTTTTCCAGTACCGTGCGTACCACTTCCGGGATCACGTCGCCCGCACGACGTACGATGACCGTGTCGCCGACCCGCACGTGCTTGCGGCGGATCTCGTCCTCGTTGTGGAGCGTGGCGCTGGTGACGGTGACTCCGCCGACGAACACCGGCTTGAGCCGAGCCACCGGTGTGAGCGCGCCGGTCCTGCCGACCTGCACTTCGATCGCCACCACTTCGGTCGGCATTTCCTCGGCCGCGAACTTGTGGGCGAGCGCGAACCGCGGCGCCCGGGCGACGAAGCCCAGCCGCTCCTGCTGCGCGAGGTCGTTGACCTTGTAGACGACCCCGTCGATCTGGTAGGCCAGCCGCTCGCGCCGCTCGCCGATTCGCCGGTAATAGTCGAGCAAGCCCGGCGCGCCGCGGACCACCGCGCGCTCGCGTGGCACCGGCAAGCGCAGCGCGGCGAGTCGATCGAGCAGCGCCGACTGCGTGGGCGGAGCCCGCGGGCGCGATCCCCATTCGACGGCGCCTACGCCGTAGGCGAAGAAGGTGAGCTTGCGCTGCGCGGTCATCTTCGGGTCGAGCTGGCGCAGCGCCCCGGCCGCGGCGTTGCGCGGATTGACGAAGGTCTTCTCGCCCTTCGCCGCCTGCGCCGTGTTCAGCCGCTCGAAGTCGCGCTTGAGCATCAGCACTTCGCCCCGCACCTCGATGTACGGCGGCACGTCTCCGCCGCCGAGCCTGAGCGGGATCGCGCCGATGGTCTTCAGGTTCGCCGTGACGTTCTCGCCAGTGTACCCGTCGCCGCGCGTCCCGCCGCCCTTGAGCGCGCCGCGCTCGTAAGCTAGGCTGACCGCCAGCCCGTCGAACTTGGGCTCGACCTCGTATTCGACCGCTTCGACGCCGAGCGCCTCGCGGACGCGCCGGTCGAAGCCTTCCGCTTCCTCGGCGCTGAACGCGTTGCCGATCGACAGCATGGGCACGCGATGGGTGACCGGCTCGAAGGCCGACACCGGCGCGCCGCCGACGCGCTGCGTCGGCGAGTCGGGGCTCGCGAGCCCCGGATGCTCGCGCTCGAGCGCCTCCAGCTCGCGGAACAGCGCGTCGTACTCCGCGTCGCTGATGGTCGGCGCGTCCTCCACGTAATAGCGGTAATTGTGCTCGTCGATCGCCGCGCGCAGCTTCGCGGCGCGCTCGGCGACTTTCTTCGGAACGCCGGATGCGGCGCTCATGGGTTGGCTGCAGGATCAGCCGAACAGGCGCAACGCTCGCGGGCCGCCCGGATCGATGTTCGCTTCCTTGAGCGCGGTCGCGGTGGCCTGGATCTGGGCGCGGATCGCGGAGAGAGCGGCGTCGTCGAGGGGTCGCCGATTGTCGTCGACCAGCACCGCGTCGAGCGTCTTGGCGAGGCGCCTCGCTGTCAGGCGCATCTGATCGAAGGCCCGCACCGGATCGGCCACCCGGGGCACATCGATGATCATGACCACGCCCGGGGTCGAAAGCGCGCGCAGCGACTCCGCGGTGAACGGCTCCTGCTTGTAGTTCTGCAAAGTGCACAGCACCGCTCCGGTGTCCTCCTGCAGGTATTCGAAGTGGCCGCCCGGAGCAAGACGGAAGCCGGCGGCCTCGGCCACGCCGCGCAGCCGCGTGCCGGCGATCTGCGCCTGGTCGCTCTTGAGGAGGGTGAGCCCGATCTGCACGTCGAGATCTGCGCACAGCCGATCGAGCGCTTCGGCCCGCTCGGCCTCCTCGCCGGCGTCCGGTGGCGTGAATTCGGCCGAGACCTCGGAGGCCGCGGTGCCGACGACGCTCAGGAAGCTGGCGATGTCCGCGCCCGTCGCCGCGCCGGAGCGATCCGCGAGCAGCAAGCAGGCGGCGATCTGCTGCCACGGGCCCGCTCCGCCGTCGAGCGGCTGCCACGGCAGCGAGGGGTCCCGGCGCCCGAGCCAGCGCGCTCGCCCGCCGAGCCGCACGGCGCGGGCACGGGCCAGGGCGGCGGTCGCAACGGGCGCTCCCGGGGCGAGCACCACGACGCATTCAATGTCCGGATCCGGCATCGCCGCGTCACGCGCCGACCGCGCGGCCAGCGGCGCAGGTTCGGGCACGGCCATGTCTTCGGGAATGGCGTCGGGCAACTCCTCCTCCGACGATTGAGGAGTCTCGTCGATCGCGACGCTGCGCGGGACGACCGGGGCTTCGTCGTCGCGGCGCAGCGTAGGCTCTGCGCGTTCTCGAGTCCCGCCGGTCGGACGCCCGAAGCTGCGCTCGATCCGCTGTCGCGCGCGGCGCACCTGCATCCCGTTGTAAATGAGCACGCCGATGATCAGAGCGGCGCCAGCGGCGACGAGCGCGACGAACAGCGACGGATGCGACGCGACGCTGCGCAGCCAGGCGTCCATCACGAGGCTGCGGCGACCTGCCGCGCCGCCTGCGGCGGTGTGGCCATCTCCAGCGCCTCGGCGATGTCGACGGCGACCACCCGCGACACGCCCGGATCCGGCATGGTGATGCCGATGAGCTGAGCGGCCATCTCCATCGTGATCTTGTTATGGCTGATGATGACGAACTGGGTGGCCTCCGCCATGCGCCGCACCATCGCGCAGAAGCGGTCGGTGTTCGGGTCGTCGAGCGGCGCGTCGACCTCGTCGAGCAGGCAGAACGGCGCCGGATTGAGCTGGAACAGGGCGAAGACGAGCGCAATCGCGGTCAGCGCCTTTTCGCCGCCGGAGAGCAGGTGAATCGACGTGTTGCGCTTGCCCGGCGGCTGGGCGATGACCTGCACGCCGGAGTCGAGAATCTCCTCCCCGGTCAGCACGAGCCGTGCCTGGCCGCCACCGAAGAGCTCGGGGAACAGTCGGCCGAAATTGGCATTCACGCCGTCGAACGTCTGCTGCAGCAGCTCCCGGGACTCGCGATCGATCTGCCGGATCGCCGACTCCAGCGTCGCCATCGCCTCGGTGAGATCCTGCGCCTGCGAGTCGAGATAGGCCTTGCGCTCGCTCGCCTGCTTGAGCTCGTCGAGCGCCGCTAGGTTGACGGCGCCGAGCTCCGCGATCGCCTGCATGAGGCGCTCGATCTCCGCCGGCAGCGTGCTCGCACGCCCCCACGCCTTGAGCGCCGCGGGCAGCACCGCCAGATCGGCATGCGCCTCAGCGAGCTGCTCGGCGAACTGCTGCTCGGAGACGAGCGCGCTCTGCTCCTTCAGCCGCGCGTCTTCGATCTTCGATCGCGCCGGGTCCATCCTCTGCTCCACGGCGAGTCGCGCCTCCTCGCCCGCTCGCAGCTCGGCAGCCACGGCCTCCTGGCGGTCGCGGGCGGCGACCAGCGCCTCCTCGGTGGCCGCCCGGGCGGCGAGCTGATCCTGAAGCGTCGCCTCGACCGGCGCCCAGTCGGTGCGCTCGCGCTGCGCGGTGAGCTGCTCGAGCAGCGAGCGCTGCTGCGCGGCTTGCGCCTCCAGCGTTTCACGCCGGCGCCCGTATTCCTCGAGCCGCTCGCGGCAGGAGCGCTCGGCGAAGCCGGCTTCCTGGCTCGCCCGCTCGGCCGCCCGGACACGCTCGCGCGCCTCGTCCAGCGCAGTCTCCGCCTGCTCGCGCGAGCGCGCCGCCGCGTCGCGCGCCGAAGCTTCGCTGGCGAGAGCCTTGCGCTGCTCGGCGATCGCCGCCTCGATCGCAGCCTGCGCTTCGCGCTCGCCTGCGGTCTCGGTTCCGATCGCCGCCAGCTCCTCGGAGATCGCGGCGCGCCGCTTATCGGCGGCTTCGGCCGTCTGCTTGAGCTGCTGCAACTCGAGCTCGAGATCGTGGCACCGCCGCTGCTGCGAGGAGAGCGCCATGCTCTCGGCGTGGTAGGCAGCCTGTTGCGTGGCGAGCTCCGCTTCGATGGCGTCGCGCGCCGCCGCAGCCGCGTGCGCACGCTCGCGCGCCTGCGCGATCACGCTCTCGAGCTCGGAGAGCTCGCGTTGCCGCGCCAGCACGCCGTGCAGCTCGCTGTCGGGCGCGAAGAAGCTGATGCCGTGCGCGCTCACGACGTGGCCTTCCGGCGTCACGAAGCTGCGGCCCACACCCAGCACCGAGCGCTCGGCGAGCGCGCTGGCCACGCTCGAGCGGCAGCGTACGCCTGCCAGCCAGTCGCCGAGCACGCGCGCCAGGCCCGGCCGCGCCGGCTTGACCTTGGCGAGGAGCGCGTCGGGTTCGGACGCCGGCGGCGCGCCGTGCGCATCGGCGACGTAGACACCCATGCGCACTGGCACCGCGCCCTCCTGGAGCCACCCCAGCGCGGCGTCCAGCTTGTCGATTTCGATTGCGTCGAGCCTCTCGCGCAGTACCGCTTCGAGCGCATCCTCCCAGCCACGCTCGATGTCGAGCTGCTGCCACAGCCGCCGAGCGTGCTCGAGCCGGCGCGCAGCGAGCCACTCGTCGGCGTCCCTGCCGCGACCGATCTTCGCCTGCAGCGCGGCCAGCGCCGTGGACCGCGCTTCGCGCTCGGCGAGCGCGCGGCTCGCCTGCTCCCACACATCGCCGGCGACGCGTTGCCGCTCCTGCAAGCTCTGTACCGCCTCCCGCAAGCCGCCGAGCGCCGCTTCGCGGCCGGCGAGGTCGGCGGACTCCTGCGCGAGCTGGTCGGCGACGAGGCCAATCTGTTCGCTGAGCGGCGCGCCGAGCGATGCCGCTTCCGCTTCCAGGCGCTCGCGGCGCTGGCCGAGCGCGGCGAGCGCCTTGGCGGCGCTCTCTCGCCGGGTCTCTTCGACGCGGATCGCCTGCTCGATCCCGGTCACGCGCTGCTGGACCGCATCCAGCGCCTGCGCCGCGGCCGCGAGTACGCTCTCGGCCTCGGGCACCGCACCGGCCGCGGCGCGCTCGCGCTCGGCCGCCCCCGCGCAGTGCTCGGCCGCGGCCGCGAGCTCGCGCTCGCCGTCCCGCGCTTCACCCTCGACGCTCTCGATCTGCGCCGCGAGCCCGCTCAGCAGCTCGCCGATCTGCGCGGCCTGCTGTGCGAGCCGCTCCTCACTCTCCCGGGCGAACTGCAGCTGCTGCTCGAGGCGACTGACCTCGGCGTTGGCCGCGTAGAACGCACCCTGCTTCCCGCTCAGCGCGTCGGCGGCCTGGAACTGCTCGGCCCGCAGCCGCTCGACGCGGCTCTCCGCCGCGCGCAGCTCCGCCTGCACCGCCTCGAAAGCGGCGGCGAGATTGGCGATGTCGGCGGCGCAACGCTCGCGCTGCCGCGCGGCGTCCTGCTGCTTCGCGAACCAGGCGAGGTGCTGCGCCTGCTTGAGCTTCGCTTCGAGCTCGCGATACTGCGCCGCGACCCGCGCCTGCGCTTCCAGCTTCGCGAGCTGGCCGGCGAGCTCGCCCCGGATATCTTCCACGCGCGCCAGGTTGTCGCGCGCGTCCTTTAGCCGGCTCTCGGTCTCCTTGCGGCGCTCCTTGTACTTCGACACGCCGGCCGCCTCCTCGAGGAAGACGCGCAGGTCCTCCGGCCGAGCCTCGACGACGCGGGCGATCGTGCCCTGCTCCAGGATCGCGTAGGCGCGAGGCCCCAGCCCGGTGCCGAGAAACAGATCGTGAATGTCACGGCGGCGGACCGGAAGGTTGTTGATGTAATAGTTGGAGTCGCCGTCGCGGGTGAGCAGGCGCTTGATCGAGAGCTCCGTGTATTTGCCCCATTGGCCGCCGATGCGGCCCTGGCTGTTGTCGAACAGCAGCTCCACCGAGGCGCGCCCGACCGGGGCACGGTCGCCGGCGCCGTTGAAGATGACGTCCTCCATCGAATCGGCGCGCAAGGCCGAAGCCTTCGATTCGCCCAGCACCCAGCGCACGGCGTCGATGACGTTGGATTTACCGCAGCCGTTCGGGCCCACGATGCCGACGAGCTGGCCCGGGGTCGCGATCGTGACCGGATCGACGAACGACTTGAATCCGGCCAGCTTTATTTCGGTAAGGCGCAATTGAGTCTTCCGGCACCGGTTGCTTAGCGCGTGCGAGTGCCTCTGACCGACACCGCGAGTGCAGCGGGCAACACAGAAGGACGCCGTTCACTCCGAACGGGCGCCCGGTTGAGCGGTTATTATAGACGATCCGATCCGCCGGACCGGAGCTTGCCGCTTCTGCGACGGGCCGCGCCGCGCCCGACTGGTCCGAAGCCGTCCGACTCGGTGATCCGGCGCGGCCGCTAGCGCTCGTCCAGCCACATTCCAGGCAAGCAGCCGAGCGCTCGGGTCAGTTGCGCTTGCCGGTTGAAACCCGTTTTTCCGAGCAGGGACAGGAGCTGAGTTCTTACGGTCGATAGCTTCACATGCCTCACGCCCGCGATTTCCTTCAGCGTCGCGCCGCCGACCAGCGCACGCGCCAGCTCCGCCTCGGAATGAGTCAATCCGTACAGAATCATTAGATCCTCCGCCTTGGGACTGCGCCGGACCTGTGGAGCGCCGATAAGGACGATCGCTCCGCCCGGCGCGTCGATCGCGAGACCGTTCCAGGGCGGCAACGCTGCGATCCACACTGCCCAGCATCCGCCACCCTCGCGCGGGACCGAGGCGACTTTGGCTCCGTGGCCCGCGAGAACCGTATTGATGAGGGGCCGCAGTATCCGACCAGCCATGCCGGCGCGAAGATCGGATCCCCAGGCCGGCCCTTCCGTGCCGTCGCAAAGCCTCGCCGCGAACGCGTTCCGCACGAGTACGCGCCCCCGGCGGTCCAGCACGGCGATGCCGAACCCCAAGCGATCCAGTGCCGCCGCCGCATGGGCCGAGATCGCCTGGGTGCGTTCTATGCGGCGCCGCATGGCAACCGCGCGCGCGACATGCCTGCTCACCAACTGGAAGAGTTCTTCCGAACGCCGGTCGAAGGGCCCCTGACGGGCGGTGCGCATCGCGGCGAAATAGACGTCCTGCCCGAGAGCGGCGCCGATGTTCATGTCGAGCGTGTGCCGCATGCCGTTGGGTATCGTGAATTCTTGGTAGAAGGCGTCCCTCGACACGAACGCCTCGTCGAAATGCGCCGCGTCGTTGAACAGCTTGCCCGCGTCTCGACCCAGGAAACGATTCTTCGGGTCGATCGCGTGGTAGTAGCCTATGTAGGCCGCGGAAAAATCCTCCGCCAAGACCTCGTGCGTCGCTGTAAGGTGGAACTCGCCGTCCCCGACGGCGACGGTGATCGCCGCATCGGCGCAGGCGATCATCGAGCGGAAGCGGCCGAGCGCGGGCACGAAATTGCCGTCGAACACCGCACGCTCGTATAGGTCGCCCAGCAGCAGTTCGTACGATTCATCCATCCTGCGCACTGGCTTGCACGTCAGCGTCCTCGGCGCAGCTTACGGCGCGACGCAGGACTGATCCACCAAATAGTGGATGCGCGTTTACTTCTCGAGTCTAGCATGTAGGTCCGAATTCACACGGCGCCGAACAATCCTTTCCCGGCGCGGCGGGAGAGAACATGAAGCTGTCACGCTCGCGGTTGATACCACTGGTCGGTCTTGGGGTACTGATCGCCATGAACCTTGCCGATGCCCGCGGGGGGGTCCTCCTTACCGTATCGGCGGGCGTAAACCCCGGCAACGGCACACCAACAGGTGGTGGCGGTACCGTAGGCTACAGTAGCAGTACCGGCTTTTTCCTCGGCTCCGTCGGCGTGGCTTCAACGGACACGACCGTTTCGTATACCGGCACGATGCTGTCGGGCCAGGATCCCAGCTTCGTTCAGTTCGCCGTCATGCAGACGGGATACGGAGGCCGGTCGGCGTCCGCCTACGCTGAAGTCGATCTCGCGAACGGTCTATGGCGACAGATCGTCAGCACAACCGACCCTGGCGGCGGAACCGCAGACGGCGTATCGGATGTCCGCATCAACGAGCAACTCGCCTTTCACGCCGACGGCGCATCGGCTTCGAATCCGATTCCGATCAGTGTCGGGCTTTTCATCGAAGGAAACTTCAACCTCGGCCCTGGAGGATTTGGCAGTATCGACCTCCCCGCGTTCGAATTCGAGGGCCAAGGCGGCGCCGACGGCTCCGTCGTCTACGACACGAACACGAGAGTCGGCATCGTTCTTCTCTCGGCATCGTCGGCATGGATATCGACGGACTTCACCGGGACCGACGCTCACGACCTTTTCTTTCACGGCGTGTACCCGCTCATTTTCCCGGACGAAGTGGTCAACGTGTCGATCGAGACGATCGGCGACTTTTCGCAGGAGGGTACGGCCGGCTACGGCAATACGCTCGGGATGTCGCTCGATCTGCCCGCCGGCGTAACCTTCACCTCGACCGACGGATTCCTCACCGCGCCGGCCTCGGCGCCTGAGCCGGGCAGCCTCGGTCTCGCGCTGGGTGGATTCGCGGTGCTGGCAGCGTGGAAGGGGCGATGGAGCCGCGACGAGCTTCGGCACGGCGCGTAGCTATTGCCGACGCGCCCGTAGCGCATCGCCGGCTCGGCGACTCAGCCTGGATCGCGCATCGTCATCTGGGTAACCACGGTTGACCCGAGCCGCTTCTCCTGGACCGCGTGACACGCTGCTTCGCCCAGGATTCCGGCGGCGCGGCGCACGGGCTTCAAGACCGGCACCTCGCGCCGGCAGCGCTCGTTGGCGTAGGGACAGCGCGGATGGAAGGCGCAGCCTGCCGGCGGATCGAGCGGATTGGGGACTTCGCCGGCGACCGCGGTGCGCGGCTTGCCCGTGAGAGCGAGGTCGGGCACCGCCTCGAGCAGCATGCGCGTGTAGGGATGCTGCGGCTCGGCGAACAGCGCCTTGGTCGGCGCGGTCTCGACCATGCGTCCGAGGTACATGACGCCGACCCGGTTGGCGATGTGATGCACGACGGCGAGATTGTGGGAGATGAACAGCAGCGTGAGACCGAGCTCGCGCTGCAGCCGGCGCATCAGGTTGAGCACCTGCGCCTGCACCGACACGTCAAGCGCCGAGGTGGGCTCGTCGCAGACGAGGAAGCGCGGGCTGCCGGCGAGCGCCCGGGCGATCGAGATTCTCTGCCGCTGTCCGCCGGAGAATTGATGGGGGAACTTCGCGCCGTCGGCGGCCACGAGGCCGACCTGCTCGAGCAGCGATCCGACGCGCTCGCCGATCGCCGCCCTCGCCGGCCGTCCGTCCGCGGGCGCCGCGCGCAGCGGCTCGGCGACGATGTCGGCCACGCGCCAACGGGGATTCAGGCTCGCGTAGGGGTCCTGAAAGATCATCTGCATCTCCCGCCGCGCTGCGTGCCGTGCGCCGTCGACGTCGATGCGGCGTCCCGCGTAGCGGATCTCGCCCCGGGTCGGGCGATACAGTCCGACGATCAGCCGCGCGACGGTGGATTTTCCGCAACCCGATTCGCCGACCAGGCCCAAGGTCTCTCCGGAGGCGATCGCGAGGCTCACCCCGTCGACCGCCTTGAGCACCGCCCGGCCCTTGCCTTCGAGCACGCGATTGAGCCACGGCGGCGAGACGTCGAAGTGGCGCGCCACGTCGACCAGCTCGACCAGCGGGGCCGCCGTCTCGCCGGCCATCTCGTCGCGCGGCTCGACGGTGACGACGTTCAGCGCGCTTTTTATCATGCGACCAGCCAGCACGCCGCCCGGGTGCGTCCCGCGGCCATCAGCTCGGGGCGCTCGCGCCGGCAACGATCGAAGGCGTGCGGGCAGCGCGGATGGAACGCGCATCCAGCGGGGATGGCGGTCAGCCGCGGCATCGAGCCTTCGATCTGCGCGAGCTCTTCGCGCTCGGCGATAATCGACGGAATCGATCCCATCAGGCCCTGCGTGTAGGGGTGCTGCGGGCGATGGATCACGTCGGCCACGGGACCGACCTCCGCGATGCGCCCCGCGTACATCACCGCCACGCGGTCCGCGGTCTCGGCGATCACGCCCATGTCGTGCGTGATGAGCATCACCGCGGTGCCGTGCTCCCGGCACAGACGCTTCAGGAGCGCGATGATCTGCGCCTGGATCGAGACGTCGAGCGCGGTGGTCGGCTCGTCGGCGATGATGAGCTTCGGGTTGGCCGCCAGCGCCAGCGCGATCACCACCCGCTGCCGCATTCCGCCCGAGAACTGGTGCGGATAATGATCGAACCGCCGCTTCGGAGCCGGGATGCCGACTTCGGCCAGCAAGTCGAGGGCGCGCTTGCGCGTCGCGGACGACGAGAGCTTCAGATGGGTCATCATCGTCTCGGTGAGTTGGCGGCCGATGGTGTAGAGAGGATTGAGCGAGGTGAGCGGATCCTGGAACACCGCGCCGATCTCCCGCCCGCGGACCCGCCTCAAGCCCTCGGGCGGCAGATTGTCGATCCGCCGGCCGCCGAGCCAGACCTCGCCGGCGCCGATCCGCCCCGGCGGGTCGATGAGGCCGATCACGGCCGCGCCGGTGAGCGACTTGCCGGCGCCCGATTCCCCCACCACCCCGAGCACCTCGCCCGGCGCGATCGTGAGCGACACGCCGTCGACCGCGACCAGCGTCCCCTGGCGCGTCGCAAACTCGACGCGCAGATCCTTGACTGCCAGCAGCGCGTCGGCGGCCATCAGGAGCGCGTCACTTGAGCTTCGGATTCAGCGCGTCGCGCAGCCAGTCGCCGAGGAGGTTGATCGCGAGGACCAGGATCACCAGCGCGGCGCCCGGGAAGATCGTGATCCACCATTCGCCCGAAAACAGGAAGTCGTTGCCGACCCGGATGAGCGTTCCGAGCGAGGGGCGAGTCGGCGGCACCCCCACTCCGAGGAACGACAGCGTGGCCTCGACCTGGATGGCGATCGCTATATTGATGGTCGCGATCACCAGAACGGGGCTGAGCACGTTGGGCAGCAGGTGCCGCAGCACGATCGCCGCCGGACGCACGCCGATGACGCGGGCGGCCTGCACGTACTCCTTGTTCTTCTCGACCAGCGTCGAGCCGCGCACCGTGCGGGCGTACTGCGGCCAGTTGGACACCCCGATGGCCACCACCAGGACGACCAGCGCGACGTCGGCGTGAGCGTCGCGCGGAAGCACCGCGCGCGCCACGCCGTCGATCAGGAGCGCGATCAGGATCGCGGGGAACGAGAGCTGCACGTCGGCGGCGCGCATGATGAAGGCGTCGAGGCGCCCGCCGGCGTAGCCCGAGGCGAGTCCGAGGCTCACGCCCATGGCGATCGAAAGCGCGACCGCGAGCGCGCCCACGAGCAGCGAGATGCGCGTGCCGAACATGATCGCCGAGAGCACGTCGCGCCCCTGGTCGTCGGTGCCGAGCAGGTACTCGGGCTTCGCACCGGCCATGCCGTGCGGCGGCGTGAGCGCGTCGGAGAGGTTGAGAGTGGCGAGGTCGAACGGATTGTGCGGGGCAACCCACGGCGCGAACAGCGCCGCTGCGAGGCATATCGCCAGGACGATTGCGGAGGCCACCGCCACCGGCGAGTGCCGGAAGCTCCAGGCGATGTCGCCGCGCCACCACCGGGCGAGACGCGACGGCGCGGCGAGGGTGGCCATGGCTAGGACCCCTCGTCGGCGCGAAAGCGGGGTTGTAGGCGCGGATTCATTCGCGCGTTGTCCCGATGAATCCGGACCTACGACGCCCGCTCCCACGGGAATGACGAGCGCGGGAAACGCCGTCGCTCGACGTTTGCCATCACGGCGCGGGCTTGATCACCACCCACTTGAGCGGATTGTTGTTGTCGGCCAGCTGGACCAGATCGACGTTCTTCTTCATCGCCCAGGCGAGCGCCTGCTGATGCAGCGGTATGTGCCCGATGTCGTCCTTGTGGATCTTGAACAGCTCCGCGATCTCGGCGTCGCGCTTCTTCGGATCGAGCTCGCTCGCGATCTCGTTGCCCAGCTCGTCCACCCGCTTGTTGGAGTAGCTGCCGAGGTTGAACTGGCCCTGGCCCTTGGCGCCCGGCGTCATGATCAGGGCATAGATCGCGTTGTGCGCGTCGTACGACCCCGGCGTCCAGCCGAGCAGGTAGAACGACGTGTCGCGCGACAGGATCTTCGGAAAGTAGGTGGCCTTGGTCTCCGCGTTCAGGTTCACCTTGACGCCGATCTTGGCCAGCATCGCCGAGACCGCCTGGCAGATCTGCGCGTCGTTGACGTAGCGGTCGTTCGGGCAGTTCATGCTGACGATGAAGCCATTCGGGTAGCCGGCGTCCGCCAGAAGCTTCCTCGCCGCCGCGGGATCGTAGGGCAGCCGGGTGTTGAGGTCCTTGGCGAAGCCGCGGATGCCCGGCGCGATCATCAGCCCGGTAGGAGTGGCGGCGCCGCGCATCACCGTCTTCGCGATCGCGTTCTCGTCGATGCCCTGGTAGAACGCCTGCCGCACACGCTTGTCCTTGAACGGGTTCTTGCCCTTGACGTTCGAGTACAGCAGCTCGTCGCGCGACTGGTCCATGCCGAGGAAGATCGTGCGCAGCTCCGGTCCCACCAGCATCTTGAGGTTGGGGTCGGCCTTGAGCTTGTCGATGTCCTGCAGCGGCACGGGCTCCATCATGTCGATGTCGCCGGAGATCAGCGCCGCGACCCGCGTCGCCGCGTTGCCGATCGGGGTGAAGATCGCCTCGGTGATATTGCTCTCGATCTTAGTCCAGTAGTTCGGGTTGGGCACCATCACCGTGCGCACCCCCGGTTCGCGCGACTTCAGCATGAACGGCCCGGTCCCGTTCGCCTTCAGCGTCGCGGCGTTCTCCTTGCCCTTGCGCACGTCGACCGGCGCGGTGGCGTTGTTCTTCTCGCACCACGACTTGCTCATGATGTACCACTGGTTGATGGTATCGGGCAGGATGGGAAAGGGCTCGCTGGTGACGATGTCGATCGTGAGATCGTCGATCTTCTTGATCTCCTTGATGGGGCCGACGTAGGTCTTCATGTCGGAGCCGTCCGCCTTGGCGCGCTCGTAGCTGAAGATCACGTCGTCGGCGGTGAAGGGCGTGCCGTCGTGGAACTTGACGTTGGGGCGCAGGTTGAAGCGCCACACCGTCGGCGCGGTCTGCTTCCAGCTGGTAGCGAGGATCGGCTCCAGCTCGAGCTTCTTGCCGCGGCCGACGAGCGGCTCGTAGATATTGCCGGTGATCTCGAGCTGCAGCGACTCGTTGAGCGCGTGCGGATCCATCGACGTCGCGTCGCCCTGATTGGCGAACTTGAACGTTACGGCGAGCGCCGTGCCGGCCGCGAACGCCGCGGCGACGAGGCAGACGCGCAGCAGGGTTTTGGCAACTCCGAGCTTGGTCATGAATGGCCTCCTTGGTGGGGGGTGTCTATAGTCAGCTGCTGACCGCCGCGGGCGCGAGCGCGCCAAATGCCTTCAGGCACGCGGTTTTCGCCTGGGCGCAGACCGTGTGCTTCCAGTCGTCGGCGTCGATGTAGAACGCGTCGCGCATCGCGCGCTTGATGGCCTGCGCCAGATCCGCCGGCGCATCGGGATGGTTGTGCAGCCAGCCTTCCGCCCGCAGCGCCTGCAGCGTGTGCTCGAGCGGAAGAGTGCCGTACTCCAGCGCCATCGCGGTCATCTCGGCGTTCGGGCATTCGTAGTGTGCGGCGTCCGAGATGATCCCGGTGACATGGGCGGAGCTCGACGTTCCGTCGAAGAAGGACGTCACGTCGTCGCCCCACCAGGCCTTGGTGCGGGCCAGCGCCGCGGCGTCGTTGCGCCCCGAGTAGATCTTTTCGCCATGGCCGCGCGGGCCGAGCCCGGTGTGGAAGTCGATCCAGGCGAGGCGCCGGCGAGGCGCGACGCGCGAGCGCAGCACCGCGCGCAGGCAGGCGTTGCTCCAGGAGGGGTGGCGGCCGCCGAAGAACAGGCCGTCCGGATGGCTGTACTGGCCGCCGCTGACGGCAGCCTGGAACGCCTTCTCTCCGCGCGCCCTGATCCAGGCGTGCATCCTCGCCTCGGAATCGGCCGGCGGTGGCCACGCGCCGGGCAGGAGCAACTCATGGATCTCCGCGTACGCGGGAGCGGCCGGCAGCGGCAGAGCGAACTCGATGAAGTTGCGGTTGAGGTCGGCGTTGTCCTCGTTTGCGCGCCGCAGGTGCGAGAAGCCGTAGGGGTTGAGCGCGTGCAGCATCAGCACCGCTACGCCGGAGCGCTCGGCCGCCGCCATGAACTCCTCGTCGTGCAGCAGCGCGACCTGGCAGCCGGAGCCGCAGAAGCCTTCGACGCCGTGCGTTCCGGAGCTGAGCAGCAGCATGTCCGGCGCCCGCTCGTCGCCCATTTCGGCGAGATCGATCGACAGCTCCTCGCCTCCGGCTCCGCGCTCGCTGGGATGCACGTGGCGGAACATACGCGCGCCGCGCGCCGCGGCCGCGGTGCGAAACTTCTCGCGCGCCTCGGCGTAGCTCTGGGCGAAGTGCGGCAGCGCGTTCATCGCTCGAGGGGCAGCGCGGCTTCGGCGAGCGCCGCAAGGTAGCCGGCCCCGATCGGGATCACGTCGTCGTTGAAATCGTAGCGGCTGTTGTGCAGGAAGCAGCCGCCTTCCGCGCCGCCCTGCCCGAGCCGCATGTAGGCGCCCGGGCGGCGCTGCAGCATAAACGAGAAATCCTCCGAGCCCATGCTCGGCTCGAGATCCCGCACCACGTTGTCCGGCCCGACCAGCGCGTCGGCGACCCGCGCCGCGAATTCCGCCTCCCGCTCGCTGTTGACGGTCGCCGGATAGACCCGCTCGTATTTGAGCGCGGCTTTCGCGCCGAAGCCGGCGGCGATCGAATGCACGAGCTCGTTGAGGCGCCGCTCGACGGCGTCCTGAGTCTGCGGCCGGAAGGTGCGCACGGTTCCCACCAGGCGGGCCTCGCGCGGGATCACGCTCATCGCCGCCAGGTTGCCGGCGTGCATGGCGCACAGGCTCACCACCGCGGTGTCGAGCGGGCTCACGTTGCGCGCCACGATCGACTGGGCGGCGGTGATGATATGGCCGGCGACGAGCACCGGATCCACCGCCATATGCGGGTGCGCGCCGTGGCCCCCGCGGCCTTCGATGTGGATCTCGATGCGATCCGCCGCGGCCATCATGGGTCCGGAGCGTATGCCGATCTTTCCCGGCGGCAGCGCCGGCCAGTTGTGCAGGGCGTAGATCTGGTCGGCGGGAAAGCGCTCGAACAGCCCGTCGTCGATCATCGCCTTGGCGCCGGCGTAGCCTTCCTCGCCGGGCTGGAAGATGAGATACGCGGTGCCATCGAAGCGGCGGGTGGCGGCGAGATAGCGCGCTGTGCCGAGCAGCATCGTCGTGTGCCCGTCATGGCCGCAGCCGTGCATGCGCCCCTTGAAGCGCGAGGCGTGCGCGAAGTCGTTCTCCTCGTGCATGGGTAGCGCATCCATGTCGGCGCGCAAGCCGATCGAGCGGCCGCAGTCGCCGCGCTGGCCGCGGATCACGGCGACCACTCCGGTCTTGCCCACGGGGGCGTGAAATTCCACCCCGAGCCGGTCGAGCTCGCGGCTCACGACCTCGACGGTGCGATGCTCCTCGAAGCCGAGCTCGGGATGCGCGTGCAGGTCGCGGCGCAGATCCTTGAGCGCCTCATGTTGGCCGCGAAGGTATTCGACGGGACTCATCGTTCGAGCGAGCGCCCTCAGTGCGCGGGAGCGAGCCGCTCGACGCGCAGCCGCGGGTCGACCGCGTAATACAGCAGATCGACCACCAGGTTGATGGCGACGAAGACCAGCGCGATGAAACACAGGTAGGCCGCCATCACCGGCACGTCGGCGAAGCTCACCGCTTGGATGAACAACAGGCCCATCCCCGGCCACTGGAAGACCGTCTCGGTGATGATGGCGAAGGCGATGATGCCGCCGAGCTGCAGGCCGGTGATGGTGATGACCGGAACCAGCGTGTTCTTGAGCGCGTGGCCGAAGTGGATCGCGCGATCGGTAAGTCCCCGGGCGCGCGCGAACTTGATGTAGTCGGTGCGCAGCACCTCCAGCATCTCGGCGCGCACCAGCCGCATGATCAGCGTCATCTGGAACAGCGACAGGGTGATCGAAGGCAGGATCAGCGCCTTCAGTCCGCTCTTGGTGAGAAAGCCTGTCGTCCACCAGCCGATCGCTACGACCTCCCCGCGTCCGAACGACGGCAGCCAGCCGAGGATCACGGCGAAGATGAGGATGAGCAGGATGCCGATCAGGAACGTCGGCAGCGACACCCCCACGAGCGACACCGTGAGCAGGATGTGCGAGAGCCACGAGTCGCGCTTGAGCGCGGTGTACACGCCGGCGGGAACGCCCAGGATCAGCGCCAGCACCGCGGCGGTGATGGAGAGCTCCAGCGTCGCGGGCAGGCGCTCCTTGAGCAACGTCGACACCGGCCGCCCCTGGCGCAGCGACAGGCCGAATTCGCCGTGCAGGGCCCGGGCGACGAAGCGCCCGAACTGGACGTAGAACGGCTGGTCGAGACCGAGCTCGGCCCGCAACTGCGCCCGCTGCTCCTGGGTGGCGTCCTGGCCGACCATGAAGTTGACCGGGTCGCCGGTGTACGTGAACAGGCCGAAGGCGATGAACGCGACGACCGTCATCACGATGAACGACTGCAGAATGCGGCGAAGGACGAAAGCGAGCAAGAGAGGGCTGTTTTCCTGGGTAGAAAGCCGGCCGGACCCAAGGGTGGCGTAAAGCCAGTCGATGATGCCGAAAGGCCGGGGAAGCGTCAACGCGAGCCCGTCCGGGCTTGCGGCTCTAACTCAGCTCTTCGGCGCGGTGGCAGGCGACCTGCAGCGGACCCAGGGGACGAAGCGCTGGAACCTCGGTGCGGCAGCGCTCGCTGGCGTAGGGGCAGCGGGTATGGAAGCGGCATCCCTGCGGCGGCGCGAGCGGCGAAGGAAGCTCGCCGCGAAGCACGATCCGCTCGCGCCGGCGGCGCGGATCGAGCGTGGGCGTGCTGGCGAGGAGCGCCCGCGTGTAGGGATGCGCCGGTCGCTCGAACACTGCCGCCTTGGCCCCGTACTCGACCGCCTTGCCGAGGTACATGACCATCACGGTGTCGGCGATATGGCGCACGACCTGAAGGTTGTGGGAGATGAAAAGATAGGCCATTCCGAGCTCGTCCTGGAGCTCCATCAGCAGGTTCAGCACCTGCGCCTGGATCGACACGTCGAGCGCCGAAACCGGCTCGTCGGCCACCACAAGGGGGGGCCGCAGCATCAGCGCCCGCGCCACCGCGATGCGTTGCCGCTGCCCTCCGGAGAACATATGCGGATAGCGCCGATAGTGCTCGGGCTTGAGACCCACACGCGCCATCATTTCCAATGCCGCGTGGCGGCGCGCGGCACGATCCGAGCCGCCGTTGACCACGAGCGGTTCCTCGAGCAGCGCCGAGACGCGCTTGCGCGGATTGAGCGAGGCGTACGGATTTTGGAACACCATCTGCACCCGCGGCCGCAGGCGGTCCAGTGTGCCGCGGTCCGCGCGCGCGACGTCCTCGCCTTCGATCAACAGCGTTCCCGCGGTCGGCCGCTCGATCATCGTCACCTGGCGCGCGAGGGTCGACTTGCCGCAGCCTGATTCGCCGACCGCGGCCAGCGTCTCGCCGCCTGCGATCGTGAACGACACGCCGTCGAGCGCGCGCACGAGTCTCTGTTTTCGCAGCAATCCGCGCCCCAGCGCGTAGTGACGCTCGAGCCCGCGCGCCTCGACGAGCGGCACGGTCGCGGCCATCAGGCGCCGCGCCGCACCGGCTGCCAGCCGCGCGTGGGCCGGCCGGCGGCGTCCAGGGGGAAATGACAGCGCGACCGGCGCTCGCCGCCGGCTTCCAGCGCGGGAGGTGTCGCGCGGCAGAGATCGACCGCGTAGTCGCAGCGCGGATGCAGCAGGCAACCGCTGGGTCGATCGTCCGCGCCAGGCACGACGCCGCGAATTGCCTTGAGCCGGGAACGGTCGGTGTCGTGCTCGGGCAGCGCCGCGAGCAGCGCCTGCGTATACGGATGTCGCGGAGTGTCGAAGACTTCGGGGACGGGACCGGCCTCCACGACCTGACCGGCGTACATGACAAGCACCCGCTGCGCCGTCTCCGCGACGACCGCGAGATCGTGGGTGATGAGCAGCAGCGCCATGGCGCGCTCGCGCTGCAGCCTCAACAGCAACGCCAGCACCTGCGCCTGGACGGTGACGTCCAGCGCGGTCGTCGGCTCGTCGGCGATTAGCAGCTTCGGATTGCAGGCGATCGCCATCGCGATCATCACCCGCTGCGCCATGCCGCCCGAGAGCTGGTGGGGATACGCGCCGAGCCGCGCTTCCGCGTCCGGTATCTCGACCTGGCGCAGCAGCTCGAGCGCCCGAGCGCGCCGCAGCTTCGCGCTTCCCCGCTCTTCCTCGCTGCCGTGGATGCGCAGCGTCTCGGCGAGCTGGAAGGCGACCGTGTAGCACGGATCGAGGCTCGCCAGCGGATCCTGAAAGATCATCGCGATCTCCTTGGCGAGGAGCTCACGGTGTTGCGCGGCTGACAGCCCCAGCAGGTCACGGCCCGTGAACGCGAGCCGCCGGGCGCGCACGCGGCCGGGATAATCGGTGAGCCCCATCACGGCCAGCGCTGCGACGCTCTTGCCCGATCCTGATTCGCCGACGCAGCCGACGACCTCGCCAGCCTCGATCGAGAGGTCCAAACCGTCGACCGCGATCAGCGGAGCGGAAGGCAGCCCGAACTCGACGCGCAAGTCCTCGACTTCGAGCAGCGGCATGACGCAGCGCTCAGCGCTTGAGCTTCGGGTCGAGTGCGTCACGCAGCCCGTCGCCCATCAGGTTGAAGGCGAGTACGGTCGCGAGGATCGCGAGCCCCGGGAACGTGACTACCCACGACGCCCTCTGGATGAACTCCAGCGCATCGGCGAGCATCGAGCCCCACTCCGGCGTGGGCGGCTGCGCGCCCAGCCCGAGGAAGCCGAGCGCTGCGGCGTCGAGGATCGCCGAGGAGAAGCCGAGCGTGGCCTGCACGATCAGCGGCGCGAGACAGTTGGGCAGAATCGTGCTGAACATCAGGCGCAGCGTTCCGGCCCCCGCGATCCGCGACGACTGCACGTATTCCCGGCCCGCCTCCGCGATCACCGCCGCACGCGTCAGGCGCACGTAGTGCGGCACGAGCACGATTGCGATCGCGTACATCGCGTTGATCAGGCCCGGCCCCAGAATCGCCACCACCGCGATCGCCAGAAGAAGACTCGGCAGCGCCAGCATGACGTCCATCAGCCGCATGATCGCGGTCTCGATCCCGCCGCGCGCGTAGCCCGCGATCATACC
>DATJBM010000004.1:0-2609 GCA_035515295.1 Casimicrobiaceae bacterium | reverse complement strand
TGCCGAGCTTCGGCAAGCAGCTTTTCCTGGGTGATTTCCGCCTCGACCTGATCCACCCGCAGCCGCGGTTGGATCCCGAGGCGATCGAGAAGGGCGAGCGCTTCCTCGGCGAGTTGCGTGCGGTGCTGGCCGAGACGGCCGATCCGCTGGAGATCGAGCGCGAGGCGAAGGTCCCGGACCGCGTCGTGGACGCGCTGAAGGGCATCGGTGCGCTCGGGATGAAGGTCCCGCCCGAGTACGGGGGTCTGGGCCTGTCACAGGTGTACTACAGCAAGGCGCTGGCGATCGCCGGCAACTGTCACGCGGCGATCTGCACGCTGCTCAGCGCACACCAGTCGATCGGCGTGGCCGAGCCGTTGCGGATGTTCGGCTCAGAGGAGCAACGGCAGAAGTGGCTGCCGCTGGTCGCCAAGGACCACATCAGCGCGTTCCTGCTGACCGAGCCGGGCGTCGGCTCCGATCCGGCGCGGATGGCCTCAACGGCCACACCGGTCAACCTCGAGCACGCCGCCGCACCGGTCGATGACGACATCACCGCCACGCCGGTCGACGGCGGCTATCTGATCAACGGCCGCAAGCTGTGGGCGACGAACGGCACGATCGCCGACATCGTCGTCGTCATGGCGAAGGTACCCAAGAGCGAGGGTCACCGCGGCGGGATCAGCGCGTTCGTGCTGCCCTACAAGACCAAGGGGATCACGATTCTGCACCGCAACGCCTTCATGGGGCTGCGCGGCATCGAGAACTCGGTGACGATCCTCAAGGACGTGTTCGTCCCCGAGGAGAACCGGATTGCGCGCGAGGGCGACGGGCTCAAGATCGCGCTCAGCACGCTGAACACCGGGCGCCTGGCGCTGATGGCGATCGCGGTCGGTGCATCGAAGTGGGCGACCAAGGTCGCGCGCGAGTGGGCCGGAGAGCGCGTGCAATGGGGTCGACCGATCGGTAAGCACGATGCCGTGGCGCAGAAGCTGGCGTTCATCGCCGGCAGCGCGTTCGGCCTCGAGGCGATGCTCGACGTCTCCGCGCGACTCGCCGACAACAAGCGCAACGACATCCGGATCGAGGCCGCCCTGTGCAAGGTGTATGGATCCGAGCTGGCGTGGAAGGTGATCGACGAGTTGATGCAGGTCCGCGGCGGTCGCGGCTACGAGACCGCCGAGTCGCTGAAGGCGCGCGGCGAGAAGCCGGTGCCGGTCGAACAGGCCATGCGCGACATGCGCGTCAATCGCATCTTCGAAGGATCGAGCGAGATCATGCACCTGCTGATCGCGCGCGAGGCGGTTGACACCCACCTCCAGGCCGCCGGCGGACTGCTGATGGCCGACGGTGACGCCAAGGCCAAGGCGGATGCGGCGAAGAAGGCCGGACTGTTCTACGGCAAGTGGCTGCCGCAGCTCGCCGTCGGCAAGGGCCAGAACCCTCGCGCCTACGAGGAGTTCGGGCCGCTGGCGACGTACCTGCGCTACGTCGAGCGCGCGTCGCGCAAGCTCGCGCGCGAGACGTTCTACGGGATGGCGCGCTGGCAGGCAAAGCTCGAGAACAAGCAGACGTTCCTCGGGCGGATCGTCGACATCGGCGCAGAGCTGTTCGCGATCTCCTCGACCGTCGTCTATGCCGACACCGTCGGGCGCGAGCATCCGGAGCGCAAAGACGAGGCGATCGAGCTCGCGCAGCTGTTCTGCTCGATGGCCAAGCGCAGAGCGAACTCTCTGTTCCACGAGCTGTGGATAAACGACGACGATGCCCGCTACTCCGCCGCGCAGAAGGTGCTCGACGGACGCTACACCTGGCTGGAAGAGGGAATCCTCGATCCGGCAGGCGACGGCCCGATGATGCCGGCGCTGGACTAGAGAAGGAGCACCATCATGGCAATGGCAGTCAAAGAGCCGGCTGCGCCGGCGGCCGACGGCGAGTGGGCCGGACGGTTGGACGGCTTCGTCGAGCGAGCGCAGGAGGCCGCCCGCGCGTTCCGCGAACTGGACCAGGAGGCCGTCGATCGAATCGTCTGGGCGATGACGGTCGCGGGGCTCGAGAACGCTGTCGAGCTGGCGGAGGTGGCGATGGAGGAGACCATGTTCGGCGTGCTCGAGGACAAGGTGCTCAAGAACTACATCGCCACCGAGTTCCTTTACGACTACCTCCGTGACAAGAAGTCGGTCGGGGTGATCGAAGAGGACCGCGAACGGGCCCTCCAGTACGTTGCGGAGCCGATCGGGGTCGTTCTGGCGCTGCTGCCGATCACGAATCCGACGTCGACGACGCTGTTCAAATCGATCGTGTGCGCCAAGACCCGGAACGCCCTGATCATGCGTCCGTCGCCGCGCGCGGTGCGTTGCTGCGGGCGGGCCGCCGAGCTCCTCCAGGAGGCGGGCGAGGCGGTCGGGCTCCCACCCAACTCGCTTCAGGTGATTCCGGATCCGTCGCTCGAGGTGTCGCAGTACCTGTTCCACCACCCCGGCGTCGACTTCATCTGGACGACCGGCGGCCCGAAGGCCGTGGCGGCGGCTAACGAAGCGGGCAAGCCGTGTCTGAGCGTCGGACCGGGCAACGCGCCGGTGTACGTGCACCGCAGTGCCGACATCCGGATGGCGGTCATGGACATGCTG
>DATJBM010000003.1:0-44138 GCA_035515295.1 Casimicrobiaceae bacterium | reverse complement strand
GTCCGGTGCGGTCGCGGGGAGCCAGTGGGGTATAGTAGCGCGATGGCCACGCCCCATCCGATCAAGCCTGCGCCCACGCCGCCCGCCGCCGACGGCAAGCCGCGGGCCGCGCGCACCGCCGACCGGCGTCTGCGCCTCGAGGACATCCTGAAGCTGATGGTGGCCGACGGGCTGATCAGCGCGACGGATGCGGATCGGCTGGCGCGCTCGCGCACGCAGCGCTTCGACCATCCTCTCGAGCTCGTGGCCGATCAAAAGTGGCGCTCGCCCGTCGGCACCCGCGCGCTCATGACGCTCGAGTGGCTGGTCGAGTGGCTCGCCGGCAAGCTCGGCGTGCCGTATCACCACATCGATCCGCTGAAGATCGATCTCGTGGCGGTGACCAGCACGATGTCCAACGCGTACGCCGAGCGCTATCGGATCCTGCCGGTCGCGGTCGCCAAGGGCGAGCTCACGGTCGCGACCGGCGAGCCATTCGTGCGCGCCTGGGCCGATGAGCTCGAGCACATCCTGCATCTCAGGATCAAGCTAGTGTTCGCCAATCCGCAGGACATCAAGCGCTTCGTCGGTGAATTCTTTCCCCTGGCGCGATCGATCAAGAAAGCGCAGGAAACGACCAAGGGCGAGGTGTCGCTTGCCCGCAACTTCGAGCAGCTCGTCGAGCTGGGCCGGCAGGGAGTCCTCGATGCCAACGACCAGGCCGTCGTGCACATCGTCGACTGGCTGTGGCAGTACGCCTTCGAGCAACGCGCATCCGACATCCACGTCGAGCCACGGCGCGACGCCGGTCTGGTGCGCTTCCGTATCGACGGCGTGCTGCATCAGGTCTACGCCATCCCCAATCCGGTGCTGCTGGCGATGACCAGCCGCATCAAGCTGCTGGCCCGCATGGAGATCGTCGAGAAGCGCCGGCCGCAGGACGGCCGCATCAAGACCGTGTCGCCCAACGGTCAGGAGATCGAGCTTCGCATCTCGACCATGCCCACCGCGTTCGGCGAGAAGGTGGTGATGCGCATCTTCACGCCCGAAGTACTCGTCCGCGATTTCTCGGAGCTGGGCTTCGCCGGGGAGGATCTCGCGCGCTGGGACAAGATGATCCACGAGCCCAACGGCATCATCCTCGTCACCGGTCCCACGGGGTCCGGCAAGACGACGACGCTGTACTCGACGATGAAGCAGCTCGCCACGCCGGAGGTCAACGTCTGCTCGGTCGAGGACCCGATCGAGATGATCGCACCGGAGTTCAACCAGATGCAGGTGCAGCCGGTGATCGGCGTCGACTTCGCCAGCGGCGTTCGCACGCTGATGCGCCAGGATCCCGACATCATCATGGTGGGCGAGATCCGCGACCGCGACACCGCCGACATGGCGGCGCAGGCCGCGCTGACCGGCCACCTCGTGCTCTCGACGCTGCACACCAACGACGCGCCGACCGCGATCACGCGGCTCCTGGACCTCGGCGTGCCATCGTACCTCATCAGCTCGACGGTTCTGGGCGTCATGGCGCAGCGCCTGGTGCGCACGCTTTGCCCCAACTGCAAGAAACCGTGCGATCCGCCGGACGAGGAGACGTGGCGCATGCTCACCGCGCCGTTTCGCGCCGAGCTTCCCGAGCATACGCACATGGCCGCCGGCTGCCTCGAATGCCGGATGACCGGCTACTTCGGCCGCATCGGGCTGTACGAGATCATGACTCTCACGCCTAACTTGCGGAAGCTCATCCACGCCGAAGCCGAGGACGGCAAGATCCGCGATCAGGCGTTCAAGGAGGGCATGAAGCCGCTGCGCGTCTCGGGCGCGATGAAAATCGCGAACGGGCTGACGACCGTCGACGAGGTCGTCAAGGTCGCCCCGCTGGCCTGAAGCGGCGTAGCGGTCCTGGCCGGGCTATTGCGCCGCCGGCTTTCCCGTTTCGATGTAGCTCGCGAGCCGACCGAACTGCTCGCCGAGCACGCGATCGACCGCCGGCGCGCTCTGGTCGAGCGCGCTGCCGCTTGCGCCGTTGACAGTGTAGGTCAGGGTGAGCAGCGTCGCCTTGCCGCCGCTCGGCTCGTCGGGCTTGAGCTGAAAGGTGAGCACGCCGTTGACCGCGCGACCTTGCAGCGGACCGAGCGCCGCTTGTAAGCGCAGCAGCTGGTCGCGCATGGCCAGCACGACGCGTCCGTGCTCGACCGCTCCGTCCTGCCATCGCTCGCAGAAGCAGCCCCCGGCTTCGGCCTTGAGCGTGAGGTTCGCGGCGTTGCCCGAGTAGCTGTGCTCGGCGTTCCACCAGCGATCGACGGCGGGCAGTGCCGCGTACACCTTGGCGGGCGGGCGCTTCGATCCGGCGGCTGTGCACGATCACGAATCCGTCGGCCGCTGCGCTCTTCACTTCCGCGTGAATTGACAGCGCTGGCGCGAGGAGCAGGACGCCGCCGGCGAGGCGGAAGCGCATCATGGATGGCCCGGTGCGGTATCGCATCAAGCCCGCACGGGTTGCGGGCCGCGGCCATTGTCGCCCCGGGGAGCGCCCGACGCAACGGCTTCGGCCCTGCGCCGTGCCGGTCGGTGTCGGGGGGCTAGCGCGAGATGCGCGTGATGCCGGGACGGCCTTCGCGGTGGCGACTCGCCATGGGACGCGCGATGCGGTGGCTGCGTTCCGGTTGCGGCTGGCGCGGCTCGGTCGGCGCTTCGATCGGATCCCGATCCGGACTCGGCGTCTTCGGTTCGATGGAAACCTCGTCCGGCCACTCCGTCGGATGCTCGTGCACGTCGTCGTAGGCATTGTCCAGCGCGTCGCGTGGCGAGACGCTCGCGCCTCGCCAGCGATGGGAACGATCATCGCTCATCGCACGCCCTCGTCCGGGTCGGCATCGATCACGTCGAACACGCCTCGCCGTCCGCCGCGGTCGAATGCCGATTCATCGGCCGCATCGGCCGGTCGCTTCACAGGCGGCGCTCCGCTCTGCCGCGACGTCGCTGGTCGCCTGCTCATCGGTCGACCGGAAATCGATCGTGCGGGCTGAAGGCGCCGCGCTGCGCCCTTGCCGGGCGTCTTCGACGTTGCCATGGGATTCCTTGCGAGACTTTGACGATAGGACAACGCGTTCCGTGTCGTGTCGCGGACGGTCAGCATCAACGCCACGCCCGCGCAATATCCATGCCCCGTGAGAGCGCCCTGAATTGCCGTCGGTTGCGCGTGCGCCGGTGTAGGCGGGCAAAGTAGGAATTGCAGGTTCGTGCAACAGTTACAGCCGCGAACCCCGGCGATCAGTCCGGACCGGGCTTTGCTGTCGCTCCGGCTGCGGCCGCGATGAGCCCCGGGGTGCGGGCACGGCATGGAAACTGCTTCGTGACCTACAGCGGTGGGGATCGGGCCCTGCTTTGGTGCGATCCACCGCTCGCAATGCGTGCCGGGCACGCCTACCTTCATGTCACCGCCGCGCGAAACGGGTCGAACCCAGACGACGAACCGCAGCGTCGCCGGTCTGGCTCGTTCCGATCAGCGGTGGCGGAACTGGGCGGGGTTCAATACCCTTCCCGTGATCGCCCCCGAGATCCTCGTTCCCGAAGGCTATCGGGCCGTGATCGTCGCGCCGCGGGCGGACGACGAGACGCTCGGCTTGAGCGGCCTCCTCTCGCGGCTGATCACGGTGAGCCGTCCCATCCTGCTGGTCGCCGCGACCGACCGCGCGCAAAAGCCTAACGCAGGCGGACGCCTGACCGCGCAGCCCAGAGCGAGCGAATGGCTCCCCGAGCCGCTGCGCGCGCTGCGCGGATTCAGTGGCGCACGCTCGGCCGTGCTGCGCAGCGGTCTCGAGGAAGGCGAGCTGCCCACCGTCGAGGACGATCTCGAATGGCGGCTGCGGGGACTCATTCTGCCCTCGGACATCGTGTTTACCAGCTGGCGCTACGACGGACATCCGGACTACGAGGCGACTGGACGCGTGGCCGCGCGCGCCTGCGCGGCGCTGTTCGCCCCTCTGGTGGAGGTGCCGGTGTGGACCTGGCTGTGGAGCGTGCCGGGAGATCGCCGCATCCCCTGGCTGCGCGCGCGCCGTATCTTCGTCGACCGCGCCGCTCTGGCGCGCCAGCGGCGCGCGCTGGCGGAGTACCGGGCGCGCTCCGCGATCGACGAGCCTCGGCGCGGCGCTTCGCTCGCCGTCGACAGCCGACCGCACGAAATCGTGCTGGTTTGATCCTGTCGGCGCCGCGCCGACAGCCCGCTAGCCGCTTCTTACAGCCGAATCAGCAGTCGACCGCTTTTGCCGCGACCCCCACGGGGCTATAAGAGAATCACGCGCAGCATCGCGCCGCCCGAGGTATCGAGCCGGGGCGCCGCGAGCGCGACGAACGGAAGCGATCATGATCCTGAACCTTGCGCTTGCCCCGGTGGTGTCGCTTTTCGCAGGCATTCTCATCCTGATCGTGCCGCGGCTGCTCAACTACATCGTGGCCATCTATCTGATCCTGATCGGGCTCATCGGCATCTTCGGCTGGGGAGGGCTGCATACCCGAGCGGCCGCGATGGTGCATCCGCCGATCGCCGCGCCCCCCGCGTCCGCGCCGGCGCCGGTGACCTTATCGGCATGAGCGCGGCCAAGCGGACGAGGGGGATCGGGAGATGTCCGTTCGGCTCGAAGACAAACCCCTGGCGAGACGACGCGAGCTCTCCGTGGAATCGCTGCGGGCGCTGGTCAATCGGCTGCTGAGCTCGCAGACTGACTGCCAAGGCGTGCACATCCGGCGAATCATCGTTACGGAGCCCGACGCGTCGGGGTGCAATTGGCAGCCGGAGTGGCCGGTGTTTCGCCCCGCGAACATCGACCCGTGCCGCTCGCAGCTTCATGGGCTGATCGCCCGCATCCGGATGCAGTACAACGTCGAGCGGTAGGCGGGGTGCACAGGCGCTGCGGCACGGCGGCTCGCTGGGCTACCGCCGGTATTCGAAAGCGCGCGGCAAATGCAATATGATCCGGGCGGTCCCCTCGCCCCGGAGTCTGCTGTGATGGGCCTGCGCGTTCTGGCAGTCATTCTCGCCGCTGCCGGAATCGGAACCGCGCGGGCGGACAGCGTCGCCGACCGCTGAAACCTCGGCGATCTCTGCCCTTCGCTCGAGGCGTGGGACGCCGACGCGGTGCGGCTGGAGGCTCAGATCAAGGAATTCGCCGGCTGCAAGGGCGCTCTGGGCGATAGCGCCGCGCGCCTGCGGCAGTGCCTCGAACCTCGAGCCAACATGACGAAGCGCTATTACCGCATGGCGTCCTACTCCGGCGAGGAGGCCGCCGAGGACACCGGCAACGCGGCGTACCTCGAGCTCGACTAGAAGGCCGACCTGTTCGGCAACCGCTTCGACGAAGCCACCGCCTTCTGAGGAGAGGAGGTGACCCGCGACGCGTCCGCTTACACCAAGTATCGCGAGCTCGGCAACCGCGACGATCGCAAGCGCGTGATGGACGCGTTCTTCGGGACCTTCAAGACCTACGAGCGCACGCTTGGCGTGGATCTGTATTCGCAGCTCAAGCAGTACACGGTCTTCAGCCGTGCCCGGAAATATACCGATTCGATGACCCGGGCCCTCGACCGCACCGACATCCCGGTCGCGGCGTTCGACACGCTGATCGCGCAGACGAACACCAATCTGCCGACGCTTGTACCGGTACTTCCGGCTGCGCGCGAAGCTGCTGGGCGTGCCGCAGCTCCACTACTACGACATCTACCCGCTGCTGGTGAAGGGCGACTTCAAGATTCCCTATGCCGAGGGCAGGAAGCTCGTGCTCGAGGCAGTCGCTCCGCCGGGCAAGGACTACGTGGCGGCCCTGGAAAACGGCCTCGATCACCGCTGCATGGACATCTATCCGCGCCCGCGCAAGCAATCCGCCGCGCACATGAACGGCTACGCCTACGACGTTCACCCGTACGTGCTTATGAACTACAACGACGACTACGAGGCGGTGACCAGCATCGCGCACGAATGGGGTCACGCGATGCACTCGTATCTCGCCAACAAGGCGCAGCCGTTCGTCACCGCCAACCACGCCACGTTTGTGGCCGAGATCGCCTCCACGTTCAACGAGGACCTGCTGCTGGAGCACGTGCTGCAGACGGCAAAAACCGACGACGAATGCCTGTACTACCTGGGCACCGCCCTGGAAGGGCTCCGGGGCACGTTCTTCCCCCAGGCCATGTTCGCCGAGTTCGAGCGCAACATTCACGCTCGCGTGGACCGGGGCGAGCCGCTCACCGGAGATGCGCTCAGCAAGACCTATTGCGACATCCTGAAGCGCTGCCACGGCGCCGCCGAGGGGGTGGTGGCGATCGACGACACCTACTGCGTGGAGTCGGCCTACTACATCCCGCACTTCTACAACGCGGTCTACGTCTACCAGTACGCCACCTCGATCGCCGCGAGCTCGCTGTTCGCCAAGCGCGTGCTCGCCGGGGAACTCGGAGCCCTCGATCGGTACTTGACCATGCTCAAGGCCGGCGGGTCGAATTACCCTTACGATCTGGTCAAGGCCGCCGGTGTGGACCTCGCCGCGGATGGACGAGATCGAGGCGATCCTCGCCAAGCGGACGAAATAGGCTGTGCTCCGGGAATTCGCCGCGGCTAGGCTCGTCGAACAGGACATCGGCATCGAGAAGGAACCGTCATGAAGGACGAAACCGAAGGCAAGCCTCGCGGCACCGAAACGCCGGCCTCGAAGTCACCGAATCGCTTCGTGGAACTGATGCTCTCGGGCTTGAGCCACCCGAACGTCGTGCTGCCTCGTCCCCGGGCGCAGGCCGAGGAGCCGTACCATCCGCTGCGGCAGCTAAGGTCCGCGTCGGGAGAGCGCTACCTGCTGCCGCGCGCCGCACCGGCCGCGGAGGTGCACGCGGGCTCGCCGGCGATCGACGTGATGACCGACCTCGCCAAGGTCCAGGCGATCACGATCCGCCGGCTGGCGACGATCGACGAGGCCACGCGGACGATGATGGCTCGGAGCGTCCGGGCCCTGTTCGTCGTGGACAACGACGTCGAGGTCATCGGGATCGTCACCTCGACCGACACCCAGGGCGAGAAGCCCATCCTGCTCACCCAGCAGCGCGGGATTCGCTACGACGAGGTGATGGTCCGCGACATCATGACGCCGGCGGAACGGCTGGAGGCGATGGATTTCGCCGACGTGCTCAAGGCGCGGGTCGGAGACGTCGTGGCCACGCTGCGCCTGTCCGGGCGCCAGCACGCGCTGGTGATCGAGCGCGGGCCGGGCGAGCCGACCGTCCGCGGCATCTTCTCGCTGACGCAGATCGCGCGCCAGCTCGGCCTGCCGCCGCAGCCGGTGCACGACATCGGCCGGACATTCGTGGAGATCGAGGCGGCGCTTGGGGGGTGAAGTGGGATCGCGACTCGACGCGCACGGCGATAACACGCTTGATCGAGCGCAGTTCGTCGGCGCACAACCTTCAGCGACGGCAAAGACCGCATCCGTTCACCTCGTGCTCAATTTTCTGTCCAGCCGCGCCGCGGCATTCTCTGCCTCGCCGAACTACTGGTACGGGCTCCTGGCACGACGCTGACTATCGCGTTCTGACCGGCGGAGGCTAGCGCTCAGCTGAGCGACGCAGCTTTGGAAAGCGCTGACATGCCGATGTGGCGGATGGGGTGGCCGCCAGCCAGTACGGCCAGTACGTCCCCCTATGTGCGAAACGTGGACTGTACACAAGCGCGATTAGACCGCGGAAGGCGCTCGGCGTAGCCTATCGCGCGGGAAGTGTTCCAGCCGGACGACGGCCCCGGAGAGTGGCCGCCGCTGCGACACAGGGGGGGATAATGAACTTAGCTGCAGGGCGAACGCGAACTTCGGAGGTGTCTCGCACCGAACTCGAGCATTGCATTCTTCGGGTCGTCATCGCCGGACTGGTCACACTCTGGCTCGCGTTCGTTGTCAGCCGGCGCGCCTCTGGCTGGACGGAAACCGACAAGGTTGCCTGGTCGTATCTTGCGGCCTGGCTAGCCTTGGCGGTAGGCCTCCTCGCCACGACTTGGATATGGCCGGCGCCTAACACATGGCGCCGAGCACTGGGAGTCATCCTTGACGTGGGGCTCGTTAGCGTGGCGCTCCATTTCATGGGGAGCCCCGGTGCCGCAATCGTTTGGCGTTTACCTCTTTATCGTATTTAGCAACGGCTTGCGCTACGGGCACAGGTATCTTTACCTGGGCTATTTCCTCAGTGTGGCGGGACTCACCGTTGTTGGCACGACGACACCATGGTGGCAATCCCAGCCAACTGTCCTCTTTGGCTGGCTAATTGGTCTTGGCGTTTTACCGTTCTATGTCTCCGTGCTAGTCCAGAGCATCAATGCAGCGCGAGCGAAAGCAGAACAGGCGCTTAAGGTATGCACTGAGCAACTGTCCCGCGCATCCTGTCCGGCGCCGTCCGCTCGGCGCAACGACGCCGCAGCCGGTCAAAACTAGGGAGTCGCCATGAGAACCATGCGAACCATTCGCGCCATACTCGCCACACTGTTGTTCGCCATAATCTCAAGCTACGCAGTATCAGCGTCATTTTCGACCGACCAAAGCGACTTGTATTGGGCCGATCCGCCGGGTTCAGAGAACGGATGGGGCTTTCAGCTCGTCCAGCGCAATTCCACCATCTTCATAACGCTGTTCGTCTACGGCCAGACGAGCGCACCGACGTGGTACGTCTCGACGACGACGCCCACCGGCACGCCGTTCCAATGGTCCGGAGATCTCTACACGACGACGGCTCGTGGTTCGGGACCGTGTCTTACAACCCCGGGCTATTCACATTTCGCAAGGTGGGCACGGTGAGGTGGACGGGAACGTCCACAGCGAGGGGCTTTTGTCGTACACCGTGGACGGCGTAGCGGTCAGCAAGAGCGCGATCCGCCAAACGCTCGTCAATGAGAACTACAGCGGGCACTTCGGGGGCGGATTTCACGAGACCGATACGAATTGCACCAATCCGTTCTTCAACGGGACCACAGAGAACATCGGCGTCTTGAACGTGTCGCAGAACAGCTCAGCGATCGTCATGGCAGCCGTCTCGAACAGTGGAAGCTGCAGTTATTCCGGCACCCTGACTCAGTATGGACAGATGGGCGATGTGGTTGGCACGTTCGCTTGCACGAACGGCGCCAACGGCAGTTTTCACATCTTCGAATTCCAAGTCACGGACTACAGCATTATCGGCCGATTCACGGCCGCATCTGCATCCACCGGATGCCAAGCCTCGGGCTGGTTCGGCGGATTGACCGTGACGACGTTCTGATTGGTGGCGCGAGCGTCAGCAGCCTAGCGGCGGCGTTCACCGGCCGCGGGCGGCCGCAACGGCTCGCCGCCTCCCTCCCACACGTGCCGAATCTCAGGCTCGCCGATGATCGCCCATTCGGCGACAGCGCTGGCGGGTCTCGTGCAGCTCGGCGACGTAGCGGGCGCGGATCCACTTACCCGTCAGCGGATCGCGGAAGCGGAACGGATACAGCTCGAGCACTGGCATGCGATAAGCGCGATTTTTTCTTCGGGCTAGCGCGAACGCGCTCTAGGGCGACGTAGCATCTGGTGTGGCGCGCCGGTAGCAACCGTCTTCTGCTTCGGCCATCCTTCCTCTGGGCGTTTCTTCGCAAGCGCCGATTTCAGACTCTGCTTCCAGTCGCCAACTCGCTTCACGCGGCCCGGCTCTGGGCTTGCTGGCTTTGCCATGTTTGATTTCATTAATGTCCGATCTTCGCTAAGTAGATAATTTTGCCGAAAGCTTCAATAAGGCGACGAACGGAAGAAGACGCTCAATGCCGCTAGCCTTAGAGAAATGGTGGAAAGAATGGTGGTGTCGTCTGGGCAGTTGCATCTAAGACATTGTTCTCCTTGGCATCCGTGGCGGATGGGGTGGGATTCGAACCCACGAGGGACTCGCGCCCCTGCCGGTTTTCAAGACCGGTGCCTTCAACCGCTCGGCCACCCATCCGTTTCCTGCCGGTTTGGATCTCGACCTAACCCCGGCTTCGCCGGGTTAGCCTCGCCCGAGGATGCGCGCTGACGCGCGCATCCTCGCAAGACCGATGCCTTCAACCGCTCGGCCACCCATCCGTACGAGGAATCATAGCATCGGCCTGAGGCACCCCATTGAAACCCGGCGGATTTCTGCTAGTCTAACAGGCCTCGGAAAGCGGACATTTTGATCCGCAAAAGGAAACGCCATGGCAAGGGAACTCGAACCGGTCCGCATCGACCCGCAGTCGCGCTGGGCCATGCCCGCGCCGTCGACGGGCGAGGTCGTCGTCGCGGCACCCAACAAAGTACTTCGCAACACCTACTGGCTGCTCGCGCTGTCGATGCTGCCGACCATCGCCGGCGGATATGTCGGCATGGCCATCAACTTCGCCGGCTTCTTCCGCACCTCGCCGGTCATGGCGCCGCTGCTCATGCTCGCGGCGATGATCGGGTCCCTGTTCATCGTGGCGGCATTGCGTAACAGTTCCTGGGGCGTGGTCGCGGTCTTCGGCTTCACGTTCATCGCCGGCATCTCGCTCGCGCCGACGCTCTCCTACGCGGCCGGGCTGCGCAATGGCGGGCAGTTGATCGCGTTGGCGGCCGGAATGACGGCGGCCGTGTTCTTCGTGATGGCTACCATCGCCACCGTGTCCAAGCGCGACTTCAGCTTCCTCGGGAAGTTCCTGTTCGTCGGCCTCGTGCTGCTCATCATCGCCTCGCTCGCGAATCTGTTCTTCCAGGTCCCGGCGCTGGCGGTCACGATCTCGGCGATCGCGGTGTTCATCTTCTCGCTCTACCTGCTCTTTCACCTGAACCAGATCGTGCGTGGCGGCGAGACCAACTACATCATGGCCACCGTCAGCCTGTTCCTGGATCTGCTGAACCTGTTCCTGAGCCTGCTCAACCTGCTCATGATCTTCGCCGGCCAGCGCGACTAAAGCGCAGGCGGCGGGCGCGAGGGGGCGGCTTCGGCCGCCCTTTTTCTTCGCCGTCAGCCGCGTGTGAACAGCGCGACCGACTCGACGTGGGCCGTGTGTGGGAACATGTTCAGAACGCCCGCCGCGGCCAGCTCGAATCCGCGCTGGCGCACGAGCAGCGCCGCGTCTCGGGCCAGCGTGGCGGGATTGCACGACACGTAGACGATGCGCTTGAAGCCCGCGTCGGGTAGCGCCTTCACCAGCGCGACGGCGCCTTCGCGCGGCGGATCGAGCAACGCCTTGTCGAGCCGGCCGAGCGCGGCAACGCTCGCCGGAGTGGCCTCGGACAAGTCGGCGACCACGAAGCGCGTCCTTGCGGCGAGGCCGTTGCGCTCCGCGTTGTCTCGCGCGCGCCGCTCGAGCTCCGCGCTCCCCTCGACGCCGATCGCGCTCGCGCCCCGCCGCGCGATGGGCAACGTGAAATTGCCGAGCCCGCAGAAGAAATCCGCGATCGCCTCCCCTGGCCCGGGATCGAGCAGCGCGAGGGCACGACGCACGAGGACGCGGTTCATGGCTGCGTTCACCTGCGTGAAGTCGGTCGGCGCGAAGTCGATCGTCACGCCGAATTCCGGCAGCGTGTAGGCGAGGCGGCGCGCCGGCGCGCACAGCGGGTGCACGCTCGCCGGACCGCCCGGCTGGAGATAAAGATCGACGCCAAGCCGCCGCGAGAATTCGACGAGTAAGCGCTCGTCGTCGGCGGTCGGCTTGGAGAGATGCCGCAGGACGAGCGCATCGACCGGGCCATCGGCGTCGCCGATGGCCAGCTCGACCTGCGGCAGCCGGTCGCGGATCGACAGCGCCTCGGCCAGCGCCCGGAGCTCGGGCAGGAGTGCCGAGATCCGCGGCGGCAGGACGAGGCAGCAACGCATGTCGGTCACGAAGCTGGATTTGCGCTCGTGGAAGCCGACCAGCACGCCGCCCTTGGAGGGCACATCGCGCACCGAAAGCCGGGCGCGATGGCGGTAGCCCCATGGCGTGCCGTGGATCGGCGGCAGGATCTCGCCGGCGCGAAGCCGGCCGATGTGCCACAGCGCGTCCTCGAGCACGCGTTGCTTGATCGCGACTTGCGCGGCCGGCTCGAGATGCTGCAGGCTGCAGCCGCCGCAGACGCCGAAGTGTGGACACGCCGGCTCGACGCGGGCCGGGCTCGCGGCGAGGATCTCCGTCGCGCGCGCGAGCTCGTAGCTCGGCTTGCGGCGAAGCACTTCGATGGCCACGCGCTCGCCGATGAGTGCGCCCTCGACGAATGTGGCCTTGCCGTCGACCCGCGCGACACCGCGGCCTTCCTGGTCCAGCGCGGTGATGACGACGGTATCGGACATCGAGGCATCGCTTAACGGTCGATTCATTGTATCCCGTGGTCGGCGCGCGCCCCGTGTAGAATCGAGCCTGTTGGCCATGCGCATCCTCGCATTCGACACCTCCACCGAAGCCTGCACGGTAGCGCTCTTCGACGGCGCACGATGGGTGGAGAGGAGCGAGCACGCCGGAGCGAGCCATTCGCAGCGACTGTTGCCGATCGTCCGCGCGCTGCTCGCGGAATCGGGCATCGCGCTGCGCGCGCTCGACGGCATCGCCTTTGGCGCCGGTCCGGGTTCGTTCACCGGCTTGCGCATCGCCTGCGGCGTCGCGCAGGGGCTCGCGTTCGGGACCGGCCTGCCGCTGGTGGGCGTCGGCTCGCTGGAGGCTGTCGCCGAGGCGACATACGCGGCGCACGGCTGGACGCGTGTGGCGTGCGCGCTCGACGCGCGGATGCACGAAGTGTATTTCGCCGCTTACGAGCGCGCCAACCGATCATGGTGTGCCCGCGTCGAGCCGTGCGTGCTGCCGCCCTCGGAAGCGCCTCTCCTGCACGGCCGCTGGTTCGGCGCCGGCAACGGCTTCGCGGCGTATGCGGCGCTCGGCGAGCACCTCGCGGGCGCCCTCGGAGACCGGGACGAGCGCACGCTTCCGACCGCGACCGCGATCGGCACTCTGGCGCTTCCGCGCTTCGCCGCCGGTCAAGGCGTCCCGGCGCGCGAGGGGGCGCCGCTCTACGTGCGCCACCGCGTCGCCCTGACGGCCGCGGAACGGGACGCGGGGCTGAGGCTGTGAGCGCCACGCTGGCCCGCGCGCTGCATCCGGCGATGGTGCTGTGGCGGCCCCTGGACGAGAGCGACATCCGGGAAGTCGCTGCGCTGGAGCGCGAGTCGCACGCCGCCCCCTGGACGGCGGGCAACTTCGCCGATGCACTTGGCGCGGGCTACGGCATGACGGTCGGAGTGATCGACAACGTCATCGTCGCTTACGGCGTGCTGCTCTACGCGCCTGGCGAGGCGCAGATCCTGAATCTCACCGTCGCGCCCGAGGCGCGCCGGCGCCGCCTGGGCCGCGCGCTGCTGCGGCGCCTGGTGGCGGATGCCGGGGCACGCGGGGCAGCGCAGTGCTTTCTGGAAGTGCGCGTCTCCAACACCGCAGCCATCGGGCTGTACTCGAGCGAGGGCTTCGCGCCGATCGCGCGGCGCATCGGCTACTACCCCGCGGGCGCCGGGCGTGAGGATGCTCTGGTGATGCGCAAGCAGCTTGGCGGCTGACGTGATCGCGAGCGTCGAGATCCTGCGCGAGCTCGGGCTGCTTCCGCTCTGGCGCATGCGCGATCGTGGCGAGCACCGGGCGGCGCCGTTCTCTTCCGATCGGACCGAACCCGCACCCGTGCGGGCGGCCGAGCCGTATGCTCCAGCGGACCGACTGCAGCGCATCGCCGCGCTCGACTGGCGTGGATTCGCCCCCGATGTCGACGCCTGCACGGCCTGCGGCCTGTGTCGCAGCCGGAACAAATCGGTGCCGGGCGTGGGAGACCCGCGCGCGCAGTGGCTCTTCGTCGGCGAGGCGCCCGGTGCGGACGAAGACGCAAAGGGCGAGCCGTTCGTGGGCCAGGCGGGGAGGCTCCTCGACAGCATGCTGGCGGCGCTGGGCATGCGTCGCGGCGAGAACGTCTACATCGCCAACGTGCTCAAGTGCCGCCCGCCGGGAAACCGTACGCCCGAGCCGGTCGAAGTGGAGGCCTGCCGGCCGTATCTCGATCGCCAGATCGCGCTCATTGCGCCGGGCATCATCGTCGCGCTGGGCAAGAGCGCGGCCACGACGCTGCTCAACGTCGACACGTCCATCGCCAGTCTGCGCGGAAGAGTGCACCGCTACCAGGGCGTGCCCCTGATCGTGACGTACCATCCCGCGTATCTGCTGCGCAACTTGCCCGACAAAGCGAAGGCGTGGGAAGATTTGTGCCTCGCTCGGGCGACCTTGCGCCGCGTGCAAGACGGATCCCAGCCGACGCTACCCTTGCAAGCCGGCGCCACTGGCCCCATCTGACGATGGGCGGGTGGCGACTCGCCCGCGACTTTCGAGAAGGGGGAATCGACATCATGCGCAGGCTCCTGACTTTGGCCGCGGCAACGCTGGCCGCGGTCGTGCTTTCGGGGTGCGGCTACAACACGCTGCAGCGGCAGGACGAGCAGATCAAGTCGGCCTGGTCGGAAGTCCTCAACCAATATCAGCGGCGCGCTGATCTCGTTCCCAACCTCGTCAACACGGTGAAGGGCTACGCCGCGCAGGAAGAGCGCGTGCTCACCGAGGTGACCAACGCGCGGGCCAGCGTCGGCAGCATCAAGGCCACTCCCGAGCTCATCAACGATCCGGAAGCGTTCGCCAAGTTCACCGCCGCGCAGAGCCAGCTGCAGTCCGCGCTTTCGCGGCTGCTCGTCGTTGCCGAGAACTATCCGCAGCTCAAGTCCGACCAGAACTTCCGCGATCTGCAGGCCCAGCTCGAAGGCACGGAGAATCGGATCGCGGTGGCCCGCAACCGCTACATCCGCGCCGTGCAGGAGTACAACACGACGGTGCGCTCGTTCCCGACCAATCTCACGGCGATGCTGTTCAAGATGGACGTCAAGCCCAACTTCTCGGTGGAGAACGAGAAAGCGATCAGCGTGCCGCCAGCCGTGGACTTCAACAAGCCCGCGCCGCCTCCGGCGCCCGCACCGCCCGCGAACAAGTAAGGTCCCGTTTACGCAGCTCGAGCCTCGCGGCGGTCCCTTCACAGTGATTGCGAACCGCGCCCGGCGGGCGGGAGCGATCCGCTTCGCCGCCGTCCTTCTCGGCCTTGCGCTGCTCGCGGCGGCGAGCGTGTCGCACGCGCTGACCTGGGATGCGGAGCGCCAGGGCGAGCAGCCGATCCCGCCGCTCTCGGCTCACGTCACCGATCTCACCGGCACGCTGTCTGCATCCGAGCGGCAGGCGCTCGAAGCGAAGCTCGCCGACTGGGAGGCGCGCACCACGAACCAGCTCGCCGTGCTGATCGTGCCGACCACCAAGCCGGAGACCATCGAGGAATACTCCATCCGCGTCGCGGAGGCGTGGAAGATCGGCCAGAAGGGCAAGGACAACGGGGTGATCTTCCTGATCGCGAAGAACGACAAGCAGATGCGTATCGAGGTGGGTTACGGCCTCGAGGGCGATCTGACCGACGTGGCATCGCGCCGCATCATCGGCGACACCGTCGCGCCGCTGTTCAGCCAGGGCAGGTTCGCCGAAGGCATCAACGCCGGCGTGGACCGCATCATGGCCGTGGCCGGCGGCAGCGACGCCGCGACGGCGCAACCACCGCCGCGGCGCGCACGCTCGTCGCGTGGCTTCGACTTCGGCACGATCGCGCTGATCGCGCTGGTGGTCGTGCCGGCGCTCGGCGCGGTGCTGCGCTCGGTCTTCGGCAACGTCGGCGGCTCGCTCACCGGCGGGGCGATCGTGGGCGCGGTGACGTGGCTCATCGCCGGATCGATTCTCTTCGGCGTCGTGGCCGCGATCGTGGCGCTGGTGGTGATCGCGTTCTCGTCTTTCGGAGGTGGTCGCGGCCCCGGCATGTGGTTTCCCGGCGGCGGCTGGGGCGGCGGCGGCTGGGGCGGTGGAGGCGGAGGCGGCTGGAGCGGCGGCGGGGGCACGTTCGGCGGCGGCGGCGCATCGGGCGGTTGGCGCTAGTGCCTCGAGCAAACAAGACGCTGGGGTGACGACATGAGTCCGATGGACATCAGCAAGCCGCGCCGCCTCGGGCGGCATTTCCTGACCGACCACCTGAGCGGACGGCGCAAGTTTTCCAGCCTTGCGCTCAAGCGGATCCAGGATGCGGTTGCGGCCGGCGAGCGGCTGCACGAGGGCCAGGTCCGGTTCGCCGTCGAGGCGTCGCTGGCGCTGACGCAGGTCTTCCGGGGAGTGGAGCCGCGGGCGCGAGCGCTGCAGCTCTTCGGGCAGCTTGGAGTGTGGGACACCGAGCACAACAACGGAGTGCTGGTCTACGTTCTGCTCGCCGACCGCGACGTGGAGATCGTCGCCGATCGCGGCATCAACCGGCGCGTGGCGCAGGAGGCGTGGGACGCGATCTGCCACGGGATGGAGCGCGCTTTCAGCGAAGGCCGCTTCGAGGAAGGCGCGATCGAAGGCGTGTCGGCGGTGGGCGAGCTGCTGGCCCAGCATTTCCCGCGCAGCGCCCCCGGCCCGAACGAGCTGCCGGATACGCCGGTCGTGCTCTAGGCGTTGTCTGGAGTCTGCCGGCCTGCGTGCGCTTCGGGCCTGCGGGTACCCGGCGCCGCTTCGCTCGCAAACACACTGCTTCACTCGCCGCGCGACCCGCGACGGCCGGTGCGGCTTAGGCGCGCCCGCAGGCCTGACAAACTCCGGCCTAGAACGGCCGTCCGGCTTTCGCTTCGGCGCGCTCGACCGCGATGAGATGGCGCAGGTCGCCGTTCGCCAGATTGTGCCGGTGGCGCCACATGACCAGCAGCATCATAGCCGACACGAACAGTCCGAACAGCACGATCGCGGCGTTGGTCGAAAGTCCGGCATGCACGATCACCGCGTACATCGCTAGCATCACGAGCACGCCGATGTTCTCGTTGAAGTTCTGCACCGCGATCGAATGGCCCGCGCCCATGAGCACGTGCCCGCGGTGCTGCAGGAGGGCGTTCATCGGCACGACGAAGAAGCCGGCGAAGCCACCGATGAGCGTCAAGAGCACGATCGCGGTCTCGAGCTTGGTCACCAGCACCATCGAGATGACCACCAGGCCCATCAGCACGCCAAGCGCCAGAACCTTTACGGCGCCGCGCAGAGGCACGAAGCGCGCGGCCAGGGCCGCGCCGAGCGCGATGCCGATCGCCACCACGCCCTGAAGGTAGGAAGCGCGCGACAGGTTGTAGCACAGGTGCGTGGCGGCCCAGTCGATGACGATGAACTGCAGCGTCGCGCCGGCGCCCCAGAACAGCGTCGTGGTGGCGAGCGAGATCTGGCCCAGCTTGTCGCGCCAGAGAAGCGCGTTGCAGTGCGCGAACTCGCGCATCAGGTAGATCGGGTTCTTGCTGGGAACGCGGCGCTCGACGCCGGTGTCCGGGATGTACCAGTTGATGAGCGCGGCGATCGCGTAGGCGGCCATGATGACGACGATCGCCGCTTGCGGCGGGGTGTTGATACCGGTGTCGATCTTCGGGACGTCGATCGCGAGCAGCGAGCTCGAGACCGGGCCGCTGATGAGCACCCCGCCCAGGAGCACGCCGATAATGATCGAGGCGACCGTCGTGCCTTCGATCCAGCCGTTGGCGATGACGAGCTGGCGCGCCGGCAGCAGCTCGGTGAGGATGCCGTACTTCGCTGGCGAGTAGGCAGCAGCGCCCAGGCCCACGAGTGCGTAGGCGACGAGCGGATGGACCATGAACAGCATCAGGCTGCAGCCGACGATCTTCACCGCGTTGGTGATCAGCATCACCCGGCCTTTCGGCATCGAATCGGCGAACGCGCCGACCAGCGGCGCAAGCAGCACGTACGAGATGACGAATACCTGCTTCAACGACGGCGTCATCCACGCCGGGGACTCGAGGTCGCGCAGCAGCTGGATGGCGGCGACGAGCAGCGCATTGTCGGCGAGCGACGAGAAGAACTGCGCCGCCATGATGGTGTAGAACCCGGCTTGCATTGTCCTCGAACGGTGCGCGCACTCCGGGACTTCACGGCGGGCCTTGAGGTTGCCGGGTCGTCGCTCGCGCGTATGGTTGTATAATAAATGCGACCGGCGCACGCGGCTCGCGCCTTATACCACGGTTTCCCTGCCCATACCAACCCGAACGGGCCGGTTTCGCTCTCGCCGTGACGCAATAAAACCCCGACGTTCGCCATGTCTCGGCCGCTTTTCGCGCAGGTGAATCTTTCGGCTTTGCGCGCGAATCTGGTCAAGGCGCGCGAGCGGGCGGCCGGCGCGCAATTGCTCGCCGTGGTGAAGGCCAACGCCTATGGCCATGGGCTGAAGCGCGTGCTTCCCGCGCTTGGCGATGCGGACGGACTGGCGCTCATCGAGCTCGACGCCGCGATCGGTCTGCGCGAGCGGCACTACGCGCGGCGGATCCTCCTGCTGGAGGGATTTTTCGAAGCGAGCGAGCTCGCCGAGATCGCCGCGCGCCGCATCGCCGTTGTAGTGCACCATATGGAACAGGTGGAGATGCTGGAGGCGGCGACCGGCCTGTCGCGTCCGATCGAGGTGTTCGTCAAGGTCAACACCGGAATGAACCGGCTCGGATTTCGTGTCGCCGAAGTGCAGCGGATCGTCGATCGGCTGTCCCAGACACCGAGCGTGGCCGTGCTGCGCCTGATGACCCATCTCGCGCGCGCCGACGAGGAGGACGGCCTGCACGAGCAGCTCGATGCCTTCGAGGATGCGTGCCGGGGGCTGCCTTATCCGCGCTCGGTGGCGAACTCCGCCGGCACGATCCGCTACCGCGAGGTCGGCGGCGAATACGTGCGCCCCGGCATCATGCTCTATGGCTCCTCGCCCTTTCCCTACGACACCGCCGAGATGCTGGGTCTCACGCCCGTGATGACGCTCAAGAGCGCGCTCATCGGCATCCAGGTTTTGAAGCCCAACGAGAGCGTCGGCTACGGCGGCACCTACACCGCCGCGCGGGCGCACCGTATCGGCGTGGTGGCCTGTGGTTATGCCGACGGCTACCCGCGGCACGCGCCGAACGGGACGCCGGTGCTGATCTGCGGCAAGAAGGCACGCACGGCGGGCCGCGTCTCGATGGACCTGATGACCGTCGACCTGACCGAGGTGCCGGAGGCGACGGTCGGCAGCCCCGTCGTGCTGTGGGGCGAAGGCCTCTCGGTCGACGACGTCGCCTCCGCGGCGAGCACCGTCGGTTATCAGCTGCTCACATCCGTTTCGGCGCGCGTGCCCTTTGTCACGACCGAGATCGGCACCGTCGACATCGAGCTCTAGCATATGTTCACTGTGGTCACCGGCGCCGCCGGATTCATCGGCTCCAACCTCCTCAAGGCGCTCAACGGGCGAGGCGAGAAGGAGATCCTCGCGGTCGACGATCTCGGCGACGGCGACAAGTTCCGCAACCTGGTCGACTGCGAGATCGCCGACTACTTCGACAAGGACGAGTTCGCATCCCGTCTCGCCGATGGCGACTTCGACGACGACATCGCGGTCGTGCTGCATCAGGGGGCGAACACCGACACGCTGGCCACGGACGGCCGGGCGATGATCGCCAACAATTACCGCTATTCGGTGCGCCTGCTCGAGTATTGCCAGGACAACGACATCCCGTTCCTGTACGCGTCGTCGGCGGCCGTGTACGGCGCCGGGCCGGCATTTCGCGAGGAGCGGGCCTGCGAGTCGCCGCTCAACGTCTACGGCTACTCGAAGCTCTTGTTCGACCAGTACGTTCGCCGGCTGCTGCCCGAGCGCACGGCGCAGATCGTCGGTTTCCGGTACTTCAACGTGTACGGACCGCGCGAGGCCCACAAGGGACGCATGGCTTCCGTCGTGTGGCATTTCTTCAATCAGTATCGCGGCGGCGGTACGCTACGTCTGTTCGAGGGCTCGGGCGGATATGCCGCGGGCGAGCAGCGGCGCGACTTCGTGAGCGTCGAGGACGTGGTCAAGGTGAATCTCGACTTTCTCGACCATCCGGAGCGCTCGGGCATCTGGAATCTGGGCACCGGCAAGGCGACGACGTTCAACGCGGTAGCCGCCGCGACGATCAACGCCTGCCGCGCGGCGGACGGCCAGCCGGCGCTGCCGTTCGCCGAGCTCCACCGCGGCGGCGCGATCGAATACATTCCGTTTCCGCCGGACCTGGCAGACAAGTACCAGAGCTTCACCCAGGCCGACGTCACGCGGCTGCGCGCCGCCGGATACGAGGCGCCGATGCTCGACATCGAGGATGGCGTGGCGCGCTGCGTGCGGGCGCTGCTTGCCAGTCCGCGACCGAACCCTTAACATCCGCCGCCGAAGCGCCGGCCGCAACGCGCGGCTGATGACGTCACTATCCGGAGAGAGAGACGATGAAACGATGGGTACTGCTCTTTGCGCTGCTTCTGTTTTCGGCCTTTGCCCTCGCGGCGGTCAACATCAACACGGCCACCAAGGAAGAGCTCGATGCGCTGCCGGGCATCGGTCCGGTGAAGGCCCAGGCCATCATCGATTACCGGAGCAAGAACGGACCGTTCCGGACGATCGAGGACATCATGAAGGTACCCGGCATCAAGGAAGGCACCTTCGGCCCGCTCAAGGACAAGATCTCGGTGAGCGGTGCGTCGACGCCCGTCGCCGCGCCGGCGCCGAGGGAAAAGGCGCCGGCAAGGAGTGCGGAGTCGAAGGCGATGCCCGCCCCGGCCGCAGCGCCCGCGGCGGCGCCCGCTCCGATGCCCGCGCCGGCGAAGGCCGAAGCGAAGAAGGAAGAGCGAGCCATGAAGGCGCCGGAGAAAAAAGAAGCCAAGGCGAAGGCCGCGCCACAGGAAACCATGGCCAAGGAGCAGGCCGCTCCGAAGGAAGAGAAGGCGAAGACCGCGGCCGACGAGAAGAAAGCGAAGGCCGACGAAAAGGCCGCGAAGAAAAAAGCGGCCGAGGAAGAGAAGGCCGCCAAGAAGAAGGCGAAGGAGGAGGAAAAGGCTGCCAAGAAGAAAGCGAAGGAGGATGCCGCGGCAGCCGAGAAGGCCGAGAAGGAAGCGAAGGCCAAGGAGAAGTCGAAGTAGGTCGGGATTCATCCCGACATCCGGCCGTACGGCGCGATTCATCCCGGTATCGGCCGGCACCTCCGCACCGACCCCGCCCGCGCGGCGGGGTTTTTGTCGGCGCTACAATAACGAAAGGCGCTTCCCACCAATCGTCATGCACCGCACCATCGAAGACACCGTCGGCAACACGCCTCTCGTTCGCCTGCAACGGCTTGCCGGACAGACTTCCAACGTGCTGCTGGCCAAGCTCGAGGGCAACAATCCGGCCGGGTCGGTGAAGGACCGTCCCGCGCTGTCGATGGTGATCGAGGCGGAGAAGCGGGGAACGATCAAGCCGGGCGACACGCTGATCGAAGCGACCTCGGGCAACACCGGGATCGCACTGGCGATGGCCGCGGCGATGCGCGGCTACAGGATGGTGCTGGTGATGCCCGAGCATCTGTCGCTCGAGCGCCGCCAGACGATGCGCGCCTTTGGGGCGGAGATCGTGCTCACGCCCAGAGTCGGCGGCATGGAGACCGCCCGCGATGTCGCCGAGCGCATGCGCGACGAAGGCAAGGGCATCATCCTCGACCAGTTCGCCAACCCCGACAATCCGCTCGCCCATTACCGGGGTACGGGGCCGGAGATCTGGCGCGACACGGAAGGGCGCATCACGCACTTCGTCTCCAGCATGGGGACGACGGGCACGATCATGGGCGCGGGGAAGTTCCTCAAGGAGCAGAATGCCGCGATCCAGATCATCGGTTGCCAGCCGGAGGAGGGCTCGCAGATTCCCGGCATCCGCAAGTGGCCGCAGGCGTATCTGCCGAAGATCTACGATCCGAAGCGCGTCGATCGCCTGATCTACGTCTCTCAGGCCGACGCCGAGGACATGGCGCGCCGGCTCGCCGCCGAGGAGGGGATGTTCGTCGGCATCTCTTCGGGGGGCGCCTGCGCGGTGGCGCTGCGCGTCTCGCGCGAGGTCGAGAACGCCACCATCGTGTTCATCGCCTGCGATCGCGGCGATCGCTACTTATCGACGGGCGTGTTCCCCGGTTGAATTCGACGCTCGTCTTCGACATCGAGACCATAGCCGACGTCGCCGGGCTGCGGCGAGTGCACGCCCTGCCGCCGGAGCTCGCCGACGCCGACATCCTGGAATGGGCTCTGCAGCAGCGAAGGGCCGCGACGGGAAGCGAATTCCTGCCTCCCTATCTGCAACGCGTGGTCGCGATCGCCTGCGTGCTGCGCGAAGGCGAGAGCCTGCGCATCGCCTCGGTCGGCACGGTGGAAGATTCGGAAAGCGAGCTGATCCGCCGCTTCTTCGACTTGATCGACCGGCACACGCCGCAGCTCGTCTCCTGGAACGGCGGCGGGTTCGATCTCCCGGTGCTCTGCCATCGGGCACTGGCGCACAGCCTCACCGCGGCCAAGTTCTGGGACTGGGGCGACGAGGACCGCGAATTCAAGTTCAACAGCTACCTCGGCCGCTACCACACCCGACATCTCGACCTGATGGACGTGCTCTCGCTGTATCAGCCCCGCAACTACGCCGGACTCGATGCGATGGCGCGGCTCGCGGGCCTGCCCGGCAAGATCGGTCTCACCGGCGCAGAGGTGCAGGGCGCGTTCGCCGCCGGGCGGATCGACGACATCCGGCGCTACTGCGAGACCGACGTGCTCAACACGTACCTGCTGTATCTGCGCTTCCAGCTGCTGCGCGGGAAGCTATCGATCGACGAGCACCTGCGCGAGCTCGCGCTGGTCCGGGAGAAGCTCGGCGGATCGAAGGAGCCGCACTGGCGCGAATTTCTGACCGAGTGGGTCGCGAAGGCGTCGTGACGACGGGACCGCCGCCGGCCAAGCGCTTGGTCGACTAGCGCTGACGCCGCGTCCTGACGAAGGACACGCCTAGGGACAGGACGAGCAACGCGACCGCGAGGACACCCCAGGGCGACAGGGCTGGAATCGCCGACGGCGCGCTCGTCGGTGGCGGCGCCGGGGCTTGGAATCCCTGCACCTCGATGATCTGGTTTCCGCCGCCGAACGTCGAGAACAGGAAGTCGCCCGTAAGCGGATCGATTGCCGCGCCCTCGGCGCCCGAGAGGCCCGTGACGAAGGTTCGTCGTGACGCTGGCACCGGATTCCCGCCCGAGTCGATCGCATAGCTCGCCACCTCGCCGTTGCCATACTCCGAGACGAGCATGCTCTGGCTGGGGAACAGTGGCGAGCCGAACGGCACGTAGACGAACCCTTCGGGTCCCACCGCAATCGTCACCTCGAGCGTAGCGCTGGTGAGGTCGTAGGTCCCGCTGCCGTCCGAGGCGAGCGTAACCGTGTAGAACCCTCCGGAGTTATAGCTGGCGATCTTGAATTGGCCGGCCCCGTTGTAACCGGCAGGGACGAAGTTGAGCGCTCCGGTCGATGATGCGACTCCGATCGGCGTAAGGGCAACGGTCTTGTCGTCGCTGTTGGAGGCGGGCTTCACCTCCCCGACGTTGTTGACGGAATACTCCGAGTAGAAGAGAACTCCGCCGGGCCCATAGGCAATGCCGCCGTCGTTGTAGGTACCAAAGCCAAGTGCTGTGGCGGGGCCCAAAGAGACGATGTGGTTGCCGACGCCGCGCGTCACGGGGACGGCGTAGAACAGACCGCCAGCGCTGTTCGCGGCTCCGCCGAGCAGGATCGTGTTCGAATCGCCGGCCTTGAACGCCAAGCCCCCGTAGTTGGTCGGCACGCCGGGGGCCGCGCCCAGATTCACTAGGCTATAACTGCCCGAGTAGAACGGATCGACGGTTTGGGCGAAAGCCCGCTGCGTGATGGCTAAGAGAACGAGCAACAAGAACGCGCCGACGCGCGGTGCTCGGAATCTTTGCATCGCGTACCCCCCCTGGTAAGCGCGAGACTGGCTCCCCGACGCCCGCCTTTTAGCACCGCCCGCTCGCTGACGTCAACCTTTCTTCGACCACGCGCCGAGGCGATCCGTCGCCCACGCCGTGCTCGGAATGGATTCGGCCCCCGCGACGACGAGGCCGCGCTTCGCGCGGACGGTATGGCCCTCAGGCCTTGAGGAGCGGCAATGGTTGGAAGCGCGAACCGAGCACGTCGAACGAGTCGACGGCCCACCAGCGCTCGAGCACCGTCGCATACACGCTGCGGAAGTCGATCGCGTGGAGCGGGTTGCCGTCGCCCGAGAGCCGGTCGAGGCGCGGTTGGGCGCCGTAGAGGCCGCCGGCAACGCGGCCGCCGAGCGCGAAATGCACGCTGGCCGTGCCGTGGTCGGTGCCGTTGGATAGATTTTCTCTTGGCCGGCGTCCGAATTCGGCGTAGGTGAGCACGAGCGCTTCGTTCCAGCGCCCCAGCTCGACCAGCGCGCTCTTCAACGCCGTGAGGCCGCGCGCGAGCTCGCCCAGGAGCCGCGCCTGCGTGCCGGGCTGCGCGCTGTGCGTGTCGAATCCGGTGAGCGTGACGCGCACGGCCGCCACAGCCGACTGGTTGGCGACGACGTGGCACGCGGCCCTGATCCCGTTGCCGAAAGCGCCGTCCGGAAATTCGGTGGCGAACGCGTGCTCGGTTTTCAGGCGCGAGGCGGCCTGCAGGACGTCGGCTTCCACTTTGAGGATATGCCGCAGCGCCGCGTTGGGCGTTCGACTTTCGGCGACCGCGAGCCGCGCCTGGCGCAGGAACTGCTCCGTATTGGCGAGCGCGATGGCGCGCGTCCCGCCGCCCGCCAGTGGACCCAGGTCGGGCGAGCCGACGATCACGCCGTCGGCGGCGAACGCGCTCGGCGGCGGCGCGGCGGCGAAGGTGCGCGTGAGCCAGCCGTCCTGGAGGTACTCGTCGCTCTTCGACGCGGTGTCCCAGATCTCGATCGAGCGGAAGTGCGAGAGATTGGGCTCGGGATAGCCCACGCCCTGCAGCACGGCCAGCTCCTGGCGCCTCCATAGCGCGAGCAGCGGCTCGAGCGCGGGATGCAGGCCGACTTTGTCGGACAGCTGCATGACCTGATCGCGCGCGATCGCGATCTTCGGCCGCAGCGCGTAATAGGCCGGATCGGCGTACGGCACCAGCGTGTTTAGCCCGTCGTTGCCGCCCTTGAGCTCGATCAGCACGAGCAAATTGCGGTAGCGCGGTGCATCGGCGGAAAGCGCGAAGGCGAGCTTCGGCGCGAGCGCCGCCCAAGGCAGCATGGCGGCGAGCTTCACGAAGTGGCGTCGATCCATGGCGATCGCTCGTTCACTTCAACTGATATGCGGCGTCGAGCACGATCTGGCGGACGACGGCGAGCGGGTCTGCGTCCGTCTCCGTCGCGGCCTGCGGCGCATACGCGAGCAGCACGCTGCGCGCGCTTGCCACGCGCGTCTCGGGCGCTGCCCGTAGCGAATCGAACCACGCCTGACCGTCGAAGCGCACGCTTCTAAGCCCGCGGTCCATCGCGCGCTGGAAGCGCAGCTTCCCCGCACGCTCCGAATCCGCATCGGAGGTCGGTGAGGCCGGCATGAGCGCGCCGGTCATCGCCACGGAGGCGCTCGCCTCCGTCGCCAGCGACGTCTCGCTACGGCCGGCCGCGTCGTCGGCGCGGAACAGCCGATCGAGGAAGCTCTTGCGGGCGAGCAGCGTGCTCGAGTTGATCCAGGCGTCGCCGCCCGGCCAGCCCTTGACGTTCGGCGGCCCGAAGAGGTTCTGGCCCATCGTCGCCGCGGCCACGGCGAAGGGCGCCGCGTCGCCAGGACGCATCCCGAACTGGTGCAGCGTCCCGACCACCAGATCGACCGGCGACTTCACCAGCGCGCCGCGATTCTCCGGCGCGTAGAACGCGTCCGCGGTGAGCAGCGCCGACAGCGCGACCTTGATGTCGTAGCGGGAATCGCGAAAGCGCGCCGCGATGCGCTTCACCTCGCCCTCGTCGGGATCGGGCGAGACGAACTCGCGCCAGAGCTTGCGCGTGACGAACTCCGCCGTCTCGGGCCGCGCGAGCAGGAGGTCGAGGACATCATCGCCGTCGAGCCGGCCGCTGCGGCCGAGCACCGTCTTCTCGCCGTAGTCGTGCAGGAACGGCCGGAACACGAACCGGCCCGTTTCCCGGTTGAGGCTCCAGCCGGTGAAGGCGCGCGCGGCCTCCTTTACATCGCGCTCGCTGTAGCTGCCCTCGCCGAGCGTGAAGAGCTCCATGAGCTCGCGGGCGAAGTTCTCGTTCGGAGCGCCCTTGCGGTTGTGCGCGCCGTCGAGATAAACGAGCATCGCCGGATCGCGCGCGATGGCGTGCAGCAGATCGCCGAAATTGCCGAGCGCGTGCTCGCGCAGCGTGACGTTCTGGCGGTACATGAGCTCCGCGAGCCTCACCTTCTGCTGCGCGGAGACGAAGTGGTTGTGCCAGAACAGCGTCATGCGCTCGGTGAGCGGCGAAGGACTGGCCAGCATCTCGCCCACCCACCAGCCGCGCAGCTCCAGTCCCTCGCGAATCTGTTGCTGGCGGAACGCTTTTTTCTCTTCCACCGAGGCGTTTTCGCCGGCGCGCGGATAACGCAGCGGACCCGGATCGTTCGTCCACGCCGGCGGCGCGGTCACGGCCGTGCTGCGCGTTCCGGCGAGGAGCGTGCGCGCGGCTTTGTCGCGCGTGAGCCCGGCGAATCGGCGAATCTCCGCATCGGTTGCACCGAAGCCGGTGCGGTTGAGCAGGTGACGCGCGTCGTCGTAGGAAAGCGTCGCCGCGACGGCCGCAGGCACCGCCGCGCAGGCGGCGAGCGAAACGGCTAGGACGTGGGCAATGCGCATCAACGGCTCCTGTTAGGCCGCCAGCAGACAACGCCGCAGTCTAGCCGGATGTTGACCGGTCGAAGGTTTCCGTTTGTTACTGGAGGTTGCGATCGGCGTGCAACGCACCGGGGCCGTCCCGGCCGGGAGGCCGCGCGTCAGCGGGTCGGGCAGCGGCGGGTCATGGGCCCGGAAAGGCGTCTACCAGCTCCTTCAACCGGGCCTTGGCGTCGTCCAGGATGGACACACCGTCGCCGACCAGAAGCGCATCGAAATCGAGCGCGAGAAGCGCGCGCACGCTTCGCTTCAGAAGCGCCGGGTCGTCCATCACCTTCTCCTTGAGCAGGCCGCAGCGCCCCGGAGGGTTACCGATCACCGCGTCGCCGACCACGAGCAGCCGCCGCTCCGCCCAGTGCAGCGCGACTTCGCCGGCGGATTTGCCTGGAACGGCGACGATCGTGAACGGGCCGATCTTCTCGCCCACGGAGAGCTCCCCGTCGATTGCCGCGCCCTGGCTGCGGGCATGCGCGGCATCGTGCGGGTGAATGAGCGTGCGCGCGCCCGTGCGCCCGCGCACCGTATTGGCCGCGCGCGAGTGATTGCGGTTGGTGAGCACGATGCTCGCGACTCGGGCGCGAACGATCTCGTCCAGGACCTCTTCGTCCGGGGGCACCGGGTCGATGCACAGGGTGCCGGCGCTGGACCGAACGAGATGGCCGTTGAAGTCGTAACCATGGGGCTCCGAGAACCAGCTCCAGGTAAAGATCTCGCTCACGATCTCGGTCAGCATTTTTCTGCAACCTCCTCGGCTGGCGCTTGGTTCTGGCGGCGCCCGACCTTCAGAGCTCGATCGTTCCGCGCCCGAGCTCGATCACCCGGCCGGAGACGAAGATGCGCTTGTCGGCGTCGACCGTAAGCCCCAGCCGGCACGATCGGCCGACGGCGTCGCCCTGGGCGATGGCGAGCTCGCGTGGCAGCGCGGCGCCCGTGGCGACCAGCCAGCCGCCGAGATTGGCGCACGCGGAGCCGGTTCCCGGATCCTCGACGACCGAGCCCTGCTTCAGGAAAAAGAATCGCGCCAGCGCCGCGTTCGGCGCGACTTCCGTCCAGATGTAGGCCATCGAGCGCGACGCCGCGCCGGCCAGCGCGACGGTGGCATGTCGGCTCATGAGCTCGGCCTTCGGCTGAGCGCGGCGCACGGCGGCCGCGCCGGCCAGGGGAACGATCAACTGCTCGCTGCCAGTGTCGACCCACAGCGGATTCGCGCCGATGTCCGGCGGCTCGAGTCCGAGCATGGCGGCGAGCTCGTCGCGCGACGCCGCCACAGTCCGGGTGCGTGGCGCATTGGCCTGCAGCGTCCAGCGGTCCTCCGCGCCACGCACGGGGATGAAACCGGCGCGCATCTCGAGGGTGACGTGGTCGCCGCCCTTGAGCGCGCGCACGACGTGCGCGGTGCCGAGCGTAGGGTGGCCCGCGAAGGGCATCTCGAACGTCGGCGTGAAGATGCGCACCCGCGCGGTCCCCGTCTCGGAGGGCAGGATGAACGTCGTCTCCGAGAGGTTGAACTGCAAGGCGAGCGCCTGCATGGCGGCCTCATCGAGCCCGCGCGCGTCCTCGAACACGGCGAGCGGATTGCCGCCGAGTCGCTCCTCGGCGAACACATTGACGATCCGGAAGGCGTAGCGCTTCATCGGTTCTCCATCATCGCTTCGTCCTCGATGCCGGCCAGCACGTCGCGCGCGAGCTCGGCGAACGCGTCCCGGCTCACGGCGCGCGCCTCGATCACCCGAGGGTCAGGTGCGAAATGGCGCTTGAGCGACCGGTTGTAGATCGGATCGTAGTGCTCGTCGAGGAGTTCGCCGATGAGCGCTTCCCAGTCGCGCTGCCCGGCCATCGCTTCCCAGCGCGCGATCTTCGCCTTGCCGTGCAGCTCGACGAGCGGTTTCAGGCACGTGCCGACCGCGTCCGGCGCCGCGAAGAAATGTGCGTACTCGTCCTTCAGGAGCGCCACGCGCGCCTCCCGCGGCGTGACCAGCGTGAGCGCCCGGCCGACGCGCATCGCTTCGAGCAGCGCATCGGGCATCTGCACGGCGCCGATGCGCCGGCTCTCCGATTCGACGAACAGCGGCCGGGCCGGATCGAGCCGCGAGAGCGCGTCGAGCAGTCCCGTCTCGAACAGCTTCTGCGACGGTTGCTCCTCGTCGGGCTTCCCGCCGAGCACCGATCCGCGGTGCCGGGCGATGCCTTCGAGGTCGAGCACCTGCGCGCCCGCGCCGGCGAGCGCGGCGAGAAGCCGGCTCTTGCCGGAGCCGGTCAGCCCGCAGATCACGACGTAGCGGAAGCCCTGCGGCAGCCGCGCGAGCGCGGCGACGACGTGCCGCCGGTACGCGCGATAGCCGCCCTCGAGTTGCGCGGGACGCCAGCCGACCTCCTGCAGGATCTGGACCAGCGCACGGCTGCGCTGGCCGCCGCGCCAGCAATAGACCAGCGGCCGCCATTCGCGCGGCCGATCGAAGAACGCGGATTCGATCATCGCGGCGATGTTGCGCGCCACGACCGCCGCGCCCGCCTTGCGCGCCTCGAACGCCGAGGCGGCGTAAAGCGTCCCGACCCGCGCGCGCTCGGCGTCGTCGAGGACGGGATGGTTCACGGCGCCAGGGAGATGATCGAGCGCGAACTCGGCGGGGCTGCGCACGTCGATGCGATCGGCATATTCGCCGATCGCGGTCACGTCAGCGCGTCGCACGCCAGGATGAGGAACGCTCGTTGCGCTCATCGTTGCTTCGGCGGCGCGCCGAGCAGCGGCTCGAGCGCGGGCCAGACGTTGCCGAGGAGCCGCGGTTGCGCCGCGGCGCCCGGATGGATGCGATCGGACTGGAACATCGCGTTGTCTTCGCCGAAGCCTTCGAACAGGAACGGCACGAGCGCCGCCTTGCGCGTCTTCGCCACCTCGGAGAAGATCGCCGCGAAGCGCTGCACGTACGCCGGACCGTAGTTCGGCGGCAGGCGGATGCCCAGGAGCAGCACCCGCGAGCCCGCCTTCTGTGTCGCGGCCGCCATCGCGTCGAGATTGTCGCGCATCGCGTCGAGATTGCCGCCGCGCAGTCCGTCGTTGCCGCCGAGCTCGATCACGGTGACCTCGGGGTGGTACCGCCGCAGCAGCGCCGGGAGCCGTTCGCGCCCGCCGGCGGTGGTGTCGCCGCTGATGCTCGCGTTCACGACGCGATGCGGATAACGCTCTGCGGCGAGCTTCTTCTCGAGCAGGCTCACCCAACCCGCACCCGACGCCAATCCGTAGCCGGCGGAGATGCTGTCGCCGACCACGAGCACGACCGGCGCGGTCTGCGCGATCGCGGCGGAGCACGCGAGCGCCGCCGCGATGAGCGCGAGAACGCGCCGGAACGAACAAGTAGAACGCCGGTCCACACTTCATTTTAGCTTGCAGCGCGTCGCTGCGCGGCCCGCAAAGCGGCCCCGCATGACCCCGGGTTACAATCGGCAGCCTCGTCCCATGACTCCCGTCATTCGCGCGCACGAGCTGCGCAAGACCGTGATGAGCGGCGACACGCCGCTCACGATCCTCGACGGCGTGAGCTTCGAGGTCGGCGCCGGAGCGAGCGTCGCGATCGTCGGACCGTCAGGCTCGGGCAAGACGACGCTGCTGGGCCTGCTTGCGGGACTCGACCGGCCGACCGGCGGCGAAGTCTGGGTCGGGGACACGGCGCTCAACGGCCTCACCGAGGACGAGCGCGCGGCCCTGCGCCGCCACTGGCTCGGCTTCGTGTTCCAGTCGTTCCAACTCCTGCCCGCGCTCACCGCGCTCGAGAACGTGATGTTGCCGCTCGAGCTTGCCGGCGCATCCGACGCCGCAGCTCGCGCGCGCGAATGGCTGTCCCGCGTCGGGCTTGCCGCGCGGCTCGCGCACTACCCCAAGCAGCTCTCCGGCGGTGAGCAGCAGCGCGTGGCGATCGCGCGCGCGTTCTCCGGCGAACCGCGCGTGCTCATGGCCGACGAGCCCACCGGCAATCTCGACGAGACGACCGGCCTGGAGGTCGCCGAGGTGATGTTCCGCCTCAATCGCGAGCACGGCACGACGCTGCTGCTGGTCACGCACGACGCGCAGCTTGCCTCGCGCTGCGCGCGCCGGCTCGCGCTGGATTCGGGGCGCCTCGTCGGCGACGAGCTGGTGACCGTGGGCACGGCATGAGCACGCTGCGGCTCGCGCTGCGCATGCTCTCGCGCGACGCCCGCGCGGGCGAACTCACCGTGCTGATCGCGGCCCTGATCCTCGCCGCGGCGAGCGTGGGGACCGTCGGCTTCTTCGCCGACCGCGTTCGCGGCGCGCTCACGCGCGAAGCAAATCTGCTCCTCGGCGCGGACTTGATGCTCTCGGGGGACCGGCCTCTGCCGGAAGACGACGCGCGCGAAGCGGCGAGGCTGGGCCTTGCGACGACCTCCGTGACCCGCTTCAACAGCATGGTGCAGAGCGTGGGCGGAAGCGACGCGGTATTGGCCGACGTGAAAGCGGTGGGGCCGGGCTATCCGCTGCGCGGTGAGGTCATGCTCACGGTGCCCGGCGGCTCGGAACTCCGGCCCGCAGCTGCGATCCCCGGTCGCGGCGAGGCGTGGATCGATGTCCGGCTCGCCGCGCGGCTGGGTGTGGGTCGCGGCGCGAAATTGTCCGTCGGCGATTCCACGCTCGCGGTCACGGAAATCGTCGCCCAGGACCCCGAGGTCACGGGCGGCCTTCTCTCGCTGGGCCCGCGGCTTATCATGAACCTCGCCGACGTGCCTGCCACGCATCTTCTCCAGCCCGGCAACCGCGCCGTGTACCGGTTGCTGGTCGCGGGGCGCGCGATCGAGGCGTATCGCGACTGGGCGACGGCGCGGCTCGCGCCCGGCCAGCGACTCGAGTCGATCCGCGACGTGCGCCCGGAAATCCGCCAGACGCTCGAGCGGGCGGAGAAATTCCTCGCACTCTCAGCTCTGGTCGCGGTCATCCTCGCCGCGGTCGCGGTGGCGCTCGCCGCGTCGCGCTATCTGCGCCGCCATCTCGACGCGGCGGCGATGATGCGCTGCTTCGGCGCGCCCCGGCGGCAGACACTCGCGCTGTTCGCGGTGCAGTTTGCGGTCCTCGGACTCGCCGCGAGCGCCGTCGGAACGCTGCTGGCGGCCGGCGGCCAGCAGCTGCTGGTCGTCTTCTTGGGCGGCGTCATTCACAACGCGCTGCCGCTTCCCGGCGCGAGGTCGATCGTCACGCCGCTCGCCATCGGCGTCGCGCTGCTGCTCGGGTTCGCGCTGCCGCCGCTCATCGCGCTCTCGCGCGTGCCGCCGCTGCGGGTGCTGCGCCGCGAACTCGGCCTGCCGGGGCGCGGCGGAATCGCCGCCTACGGCGCGGGCGCCGCTACAATCGCCGCGCTCGTCTTCTGGCAGGCGCACGATGCAACGACCGGCGCGATCATGATCGGCGCCATTGCCGCGGTGCTCATTGCGGCGGGAGGCGCCGGGTGGCTGGCGATCACGGCGCTCCGCTGGCTGCCACAGCGCGGTTACAGCTGGCGCTATGGGCTCGCCAACCTCCGCCGGAGGCCCGTGGGTTCGAGCCTGCAGATCGGCGCGCTCGGATTGGGCGTCATGGCGCTGCTGCTGCTCACGATCGTGCGCGGCGATCTCCTCGCCAACTGGCGCGCGAGCCTGCCGCCGGACGCGCCGAACACGTTCCTCATCAACGTGCTGCCCGACCAGGTGGACGGCGTCGCCCGGCTCCTCGAGCGCGATCTGGGCGTCGATGCGTCGCTCCTGCCGATGGTTCGCGGCCGTCTGGTGACGATCAACGGCGCGCCGTTCGACGCCTCCAAGCTTGCCGACGAACGCGCGCGCCGCTTGGGCGAGCGCGAATTCAACCTGTCGTGGAGCGAAGCGCTTCCTGTCGGCAATCGGGTCGTCACCGGCCATTGGTGGAGCGCGGGCGCCCGCGGCACGGGTGCGGGCGCATCGCTCGAGGACGGCATCGCGCACACGCTCGGGATCAAGCTCGGCGACATGCTCACGTACGACGTCGCCGGCACGCGGGTGTCCGGCAGGGTGACGAGCCTGCGCAAGGTCGACTGGGACAGCTTCCGGGTCAACTTCTTCGCGCTGTTCGCGCCGGGAGCGCTCGACGGACTGCCGCGCACCTATATCACCGCGGTGCGCGCCGATCCCGCGAAGCCCGCGTGGCTGACCGCGCTGGTCCGCGCCTATCCGAACGTGCTGGTGATCGACGTGGGCGAGCTGCTCGCCCAGGTTCAGTCGATCATGGATCAGGTCGCGAAGGCGGTGGAGTTCGTGTTCCTCTTCACGCTCGCCGGCGGTCTGCTCGTGCTCGAAGCCGCCATCGCGGCCACGCAGGACGAGCGCCGCTACGACGCCGCCGTGCTGCGCACGCTCGGCGCCAGCGCGCGCCAGCTGTCCACGGCGCAGGCGTCAGAATTCCTGGCGCTGGGTACGCTGGCGGGGCTGCTCGCCGCCGGCGGCGCCACCGCGACCGGATTCTTCCTCGCCGATCGCGTATTCCAGATTCCCTTCGGCTTCAATCCGCTGCTCTGGGCGATCGGTGTGAGCGCGGCCGCCGCCTGCGTCGCGCTCGCGGGCTGGCTCGGAACGCGCAGCATGCTCAAGACTCCGCCGCTCGCCACGCTGCGCGAGGCGACGTGATATCGATCGTCATCTGCAGCATCGACGCGGAGAAATTCGCGGCGGTGCGCGAGACCTACGCCCGCCGGATGGGCGACGCGCCGTATGAGATCGTCGGTATCCACGATGCGCGCTCGCTGTGCGAGGGCTACAACCGCGGGCTCAGGCGGGCGAAAGGAGCGCTGGTCGTCTTCTGCCACGACGACATCGAACTCCTCACCGACGAAATCGGCGCCACGCTCGAGCGTCATCTCGCGACGTGGGACGTGATCGGCGTCGCGGGAACCACGCGCATGCATGCCATGGGCTGGTGGGATTCCGGGATCCGCTACGCCCGCGGCGTGGTGACGCAGAAGGTGGCCGACGGGTACGAAGTCAAGTTCCTCGGTGCGCCGGAAGTCGTCAACGGTGGGATCCAGGGCATGGACGGGGTGTTCATCGCCGCTCGACGCGAGGTCGCGGAAGCGATCGGTTTCGACGAAGTCACGTTCGACGGCTGGCACGGCTATGACACCGATTTCACGTTTCGCTGCCATCTTGCGGGCTACCGGCTCGCGGTGTGCCTCGACATCCGGCTCATCCATTTCTCGGAAGGCGGCGTGGATGAGGCGTGGCTCGCCTATGACGAGCGGTTCCGGCGCAAACACGCCCCCGATCTCGCGCTCGACGCGGAGCGATGGCTCGAGGTGCGCAAGCGCGTACGCACCCGCGACGAGATTCTGGCCGTGTACGACATGCCGCGGCTGCGGCGGCTCACCGAGGAGATCCGCCGCCGCGCCTGAAGGCGAACGCGAGCACCTCGAACGTGGCGCGACGCCGGCGCGGCTACGCGCCCCGGGCAATGAAGTGCACCAGCGTGGCGATCGCGGCGACCAGAATCGCCGCGCCGAGGATGCCGGCGAGGACCACGTGCAGCGGCTTGATCGAGCCGACGTCGCGCTCGCCGGAGGCGCGCTTGCGCACGCCGAAGAAGCTCGCGAACACCGCGCCCATCACCCGCAGGAAGCCCGCGCTCGGCCGTTGGGACGGATCGCGCTCGTTCGGCGCCATCGGCGAGAGCTTAGCACGCAGTCGTCGGCGCGACGGCCGCGGCATCCGCAAGCGGGATGACTCCGTAGATGGCGGTACGGCGCCGCATCCCGGTGCCGCCGTCCACCCAACGAGAGGAGACCGCAGCATGCAGACCACCCTTCGAGCCCTCGCGCTCAGCGCCGCGCTGGCCGCCGCGCTGTGCCTCGGGGCCTGCCAGAGCGCGGGCATGAAGCCCACGGCCGAGCGCACGTTGTACGACCGCCTCGGCGGCAAGCCCGTCATTGCCGCGGTGGTCGACGACTTCGTCGGCAACGTCGCCGCCGACTCCCGGATCAACGGCTTTCTCGCCCGGGCCAACGTGCCGCGACTCAAGGTCAACCTGGTGGACCAGATCTGCCAGGCGACGGGCGGCCCGTGCGTCTACAAGGGCCGCGACATGATGAGCGCGCACAAGGGCATGGGGATCGGGCAAGCGGACTTCAACGCGCTGGCGAGGATCGCGTCAATCGCTCGACAAGTTCAACGTTCCGGCGAAGGAGCGGGGCGAGCTTCTCGGCATACTGGGGCCGCTCAAGCCGCAGATTGTGAACCTGTGACTCAGGCGGGGCCGCTGGGCTCTGGCGCAGGCCAGCACGCCGTCGCAGATACGACGCCGTCTGCCGGCGAAAGCTCTAGACCCCCGGCATTACCACGGCTCCGGGCGGGCAATCCCGCCCGGAGCGAGGCGCCCGCCGCGAAAGGGTGCCTCGAAAGCAAGGTGCCGAGCTCTCCCCGAGGCTTGAAATCCCTACCGCGTTCCCCACCTACGGGTTAGTCTTCGAGAAGGGGCGGAGGACTCCATGCGTCTCGACAAGCTCACCACCAAATTCCAGCAGGCGCTCGCCGACGCGCAGAGCCAGGCGCTGGGCAACGACAACGGCTTCATCGAGCCGCAGCATTTGTTGTCGGCATTGCTTGCACAGGAGGACGGCGGCACGGCGTCGCTTCTGTCGCGCGCCGGCGTCAACGTTCCCCCACTCAAGGCCGCGCTGGTCAAGGCCATCTCGCGACTGCCCAAGGTCGAAGGCCAGGGCGGCGAGATCACGATCTCCCGGGATCTCAACAATCTCCTCAACCTGACCGACAAGGAAGCCACCAAGCGCGGCGATCAGTTCATCGCCAGCGAGCTCTTTCTGCTCGCGCTTGCCGACGACAAGGGCGAGACCGGCCGGCTCCTCAAGGACTACGGCCTTACCCGCAAGGCGCTCGAGAAGGCGATCGAAGCGGTCCGCGGTGGGGCGAACGTCGATTCGCAGGAAGCCGAGGGCCAGCGTCAGGCGCTGCAGAAGTACACGATCGATCTCACCGAGCGTGCGCGTTCCGGCAAGCTCGATCCGGTCATCGGCCGCGACGACGAGATCCGGCGCGTGATCCAGGTCCTGCAGCGGCGCACCAAGAACAACCCCGTGCTGATCGGCGAGCCCGGCGTCGGAAAGACCGCCATCGTCGAAGGCCTCGCCCAGCGCATCGTCAACGGCGAGGTGCCGGAGGGACTCAAGAACAAGCGCGTGCTCTCGCTCGACATGGCGGCGATGCTCGCCGGGGCGAAATATCGCGGCGAGTTCGAGGAGCGGCTCAAGGCCGTCCTGAAGGACATCGCCGCCGACCAAGGGCGCACCATCGTCTTCATCGACGAGCTGCACACCATGGTCGGCGCCGGCAAGGCGGAAGGCGCGATCGACGCCGGCAACATGCTCAAGCCCGCGCTCGCGCGCGGCGAGCTGCACTGCGTGGGCGCGACCACGCTCGACGAATACCGCAAGTACGTCGAGAAGGACGCCGCGCTCGAGCGGCGCTTCCAGAAGGTGCTGGTCGACGAGCCGTCGGTCGAGGCGACCATCGCCATCCTGCGCGGACTGCAGGAGCGCTACGAGATCCACCACGGTGTGGAGATCACCGACCCGGCGATCGTCGCCGCGGCGGAGCTCTCGCACCGTTACATCACCGACCGCTTCCTTCCCGACAAGGCGATCGACCTGATCGACGAGGCCGGGGCGCGGATCAAGATGGAGATCGACTCCAAGCCCGAGGCGATGGACCGGCTCGACCGGCGCCTGATCCAGCTCAAGATCGAGCGCGAGGCGGTCAAGAAGGAAAAGGACGAAGCCTCACAGAAGCGGCTCGGCGCCATCGAGGAGGAGATCACGCGCCTCGAACGGGAATACGCCGATCTCGACGAGATCTGGCAGGCCGAGAAGGCGCAGGTGCAGGGCGCGCAGCACATCAAGGAGGAGATCGACAAGATCAAGCTCCAGATGGAGGACGCCCGCCGCAAGGGCGACTGGCAGCGGATGAGCGAGCTGCAGTACGGGAAGCTCCCGCAGCTCGAGGCGCAGCTCAAGAAGGCCGACTCCAAGCTCGCCAAGGAAGCGGCGAAGAAGCCGACGCTCTTGCGCACCCAGGTCGGCGCCGAGGAGATCGCCGAGGTCGTCTCGCGCGCCACGGGCATCCCGGTCTCGAAGATGATGCAGGGCGAGCGTGACAAGCTCATGCACATGGAAGAGGCGTTGCACAAGCGCATCGTCGGCCAGGACGAGGCGGTACGGCTGGTCTCCGATGCGATCCGTCGCTCGCGCTCGGGCCTCTCCGATCCGAATCGCCCCTACGGCTCGTTCCTCTTTCTCGGCCCCACCGGCGTGGGCAAGACCGAGCTGTGCAAAGCGCTCGCCGAATTCCTGTTCGATTCCGAGCAGCACATGATCCGCATCGACATGAGCGAGTTCATGGAGAAGCACTCGGTCGCGCGGCTGATCGGCGCGCCGCCGGGCTACGTCGGCTACGAGGAAGGCGGGTACCTCACCGAGGCGGTGCGGCGCAAGCCCTACAGCGTGATCCTACTGGACGAGATCGAGAAGGCGCATCCGGACGTGTTCAACGTGCTCCTGCAGGTGCTCGACGACGGCCGCATGACCGACGGCCAGGGCCGCACCGTGGACTTCAAGAACACGGTGATCGTGATGACCTCCAACTTGGGCTCGCAGATGATCCAGCAGATGGCCGGCAGCGACTACGGCGTGATCAAGGTCGCCGTCATGGCGGAAGTGAAGAACGCGTTCCGGCCCGAGTTCGTCAACCGCATCGACGAGATCGTGGTGTTCCACGCGCTCTCCGAGAAGAACATCGAGGCGATCGCTCGGATCCAGCTCAAGGCGCTCGAAGCGCGGCTCGCCAGAATGGACATCAAGCTCGACGTCGCGGCCTCCGCGATCGCCGAGGTCGCCAAGGCGGGCTTCGATCCGGTGTACGGGGCCCGGCCGCTCAAGCGCGCGATTCAGCAGGAGATCGAGAATCCGCTCGCGAGGGAACTCTTGACCGGCAAGTTCGCCGCCGGCGATACGGTCAGCGTCGCCGCCAGCGCCGGCAAAATCGGCTTCGCCAAGAAGGAAGCCAAAGTCGCCGCGTAGCGCGCCCGCCCGCGCCGGAGAACGCGGGCGCGGCGTCGGGCGAGAGCGCCTCGCCGCTCGAGGGCGGCGCCGGCGGCGTGACGAACCAGGCGTAGCCCGGCGCGAGTCCGAAGAGCGAAGCGTAGCCGGCGCTCGGCACGAGCCAGGCCCCCGATCAGTAGTACGGCGCGCGGCGCCGGGCGAGCCGTGCGCCCCAGCGGCCGACCGCGCGCTGGACCGCCCGCGCGACGCGCTCCTTCCAGTCCTCCGGCACCAGCAGGCGCAGCACGCTCGGCGCCTCGGCGGCGACGATGGTGCGGCCGGGGCGATCGATCGCGAAGCGCATGCCGCGGGAAAGCACGATGTCGCGCGGATCGCGCTCCTGGGTGATCCAGACGCTACCCCGGTCGACGGCGACGACAGTCCCTACGGCATCGGCAAGCACAAGCGATTGCCGCCGTTGCAACGCGGAGCGCTGGGTGTGGAGCACGGTGGTCCTGGCCATGGTGATCTTCCTCATGAATGCGTATACTTCATGCAGCTCCGACGCCGGCTGATTGCGCCTGTGGGCCGGAGCTGTGGAGCGAAGTATTGAGTCCGAGCCGGCCCGGCGCAAACGAAATCGCCGCATGAGAAGCATGCGAAAACGGAATGCCTAAACCGGCCCCGAAGGCGCGCCAGCGTCTGCCGTCGCTCGACCTGCTGAAAGGTTTCGAGGCCGCTGCACGGCACCTGTCCTTCACCCGTGCGGCGGAGGAGCTGTTCCTGACCCAGTCGGCGCTGTCGCGGCAGATGCAGGCGCTGGAGGAGCAGCTCGGATTGCCGCTGTTCGAGCGCCGGCACCGGCAACTGCTGCTGACGGAGGCGGGCCAGGTGCTGCATGCCGCCGCCAAGAGCGTGCTCGACGAGATCGGTCAGACGGTGGCGACGATCCGGCGCGACCGCGCCGCCACGCCCTTGACCGTATCGACCAACCAGCCGTTCGCGTCGCTGTGGCTCATCCCTCGCCTCGCCCGCTTCCGCGAGCGCCATCCCGACGTCGACGTCTATATCTCCGCCGACAACCGCATCGTCGATCTGGAGCGCGAGAACATCGACCTCGCCGTGCGCTATTGCGGCGAGGCGAGCGCGCCGCCGGGGTCGGTGCGGCTGTTCGGCGAACGGCTGGTCCCCGTGTGCAGCCCGGTGCTCGCGAGCGACCGCGCAAGGCCGCTCAAGCGTCCCGAGGACCTCAGGCACCACGTGCTCCTCCACATCGACGACGAACGGGGGCGCTTTCCCTGGCTCAACTGGTCGGCGTGGCTCGCCGCCATCGGCATCGGCCGGCTCACGCCGGCGGGCTCGCTACGGTTCAACCATTTCGATCAGGTGATCCAGGCCGCCGTCGACGGACAGGGTGTCGCGCTCGGGCGCGAGCCGCTGATCGACCGGCTGCTGCGCCAGCGCAAGCTCGTGGCGCCGTTCCCGGACCGCTACGCGACGCCGCGCGCCTACTACATCGTGCGCTCGACGCACGCCGCGCTGCGGCCCGAGGCGCAGGCCTTCGGCGAGTGGCTGCAGGAAGAGGCACGAGCCGATGTCGCGGGGGACGCCGCGGCGCTGGCGCGGCCGTCGACGAAGCGCGCCCGGTGAGCGCCGATCCGCATGCCGCGCTCGCGCCGTCGCCGTGGATCGTGCGCTTCGCGCCGCTCGTCTCGCCGGGCGCGCGCGTGCTCGATCTGGCCGCCGGGCGCGGCCGGCACGCGCTTCATTTCGCGCGGCGCGGCGCGAGAGTGGTCGCGCTGGACCGCGACCCGGCCGCACTCGTCACCTTCGCCGGCACGAGCGGTGTCGAGACGCGGGTCGCCGACGTCGAGCGCGACCCGTGGCCCCTTGCCGCAGAGCGCTTCGACGCGATCGTCGTCGTGCGCTACCTGCACCGCCCGCTGCTCGCGCACCTGCTCGCCGCGCTCGCCGACGATGGCGTGCTGCTCTACGAGACGTTCGCGCGCGGCAACGAGGCGTACGGCAAGCCCTCGAATCCGGCATTCCTCCTCGAGCCCGACGAGTTGCTCGTGCTTGCGCGCGAGCGGCTCACCGTGGTCGCCTTCGAGCAGGGAAGGATGGGCGGCAATAGACCGGCGGTGATCCAGCGGCTCGCGGCGGTGGGGCGGCAAAGAGCATGGCCCCCGCTCTTATCCGCGGAGGGATTGGAGTAGAATGCGCCATTTTCCGGCGAGCTGGCGGATGTTGAAGGGAAGCCTGGTTGCGATCGTGACGCCGATGCAGGACGGCGGCGCGCTGGATCTGCCCGCGTTCAGGCGCCTCATCGATCGGCACGTCGCGAGCGGCACCGCGGCCATCGTCGCCGTCGGCACCACCGGCGAGTCGCCGACGGTGAGCGTCGAGGAGCACTGCCTCGTCATCCGCACCGCGGTCGAGCACGCGGCGGGCCGCATCCCGGTGATCGCCGGCACCGGCGCCAACGCCACCTCGGAGGCGATCGAGCTCACCGCCTACGCCAAGAAAGTCGGCGCCAGCGCCTGCCTCTCGGTGGTCCCGTACTACAACAAGCCCACGCAGGAGGGGCTCTACCGGCACTTCCGCACGATCGTGGACAAGGTCGATCTGCCGCTCCTGCTCTACAACGTGCCGTCGCGAACGGTTGCCGATCTCGCCACCGACACGGTGCTTCGCCTTTCCGAGGTGCCCGGTATCGTCGGCCTCAAGGACGCGACCTCCGATCTCGCGCGCGGGGCGGAGCTGCTGCGCGGGCTGCGCGCCGCCGGAAGGAACGATTTCGCCGTCTACAGTGGCGACGATCTGACCGGGCTGCCGCTGATGCTGCTGGGCGGCCACGGCGTGATCTCGGTCACCGCCAACATCGCCCCCAAGCTCATGAGCGAGATGTGCGCGGCGGCGGTCTCCGGCGACGCGGCCAAGGCGCGCGCCATCAACGACCGGCTGTTGCCGCTGCACCGGAAGCTCTTCGTCGAGGCGAACCCGATTCCGGTGAAGTGGGCGCTGGCCGCGATGGGGCTGATCCAGGGGGACCTGCGACTGCCGCTCACGGCGCTGGCCGCTCAACATCACGAGGCCCTTCGCGCCGCGCTGCGCGAAGCCGGCTGCATCTGACGGAGATTTGCACGCATGCCGCAGCTTTTCGCTCCCTCGCTGCCGCGCCGCGGCCCGGGTTTTGTCTGCACGCTCGCCGCTTTCTCGCTCGCGCTGACGCTCGCCGGCTGCGAATCGATGACCTTCTCGGTCGGCAAGAAGATCGACTACAAGTCCGCGAGCTCGGCGCCGCCGCTCGAAGTTCCGCCCGACCTCACCACGCCCGCGTACGACGACCGCTACGCGGCGCAGACCGCTTCGGCGGCCGCCGCGGCGAAGGCCACGGGCAAGTCGAGCGAGGTGCTGCCGATCAACACCGAGGCGCGGCTGATGCGCGCCGGATCCGAGCGCTGGCTGGTGGTGAAGACCGATCCCGATACCGCCTGGAAGACACTCAGGGATTTCTGGACCCAGACCGGGTTCGCGATCGCGGTCGAGCAGCCCGCGCTCGGCATCATGGAGACCGACTGGGCCGAGAATCGCGCCGACGCGCCGCAGACCTGGCTCCAGCAGTACAGCAGCAAATATCTCGATTTCCTCACCGACACGTACCGTCGCGACAAATTCCGCACGCGCATCGAGCGCGGCAGCGAGGCGGGCACCGTGGAGATCTACGTCACCCATTACGGCGCCGCGCAGCTGCCCACCAAGACCAAGCAAGCCTCGCCCGAAGACTGGGTCTGGCAGCCCACCCCGCCCAATCCCGAGCTCGAAGCCGAGTTCCTGTCGCGGATCATGGTGCGCTTCGGCGCGCCCACCCAGGTCGCCAACGCCGCGGTGGCCGTGGCGCCCGCGGCGCCGCGCGCGCGCATCGAGCGCGGGAGCGACGGCACGACCCGGCTGGTGGTCGACGATGCCTTCGATCGCGCCTGGCGGCGCGTCGGTCTCGCGCTCGATCGGACCGGGTTCACGGTCGTCGACCGCGACCGCTCGCAGGGCCTCTACTACGTGCGCTACGCCAATCCCGACCTCGAAGCCAGCAAGCAGAAGGGCTGGCTGGACAAGCTCGCGTTCTGGAAGAAGGACGACAAGGAGAAGCCCGAGCAGTACCGCGTGGTCGTGACCCAGGCGGATCCGAACAGCGTGGTCACCGTGCAGGACCCGAAAGGCGCGACGGACAAGTCGCCCAACAGCGACAAGATCCTCGCGCTGCTGCAGGACCAGCTCAAGTGATCGACGGCACGCGCCTCGATTCTCGCCCCTAGCGTCGACAGGCTCTCGTTCGACATGCGCTTCGCGTCGCTCGGCAGCGGGAGCGAAGGCAACGCCCTGCTGGTCGAAGTCGATGGCACGCGCGTGCTGATCGATTGCGGGTTCGCGCTGCGCGACGCGGTCGAGCGCCTCGCACGCCTCGGCGTGGAGGCGCAGAGCGTCTCGGCGATCGTCGTCACGCACGAGCACGGCGACCACATCGGCGGAGTGGCCGCGTTCGCGCTGCGCTACGCGACGCCGGTCTGGCTGACGTTCGGCACCCTCGCCTGCGTCGCGGAACGCTTCGCCGAGCTGCCGTGCGTGAAGGGTTTCGACAGCCACGACGCGTTCGCGATCGACGACATCGAGATCCGTCCCTTCCCGGTGCCGCACGACGCGCGCGAGCCGGTCCAGGTCGTCTGCTCGGACGGGCGCTGGCGGCTGGGTGTCCTTACCGACCTCGGAAGCTCCACGCAGCACGTCGAAGCGAGCCTGTCCGGTTGCGACGCGCTGGTGCTCGAGTGCAACCACGACATCGACATGCTCGCCAACGGGGATTATCCGGAGCCGCTCAAGCGGCGCATCGCGAGCCGCTTCGGCCATCTCGACAACGCCACGGCAGCGGGGCTGCTCGCCCGGATCGACGCCTCGCACTTGAAGCATCTCATCGCGGCGCACCTCTCCCGCGAGAACAACCGTCCGGAGCTCGCGCGCGCGGCGCTCGCCGGAGCGCTCCACTGCGAGAGCGAGTGGGTAGGCGTCGCCGACCAGGAGAACGGATTCGCCTGGCGGGAATTTGTCTAAGGAACTTCCGAGGAGACCATGGAGAAACGGCAGGAGCTCTACCGCGGCAAGGCCAAGACGGTGTACACGACCGACGACTCGAACCTGCTTATCATGCATTACCGCGACGACGTGTCGGCGTTCGACGGCGCGAAGCTCGCGCAGCTCGCGCTGAAAGGCGAGACCAACAACAAGTTCAACGCCTTCATCATGGAGAAGCTCGCCGCCGCGGGCGTGCCGACGCATTTCATCCGCGTGCTCAACGAGCGCGAGTCGCTGGTCAAGGCGATGAAGATGATTCCGGTGGAATGCGTGGTGCGCAACATCGTCGCGGGGTCGATGGCCAAGCGCTACGGCATCGAGGAAGGGAAGCGGCTGCCGGAGCCGATCTTCGAGTTCTTCCTCAAGAGCGATCCCCTGCACGATCCGCTGGTGAATGACGACCACATCCGCGTGCTCGGCTGGGCCACGGCCTCGGAGATCGACCAGATGCGCGCACTCACCCACAAGGTGAACGCCGTGCTCAAGCCGTTGTTCTCGAAAGGCGGGCTGGACCTGGTCGATTACAAGCTCGAGTTCGGCCACCCCAAGGACGACCCGAAGGGAGCGCTCGTGCTCGGCGACGAGTTCACGCCCGACGGCTGCCGCCTGTGGGACCATGCCACCCACGACAAGATGGACAAGGACCGGTTCCGGCGCGATCTGGGCGACGTGATCGAGAAGTACCGCGAGGTGGCGGAGCGCATCGGCGCGCCGCTGTAGCGCCGGGCCGAACGCGGCGAGAAAAAAGCCGGCCCGCAGGCCGGCTTTCGTCTTGCTGACGAGTGAGTCTACGTCCTGGCGGCGCTCGCCGCGGTCGAACGACTTCGTGGCCTCGGCAACGCGACCCCGCGTGTAACGCGTGACGTTACACGCGGTGCGACCGGTCGCGACGCGACCGCGCTACTCCTTCTTTTCGTCCTTCTTCTCTTCCATCTTCTCTTCCATCTTGCCTGCCTCGGGGGCAGGTGCTTGCGTCGCGTCCTTGCTCGCTTCAGGAGCCGGTGCCGGCGCAGGGGCCGGAGCCGGCGCGGGAGCGGGGGCCGAGGAACTCACCCGGAACCAGGTGCAGATCCCCTCCGAGACGCGCATCGAATTTCATCTCCGCGCCGCGGTTCCGGCGTCATGACCGGACCGGTGGTCCTGATTCACGGCCTGTTCCACATGAT
>DATJBM010000002.1:0-5165 GCA_035515295.1 Casimicrobiaceae bacterium | reverse complement strand
GTCTCGACATAGACGCGCTGAGAACACTCGCGGTCGTCACGCTAGTGTTCAGCGGCCAAGCAGTCCTTTATGTCGTTCGCGAGCGTCGGCGTTTGTGGAGTTCACGCCCAAGTTTTTGGCTCATGCTCTCGTCGGTTATCGATCTCTCGATCATCGCAACCCTGACGACGCGCGGAATCCTCATGACGCCGCTGCAGCCGTCGGTTCTGGTCAGCACGTTTGCTGCAGCGGTCGTGTTCGCCTTCATTCTGGACCAAATAAAACACTTGGCGTTCAGGCGTCTGAAAATGGCCTAGACCAAAAGACACGCTAAATTAACTACGCCGTTCGGTTCGATCGCAAAGTTTCGCCCGCGCATTGCAACAGATATTCGGTTTTTTTCCCCGAGGAAGGTCCGTCACACTACCGTCGCCGGCAATCGTGTGGTTTCGCGGTCACCCCGGACGAGTTCGATGGCTTCGGGGCGTAGCATGCCCGTGGGATTCGACTGCTGCCATTATCCGACGCTGCTGGCGGAGGTAGAGCGCTTGAGTTGTAACAGTCCATTTGCCCGAGCACCGACAACGGCACTCAGGCGTACGCAGGACTCCGTGGCCGAAGGGGCGATTCGCACGGGGACCAAGCTAGTTGCGACATCGCGCAAAGTTGGTAGGAACATCGCCACAACGCGAAGCAGGCTTTCAACGACCGGGAAGCACCTGTCTCTTGGCTGACAGGTGACTTCCTGCGTAGCGCGACACGAGTATTCCGCAGTTCCGTAACCTCGCCCCCCGCGTGAGTGCGTGAGCACGGCAGGCGCGCCGCTCGGCAGCCTTGCTGGAGGAATGGAAGCGTCGGCAGGCTGATCCTTGACGAACATCAAAATCGGATGAGCAACGATCACCTATCATGATCTAGGTTGTCTGCACTGCAACTTCGTCATGACCAGCCGACGGGATTTCCTGAAGGGCACGGGCGCAGCGATCACCGGCGCCGCGATGTTCGAGACGCGGCTGTCGACCGCTGAAGGCGCACCCCCAGTACACAGCAAGGATACCGCGAGGCGCGCCGATGCTGGACCGCGTGACGTCACGCTCGACATCAACGGCGTCCGGCATGCGGTGACTGTCGACCCGCAGATGACGCTGGCCGAAGTCCTCCGCGGCCCACTCGGGCTCACTGGCACGAAAATCGGTTGCGATCGCGGCGCGTGCGGCGCATGCACGGTCTGGGTCGACGGTGCCCCGGTGCTTTCCTGCATGATGCTCGCGGTCGACTTGGGCCAACGCAAGCTCGTCACCATCGAGGGGCTGGCACGCGGCGATGCGCTTCACCCTGTGCAATCTGCCTTCATCACGCACGACGCGACTCAGTGCGGCTTCTGCACGCCGGGCCTGGTCATGAGCTGCGCCGCGCTGCTCGAGACGAATCGCCATCCCTCGGCGGAGGACGTCAAGGCGGCGATCAGGGGACATTTTTGCCGCTGCGGCACGTACCCGCATGTGATCGATGCCACTCTCGCCGCCGCGAAGGCCTCCGGGGGCTGACGATGGTGACCGGCGATACGCGCACGCAGAAGCATCCGCTCGGCATCGTTCCCGGACCGCTTGGCGAGATCGAGCGTGTCGTCCCGGCGGACGAAGCGCCGCCGCTTCCGCCCAACACCCAACTCGAGTGGATCGGTAAGCCGGTCCCTCGCGTCAGTGGTCGGGCCAAGGTCACCGGTGCCGCGCGTTTCACGGTCGACGTCAAGCTGCCTGGAATGCTCTACGGCCGCCTGCTGCGTTCGCCGTTCCCGCACGCCCGCCTGCGCGGGCTCGATCTCGCGCCCGCGCAACGGCATCCGGGCGTGCGCGCCGTGCTCCCGATCAACGAGATCGCAGGGCGCGCAGTCGAGGCTGAAGATCCCTCGGCAACTCGGACTCCCGCTCGGCGCGTCCTGTATGTCGGCGACGTCGTTGCGGGCGTTGCCGCGGACACGACGGATGCGGCCGAAGCGGCGCTGCACTTGATCAAGGCCGACTTCGAACCGCTCCCGTTCGTCGTCGACATCGAGAGCGCCCGACAGAAGGATGCGCCGGTCGTATTCGAGCGACCCGTCCACGGAGAGGGTTATGCAGGCGCCATCGCAGCCACCTCGCCGCCGCCGCAGCAGGGCAACGTGCGGGGACCCAACCGAGCCGGGTCGCGCGGCAACGTGGACGAAGGATTCGCCGCCTCCGACGTCACCGTCGAAGGCGAATTCCGCACCCAGGTGCAGACCCATTGCTGTCTCGAGACGCACGCGGTGGTCGCCGATTGGCGTGCCGACGGGCTGACCGTGTACATGTCGACTCAGTACACCGCCGGCGTGCGCGCGGAGCTCGCTCGGGCCTTCAACCTGCCGCTCGCCCGCGTGCGCGTCGTCGTCGACGTCATGGGAGGCGGATTCGGATCCAAGTCGGGAGCCGGAAACTACGTGCGCGCCGCCGTGGCGCTATCGCGACAGGCAGGCGCACCGGTGCGCATCGTTCTCGACCGCGAGGAAGAGCAGCTCGACAGCGGCAATCGGCCGGCGACGGTGCAGAAGCTACGCATCGGAGCAAGGCGCGACGGCACGCTCTCCGCGATCGCGCTCGAGGCGTACGGGACAGCGGGCGTCGCTCTCGGTGCGGGCGTGGGGTTCATCGCTCAGGGCCTGTACACCTGCGAGAATTTCGCTCTCGCCCAGTCGGACATCTTCATCAATGCCGGTCCGGGTTGCGCGATGCGCGCGCCCGGCAACGTACCCGGCGCCTTCGCACTGGAGCAGGCGATCGACGAGCTGGCCGAGAAGCTCGGCATGGATCCTCTCGCGCTGCGGGAGCGGCTCGATCCGAGCCCCGTGCGGCGCGAAGAGCGGCGCCTGGGCGCGGCCCGCATAGGGTGGAGCCGGCGACACGCACCAGGCACCGACCCCGGCCCGATCAAGCGCGGGATGGGCGTGGCGCAATCGCTCTGGGGCGCCAACGTCAATACGCTTGCGTCGTGCGAAGTGCGCATCCTGCGCGACGGGTCGGTCGAGATCCTCTCCGGCGTCCAGGACATCGGTACGGGCATCGGCACGGTGCTCGCGCAGGTGGTGGCGGAGGAACTTGGCCTGCGCCCCGAGGACATCGTCGTGCGCATCGGCGATACCGACTTCCCTCCCGGGCCGCCGTCGTACGGCAGCATGACCACCGCCTCGATCTCGCCGCCGGCGCGCAATGCGTCGCATCGCGCCCTGCATGAATTGCTCGAGACGGCGGCGCCCGCGCTCGGCGTGGCTCCCGAGAGTCTCATCGCGCGCAACGGTCGCATCTCGACCGCGGACCAAGCGCGCAGCATGAGCTTTCGCGAGGCCGCTCAGCGCATCCGCGGCGAGCGGATCAGCGCGGTCGCGAGCCGCTCCGACGACTACGGAGGCTTCGCCAGCCGATTCGGCGACATGGGCTCGGCGCGCGCGATGCTGGGCGGAGTGCAGTTCGCCGAAGTCGCGGTCGATGTCGAGACCGGCATCGTGCGCGTCGAACGCGTCGTCGCCGCGCAGGACTGCGGCCGGCCCATGAACCCCAAGCAGATCGAGAGCCAGGTGCACGGCGGAATCCTGATGGGCGTCTCGTACGCGCTCTACGAGAAGCGCGTGATCGACCCGCACACCGGTCACGTGCTGAACCCCAATCTCGAGCAGTACAAGCTGCTGCGGGCGAAGGAGGCGCCGGCCATCGAGCTGATACTGCTCGAGAACTACCAGGGCACGAGCGCGACGGATGCCTACGGCATCGCCGAGCCGTCGAACATCGCCACCGCCCCGGCCATCGCCAACGCCGTCTACAACGCGATCGGGGTCCGCGTGCGGGAGCTGCCGATGACGCCTGCCGCCATCCTCGCCGCCCTCGGCCGGATCCCGCCCCAGGGGCCGCGCGCATGAAGCGCTTCGAATGGCTCGACGCGCGCACCGTGGCCGAGGCGTCCGACGCTGGAAGCGTCACGGTGGCCAAGGCGATGCGCGACAGAGGCGCAGGGCCTGCGACCGAAGCCGTCATCCTCAAGGCGGGCGGTGTGGACCTGCTGGACTTGATGAAGGAGGAGCTGCTGGTCCCGCGTCGCGTGGTTAACATGCGCACGCTGCCCGAGCTGGCACACGTCCGGGAAGAGGCGGACGGGTCCGTGCGAATCGGCGCTATGGTCACGCTGGCACAGCTTGGCGAACACACCGCGCTCCAAACGCGCTACGTCGCCCTGGCGCAGGCCGCAGCGAATTCGGCCAGCCCCCAGATCCGGAACATGGCCACCGTAGGCGGCAATCTCCTCCAGCGGCCGCGCTGCTGGTATTTCCGCTCCCTGCACCATCGCTGCGCGCGCAAAGGCGGCGACGCGTGCTTCGCCTTCGCCGGCGAGAACGAATATCACGCGATCTTTCGCCACAGTGGTTGTGCCATGGTGCACCCCTCTACTCTCGCGACCGCGCTGGTGGCCTTGGACGCCCACGTCGAGCTCGTCGGCGCACGGAGTGCCAAGCGCACGGTCCTCCTGGAGGATTTCTTCGTGGGGCCGGAGCGGGACATCGAACGCGAGAACGATCTCCGACCGGGCGAGGTCCTGACCGCGGTGCTGCTGCCGAAGCTCGGGGTCGGCGCTCGATCCGCCCATATCCGGCAGGCCGAGCTGGAGAGCTTCGACTGGCCGATCGCCGATGTCGCAGCCGTGCTCCACCTCAGCGCCGACGGCACCTGTCGGCGGGCCTCCGTTGTCCTGGGTGCCGCGGCGCCCGTTCCGTACCGAGCGGCGGAAGCCGAGCGAATGCTCAGCGGGCAACGCGTCGACGAGGATGTCGCGCGCAGCGCCGCGCACGCGGCGCTCGAAGGAGCAGAACCACTCAGCCGCAACGCCTACAAGCTGCCGATCTTCGAGACGCTCGTGCGGCGAGCCATCCTTTACGCGATGACTCGAGCCTGAACATGGACCCGGACCATCCGTTTACGAGAAGACAAATGAACAAGGCGCTGCTTGCGGTTGGAGCGATGGCGGCCGTTCCAATGGCGCGTGCGCAGAATGTGAGATCGCTTCCGGCGCCGCGCAAGGAAGCGGGCAAGCCGCTCATGCAGGCGTTGCAGCTTCGTCGCTCGACTCGCGAATACTCTCGACGCGAGCTTCCAATGCAAGTGCTCTCCGACCTGTTGTGGGCT
>DATJBM010000001.1:0-35520 GCA_035515295.1 Casimicrobiaceae bacterium | reverse complement strand
GAACACGCCGCTCGGACCGCGACAGTGCACGCAGTTGCAGAGATCGGGGCATCCTGCCTCTCCCGCACGTGGGGGACCACAGGATACCACAGCTTAGGCATATTAAGTTGGTTAAGCACTAGTCGACTTTCGCGCCCGTCTTCTTGATCACCGGCGCCCATTTCTCGGATTCGCTTCGGATCAGCGCCGCGAACGCCTCGGGCGTTCCGCCGACGAGCTCGAAGCCCTGGGCGTTGAGCGTCGACTTCACCGTGGCGTCCTTGAGGATCGCGTCGATTTCGGCGTTCAGGCGCGCCACGATCGGCTGCGGCGTTCCCGCCCGCACGAGCACGCCGTTCCAGGCGAGCGCCTCGAAGCCCGGAAAGCCGCTCTCCGCGATGGTCGGCAGATCGGGCAGCAGCGGAAAGCGCCTCGCGGTGGTGACTGCAAGAGCGCGAAGCTTGCCGGCCTGGATCTGACCCTGCAGGGGCTGCATCACCGCGAACATCATCTGCGTCTCGCCCTGGACGGTTGCGGTCACCGCCGGCGGCGAACCGTTGAACGGGATGTGGACGATGTCGAGACCCGCCGTGGACTTGAGCAGCTCCATCGTGAGATGCGACGAGCTGCCGTTGCCTACCGAGGCATAGTTGAGCTTTCCGGGGTTCGCCCTGGCATAGGCGACCAACTCCTGGACCGAACGCACCGGCAGCGCGGCGGTGACGGCCAGTACGTTCGGCTGGCTGGACGTGATGATGACCGGCGCGAGGTCCTTCTGCGGGTCGTACGGCAGCTTCGAGTACAGATGCGGAGCGAGCGCGAGAGGTCCGTTGAACGACATCACCATCGTATAGCCGTCCGGCGGCGACTTGGCCACCAGATCGGTCGCCACCGTACCTCCCGCGGCGGGACGATTGTCGACGACCACGGGCTGTCCGAGGCGATCCTTGAGCTTCTCGCCGATGAGTCGGGCGAGAACGTCCAGTGAGCTGCCCGCAGGCGCGGCGACGACGAACTTGATGGGCTTGTCGGGCCAGGTTTGGGCATGGGTCGTCCCGATGGCAACGGCGACGGCGGCGAGGACGACGGCGAAGCGTTTCAGCAGCGATCCAATGCGCATGGGATCATTCCGCGCTGTGGCAGACGGCTTCGATGTTGTGCCCGTCCGGGTCGAGAACGAAGGCGCCGTAGTAGTTGGCGTGATAGTGCGGGCGCAGCCCCGGCGGCCCGTTGTCGCGGCCGCCCGCCGCCATCGCCGCCTTGTAGAACGCGTCGACCTGCCGGCGGTTCTCGGCGCGGAAGGCGACGTGTGTCGGCGGGATCGCGCCCTTGGACCGACCGGCCCAGAAGTCTGGCTTCGGCGGAACGCCGAAGCCCACCGCGTCGCCGAACTCCATCAGCACCGCATAGCCGAGCGGCGCCAGCGCGGCGCGATAGAAGTCCCTGCTCCTCGCGATATCCGTGACGTTGACTCCAGTGTGGTCGATCATGGCACGGCTCCTAGGCTTCGACCCGTCCGCAAACGAGGTACTCGAGCAGCGCCTTCTGCGCGTGCAGACGATTCTCGGCCTCGTCCCATACCACACTCTGCGGCCCATCGATCACCTCGGCACTCACCTCCTCTCCGCGATGGGCGGGCAGGCAGTGCATGAACACCGCATCGGGCTTCGCCGCCCGCATCATCCCGGTGTCCACGCTCCAGCCCGCGAACGCCCGCCGCCGATCGTCATCCTCGGCCTCGAAGCCCATGCTCGTCCAGACGTCGGTCGTGACCAGGTCGACGCCGCGGCAGGCCGCGACCGGGTCGTCGAAGCATTCGAGGTGCGCGGCTTCGGAGGGATCGACGCCCGCCGCGACTTCGTATCCCGGCGGCGAGGAGAGGTGCAGCCTGAAGCCGAAGATGGGTGCCGCCTGCAGCCAGGTGCGGCACACGTTGTTGGCGTCGCCGATCCACGCCACGGTTCGTCCGGCCATCGAGCCGCGGTGCTCGACGTAGGTGTAGACGTCGGCCAGGATCTGGCACGGGTGATACTCGTTGGTGAGCCCGTTGATCACCGGCACCCGCGAATGCTCGGCGAAGCGCTCGATGATCGTCTGCTCGAAAGTCCGGATCATCACCACGTCGACCATGCGCGAGATGACGCGGGCCAGGTCCTCGATCGGCTCGCCGCGCGAGAGCTGGGTGTCGCCGCGGTTCAAGTTGATCGCGATGCCGCCGAGCTGATTCATGCCGGCCTCGAACGAGACCCGGGTGCGGGTCGAGGCTTTCTCGAACACCATCGCCAGCGTGCGGTCGCGCAGCGGCTGATACAGCTCGTAGCGCTTGAACCGCTCCTTGATCCAGCGAGTGCGTGCGAAGAGGTAGTCGAACTCGTCGCGGCTGAAGTCGCGGAACTGCAGGAAGTGCTTGGGCGGCATGGGTGCAAACAAAAAGAGCGCCGATGGGCGCCCTTTCTCTCGCGACGCGGGCGCTTCACGCCATCGCTTTGATCGCCTGGGCGAGCCGGTGCTTGCTCCGGGACGCCAGGTTCTTGTGCACGATCTTCTTGTCGGCGATGCGGTCGATCACCGACTGCTGCGCCTGGAACTCCTTCATCGCGGCGGCCTTGTCCCCGGCGGCGATCGCCTTGCGCACGTTGCGGAGCGCCGTGCGGATCGCCGACCTGAGGCTCGCGTTGCGCTGGCGCGCGGCCGCGTTCTGCCGGGCGCGCTTCTTGGCTTGGGCGGTGTTGGCCATGAGCTGTTCTTGAAGCTTTCTGGAGCGTCGAAAAAAGACCTGACATAATAAATGCTTTTCGCGCTTCCCGCAAGGACGACCGCGTTCTTCGCGCATGCCTTTCGCGCCGAGTTCCCGCTTGCCGCATAGCCCGCATCGCCGCTCGCATCGATGAACCTGCTGAAGGCGATGTCGACGGTGAGCGCGATGACGCTGCTGTCGCGCATCACCGGCCTCGCGCGCGAAAGCCTGAAGGCAGTGGCCTTCGGCGCCGGTCTCCAGATGGACGCCTTCGAGGCCGCTTTCCGGCTTCCCAACATCCTGCGGCGGCTCTTCGCCGAGGGCGCGTTCTCCCAGGCCTTCGTGCCGATCCTCGCCGAGTGCCAGCGGCGGAACGGCGACGCCGCGACGCGCGACCTCGTCTCCAAGGTTGCGGGACTGCTCGCTGTCGTCCTTGTCGCCGTGTCGGTGCTCGGCGTGCTGGCCGCGCCATGGCTGGTGTATCTGCTCGCGAGCGGCTTCGTGCGCACACCGGGCAAGGTCGAGCTGACCGCGGCGATGATCCGGGTGATGTTCCCCTATATTCTCTTCATCTCGCTAGTGTCGCTCGCCGGAGGCGTGCTCAACGTCCACCGCCGGTTTGCGATCCCGGCCTTCACGCCCGTGCTGCTGAATGTCTCGATCATCGGCGCGGCGATCTTCCTTGCGCCGCACGTCGATCCGCCGATCGTGGCGCTCGCCTGGGGGGTCGCGATCGGCGGCGCGGCGCAGCTCGCGCTGCAGCTCTATCCGCTCGCCAGGCTCGGAATGCTGCCCGTGCCGCGGCTCGACTGGCGCGACGCGGATGTGCGCCGGGTGATCTCGGCGATGGGCCCGGCGCTGCTCGGCGTATCGGCTGCCCAGATCTCCATTCTCATCAACACCCAGCTCGCGGCGCTGCTGGGCAACGGCCGCATCTCCTGGATCACCTACGCCGACCGACTGATGGAGTTCCCGAGCGCGCTCCTCGGCGTGGCGCTAGGCACGGTGCTGCTGCCGAGCCTGGCCCGGCACCATCACGACCAGAATCCCGTCCAGTACCGCGAGCTTCTGGACTGGGGGTTGCGCATGACGTTTCTTCTCGCGCTGCCGGCCGCGCTGGCGTTGGCCATTCTTGCGGCGCCGGTGATCGCGACGCTCTACCAGTACGGCCGCTTCACCGTCGACGACGTCTGGCAGACGCGAGCGGCGCTGCTCGGCTACAGCGTTGGACTGCTCGGGCTCATCACGGTGAAGATCCTGGCGCCGGGCTTCTACGCTCGGCAGGACATGCGCACGCCCGTGCGGACCGCATTCACGAGCCTCATCGTGGCGCAGGTCTTCGCCATCGGACTGATGTTCAGGATCGGGCACGCGGGGCTCACGCTCGCCACCTCGATCGGCGCGACGCTCAACGCGCTGCTTCTATACCGGGCGCTGCGGCGGCGCGGCATCTACGCGCCGCTCGAGGGATGGGGATGGTTCCTCGGGCGGCTGGCGATCGCGCTGGTCGCGCTCGGAGCGGTCCTGTGGTGGACCGCCGGTCCGGACGAGCTCTGGTTGCATGCGCGATTCGCGGCCAAGGCCTCGCACCTCGGGCTGGTCATCGCCGCCGGTGCGCTTTCCTATTTCGCCGCGCTCTGGCTGCTCGGCTTCCGCTTTTCGGACTTCAACCGTAGGGAGCCGCCGTAGGCTTCAGTGACTGCCTCCGGCTTTGCGGTAGGGACACTTCGGCTTGACGCACTCGGCGTAGAGGTAGAGCGCGTGCTCGGTGATCTGGAAGCCGCGGTCCTGAGCGATCCTCGCCTGCCGCTTCTCGATCTCGGGGTCGAAGAACTCCTCGACGCGGCCGCACTGCAGGCACACCAGGTGGTCGTGATGCCCGCCCTGGTTGAGCTCGAACACCGCCTTGCCGGATTCGAAGTGGTGGCGGATCAGGAGCCCCGCCTGCTCGAACTGCGTGAGCACTCGGTACACGGTCGCCAGGCCGACGTCGACGCCCTCGGCGAGGAGCTGCTTGTAGACGTCCTCCGCGGTGAGGTGGCGGACTTTGCTCTGCTCGAAGAGGTTGATGATCCGCAGCCGCGGCAGCGTTGCCTTGAGGCCCGCGTTCTTGAGATCGTGCGACGTGGTCATGATGTCGCCCGTCGGCCGCGCGGGGCCGCGGGCGGGAAGGTCGTCTGCCTATGATATAGTCTCCGCTCGTTTTTTGGCAGCGGAACGTCCATGCGCAAGCTCCTCGGCGCGCTCGCCCTCGGTCTCGCCCTCGGGGGCTGCTCTTGGCTCGCCAGTCCCGTCTACAAGCTCGACATCAATCAGGGCAACTACATCACGCAGGACCAGGTCGACAAGCTCAAGGTCGGCCAGACGCGGCAGCAGGTCCGTGCGGCGCTGGGCACTCCGCTCGTCGCCGACGCCTTCCACGTCTCGCGCTGGGATTACGTCTACGAGTTCCAGCGCCGGGGACGCATGCTCGAGCATCGGCAGTTCACCGTCTACTTCGTCGACGACAAGCTCGCTCGCTGGGAGGGCGACGAAATGCCACCGCCGCCGCAGGAGCTGGCGCGCAGCGGCGGCGGCGATTCCGCGCTCGACAAGTCGCTTTCCACCGCGCCCAAGACGGGCGAGACCAACTGGCTTGAGGACCTGCTCAAGAAGCTGGGCTGGTGGCCGCAATGAGAATCTCCGTGCGCGGCGTCGCGCTTGCGCGGTGAGCGTGAGGCTCTGCATCGCCGGCGCCGGCGGTCGCATGGGTCAGGCGCTGGTCGAGGCGGCACTGGCCGATCCGGAATGCGCGCTCGCGAGCGCGCTCGACCTCGCCGCGAGTCCTGTCATCGGCCGCGACGCCGGCGAGCGCTTCGGCCGGACGGTCGGTGTGACCGTCGCGAGCGACATTCCCGCCGCCGTCGCCAAGGCCGACGTTCTCATCGATTTCACGCGTCCGACGGGCACGCTCGCGCACGTGGATGCCTGCGCGCGCGCCGGCGTGGCCGCGGTGGTCGGCACCACGGGGCTCGGACGGTCGGAGCGCGAACGGCTGGCCGAGATGGCCCGCTCCGTTCCGATCGTCGTCGCACCCAACATGAGCGTCGGCATCACCGTGCTCGCGCGGCTGGTGGAGGACGCCGCGCGGGTGCTGGGCGAGGGCTTCGACGTGGAAATCGTCGAGATGCACCATCGGCACAAGGTCGATGCGCCTTCGGGGACCGCGCTCATGCTCGGTGAGGCCGCGGCGTGCGGACTCCGTCGCGAGCTCGAGTCCGACGCGGTGATCGGCCGCAGCGGCGTCACCGGGGAGCGCAAGCGCGGCGCCATCGGCTTCGCTTCGCTCCGCGGCGGCGACGTGGTGGGAGATCACTGCGTCGTCTTCGCCGGTCCGGGCGAGCGGCTCGAGCTCGCGCACAAAGCGGGCTCGCGCCTCAATTTCGCGCAGGGCGCGTTGCGCGCGGCGAAGTTCGTCGCCGCCCGGCGCGCCGCGGGCAAGCCGGGGATGTTCGACATGCGCGACGTGCTGGGATTGCGCTGACCCCGCTTCGCCAGCGCCGCGCGGCAAGACCCGCAAGACTCAATGGCTCATCCCTTCGATCTCGCCGGCCGGCGAGCGCTCGTGACCGGCGGCGGGTCCGGCCTGGGCCTGGCGATCGCCCGTGGTATGGCTCAGGCCGGGGCGGAAGTGATCATCAACGGGCGAAATCGCGCGCGCCTCGAGAGCGCGGTCCAGGCGCTCGAGCGCGAATCGCTCACTGCGGAGATCTCGGCGTTTGACGTGACGCATTCCGACGCGGTGGCCGAGGCCGTCGCCGCGCTCGAGCGTCAAGGCTCGATCGACATCCTGGTCAACAACGCCGCGATGAACCTCCGCGCGCCCCTCGACACGTTCGGCGATGCGGAATGGCGCGCCTTGATGGCCGCCAACCTAGACGGGCCGTTCTTCGTCGCGCGCGCCGTCATTCCCGGTATGAAAGAGCGCCGCCGCGGCAAGATCGTCAATCTCTGCTCGCTCGCGAGCGATATCGGGCGGCCGAACATCGTCCCGTACGCGGCTAGCAAAGGGGGCTTGCGCATGCTGACGCGCGCTCTGGCGGTGGAGCTCGCACCGTACAACATCCAGGTCAACGGCATCACGCCCGGATTCTTCCGCACCGAGATGAACGCCGCGCTGGTGGCCGACGCGGAGTTCTCCGCCTGGGTGGCGCGACGCACCCCGGCCGGCCGATGGGCCGATCCGCCCGAGATCGCGGGCGCGGCGGTGTTTCTCGCCTCGTCGGCCGCGGATTACGTGACGGGACACCTTCTCGCGGTCGACGGCGGGTTCGGCGCGGCGTATTAGGGTCGGTGTGATCCATCCGCACCTGCACTCGCGCCCGAGTTCGATTGAAGCTCCTTTTTCCATGCGCTATAATTTCTAGCCTTCGAGGCGGGGAGAGCTGGCTGGCTCTCCCCGCTTCGCACGTCTAGATCCGCCTATAGAGGAAAGCCCGTGTCCGCCGCGCCCGTCCCCGCGATTCTCGCACTCGCCGACGGGACGCTGTTTCGGGGGCGATCGATCGGAGCTCCGGGAACGTCGGCCGGGGAAGTCGTCTTCAACACGGCGATGACCGGCTACGAGGAGATCCTGACCGATCCTTCGTATGCCGGGCAGATCATCACGCTCACCTATCCGCACATCGGCAACGTCGGCGTGAATCCCGAGGACGCCGAGTCGAAGAAGATCTTCGCCGCGGGACTGGTGATCCGGGATTTGCCGCGCCTCGCGTCGAATTTCCGGGCACGAAGCGACCTATCGACGTATCTCGCCGATGCCGGCGTGGTCGGCATTTGCGACGTCGACACGCGCAAGCTCACGCGGCTTCTGCGCGAGAAGGGCGCGCAGAACGGCTGCATCTTGGCGGGAAGGGCGGATGTGGAGGAGGGGCTGGCGCGAGCTCGCGCGGCGCCGCCGATGGCTGGTCGCGATCTCGCCAAGGTGGTGAGCTGCAAGGCGCCCTACGACTGGAACGCGAGCACTTGGGCCCTGGGCGCTGGCTACCGGCCGGCCCCGGATCATCGCTACCACGTCGTCGCCTACGACTTCGGCATCAAGCACAACATCCTCCGGATGCTGGCCTCGCGCGGCTGTCGGCTCACGGTCGTGCCGGCGCAGACGCCGGCGAAGGAAACCCTGACGCTCAAGCCCGACGGCATCTTTCTCTCCAACGGACCCGGCGATCCGGAGCCGTGCGACTACGCGATCGCCTCGATCCGCGAATTTCTCTCCGTGGGCAAGCCCACGTTCGGGATCTGCCTCGGGCACCAGCTCCTCGGTCTCGCCGTCGGCGCCCGCACGCTCAAGATGAAGTTCGGCCATCACGGCGCCAATCATCCGGTGCTCGACAAGGACACGGGGCAGGTGCTCATCACCAGCCAGAACCACGGCTTCGCAGTCGATGCGTCGACGCTGCCGCCGACCGCCCACGTCACGCACGTGTCGCTCTTCGACGGCACGCTGCAGGGCTTCGCGCTCACCGACAAGCCGGCGTTCTGCTTCCAGGGCCATCCGGAGGCGAGCCCGGGCCCGCACGACCTGGGCTATCTGTTCGACCGCTTCGCGAAGATGATGGAGCAGGCGAAAGGCAACAGGGAGGCACAGAGACGCTGAGAATTGCGCAATCGATCTTCCTCGTGTCTCTGTGTCTCGCCGTGAAAGCCAACCGCTCATGCCCAAGCGTACCGACATCGAATCGATCCTGATCATCGGCGCAGGGCCGATCATCATCGGCCAGGCGTGCGAGTTCGACTATTCCGGCGCGCAGGCGTGCAAGGCGCTCAAGGAGGAAGGCTACAAGGTCCTCCTGGTGAACTCCAATCCGGCCACCATCATGACGGATCCGGAGATGGCCGACGTCACCTACATCGAGCCCATCACCTGGCAGATGGTCGCGAAGATCATCGAGCGCGAGCGGCCCGACGCGCTGCTGCCGACGATGGGCGGCCAGACCGCGCTCAACTGCGCCCTCGATCTCGCGCGCGAAGGCGTGCTCAACCGCTTCGACGTGGAGATGATCGGCGCGACCAAGAAGGCGATCGACAAGGCCGAGGATCGCGAGAAGTTCAAGGCCGCGATGACCCGCATCGGCCTCGCCTCCGCGAAGTCCGGTATCGCCCACAACCTCGAGCAGGCGCTCGACGTGCAGACGGAGATCGGCTTCCCGGCGGTGATCCGGCCGTCGTTCACGCTCGGCGGGACCGGAGGCGGCATCGCCTACAACAAGGACGAGTTCGTCGAGATGTGCAAGCGCGGGCTCGACGCCTCGCCCACGCGCGAGCTGCTGATCGAGCAGTCGCTCCTGGGCTGGAAGGAGTTCGAGACCGAGGTGGTGCGCGACAAGAAGGACAACTGCATCATCATCTGCTCGATCGAGAACCTCGATCCCATGGGCGTGCACACCGGGGATTCGATCACGGTCGCGCCCGCGCAGACGCTAACCGACAAGGAGTGGCAGATCATGCGCGACGCCTCGATCGCCATCCTGCGCGAGGTCGGCGTGGACACCGGCGGGTCGAACGTGCAGTTCGCGATCAATCCGGAAGACGGCCGCATGATCGTGATCGAGATGAACCCGCGGGTGTCGCGCTCTTCGGCGCTCGCCTCGAAGGCGACCGGATTTCCCATCGCCAAGGTCGCCGCCAAGCTGGCGGTGGGCTACACGCTCGACGAATTGAAGAACGACATCACGGGAGGCGCCACGCCCGCCTCGTTCGAGCCGACGATCGACTACGTCGTGACCAAGGTGCCGCGGTTCGCCTTCGAGAAGTTCACGGCCGCCGACGACCGGCTCACCACGCAGATGAAATCGGTCGGCGAGGTGATGGCGATCGGCCGCACCTTCCAGGAGTCGCTGCAGAAGGCGCTGCGCGGTCTTGAGACCGGCGTCGACGGGTTCAACCTGAAGACCGTGGACCCGCAGACCATTGCCGACGAGCTCGCCTATCCACGCGCGGAGCGCCTGTGGTACGTCGCCGACGCCTTCGGCATCGGCATGAGCGTCGACGAGATGTACCGGCACACCAGGATCGACCGATGGTTCCTCGCCCAGATCAAGGAGATCGTGGAGACCGAGCTCGAGGTCGAGAAGCGCACGCTCGTCGATTTCACCGCCGAGCAATTCCGCCGCCTGAAGCGCATGGGGTTCTCCGACCGGCGGCTCGCGCACCTGTGGAAGTCGACGGAGGGCGCCGTGCGGGCGCGCCGCCACGCGCTTGGGCTAAGGCCGGTCTACAAGCGCGTCGACACCTGTGCCGCCGAGTTCGCCACCGGCACCGCGTACATGTATTCGACCTACGAGGAGGAGTGCGAGGCGCAGCCCACGGATCGGAGGAAGGTGATCGTGCTGGGCGGCGGGCCGAACCGCATCGGCCAGGGTATCGAGTTCGACTACTGCTGCGTGCACGCCGCGCTGGCGCTGCGCGAGGACGGCTTCGAGGTCATCATGGTCAACTGCAACCCGGAGACCGTGTCGACCGATTACGACATCTCGGATCGGCTCTACTTCGAGCCGCTCACGCTCGAGGACGTGCTCGAGATCGTGCACGTCGAGAAGCCATACGGGGTGATCGTGCAGTATGGCGGGCAGACGCCGCTCAAGCTCGCGCGCGACCTGGCGAAGAACGGCGTCCCGATCGTCGGCACGACGCCGGACATGATCGACATGGCGGAGGACCGGGAGCGCTTCCAGCAGCTGCTGCACCGATTGAAGCTGCGCCAGCCGCCCAACCGGACCGCGCGCACCGAAGCCGACGCGCTCGCAGCGGCCGAAGACATCGGCTATCCGCTGGTGGTGCGCCCCTCGTACGTGCTCGGCGGCCGGGCGATGGAGATCGTGCACGAGCAGCGCGATCTCGAGCGCTACATGCGCGAGGCGGTGAAGGTATCGAACGATTCGCCCGTGCTCCTCGACCGGTTCCTGAACGACGCGATCGAGGTCGACGTCGACGCGGTGTGCGACGGGAGCGAGGTCATCATCGGCGGCATCATGGAGCACATCGAGCAGGCCGGGGTGCACTCGGGCGATTCGGCGTGCTCGCTGCCGCCGTTTTCGCTCTCCCGGGCGCTGCAGGAGGAGCTGCGGCGCGAGACCGTGGCTCTCGCGCACGGCCTCGACGTCGTGGGGCTGATGAACGTGCAGTACGCGATCCAGTTCCCCGACGACGAGAACGGCGGCAAGGGCGTGGTGTACGTGCTGGAGGTCAATCCGCGAGCCTCGCGGACGGTGCCTTACGTCTCCAAAGCGACGGGCCGTCCGCTCGCCAAGATCGCGGCCCGCTGCATGGTCGGCCGCACGCTTCGCGAGCAGGGTGTGGCCGGCGAGATCGTGCCGCCGTACTTCTCGGTCAAGGAAGCGGTGTTCCCGTTCATCAAATTCCCGGGCGTCGACACGATTCTGGGACCGGAGATGAAGTCCACGGGCGAGGTGATGGGCGTGGGCGAGACGTTCGCGGAGGCGTTCCTCAAATCGCAGCTCGCCGCGGGCGTGCGGCTGCCCGAGCGCGGCAATGTGTTCGTGAGCGTGAAGAATCCCGATAAGCCGCGCGTCATCGACGTCGCGCGCACACTGTCGGGCTTGGGCTTCCAGCTCGTCGCCACACGCGGCACGGCCACGGCGCTGGCCGAGGCGGGGCTGCCCGTTACGCCGGTGAACAAGGTGGCGGAAGGCCGGCCGCACATCGTCGACATGATGGTGAACGGGCAGATCGCGCTGGTGGTCAATACCGTCGAGGAGAAGCGCAGCGCCATCCAGGACAGCTACGTGATCCGCCGCGCGGCGCTCAACGGCCAGATCCCGACCTACACCACGATCGCCGGCGCGCGCGCGGCGGCGCTCGGCATGCAGGGCTTGCGGGAACTGGTACCCTATTCGACCCAGGCGCTGCATCGGCGCCTGTCCGCTTAAGAAGAGCGCGGCGCTGCGATGAGGAAGCATCCGATGACCACGGCCGGTGCTCAGAGCCTGAAGGGCGAGCTGCACCGGCTCAAGACCGTCGAGCGGCCGGCGATCACCCGCGCGCTGGCCGAGGCGCGCTCGCACGGCGACATCTCCGAGAACGCGGAATACGACGCGGCCAAGGAGCGCCAGGGCTTCATCGAGGCGCGCATCCGCGACATCGAATCGAAGCTCGCGCACGCGCACGTCGTGGATCCGGCGCAGATCGACGCCGGCGGCAAGATCGTGTTCGGCGCGACGGTGGATCTCGAGGACGTCGAGTCCGGCCAGGAAGTGAGCTACCAGATCGTCGGCGACGACGAGGCCGACATCAAGGCCGGCAAGGTCTCGGTCAGCTCACCCATCGCCCGGGCGCTCATCGGCAAGCACGTCGGCGACACCGCGGAAGTCGAGGCGCCTGCGGGCGTGCACGAGTACGAGGTGCTCGCGGTGCGGTATTTGTAGGGGTGAATTCATTCGCGCGTGGCAACCGGATCGGGATGAATCCCGACCTACGGCGTTGTGCGTATTCGTTCGCGCGCGCGTCGGGATGAATCCCCACCTACGGATGCGGCCGGCGCCGTCGTCCGCCGGCGGGAGGCGCTCGCCGCATGCGTCCGGTCGGCGGCGCCGGCGGCCGGGCCGGCGAGCGCGGGAGCGGCGTGCGCGGTCTTCGCACCTGCGGCGCGCTCTTCGCCGCTTCCATCGGCTTGGGCGGCTTCGGCCGCCACACCACCAGCAGCTTCCCGATGTGCTGAACGGGCGCGGCGTCCAGCTCCGCGCAGATGCGCGACAGGGCAGCCTGGCGCGCGTCGCGATCGGCGAACACCCGCACCTTGATCAGCTCGTGCGCTTTGAGGTTCACGTCGATCTCGTGCAGCACCGCGGCCGTGAGCCCGTGCTGCCCCACGCTGACGACCGGCTGCAGCCGGTGCGCCTTCGCCCGCAATTCACGCCGCTCCGAAGGACTCAGCTCGAGCATGGTGGTTGGACCGCGCGATCACGACGATGTTATGGCAACTCTCAAGCCGCCTGCAGCATCTCCCGGACCGCGCGCAGGCCCGACTCCAGCGCACCCTGCATCCAGGTATGCGTGAGCGAGGCATGCTCGCCGGCGAAATGAACGCGCCCTTCCGGCGCGACGATGTCGCGGTGCAGGGCCGAGTGCTGCCCCGGCAGAAACCAGGCGAACGCGCCGCCGGACAGGGGATGGTTGTCCCAGCTCCAGCTCGCGGTGTGGCGGACGAGGGAGCGGTCCGCGAGCTGCGGGTGCAGCAGCGCGAGCGATTCCAGCGCGGCGGCGGCGCGCGCGGCGTGCGGGAGGCTCGCCAGCCGCCGCGCCGCCTGTCCCCACGAGTACGAAGCCAGCAGCACGCCCGGACCCGCCGAGATGCGCGGGTTCTTCGCGAGCGCGTTGTCCGAAGGATAATAGGCGGTCGCGATCGGCAGGTCGGTGAAGGTGCCGCCGCCGAAGATGCCGTCGTCGCTCTCCCAGAAGCGCCGTCGTGCGACCGCCAGCACCTTGGTCGAAGAGTCGTAATTGAGCTCGCGGATCGCCCGCGCCTTCGGCCCCGAAAGCGCAGGCTCGAAACCAATCCGCGTGAGCACGGGGCAGGGCAGCGTGCACAGCACGAAATCGCCTTCGACCCGGCGCTCCATTCCGCGCTCGTGGTAGATTGCCGCCGCGCTGCGCGTGAGCGGATCCTGCGTGATGCGCACGACCGCGCAGCCCAGCTTCGGCTTGGAGCGCAGGTGCCGCGCGAAGGCCGAGGCGAGGGTATCGGTGCCATCGACCAGCTCGTCGAAGCCTTGCGTCCAGACTTCCTTGAGCTCCTCGCGCAGCGTCTCGGTCGCCGCCGAGGAGAGCAGCGTCTCCGAGGCGCTGGTCGTGGCGAGGAACTCGATCGCTTCCTCGGAGAGCCCCGCGGACTCGAAGAGCTGCTGCAGCGACTGCTGATCGTAGGCGCGAACGCGGTTGGTCACCGGCGCATCGGCGGAAAGATCGAGCTTCTCCTCTTCGCTGAGCGAGCGCACCGCCCTGCCGACTGTGGCGTCCCAGAAATAATCCGGCGTCTGGCTGCGCTCGTCCTCGCGCAGGTCGAACAGTCCGTAGAGCGACTTCACGTCCAAGATACGCCGGCGCTGGCCGCGCACGAAATAGTAGGCCTTCGGGTTGCCGTAGACGAAGGGACGCAGCGGAAGATGGAATTCGGCGATGTACTGGCGGGTGATCTGGTGCCGCGCCGGGATGCGCATCGCGCCGGCCTCGCCGTGCAGGCCGCCGTCGAAGCGCAGGGTCCGCACGCGGCCGCCGATGTGGCGCGGATCGGCTTCCAGGATCGTGACTCTGTGGCCGCGCCGCTCCAGCTCGTATGCCGCCACCAGGCCGGCGAGCCCGGCGCCGACCACGATCACGTGCAGCGTCGTCGAAGGATTCGGCGTCGCGGCGAGCGCCGGCAGAACGCGGCTCGCCGCCGCCGCGCCGGAGAGCGCGGTCAACCGGCGCAGGAATTCCCTGCGTGCCGGCGATCGCCAGGGCCCCGGCATCCCTACCGGCGAGCGGAAAGCAGATTCGCGGTCCTCGCGACGTCCTTCGGCTTGACCCACAGGATTGCGCCGTAGCGACCCTTGCCCGCCACCACCGCGTCCATCGCGGTGATGCTGATCCCGCCTTTGGCGAGCTTGCCGAGCAGCTTGGTCATCGCGCCGACGCGGTCCTTGCCTTGCAGCAGGAACCCGGTCTTCTTCTTCGAGAGCCTCAGTCCGAGCTTCTTCGCCGCACGCACTAGGCGGGCACTTTTCTCGGGCACGAGATCGAGCTGCCCCATGCCTGCGCTGGGAAAGCCGGAAAAGGCGAGCAGGTTGACGCCTTCCGCGGCGAGCGCGTCCAGCACCCTGGCACCTTGTCCCGGGCGGTTTGCAACCATGACGTAGAAGTAATCGACCTTGCGTACGCGATCGGCCATCTCGTCCTCCTCGGGTTCGTCGCGCTCCGGACGCGATCGGGCCACACTTTGTCGCGCGCCCCGCTTCGCGTCAAGGACTCCGACCGATGCGCGCGATACAGGCGTCGAGGCGGGGCCGTGCGTCAACGCCGCAGCTTGAGCCCGACGAAGCTCACCGCGAGAAAGATCTCGCGCAGGAACAGCGCCAGGCTCACCACCAGCGCGCCCATCGCCAGGATGAACAGCACGGCGACGGGTTTGGAGAGCTCGATCGTCAGCAGCGCGCCGACGAACGCGCAGGCCACGACCAGGCACACGAGCAGGCCCGCGGTGACCGCCGCCAGGATCGAGAAGTAGATGAGCCGCGAGCGGCCGGCCAGCGTCGCCAGCTCCGCGCGTGCCGCCGCCGCCTCGTCGTGAGTCGCGTGCAACAGCTTGTCCTGGAGGATGCGCCGGCGATCGACCGCCCGGCCGAGACGGTTGTTGAGCGCTGTGATCAGCGTGCCGATGGCGGTGAGCAGGAACACCGGCGCGACGGCGAGCTGGATGGCGTGGGTGATATCCGCGATGTGCGTTTCCATCGTCGCTCGCCGCGTCCGCGTGGCGCCGGCGACAGCCGACGTGCGCGGCTTCCGCGGCTCCGGGGCGGCGGCTCAGCGCCGCATATCCTTGGCGATCCAGATCACGAAGGCGACCGCCGTAGCCCCCCAGACAGCCGCCATCAGCGGCGCCTCGGTATAGAACTGCCACATGGCCGCGTTGATGCTGCACAGAAGCACGACCGCAACCTTGAGGAGCCGCTCGCCCATGCCGCGATTCTAACCGTCCGCCGTCGGCACGAACGGCGGCGTCGGTGGCATCGTCCGCGGCGTCGTGGCGCGGCGGGGGGCGGCTATGCGCTCCTCCTTCGCGGACGCTTGCGAGCGTGAGTCCAGCCGAAGCAGGCCATGACGGCGGCCAGGGCGATCGCCGTGGCGAGCGGCGCGACGAGCAGCGACGCGAGCCAGCTCCAGCCCCCGTAGGAATCGAGCGCCGCGATGCTCGCGTAGACGACGGCAGGCGCGGCGACGGTCGCGACCAGCGACGCGCGGACCACGTCGCGAAAGACCCGCTCGGCAGCGACGCCGATGGCGAGCGGCAGCAGGATGAGCACGAAGACGGGTTCCATGCTCCCGGTTCAGAACGTCTGCCGCGCGGCCGCGCCGGGAATGGGCACCCCGCGGCCGCCGCGCCAGGACAAGTTTAGGAGCGGAAGCGGCGATGGTAAATAGGCCCGCGCCTGCGCGCGGCGCCGTGCAACCGCGTGGCCCGCTCACGCTTCGGCCTGCGGCGGCAAATCGCTCGGCCACAGCACCGTGTAGTCCTTGCCGCCCATCGGCCGGTACATCGCGACGCTCGCCTCGAGCAGGCCTTTGCGCTCGAGCACGGCCTTGGCATTGCCGAACGCGCGCACCGGGTCGGGAGTGACCAGCGCGATGCACCATTCGTCCGAACCGACGTCGCGGTTCTCAAGCGTGCCCAAGGCCCCCAGGCGCTCGACCAGCGCCGATTCCAGGGCGACGATGTCGTCGAACTCGTCGAAAGCGTCGCCCGGGAAGCGCAGCACGAGCTGATAGCGCATCAGCGCACCAGCAGCTGCCAGGCGATCGCGGCCTGGGCGACGAACCCCGCGGCGAAGGCGAGCGTGCGCACCCAGGGCAGCGCCGCGGTGTAGGCGAAGAAGTGCACGACGCGCGCCCAGAAGTAGGCCGTGCACGCCGCGACCGTCACGCCGTTGCTCACGCCGGCCGCGTGTGCGGCCAGCACGAGCGCGGCGAACACCACTAGGTTCTCCACCGCGTTCGCGTGCGCCGACTTCATTCGGCGCGCCCACGGCGACTGCAGGCGCGGAGTCTCCGGATAGCCGACGGTGTCGGCGAGCCCCCAGACCGCGATCCGGTCGAGGATGTAGGGAATCCACATCAATCCGGTGAATGCCGTCACTGCAACGAGGTACATCAGCTCGCTCGTCATCGTGTCCCCCTTCGGCGCCGTCGAAGCCCCCGGGCGAGGATCGTGCCGAGGGAACGCCCCGGTGTCAATGCGCCTTCGAGGTTGATTGCGCCAGTTCCCGGACCAGGTAAGCCAACGCGGGCAGGCAATCGTCGTCGATCTTGAATTGCAGAAGCGGGTCGGCGCGCGTTCGGCCGCGATTGATGGCGACGATGGGCTTGGCCGATTCCCGCGCCCGCTCGCAGAAACGGTATCCTGAATAGGTCATGAGCGATGAGCCGACGACGAGCATCGCGTCGGCCGCGCTCAAGGCAGCGAAAGCGGCGGCCACGCGCGAACGCGGAACCCCGTCGCCGAAGAACACGACGTCGGGCTTGAGGATGCCTCCGCACTCCGGGCAGGCGGGCGGGTCGAAGCCCGCGCAGTCCCCGTCGAGGTCCGCGTCGCCGTCGGGCGCCCGTCGTCCGGCGGGTTGTGCGAAGCCCGGGTTGGCCCGCTCCATCGCGGCCTGGACCGTGGCGCGCGGCAGCGTTGCGGCGCATGACAGGCACACGACCCGGTCGAGCCGGCCGTGCAGATCGATGACGTCACGGCTTCCGGCGCGCTGGTGCAGCCCGTCGACGTTCTGCGTGACGAGGCTCGCGACGCGACCCTCGCGCTCGAGCCGGGCCAGCGCCTCGTGCGCGGCATTCGGCGCCGCGCCCGCCATCGCCGGCCAGCCGACGAGGCTGCGCGCCCAGTAGCGGCGCCGCGCCGCATCGCTGCGCGTGAACTCCTGGTGCGTGATGGGAGGCTTGCGCCGCCAGCAGCCGTCGGCGTCGCGGTAGCCCGGAATGCCCGAATGGGTGGACACGCCCGCGCCGGTCAGAACGAAGAGGCGCGGATGCTCGCGGACGAAGTCGGTCAGCGTCTGCAAAAGATCGCCCGATGCGCGCGATTACGGCCGCAACTCCGCCACCAGCCACGGCACAGACAGCAAAACGCTGCCCCAGAACATGCTCCACGAAGGAAACGGCCCGATCGACTGGTCGCCGGACTGGTCGCCGGAGACGCTCGCCGTGATAGCGACGAGACAGTTTATGTTGGGCTGCGCCAGGAAGTTGACCTGGAAGTCGGGCGGCCACGCCACGCCGTCGTCGTCGCCGGAGTTGACGTCGCTCTCGGTGGTCTGGTTCCACAGCAGGATGTCGCGGCTGTCGAGCACCTGGCCGTTGTCGTCCCGCGCGACGCTGAGGGTGAGGTGGCCCTCGCTGTGGGCCGACAGGTGCAGCCCCGCCACCCCCCAGCTGTCGGCGTACTTGGTGTACGGGCGGACCGAGAGCGTGCCGATGACGCTGGGCTGGAAGATGATGACGATGCTCGCGCTCGCGGCCCGGAATCCGTGGGCGTTGGAGTCCGTACGGCAGGTTGACGAACGCCTCTCCGGTGTCGCGGTCGGCTTTGGCTTCGGCCGGCGATCCGGACGTGGGCCCCGGACGGTCCAGGTCGAAGGGGGCGTGAAGACGTGCAATCCGGGCCTGAGGTCGAGGCTCCACGACGGGAACGGACCGAGCGTTTGGCTGTAGACGCTCATGCTGCGTCCGCCCAAAGCCTCTTTGCGGATCTTGGAGATCTCGCTCAAGGCCCGCAGCGCCTTCTTGTCCTGCGCGATCAATTTGCGCAACGGCGCATTGGCCTCGATGAGAAGCTTCCGCACTTCGCCCGCCCGGCGCGCCCGCTCCACCGCTTTGTCGAACGTCACGGCGTCCAGCGCCTTCTGGCACCGCTTGAGCGCTGCCTCCGCCGCCTGCGGCACGCGGCGCACGACCGGCGCTTCGGCCGACTTGCGCTGTTTCTTCATCGTTTTCTCTCTCTCTCTCTCTCTCTCTCTCTCTGTCTAGCGAACGTCGGCGCCGCGCTCGGCGAGCAGCGCCCGCAGCACGGAGCGATGGCAGCGCGACTCGTCTTCGCAGTAGCAGCCGACCGAGAAATCGGCGTGGCGCGAAAGCGCGGCGAGCACGTCCAGCGTGCGCGCGTGCTCGGGCAGCGCCATCTCCGCGCGATACTTGCGGAAGAAAGCCTGGCGCTCGCGCTCGGTGCGGGCCGCGAGTCCCGTCTTCATCGTCTCCACGCCGGGCGCGAGATTGGGGAACCACACGTCGTACCAGTTCTCCGACGCGAAGCGCGACTTCGGCACGCCGCGCGGCGGCCGTCGCACGGTCCCCAGGCGCGGGCCCTCGTCGCGCGCCCGCGGGCTGCCCAGCCGGACGATGCGGATGGCCATGAGCGCGCGAGGGCGGTAACTCTAGTCGCCCGTCGGGACGATGGAGGCGGTCTCCACCATCAGGATCACCGCCCGCTCGGGCGCGCGCGTGCGGTGAACGATCCCCTTCGGGACGACGAAGCCCTGCCGCTCGCCGAGCTCCACGCTGCGCTCCTCGAGATCGATGATGAAGCGGCCGTCGAGGACGAAGAAGAATTCATCGTCGTTGTCGTGCCTGTGCCAGTGATACTCCCCTTGCAGCACGCCGAGGCGCACGACGGAGCCGTTCACCTGGCACAGCGTCTGGTTGTACCAGGAATGGTTGCAGGCCGCGACGAGTTCGGGGACGTCGACCACGGACAGCGCGGGATGGAGCACATCGAGAAAGGTCGCATAGGGATAATCCTGCGGCTTGTTCACGCGCTCTCCTTGGCGTGCGTTCGCTTCCCGCCTTCTATGATACGCCGCGCGCCTATGCGGGCTAGGCGCGGGTCGTACAGCCAGTGCCAAGGCTCGCAGCGATAGCCGTACCGGTTGCCGCGCGGATACGACAGCGTGAAGCCGTGGCGCGTGGCGTTGCGGGTCAGCCAGGCATAGGCGCCGGTCGTATCGAACGCCTCGTCGAGCGGATCGTTCGCGGTGGCGCCGATGTCGACCGCGCGCACGGTGTGATGCTCGCTGTAGCCGGGCGGCGCGCTCACCTCGAGGATGCGGTCGAGCGACTGGCCGCCCTCGAGCTTCGCGCGCACGATCTGGCACTGGCGCTCGAAGCTGCGAAACGCCGAAACGAGATGCAGCGCGATGTCGGCCTGGGCGGCATCCGCCTTCATCGCTCGCCACGCGGCCGCCGCTGCGGGGACGAGTCGCTGCTCGCGCCCGCGAGCGTCGATGTCGGCGACTACCAGCGCGCGCGCCTCGGGACACAGCCGAAGCCCGCGTTCCCTCGGCAGCCCTGGTGGAATACCCAGCGCGGCGAGCGCCGCGCGCACTCGCTCTCCGTAGCGCGACGGCTTCGCTCTCGCGCGATAGGCAGCATGCATCATCTTTCACCGCCGCACGGCGATGCGCCCGCTGCGGTCGAACGCGAGCTGCGCAGCGAACACGTCCTCGACCGCCACCCCGACTGATTTGAACACCGTGGTCGCGCCGGATGGCACGGTCTTCGTGCCGGCGAAGATCTCTCCCGCCTCGGCGTGGATGCGCGCACCTGAAAGGATTACGTCGCCCGATTCCTCGCTCGCCGCCGCGCGCGATTCGACCACCACGACGTTGGCCATCGCCGCGTCGTCGAGCTCGCGCCAGTTCGGCATCGGCGCGCCGATGGCGTTGACGTGCGCACCCGGCTTGAGCCATGCGCCGCGCAGGATCGGCTCGCGCGCGGGGGTGGCGGTGACCACTACGTCGGCGCCGCGCACCGCCGATTCGGCGTCCATCGCGATCGTGCCGTGCTCCCGCGCGAAGCGCTGCGCATGCTCGGGCGTGCGGCTCCAGACGCGGACTTCGCGGAACGCGCGCACGCGCTTCAGCGCGTCGAGATGGGTGGCCGCCTGCACGCCGCTGCCGAGCAGCGCGAGCACCGAACTCTCCGGCGATGCGAGCCGGCGCGTCACCGCCGCGGACACCGCCGCGGTGCGCAGCGCGGTCAGAGCCGATCCGTCGAGCATGGCGAGCGGCTCGCCGGTGTCGCGCCGAAACAGGATTACCAGCGCGATCACCGTGGGAACGCCTGTGCCGGCGTTGGCCGGATACAGGCTCACCAGCTTCACGCCCATTGCGCCGGCAGCGGAGGCCGGCATGACGCCCCAGTAGCGCTCCCCCTCTTCGATGGTGAGCCATTCGCGCAGCGGCTGCACGACGGATCCGGCGGAGAGCGCCGCGAGTGCACGCTCCATGGCCGGGATGAGCTCGTCCCAGGAAAGCGCGGCGCGAACCTCGGCGTCGGTCAAGTAAGGGATCATGCGCGGCCGGCTCGAAAGGGCGCCAAGCGCCGAACGACGCTCCCGCTCAAGGACGCGCATCGTCCTCGAGCTTGCAGCCGCAGCGTGGACAGTAGACGACGCGCGAGAGGAATCCGGTGCGATGGATCGTGAAGCCGCAGCGCGGGCAGGTGAGCGTGAGCTTGTAGCCGAGGATGGAGATGGCGGCCACCGCCGGCACCGCGAGGTAGAGCACTTCGGTGCGCTGCGACAGCGCGTAGGCGAAGGCGATGAACACCAGCCCGGCGCCGGCGACGAGCGCCACGTGCCAGCGCTTCCGGCGCGAGTACGAGCCGCGCGCGTGGAAGATCCACAGCGCCACGCCCACCGCGATCCAGGCGGCGGCGAACAGCGCGAAGAGATCGCTCGATCGCAAGGCTTCCGCCTTCGACGTGAGTCTCGAGGGAAGTGCGCGCGCCGCTTCCGTCGAAAGCCGTCAGCCGCGATGACCGAGCAACCGCGCCGGCAGGAACAGCAGGCCCTTCATCAGAGCCAGCGCTGCGCCGACCGCGATCCCGACGAGGCGAAAAGGCAGCGACAGCAGCCAGACCAGCGGCGCGAGGATCAGCACCACGAGCGCAACGGGCCAGGAGAGCACCAGCAGGATGGCCCAGACGAGGAACAGGATGAGCGGTTTCATGCGGTTCTCCCGGATGCGGGGTCCTTCGCGCCGACTACTGTATACCCGATATGTCGGAGGAGCGAGCGGGACTCGCGCGCGAGCCGACATCGAGCGGCTGCACGATCAGCGGCTCCTGCCGTCGACGAACACGCGCTTGACGGCGCCGAGGTCGATGCCCTCGAGGCAGCGCACGTTCACCGCCGCCATGCTCAAGCCCCCGGGACCGGTGCCCGTGGCGAACGGGGCGCAGCCGCACTGGCTGCAGAAGTGGTGGGCGATCACGTGCTTGTTGAAGCGGTACGTCGACAGCGCTTCCTCGGGCGTCTTCAGCCGCAGGCGCTCCCGCGGCACGAACCACAGGAGGTAGCCTTTGCGGCTGCAGTGCGAGCAGTTGCACTCCTTCGCCTCGTCGAGCTCGCCTTCGACTTCGAACGCGATGCGCCCGCAGTGGCAGCTTCCGGTGTAGGTCGTGGTCGGCATCGGGTGAATTCAGCGCTACGGCTGCGGACCTTCGTAGCCCTCAATTATGATCAGGTCGGCGGTCGACACCGGCGTGCGGAGCTTCATCGCCTCCTGGTACTCGGACGAGCGCCAGCAGTCGACGGCCGCCTGATAGCTCGGAAACTCGATCACCGCGTTGCGCGTTCGACTGGAGCCTTCGGGGTTCTCGAACCGGCCGGCGCGGACGAGGAACCGGGCACCGTACTGGCGGAGCGGCTGCGCGTTGGCGGCGAGGTACGCCTTGTATTTCTCCGGGTCCGAGATGTCGACCCGCACGACCCAATATCCCTTCGGCATGGTGCCTCCGCTATCGGGCTGACGGCCCGGGTGCCCAGCGATATTCCACGTCCGGATCGCTCTCCGGAGGCGGACTCGTCCCGAAACCGACGGCGGTGAAGCCGTGACGCTCGTAGAACGCGCGTGCCGGCACGTTGCGGCGAAAAGTATACAGCCGCAGCTCGCGCGGCGAGCGCATCCGCGCCTCGGCGAGCAGCGCGGTTCCGACGCCGTGGCGCTGCTGTTCCGGGAAGACCGCGAGCTGCCGTATCCATGGCGGGTCGATCGCCATCACGCCGGCGAGCGAAGCGGCCCGTTCGGCGACCCAGACCTCGCATTCGGCCAGGAGGCGCCCCCGGAAGAACGCTGCGGCCTGGTCGAGCGTGTGGCGCTGGTGCTCGGCCGAGTAGGGATAGCTCGCGAGATTGGTCTCGTGCCAGCGGCGGACCAGCTCGGAGAAGTCGGCTTCGGCGAAGGCGCGCACGCGCACCGCGGCGCGCAAGACGCTCCCCGAACCGTCGGTCAGCTCACGGCACATCATCGTCTCGCCCGGCTCGACCTCGTGCCGTGCGCGCACGTCGGGCGGCGCCTCGGCGAAGCCGAGCCGCTCGAGCAGGCGGCCGGAGCGCCGATTGTCGCGCTTCAACACCGCGGTGAGGCGACCAACGCCATAGCACTCGGCCAGCTCGCGGATCATTGCCGCGACCGCATTCTGCGCCAGGCCGCGCCCCCAGTGGGCGCTCGAGAGCTCGTAGGCGATGGCGGCGTGTCCATCGTCGTGCACCGTCGCCTGGACGTAGCCGATGAGCTCGGAAGAAGGCAGTCGGATGACCCAGTTCAGCCACCGTTCCCGTCCGTTGCCGGAGCGCCTCGATTCGAGCCGGGCGAAGCGCTTGCGCAGCCAGGCGAGCGATGGCGGTGGCTGGTTCTCGTATTCGTAGATCGCCGGGTCGCTCAGCACGGCGAACATCTCTTCGGCATGCTCGGCGGTCTGCGGCTCCAGCGTGAGCCGATCGGTGGCGAGGGTTCGCATGCGCTCGCGGCAGTGGCAGACGGCCAGTGTACCCGCGAATCCGCCAGCCGCCGGATGAGAAACTATCGCCGTCCGACCCTGTCTGGAACGACATGGCCACTCCAGCCAAAGCTCTCCCGGTTCAGCCGCCGATTGAGCCGATGCTCGCGAAGCTTGCCGACGAGCTTCCTCCCGGGGGCGAGTTCCTCTACGAGCCGAAGTGGGACGGCTTCCGCGCGCTGGTCTTTCGCGATAGTGGCGTATTCATCCAGAGCCGCGACTCGAGGCCGTTCGATCGCTACTTTCCCGACCTGCACGACGCGTTTCTCGCCCGCCTGCCCGAGGGGTGCGTCGTCGACGGCGAGATCGTGATCGCGACGGCGGATGGGCTCGACTTCGACGCGCTGCAGCTGCGGCTCCATCCCGCCGCTTCGCGGGTGGCCAAGCTCGCGCGCGAGACGCCGGCCTCGTTCGTCGCCTTCGATCTGCTGGCCGCCGACGGACGCGATCTGCGGCAGCGACCGCAGTCCGAGCGACGGAGCGCCCTCGAGTCGCTGCTCGGGCGCGCGAAGCCTCCACTCTATGTCACGCCCGCCACGACCGAGCGCGCGCGGGCGCAGGAATGGCTCGCGTGCTTCGAGGGCGCCGGCCTCGACGGCGTGGTCGCGAAGCGCCTCGACGCGACGTATCAGCCCGGCCGGCGCGCGATGATCAAGGTGAAGCACACGCGCACCGCCGACTGTGTCGTCGCTGGCTTCCGCTGGCACAAGGCGGGCGAGGGCATCGTCGGGTCGCTCCTGCTCGGCCTCTACGGCGATCACGGCGTGCTGCACCACGTTGGCGTGGCGACCTCGTTCACGATGGAGACGCGGCGGCGGCTCGCCAGGGAGCTCGCCCCGCTGCGCCAGAACGCGCTGCGCGATCATCCGTGGCGCGACTGGGCGGAGCCGGGCGAGACATCCGCGCGCATGCCCGGAGGCGAGAGCCGCTGGAGCCAGGGCAAGGACCTCTCCTGGGAGCCGCTTCGCATCGAGCGCGTGTGCGAGGTGAGGTACGACCATCTGCAGGGCGACCGCTTCCGCCATGCGGCGATCTTTCTGCGCTGGCGTCCCGACAGGCGGCCCCAGGACTGCCGCTACGACCAGCTCGAGGTCACGGAGCCGTACGAGCTCGAGCGCGTGTTCGCGGCCGCCCGGCGCCGCCGCTGAGCGAGTACTTCCGCTTCGAGGGCTGCACCCGCGGGGGCTCGTCGCTCCCCTTGCGGTAGTGCGGCGGCCACGGCGCGTCGCCCAGACCGTCGCGTTCCTGCGCCGCGACAAGCTCGAGCAGCGCCTCGAGAGAGAATGCCTTGCGATCGATGCGTTGGTACGGATCGCGACCGCGAAACCGTGGCGGGACGCTCTTCAGCGTGAAGTCGCGCGGCTCGCAGGATCCGAGCTCGCTCCACTCGATCGGCGTGGACACGGTCGCTTCGGGGGTTGGTCGCACCGAATACGCGCCGGCGATGGTGCGATCCTTGGCGTTCTGGTTGTAGTCCAGGAACACGCCGTGGCGCTGCTCCTTCCACCATTGCGTCGTGGCGAGCTTCGGCGCCCGCCGCTCGACCTCGCGCCCGATCGCGAGTGCGCAGCGCCGTACCTGGTCGTGCGTCCAGCGCGGCTCGATGCGCACGTAGACGTGCAGCCCGCGCTTGCCCGAGGTCTTCGGATAGCCCTCGAGCGCGAGCGAGTCCAACACTTCCCGAACCACCTTCCCGACGGCGCGCACCTGCGACCACAACACGCCGGGCACGGGATCGAGGTCGATGCGCAGCTCGTCCGGGTGATCGAGGTCCTCGGCGCGCACCGGATGCGGGTGCAGCTCGACGCACCCGAGGTTGACCATCCAGGCCAGCGCCGCCGCGTCGCGCGGCACGACTTCGTCGGCGCTCCTTCCCGACGGAAAGCGGATCGTGACCACTTCGATCCATTCCGGGCGCGAGGCGGGGGCGCGCTTCTGATAGAAGAACTCGGCGTCGATGCCGTCGGGAAAGCGCACCAGCATGTTCGGGCGCCCGCCGGCGCCGCGCAGCGCGCCCTCGGCGATCGCGAGGTAATAGCGCACGAGGTCGAGCTTGGTGTGACCGCTCTCGGGAAAGAGCACCTTTCCCGGATGGGAGATGGCGACCTCGCGGTCGCCCGCCATCACGATTTCGCTTGAATCCTTCATGCGCCGACTTAGACGAGGAGCTGTGAAGCGTAGACCTCGCAGCCGCCGGCTTCGTTCAGAACAGCGACTATCCCGCGTCGGGGATCGACACCGACCGCCAGGTCAGGAGCCGCCGCGCGAGGAGCTGGAAGAACGCCACGCTCAGGATGACGGCGAGGAAGAACGCGTTCTCCCGCTCGAAAGGCATCGCCCGCGCGAGCAGCGCGAGCCCTGCCGCAGCGACGGCGAAGAAGACGAGCGACGCGAGCGCGATCCAGACGAAGTTCTGCGGCACCGCGTGCTCGCCGCAGCGCCCGCAGACGTACGGCGCGGGCACGCCGGCGGCGGGCGCGCGAACGAGCCGCCGCGACCAGTGCGCGCGATGCGCGCACGTCGGACAGCGGAAGAACAGGAGCTCGGAGCGGGTCGGAGTCATGAAGCGGTTCGCGGAAGCGGGCGCCACGGCGGCCCAGGCCCGACAGTTTAGCCCCGGGCCTATTCGTCCCATCCGCCCCAGAACGTGGTCGGAGGGGAGGGATCCAGCCAGCGCGTCGGATACGCCGCGAGGCCGGGGAAGAGCCGGCTCCATGCCACGGCGACCAGCGCGAGTCCCAGCACGCTGAAGCCCACCGGCTGCCACAGCGCCGTCCAGCCGGCATGACCATGAACCATGATGATCGGATTGGCGCCCGCCGGAGGGTGCGCCGTCCGCGTGACCAGCATGAGCCACAAGGCGAAGATCTCCACGGCCGCGTAGACCCAGAGCGCGTCGCCTAAGAGCTGATAGCCGGCGATGCCGACGAGCGCTCCGCCGAGGTGGCCGCCGAAGAGGGCGCGCGGCTGCGCCGCCGCGGCGCGGGTCAACCCGAAGAGAAACACCGCCGATCCGCCCAGCGATGCGAGGAACACCGGCGAGGTCGTCGACGCGATCGAAAACGCGACCGCCATGCCCGCGGCCACGCCGATGCCGCACCACAGCAGGCGGGCCACCCTGGAGCGGCGCATCGTTTCGGCTCGATCCAAGCCGCGCTTCACGCCGAGGACCGGCTCCGCGCCGCGGGCCAGTCGGCGAAGGCGAAGATCCACAGCATGATTAGGTTGAGCACGGGAACGAACACGGTGATGAGCCACCAGCGCGAATACCCGGCGCGGCTGACGATGCGGCCGAAGATCGCGACGAACGCCCAGACGAGGAGAATGAAGACGATCAGCGCGACGATATGCGCGACACCGAAGCTAAGCATGCGGACCTGCGCTGATCGAAGCGTCGAGCTTCGGCCACCTGGAGAAGGCGAGGATCGCCGCCGCGATCCACCAGCCCGCCAGCGGGACGAAGATCAACAGCGAGAGCGCCGGATTCAAGCCGGCGCGCTCGAAAATCTTCCACGATGGATAGATGGCGACGAGCACCGCGACGAGATGATAGCCCAGGCCGTGATGGAGCACTTGTCTCTCCCTCGAGTTGAAGATCGATCGTCGCCGGTGGCGTCCGTCCGCTACGTTCGAGCGGCAAGCGGCGGTGTCTCCGGGCCGCTCGGCGGCCCCTTGAGCTCGACGACGTTGCCCTCCGGGTCGTTGACGTAGATCGACGGACCTTCCCCTTCGGCGCCATAGCGCATGGCGACTTCGCCGGCCGCGATGCCGTGCGTCCTCAGATGCGCGCGGATCGCGGCCGCGTCGAATGGCTCGACCCGGAAGCAGAAGTGGTCGAGATTGCGGCCCTCTCTGCCCGGCGGTGCGCCGCCGGCCGCGCCGAGCTTGCCTTCCACTGGCACGAGATCGAGCAGCGACCGGCCGGCGCGCAGTTGCACCAGTCCAAGCGCGTCCTGTCGGCGCTCCACCATGCAGCCCAGCGCATCGCAATAGAAGCGAAGCATCGCGTCGAGGTCGACGACGCGCAGCACGAGGTGATCGACTTCTCGGACGCGGATCACGGCGCGGCGGTGGTCGCGACGAGCGGCCGGCGCCATACCGACAGCGCCAGCGCGGCGATGGTGATGCCGAGGAGGACCAGGTTGACGATCCGGCGGCGCGGCGCTCCCGTCGTCACGATCGGCAGGAACAGCTCGACCAGGCGGCGGCCGAGGTACTCCAGCAGAAGCAGCGTTAACATGAAGGCGACCAGCGCGCGATAGCGGATCAGCACCACTATACACAGCACGGACGTCCCCCGGCATCGGCCGTGAGCGTCACCAGAGTCGCTCGGACAGCGTGGCCTTGAAAGGATGATCGAGGAGCGGCTCGACCGCTTCGACGAACTGCACCGTGTGCGGTAGGTTGGCATGCCGCTCGAAAGCAGCCATGTCCACCCAGTGCGAGTGAATGTAGAACTCGTCGGCGTCGCGCACGGACTGGAACGCCCCGTAGGCGAGGCAGCCCGGCTCCTGCCGCGTCGGGCCCTGCACCTCGAACATCGCCTGCCGCACCGCCTCGCGCTTGCCCGGCCCGGCGTGGAGCCGGGCGAAAACGAAGACCTCCATGGGCGTCGCCCGCTATCGCGCCGTGCGGGCGTCGCGATCCTTGGCTCCGCGCCACGGCGTGAGCGCCTCGCGCAACGTGAGCAGGCGACCCTCGTGCGCGACACGCGCCCAGACCACGCCGTAGGCGATGGCCGCGAGGCCGGCCAGCCCGAGCACCGCGTGCGCCGTGAGCGCGGCGGCGACGATGCCGCCGACGCCGGCCGCCATCCAGATCGCCGCGAGCAACCCGCCGACGATGCGCACCGTGCGCGGCGACTGGCGGCGCGGAGTCATGGCACGAAAGGCTGGACCTTGTCCTGCTCCGCCGGATCGTTTCGCGCGACCACTGCGCGCGCCGGCTCGGTCGCGCTCAAGTTGATCGCTTCGTGCGGAACGCCGGGCGGCACGAACAGGAACTCTCCAGGCCGGCTCACGACCTCGTGCTCGAGGTGCGGGCCCCAGCGCGTGCACACCGTGCCTTCCAGGACGTAGATGCCGGTCTCGTAGCCGACGTGGATGTGCGGCTCGGCGCGTGCCCCGGGCGGAATGACGACGATATGCATAGACAGGCCGGTGGCATTCACGGTCTGCCCGGAGATGCCCACGAAATACGGCAGCCGCTGGGTCGTCATGACCTCGCGGTCCGGCCGAATGCTCTGCACTTCGAGCGGTCGGTCTTTCATGGTCGCGCTCCGGTGGATCGCAATGCCAGGAGAGGAAGGTACCACGGACTCAAGGCTCGCGATTGCCCTCAGTCGAGCGCCTTGGCAACGGCAATTCCATCCACCGCACGCCGTTCTCGATCTTCCAGTCGCCCCAGCCACGCTGGCGATAGAAGCCGTAGGCGCGAAGCGAGGGGTCGACATCCGTCGTGAGCCATGCCCGAGTGCAGCCCTCCACCGCCAGCCATTCTTCGGCCAGGGCCATGAGGGTGTTGCCGATACCCTGGTACTCGTACTCGGGCAGTACGGCGACGACCCACAGCTCTCCCGTGGCACGGTCGGCCATGCAGAATGCGACGACTCGATCGGCGTCGGCGCACAGCCAGCCTTTGAACGAGGCGGTGAGTTTCTCGGCAACGCTCTCCGCCGTGATGCCGAGGCCTTGCAGCTGCTCGAGCCTATACGCGTTTTCACGTGTCCTCGTGCGAACGTAGAAAAGTGCCGGGAGGTCGGCCGCGGTGATCTCGCGGAACGTCATCTGTGCTCCAGGTGCCGATGGGCCCGGTCGAGCCACGGGTGCCGAGTGCTCAGCGGAGAGTGACGCCGGACTTGAGAGTGATGAGCATGACGCCCGCCACGATCAGCGCAATGCCTCCCAATGCCGCCGCATCGAAGCGTTGGCCCCAGAGCAGCACCGAGGCGCAGCAAATGAGCGCAATGCCGACACCGGCCCAGATGGCGTAGACGAGGCCGACCGCCATGTACTTCAGGACTAGGCTCAACATGACGCCCGCTACGGCGTAGAAGAAGACCGAAACGATGCCCCACCACCATTTGGTCAGGCCATCCGAGAGCTTCAGGAGCAGCGTGGCTATGACCTCGCTGACGATCGCGACCGCAAGAAACGCGTAGTGCATTTGCACCGGCCCTAACGAATGGAGATGAGCGACCGCGGGCGGAGCGCGCGTTCGCGCGGCCGGCCAAAGGTGCGCTTAAGCGACGGCTTAGCCTGCGCCCGGCTCACGTTCGCATCCACTTCCAAAGAGGCACGAGCGCCGGTACGCGCTTGCGGTAGGCCACGTATCGCTCACCGAAGCGCTCGGTCATCCAGCGCTCTTCGACCCGAACTTTGCGCCAGAACGCTGCCCATGCCATTAGCACGGCAAGCACTCCGCGCCATTCGCCGAGAGCCGCGGCAGAGCCGATGAAGGCGACAAGCAGACCCGTGTAGATCGGATGGCGGACCAGGGCATAAGGCCCGTTATCGATCAACTCGTGCCCCTGCTTGATGGTAACTACTCCGCTCCAGTTGGCGCCGAGGTAGACCCGCGCGCAAACCGTGAAAAGCAAGCCCAGCGCGGTGACCAAGGCGGCACTCCAGAATTCCCACGGCGCCCAGGGAAAGAGCCTGTCATCGAGAAACGGGGCCGGTACGCCGCGGCCCCACAGCAGCCAAACGGCCAAGGACAGTGGTATTACATGGAGCATGCGCGAGCCGGTTGCCTCGCGGCGCTCGCTAGGCTTGGCACGTCGAGCGGCCCATAGCCAGTAGATGACCCACGATAGCCACATACCAGGGAACAGGAACCGGTAGACCAACGGCATGGATAGCAGGTATGGCTAACGCGACTCTGGACATGATGGGCGCTCCCGTTTCCGGCAGGCCAGCCCGGCGCCCTGTTCGTTGTGCAGCTGATCCTTCCGGATGGTCATCTTTATCTGCCTGCGCCAGCCGTCGAGCGAGGTGACTCGACCATGGCCGCGCGGTTGCCGGTGCTCTATTTTACGACGTAGGATCGGCGATCACGGCCTTTCCCTTGTTGCCTGGAGCAGGGTATGACGATAACCGGTCGATGCCTCTGCGGGGTCGTTCGCTGGGAAAGCTCGGTGCCTCCGATCGTTACCCGCGTGTGCTGGTGCCGGGTGTGCCAATATCTCGGCGCCGGCAGCGGAACGGTCAACGCCTGCTTCCGCACAGCCATGTTCACGGTGACGGGCGAAACCCGCGACTATCCAAGTGTCGCCGACAGCGGTAACCGAATGCACCGGCGATTCTGCGCCTCGTGCGGGACGCCGCTCTTCAGCGAGGCGGAGGCGCGCCCGCACCTGATTTTCGTTCGCGTCGGCACTTTCGACGATCCGAATCTCGCCGATCCTGCGATGACGATATGGACGTCGTCTGCGCCGCGGTGGGCCTGCATCGACGCCGAGTTGCCTAAGGTGCTGAAGCAACCGCCGCCGGCGGCGTGACGAGTGATGCGCTACCTTCCGGCCAAGGCATTGAGGTCGGCTCCAGCGAGCGGGCATCCTGCACCTTCGAACTGCAATGCGCCGCGGCGAACCCTCGCCCTAGGCATACGGCGTTCCGTCCTTGTGCAAAAACCTTCCGTCCCTGTTCATACTCATCATGTCGACGTCGGAGCACGTTGTGACGTCGTCGGGGTGACGTGAGCCGACTTCGAGGTACACCGCCACGGCAGCGGAGCGGTTCTGCAGGTGGTGCCCGTCGCCACTCGCCTTGGGAAACGCGGCACAGTCTCCGGCTCGCAGCACCGTCTCTCCACGATCCTCGACGAGCGTCAGCTCTCCTTCGAGGACGTAGACGAATTCGTCCTCGTGGCTGTGCCAGTGCCTCTGGCTCGACCATCGGCCCGGGGGAAGCGTCATCAGGTTGACGCCGAACGCGGTGAGTCGACCTGCATCGCCGAGCCTCCTTCGGGTGCGACCGGCACCGGCGTCATTGAAGGGCTCCGGGTAGCTCGTACCGACGCGCACCGGCACCGCGGAAACGTCAATCTTCGGCATGGCGTCTACTTCCCCTTCGACGCCCAACGGACGGAGCTGGGCGGACGCAAGCGGACGGCGCGCGGCAAGGTTGAGCGAGCGGGTTGGGCCTGCGCCCGCGTTGACAAGGAAAGCTCATTTCATCGAGGCGCCGGCCGTCTGGCGCACGGGAATGCCGGATGGGTCGAAGCCGTCCAGGCAGAAGACGTTGATCCCGAAATAGTCTGGCGTGACGCGCTTGCGATGAAACGGGTAGATGCCGCATCGCTTGCAGAAGAAATGACGTGCAGTCATCGTGTGGAACCGGTACTCGGTGAGGCAGTCGGCCCCGGCCAGAAGCTTGAATTGACTCTCGTGGACCTTCACCATCAACGCATTCTTGCGCCGACAAATCGAGCAGTCGCACGTCGTCAGCTCGGGAAAGTCGGTTTCAATCTCGAATTCGATCGCGCCGCAATGGCAGCTGCCGCGGTATCGGCGGAGTGGTCGCTTTGTGGCGCTCATGCAGAGGACTCGCGGCTCGTTGGCTTGTGGAAAGAAAGGCTTTGTGAACCGGCGCCAGAGATCATGGTCGCGACACGAAGGAGCGGGCCGAGCCGCGAGCACCGGACGCGCGAGCGCCGCCGGCGAGCGGTCCGGCTGAGCGAGAGGTCAGGCGTCACTTTCAGTCGACAATGAAAAGCTTTGCTCCAACTTCAGTGGAAGAGCGGTGAGACTCTGCATTGTCGGCAACTTGGTAACTCATGCCCGGCTTCAGCGTAAATCTTTGCCCATCTTCGAGTTGAGTGTGAAGTTCGCCTTCCGTGCACAGAAGAATGTGACCCTTGATGCACCAATGATCGGCGATATAGCCGGGCGAGTACTCAACGCCAGTGCCGCGGGCGAGCGGTCGCGGTTCAACGAGGGGTTAGGCCGCACTCCGGCTGCAGCAGCTGAAACTCGCGCTATGCGAGGTCTTTGTCTGGACCACACTGGAGCCACTCGCCAAACTCCCGGCTTGTTCGCGCCACCTACTCCTCCTCATAGCGATTCGTGGCGTCGCGATCGCGCTCGTATCGTCTCGTGAGCGGAAACGGCGGCAACCAGGACTCGCGACGGACGATCCAACTCTCGTAGGTTGGCACCATTTGGTTCGGGGCGTCCAGGGATCCCAGGTTCACTTCGATTTCGTCTGCCGTGCGTGCGAATACGGAGGAGCCGCAGCGCGGACAGAAGAACCGCCCGGCGTAGTCGCGTGTTTCGCCATCGATCGTCACCGCATCCCGAGGAAACACCGCGGAAGCGTGAAACAGGGCCCCATGATGCTTGCGACAGTCGAGACAGTGACATAGGCCGACCCGGTAAGGGAGTCCCGACGCCACAAGTCGGACGTTGCCGCAAAGGCAACCGCCCGTGAATCGATCCATGCTGCGTCTCCTGCAAGAAACGTGCGGCCTAACGTTGTGGCTAACCGGCGCCCCGAAAAGGAGGCGAAGCCGAAGCGCATCCGTCTGACCCGCGCGTCAGGCTCCACCGTGCTATGCCGGGCCTGAGCTTACGCCTGCCTGACTATGTCGACCGAGATCTCCACCGCCGGAATCGTTCCTCTGTTCTCAAGCCAATGTGTGGTGTTCCTGTCCTCGGGCCAGCCCACCCCCGGTCCATAGTCCGTGGCGACTCCATTTCGATGGTCAGTGATCGTTCCTTGCAGTATGTAGACGGTGCCTGGTCTGTCCTTATGGTCGTGTATCGGGCCGAAGACGCCTCCTGGCTCGATGGTTACCATACGCATTCGAAGTTGGCGCCCTGCCATCCCGTCGATCTCAGGGCCAAGGTCAACCGTTGCAAGTAACTTCACCGTAACGCCTTTGGTCTCGGGCGCCATCTGGTCGTTGCTCATCGTGCTCCCCTCTCTGTACTTCCACCGCCCAACAAACCAAGCTAACCGGCCACGAATGGATGGCGCGCAAGCGCCGCCGGCGAGCGGTCCGGTTGAGCGAGTGGTTAGGCCGCTTCACGTGTGTGCTCGCGCCAAACCATGAACGCTAGGCCACCCGGAATGATAAGACCAACGGTGCTCCACCATATCGGGATGATGAACCCGACGATACTGACTTCCCAGCCTGCGAAGAGACGGAGCAAGTGGACAACGGCGATGGCCGCTAAAAAAACGACCGCGATCGCAGTGAATAGCTTCACGGGGACGCTCCTATATCGGTACAGAATCTGCGGCTAAGCGGCCTAATAGAGTCAACCTGACCGGCGCGTGTCCGCCGGGTGCCGCCCGCCGGACACGCGGCCGGTTGAACGAGTAGTTAGACGGGCACGCGAAACGATCAGCTTACCCCAAGCAAGCATTACGCCGGTGGCACGACGCTGGAGAGCCACGCGAGAGCATGCGGCTCAGAATCGTAGACATCACACATCAGCCCGAAATCAGCAGCAACCTTCACACCAAATTTCTGCGGATGAATGTACTTCGCCTCAACAACGAGCACTACCACAACAAGGCCTTCTGCTTTTTGTGCCCACTCTTCGACCATTAGGAAGCGATCAACTAGGCTCGGAACAGACATGCCGACCAGACCTGTCCCGTTGAGGAGGAGCTTGGTTATGCGTCGACGACGGCAATAGCCGATTGCGTTACTTATGAGGTCGACCGCCTCAACAAGGGAGCATTCGCCGCGGGGACGGAACCGACAGATGTCTTCGACGACTTCCAGGTGCTCGGGGAGGCGCATGTTCTCGGGTGCTTTACGTGCTGCCTAGCGAACCAAGCTCGGCGGCGTCGAGCAGACGGCGCGTAGTATGCGCCGCCGGCAAGGCGTCCGCTGGAGTGGGCGGCTAGGCGTGCCGATCATTGCTGCACCTCGAAGACCAATGTGTGTTCGCACAACCGAGCTCGGGTTAGCGCTGGAACGAAGAGGTGGTCCCGCGCAGTTGGACAGTTTTTCGGGTTGAACCGCTCCGGGAATCTCGGAGGCTCCGTTGTGTGAGTTACGCCGCCTTGGGTAGCTCCGAAAGTTGACGATAGTAGTTGGCTTCAGCCTCCGCCGGTGGGATGTCACCAATCGGCTCCAGGAGTCGTCGATGGTTGTACCAATCGACCCACGCCAGCGTTGCCATCTCTACCGCCGCGCGGCTTGGCCAACGCCGCCGGTGAATCACCTCGGCCTTGTACAGCCCGTTGATGGTTTCGGCCAAGGCGTTGTCGTAGGAATCACCGACGCTGCCCACCGACGGCTCGATCCCCGCTTCTGCCAAGCGCTCGGTGTAGCGAATACTCGTGTATTGGCTTCCGCGGTCCGAATGCGCCACGAGGCGATGTCCGACCTGCGGTCGCCGCGCGTAGAGCGCTTGTTCCAACGCATCGAGCACGAAATCCGTCTGCGGGCTCGCCGACGCCTTCCACCCGACGATACGCCGCGCGAACACGTCGATGATGAAGGCGACGTAGACGAAGCCTTGCCAAGTCGATACGTAGGTGAAATCGGATACCCACAACTCGTTCGGCCGCGTCGCCTTGAACTGACGATTGACATGGTCCAGCGGACACGCTGCCGTTGGATTGGCAATGGTGGTGCGCACCGCTTTGCCCCGGATGACACCCTGCAGACCAAGTCGTGCCATCAGCCGCTCGACCGTGCAGCGTGCCACGTCGAAGTCTTCGCGCAGCAGTTGACGCCAGACCTTGCGTACCCCGTACACCCCGAAGTTCTCGCGATGCACGCGCTCCACTTCTGGAGTCAACGCGGCGTCGCGCTTGGCGCGGTCGCTGCGCAGGTCCGGATTGCGACGACGAGCCGCATGCGCAAAATACGTCGACGGGGCGATCGGCAACACCTTGCAGATCGACTCGACCCCGAAGCGGTCGCGATGCTGATCAATGAAGTCCATCAGGACTTGGTGCGGCGGTCGAGCTCCGCCTGGGCGAAAAACGCGCTCGCCACCTTGAGGATTTCGTTGGCTTTGCGCAACTCGCGGTTCTCACGCTCCAGTTGCGCGATCCGCTCCGCATCCGAAGACGTCACGCCAGCTCGCTTGCCTTGGTCAATCTCGGCCTGCCGAACCCAGCGCCGTAGGGTCTCCGTGGTGCAGCCCAACTTCGCGGCGACCGATTTGATTGCTGCCCACTGCGAACCATGCTCGGCGCTGCTCTCCAAAACCATCCGGATCGCCCGTTCCCGTACCTCAGGTGAAAACTTCGAAG